>NZ_JBICST010000004.1:783445-894322 GCF_043197265.1 Kribbella sp. NPDC049227 | reverse complement strand
GCCCCACGGAGACGCCAGACCCAGACTGGCCGAACCAGCCACTGTCGCAGATCACCTGGCGGACGGGTGTCGCACATCAGTCGACGGAGGACACACTCCCGCCGATCCCTCTTGCCGAATTTGGCTCTTATGGATCAAGGCGCGCCTTCGGCGCGCGGCGCGGACGTGCGCATGCGGCCTCCGGCCGTTCACCGCCCGCGCCCGCTCTCGGTGTCTTTCCTGAGCAACAGCATTCGCCTCCGGCGGGGGCCTCACGACTCCGGGATGACGGGGCCGATTTGGCCGGCTGTTCGGAGTGGGGCCGGGGTGGGTCTTCCCGTCTGCCGCTCAGCCCAGTCAGGACCTATCAGGAGACGCCAGAGGGGCCAAGATCGTTCGTCCAGCGGGGCGCTCCATCTTGGCCCCTCTGGCGTCTCCTGATCGCGCTACGCGTGGGCTGAACGGCAGACGCGAAGACGCAACTGCGCGGGGTACGCCTGTAAGCGTCCGTAGGCGGGAGATCAGCAGGTTACCTCCGAGGTTTGAGCGGAGGCGCTGGCGGTGGCTGCGGCCATTTCCGACGACTGGCAACGTGCCGGTAGAGCCGATCTATTGCTGCGTGGCAGATCTCGGCCGTGGACAGGTCACCGGTGAAATCTGTTGCTGGCAGAGCAATAGAGATCGTGATCCCCTCGCGTCCACGACGGTGGTAGAGCTGAACACTCTCTCGATCCTCAACCCACATCCAGGGTTCTAAATCGTCCGGCAACGCTGCTGCCCATGCCTGCCAGTCCGGATCGTCCTCGAATACCCCAAAGACGGAGGCACCGGTGAGCCAGTCTCGGCACGTTTGTTGGCTCAACCAGCCGCTTCCGGAGGGCTTGATCATGGTCGCGAATATAGATGGTGAGATCCCAATCCTTGGCCACCAGCCCTAGAGCGCGGTGCCCCCGAGGTGCCCCGAACTGCCCCGGACAGTCGTCAACGACCCCCGGCCGCTGAGCACGATCACCGCTCACGGTCGGCGGTCGTCGTGTGGTCTGGGCTCGGCGGGAACGGACTCGCAATGAGTAGCTCGTCAGCGCCTTGCTAACGGGCTTGCTAACAGCGGCCACGGATCGGGCCGGACAACCCTGGACAATCCGCCAGATCGGCGGGTGCCCTCAGGCGTGCTGTGGTCAAGGATGGACGCCTCGAACTCGACTACGGATCAGAAGGTTGGGGTTCGAATCCCTCCGAGCGCGCAACCGAAACCCCAGGTCACAAGATGGACGACCTGGGGTTTCGCATGTCTGGATTGCGACTTGCCCCCTCGGCTGACCCCACGTCACTTGTCGCCGTGCTCGAACAGGAATCCAAGCCGGTCTGCGGCGCCCCGCTGCAGGTGCTGTTGTCAACGGAGTTGACCGAAGCTAGGTGAGCTGGCAGCGGGTCGCACAAACCGGACACACGGCTCGCTTGGCGCTGGACACGACGTCGAGTCCGCAGCCCGTACACGTGCCTTGCTCCCACAGCTCAGGCTCTGGCCCGAACGCACCGTCGTAGTAGTCCCGATCGGGCCACGCAACAACGGCGACGTTCGCACCATCCTGCCCAAGGCGCTGGCCCTCTACCCGGGTGACCTCCGCAAGTACGAGGCACGATGCCAATCCGTTGTGCGAACTGGCCCGGCCTGGCAGAACTCGACGGAGGATGTCAACCAGCTCTGGTGTGGGCAGATCCAGCATCTGATCAGCGAGCGCTTGCCTGGCGTCATCCGTTGCCACGGGCGCAGCCTATTGCGTGGACCGCCGCACGTGGATTGGTGTGCCCTCCGTGTGCCCTAACGGAAGCGCGCCACGCCTGCCGGAACTGGCTCTGGAGAGTGAGTCGGCCGCCGTGGGGGAGACTTCGTCGGGTGAGCATGTTCAAGCGGCGGCGTAGACCGCCTGACGGGCTGGTGGCTGAGGCGGCTCGGAATCCGGGTGGGTGGGTTTACGAGATCGATGGGGACTGGGTCGACGATCCGAACGGCTACGTGCCGCCGGAGGCGATTCGCGGGGGTTGGCGGGTCGACGAGTCGGGGCAGATCACCGGTGAGTTCGTACCCAACAAGCAGCATGGACGCCCCGCGGGACGACCTCGAGTTGCTCACCAAGGCAGATCATTGGCTCGGCTGGCTGGGAGATCAGCCCGGGCGAGCGGTGCGCGACGGGATCGAGGAGTTGCTGGCGCAGCAGGTCGAGGGGGCCAAGGTCGAGTGGTTGAAGATCACCAAGGAGCCGAAGTTCCTCACAGGTGGTAAGCCGCTGGCGGATGATCCGGGCAAGGCGCAGGTGGTTCGGGCCGGTCTTGCCGTGGAGTTCGGGCTGTCGGTGGTGCGGCCGGATGGGCGGCGGGACGTGCTGACGGGCGTGTTCAGTCTGGCCGTGGCCAGGATGGACGAACCGGCGGCGCGTGAGCAGTCCTGGCTCGATCTGGGCGAGACCATCGACCAGGCCGGGCCACTCCTGGAGGAACGGCTGCTCTCCCTGGGCTGAAGACGTCAGGCCGGGCCCGACGGACAACCGTCGGAGCCCGGCTACCCGAGCGTCGATGGAGAGCTGTGGGTGGGGCGGCTTCGTCCGTCAAGCGCGGCATGAGAATCGATCGCTTCGGCGCTCCTGAGACGCAGTACGGCTGAGCGACGCGCGCTGGTCCGGTGGCGGGTACGCCGGCTTCGGCCGCCGTTCTGCGTGGGAGTCCCACGGTCTCGGCGCGGCCTGGTGGGCCGCCCGTGCTGCGGCCGGAATGAAGGTGGTGCTCCGCTGGCGCGGTGGACCACAGTCTTTCGCTGACCCGACCCCGTTTCTCGTGAACCCTGTCTCAGCGAGCAGTGCCCATGCTCTGTGCGTGGCACGCGGCAGCCGATGAGCGTGGGGTTCGTAACGGCTAACCGGTTGCGACCTGGACGGCGCTCAGGATGCTCGACAGGCTCTCCGGGTGGGCCATCTTCAAGTCTGCGAGATCGCTGGGCCGGAACCAGCGAAGATCGTCGTGCTCCTCGGGCGCGGCGTTGACAGGTTCCCCGTCCCAGCGCGTGACGAGGAACGCATGCACGACGAGGGTGGGGTCACTGACCGTCATTGGGATGGGCAGAGGTTCGTGGACGTGGATACCGAGTTCTTCGAGGCATTCCCGACTGACGGCCTGGTGAGGCAACTCGCCCGCCTCGACATGCCCGCCGGCGGAGAAGCTCCAGCTGTCGGGATACCACCGACGCGATGGATGGCGATGCACCAGGAGCACGAGACCATCGCGCACAAGCACAGCCACTGAGATCGGAATCGGGGCGACCATGCCGACACACTAGGCGCGAACCCACCCTCATACCGCGATCCGCGCTTCCGCACGCCGCAGATCACCAGGCGGATGAGCGTCGCGCATCAACCGACGGAGAGACCAAGCGTTCCCACCCACAACCTGCCGGGCTGACCTCTTATAGATCACGGGCGTGGGGTGACGGACCGAGAATGCCTGTTCGCAGCGCCACCCGGCACCGTCCGAGTCCTGGCGTCAGTCCTCGTCCTTACGAGCTGGGTGCAGCGGTTCCCGTGGAATCGATCTGACTTTCGAGCTCGGAGATGTCGTGCTCAGTGAACAGGAGTTCGGCACCGGCACGGAATGATCGCAGCCTCCGGGACGCCATCAAATCGAAGAGTGCGGAACGCTCCACGCCGAGCCGCTCTGCGGCCTCGTCCAACCCGACCATCTGTGGGGCCGGACTGCTGTGGAATCTCTCCAGGTCCAAGTTGTACCAGCTCTGCTGCTGCAGCCAGAGGAAGTACTCGCGCTCGATCGAGCGCGAGCCCATCGCGGTCGTCTCTGCCAGGAACTCATCCAGGAGATCGAACAGGCCGTCCAAAGCAGCTCGGTCATCCGCTGGACTGAGCGGGCGACCGGCCTGCGGTACCACGAGCCGCGTCACCAGGGCCGACCACACGAAGTTGCTGCCGTCATTCAGCTTCAGGACCAGAAACTCCCGGAAACCCGCGAGGAGTTCCGGTCGTCCAAACCCCAAGCCGGTGACGAAGCAGACAAGCTGGTCATAGGTCAGCTCCGACCGCCCGAAGACCATACCCGGCCGAAGTCGCACGGTGCGGAGCAACTCTCGATAGTCCAACGTTCTCGACCCTTCGTGGTTGCCCTGCGAGCCGAGCCATCTTGCCTGATGCGCTCGGAAGGAGCTAGTTGGCCGGACGCCGATGGACGGTCGGCCGGGGTTGGGCGGCCCGCCATCGGATCCGGCAGACGGTGGTCGACGGTCCGAAGTCGACTACGGATCAGAAGGTTGGGGTTCGGAATCCCTCCGAGCGTGCGGATCGGAGGCTCAGGCTGACCTCTCGGACCTGGGCTTTGTGTGTCTGGCTCGCCGCCTACCAGGGCACATCAGCTGAGTGGGTGTCGTCGTACGCGCGGCTGGTCAAGCCGGGCGGCCCTTCAGGCGGCGGCTGACGGCACGCTCGACCTCCCGGGTCGCCTCGCGCTCGGCGAGTGCGTGCCGCTTGTCCCACGTCTTCTTGCCGCGGGCGAGGGCGATCTCCACCTTCGCGCGACCGTCCTTGAAGTAGAGGGTCACCGGGACGATCGTCAGACCGCCCTCGTTGACCTTGCGCTCGATCTTGTCGATCTGGGCACGATGCAGCAGCAGCTTCCGCTTGCGGCGGGAGCCGCCGTTGAACCAGCGGGCCTGCGAGTACTGCGGGATGTGCACACCGTGCAACCAGATCTCCCGCTCCTCGACCTGGGCGAAGCCACCGACCAGGGACGCCCGCCCAGCTCGAAGCGCCTTGACCTCCGGGCCCTGGAGCACAATCCCCGCCTCCCAGGACTCGCCCAGGTGGTAGTCGTGGGCAGCCTTGCGGTTGCGCGCGACCACGGGTTCGGCCTGTGCCTTCTTCACACGGTGATTCTCCCCCCGACGAGCCAACTAGGCCGAACTGGCCTGCTCGGCGACCCTGGCCAGATACTGCCGTGGTATCTCGGCCCGGGTCCGGATCTCGATCGGATCGGCGTACGGAACAAGGCGCAACCACGACACGAGCCGGTGCACACCGACCAGCGCCTCGGTGGCGGCGAGGTCGTCACGCAGCAACCGTGGGTCGGCGTCGAGGTGATCACGCCAAACCGTCAGATAGACGTCGAGCAGCTCGTCGCGGTCTGCGTGAGACAAGGGCGCACCGGTCCATTCCTCCACTGAGTCGAGGAAGCCGTGCAGCGAGACGAACGGATGACCCCAGATCGCGTTGCCGAAGTCGAAGAACCGCGGCCTGAGTGCGCCGGTCGAGCGGTCGGCGAAGATGTTCGCGGGGTACACATCGTTGAGCTCCAGGTCGAGCGGAACGATGCCGCTGAGGGACGCAGTACGTCGATCCAATACCTCAGCGGCGACCTCAGCTCGTTTCAGCATGTCCGGCTCGGGCCGCAGCGGATGTCCGGGCGGCAGCGACGCCCAGTCCTCGGCGACGGCGCGCACTCGGTCACCGGCCGCGCTCGGTGGAAGCTCGATGATCCCGGGGTGCTCGGCCATGTTGAGACGGCCGAGGAGGGCGCACTGAAGGCGGGCGAGCGCGCGGACGACGATGCGGCGCGTCGGCTGATGACGGACGTCGGGATGCGTGAGCGTCGTTCCCTGATCGTCCGTGAGCATCCAACTGCGTTCACGATCGACTGCGATCGGCACGATCACATCCTCGGGCGCGAGCCGGGCCAGCGCGGCGACCATACCGGCCTCGAATCGATGGCCAGGGTTGTTCTCCTTGAACCACACCAGTCCCTCGACGGACGGATAGCACCGCACCACGGACCAGAATCGCGCCCGATAGGTCACCGCCTCACCACTGATCCGGCGCCCCTGCTCGGCAAGCCGACAACCAACCCAAGCATCCGCGGTCCGCGTCCACTCCGGTGACGTCCAACGACGGACCCATTGCCCCTCAGCATCCGGCCCAAGCGGCCGAGCCGGCGGCGGATAGTACGGCACCCCCGGCACGCTAACGCCCAGCCCCGACAGTTCACCTACGAGGCAGGTCATACCCGCCCCACCTATGAAGCCCCCCAACGCACGGATCTGCCGATGAGAGGGCGCAAGCCTCCTGCGAGCAACCGCGCGGTCCGGCCAGGGACTGTGAGGCCGTTGTCTATACCTTGCTCGCCATCACCATGTAGTTCTCGGCCTCAGGGTTGTACGTGCTCCTTTCCGTCCGGAGTCCGACCTGGTGCAACTCGGCTGCGAGTTCGTCGTATCGGTAGGGCCAGCACGACAGCAGTTCCGAGCGGACAAGAACCGCCCCAGCCGCATCAACTTGCGCGACCGCAATCTCGATGTGGTGCTCCTCCTCCCAATGCGACGCAATCTCCCAGCGGTAGACCACGACGGCATTGTGACCGTTCCGGCGGACAAGACGGTCACTGATGTCCAGCCGGGAGCCTCTGGCCCTCACGAGTTCCCAGGTGCGGGAGGTGAGTACCAAGCGCCCGCCAGGGCGCAGAAGCCGTGACATCGACTCCAGAGCAGCAACCCTGCCTCTCGCGCCCTCGGCATGGTGCAGCGAGTTGCCAACGCAGAACACCATGTCGAAGGTGTCGTCATCGAAATGGTCGGGCAACTCTTGCCAGTCCGCCCGCATTGTCCGGACAGGTGCCCTGAATTCCTCGGACAACTCCGCAGTCCGACGAACCATCTCTTCGCTGGCGTCAGTCGCGACCACCTGCATGCCAAGACCGGCGAGGCCGACCGCCAACTGTCCGGTTCCGCACGAACAATCGAGGACGTGAGCGTTCGGCGGCAGGAGACTGAGGACGTCGTCGAACGACGCAGCGAACTCGGCCGGGGCCAGCTTTGCATCCGAGATGAGCCACTCGTACACCTCGGCAAGCGCGTTATAGCTCGTCACAACTACTACCTCCGACACGGGGCAGACTCACGGTCGCACATCAGTACATCAGCGTCGCAAGTCGGTTCACCAATGGTTTTGCAAGGGCAACCCGCCCTGTCATGCCGCGATCCGCGCTTTCGCAGATCACCTGGCGGCCGAGGGCCGCGCATCACCCGACGGAGGACAGCTGATCCTCTGGCCTGTCATCCTCCAACAGATCCGCGACACATGTCCGTCAGTAAATGTGCGCCAGGCTAGACGTCTGGCGACCAACTGAGCGAGCCGGCCAACGGACGCAGCCGATGAGCGCGCGGCTGTTTCAGTCATCACCAGGAGACGCTCGGTGGCCGAAGAACAATGGCGGCTGGGTCACGAAGGTACGCAGTGCCGATTCGACTGTTCGCGCTAGGAAATCGGCCCAGACGGCCGCGTCAGTCCCGTCGTAGTAGGCGAACCACACATCGCCTGACTCGATAGTTTGCGTGGTCGCGGCGAACTTGCGGAGGTAGTGATCGCGCACATCCGCAGGCAGTTCGCGCGAGAACTGCTGGTCCGGAGGGGGCAACGTCTGGGCGACCTGGCTGTTGATGTTGAGCGCCTCGCGCCGTGACAGGTCGTCGAGAAGGTCCCAGATACGCTGGCGGCTGAACCCAGTTCCCCGCGACGGCGCCCTGGATTGCTCGAACTCAACAACGAAACTACTGCCCGCATGCGGATCCCAGCCGCTCTGTCTACACTGCACCACGACGATGTGGTGAACCTCGCCCGCGGGCCGGATCCAACTGTTGCTACCGAGCCGCTTGAAGCCCTCGGCCTTCAGCCAGTCCGCCAACCCTGCACGGAGAACGTGGACGAGATCTCCAGCCCGGAACGCGTCTGAACGGGGCTCACGGCGAGTGAACTTGCTGCGGTCGCGTCCACGGAATCGCGCGGGACTAAACCTAAGCCCCTTCGTCCCCGGATCCAGCCTCCTGCATGAACGTCCGGAACTGCCGCGATCCGCGCGGTCGTGCCGATGTTGGTGAGAGGTCCAGGACGGCCGTGTGCGGGGAGCGGTGCGAGCTCGGCAGTGTGATCATGGGCTCGTGGGCCGGAAGAAGTCGCGACAGTTCGATGGGATCAGCGCACGTGACGACGGTGTCCCGGAATCCAGCGGCGGTTGGCGGACGTGGCCGCGGCCGGTCGATGATCGCGCGTGGGTCGACCTCGACGGAAGTGTCTGGCGGATGCGAGGCGGCCCGCTGGATGCCAAGCAGGCCAGACGGCTCATGAAGCGCCCAGACGTTCACGTCGTGCGCGCCTACGAGCTCACTGTGGCCGAGGTGCGCGGCGCCGAGCGCGATGCCTTACTCGTCCGCGTCGAAGAGTTCTTTGCCGGGAACGCGCCCGCCTATGTCGAGTTCGAACTAGGCGACTTCCGCGATCAGAGCCACCAGGTCACGCTCATGGTTCAGGAGAACTGCTGACAGCAACTTCCTCATCTGCCGCGATCCGTTGCTTTCGACCGATCCAACTTGCCGATGGGCGGAGGTCATCGTTGGGGGTGAGGTGCGGGGTGGGGCGTATCGTCGAGGCAGGGGGGCCAGATGACGACGTTGACGGTTGCGGCTGTGCAGGCGGCATACGTGCTGATGGATCGCGAGGCGACGCTTGCCAAGGTGGAGGAGTTGCTGACCGACCCCGCAGTACAGGCGGCCGACCTCGTCGTGTTCCCCGAGGCGTTCGTGCCCGGTACGCCGATCTGGATCGACGGGCCGCCGATCTGGGACGGTGACGAGCAGTGGTTCGCGATGCTGGCCGACCAGGCCGTGGTCGTACCGAGCGAGGCCACCGACCGGCTCGGGGCAGCCGCTCGGCAGGCGGGGGTCTATCTGGTCATCGGGATCAACGAACGCGAGGCCACCGGGAGCACGATCTACAACACCTTGTTGTACTTCGATGCCAACGGCAACCTTCTCGGCAAGCACCGAAAGCTGATGCCGACCGGCTCGGAACGCACCGTGTGGGGAATGGGCGACGGCTCGATGCTCGAGACGTACCCGACCCCCTTCGGGCGCATCGGTGGGCTGATCTGCTGGGAGAACTACATGCCGCTGGCCCGGTTCTACCTCTACTCGCAGGGTGTCGACGTGTGGGTGGCGCCGACGCTGGCGCGAGGTGACGGCTGGATCGCGACCATGCGCCATATCGCTCGAGAAGGCCGCTGCTACGTGATCGGCGCGAATCCGTGCCTGCGTGTCGACCAGATCCCGGCGGACTTCCCCGACCGGGACCGGGTGTGGCGGACCGATCCGGACGACCCTGACTGGGTCGAGCCCGGCAACACGGTGATCGTAGGCCCGAACGGAGAGATCCTTGCCGGACCCGCCCGGCACGCCGAGACCATCCTGGTCGCCGAACTGGATCTCGCCAACGTCCGTTCGGCGCGGCGAATGTTCGACCCGGTCGGCCACTACCACCGCCCCGACGTCTTCCGGCTCGCCGTCGACACCGCCCCGCGGCCCGTCGTCACCACACTCCGCAACGGCCTCCCCGACGACTGACCATCCCCTTGGCCCGCCACGGTCTGCGGGATCTGCCGAGATCCGGCAACCACACCATGCAGTCGCGGACAGTCCTGCGGGACACTGACCATCATGAGTCTGTCCCTGATGAACGTCACGGTCGATTGTGAAGTGCCACCCGGCGCGGTCGCCCGCTGGTGGGCCACCGCGCTCGCTGCGAAACTCGACGGCGACTGGGGCACCGCGGCGCGGGTGAAACTGCTGGCCGACGGAGCACCACGTCTGCTGTTCATCCAAGTCCCCGAACCCAAGCACGAGAAGAACCGTGTCCACCTCGATCTGCTGGCCGACGACCGCAACAACGAGGTGCAGCGCCTCACGGCCCTAGGCGCAACCGTCGTCGCCCACCACGACGAGTCAGACGAATCCTGGACAGTCATGAGAGACCCATACGGCAACGAGTTCTGCGTGAACTGAACCCAACCGCACGCGCATACCGATGTGCGGAAGGTCGGATGATCTTGTCGGGCAAGCTCCCATGAGCGGTCAAGATTAGAAGCAGCCGACTGAAGGAGGAGCACTGCGCGAACACGACCCAGCGCCGGGGCCGGCTGAAGACCGCTTCGAGCGTGTTTACGTTGAACTCGACTGGTATGACGGGCCTCGTGGAGGCCTGGCGGATGTCAATGGCGTTCCCCACTACTTCGCGGCAGTCAACGGCTACAGCCGCAATGACGATGAGTTCGCGATCTGGCCCGCGACCAGGAGCGCCCTCGCGATCGAACAGCGCCAATGGCAGCTCTTCGTTGCCTGGAACGATCGCTATGAGAACGGCGATGCGACGGTCTGCGAGCATCCAGGTCACGGCGGTGTCAGTGACGAGTACGACCGCCTGACCGAAGCAGTGGAAGCGGATCGCCAGCCACCAACTGGTAGCCGTGTAGTTCGCGCCAGGTGGAAATGGCTCGACCGTGACAACCGGTACTCAGCAGAGGGACCTGACTACATGGTCTGTTGGATTCAGGGCGGTCACGTGGCCGACAGCACTACTGGAGTCGAAACGACGAATTGACCGATTGTTCGGCTTGCTGTCAGACGTCCATCGACGACCGGACACGCCGCGATCCGCGCTCATGCCGATCAGCGGAGGCCTGACGTCAGACCGAGAGGATCTTCGACGTCGGACACACGCACGCAGGTCTGTCACAACTCGGTGCGCAGGATTGACGCTGCGGCGGCCATGGCGTGCATCTTTCCCTCTGCGCTCGCGCGGGGGAGGTACTTCATCCCGCAGTCGGTGGCGATGGTGATCCGGTCCGGGGAGGTGTAGGAGAAGGCACGCCGTACCCGATCGGCGACCAGCTCGGCGGACTCGACCTCGGGGTCGGACAGGTCGATGACGCCCAGGATGATGGTCTTCTCGCTGAGGTCCCTCAGTACGCCGAGATCGAGACCCGACTGTGCGGTCTCGATCGAGATCTGGTCGGCCGAGCATCCGGCCAGCTCGGGGAGGAACGAGTATCCCTCGGGCCGTTCGTGGATGATCGCGGCGTACCCGAAGCAGATGTGGACGGCGGTGGTGCCGGCGACGCCGTCGAGCGCGGCGTTGAGCGCTACGAGGCCGTACTCGCGGGCCGCCTCGGGCCGTGCCTGCATGTACGGCTCGTCGATCTGGACCAGGTCGGCACCGGCGGCATGCAGGTCCTTGATCTCGGCGTTGACTGCGGCGGCGTACGCCAGAGCCGCCGACGCGAGGTCGGGGTAGTGGTCGTTCTGTGCCTGCTGCGACATCGTGAACGGACCTGGCACGGTCATCTTGACCCTGTGGTCGGTGTTCGCCTTCAGGAACTCCACGTCGCGGACGCCGATGGGGTGCGGCCGCACGATCGGGCCGGCGATCCGCGGCACCGGGTTGGGATGCCCACTGCGATCGAGCGCCGACCCGGGGTTGTCGATGTCGATGCCCTCGAGGGCGGTGGCGAAGTGGTTGCTGTACGACTCGCGCCGCATCTCGCCATCGGTGATGATGTCGAGTCCCGCCCGCTCCTGGGCGCGAATGGCCAGCAACGTGGCGTCGTCCTGCGCCTGTTTGAGGTACTCCGCCTTGACCCGCCACAGCTCCTTCGCCCGCACCCGCGGGGGGAAGCGCCCAGCGAGCTTGGCCCGGTCGATCAGCCAATCCGGCTGGGCGTAACTGCCCACCAGCGTGGTTGGCAGGATCGGCAGCGGAGTCGACGTCGCAGTCACTCTCGTGACTCTAGACCCGCCACCGCCCGATGAGGAGGCGTCCGCTTCCCTCACAGTTGCTTGGGCAATCCACCCATCTGCCGCGATCAGCTCGGCGCTCTCCATCCCTGCCTCGCACTCCTGGGGACTACGCCGTTCGACATCGTGAGCCGGCAACTGACAAGCCACCTGTCCGCGCAGTACGCCGTCACGCGCGGACATGCCGCGTTCCGCGCGGTCGTGGTGATGAGCGCAGGGTGCCGTTGGAACGATGGGAAGATGGCCAGGTGAGCGGCGTCGGTTGGGTTGACGAAGCGAGCTGGAAGGATGCGGGTTCTGTCCTGGCGACCTCGGTCGAGGTTCCCGCGACTGTCAGACGTCCCGCCGACGGCGGCGATGCTCGCCTGGACGTGGAGCTACACGGGCCGAACCCACAGGAACGGCTCAACGCCGCTTTGGACGAGCTGCGGGTGCTGTTGACCCAGTTGCCGGACCTCACGGCTGCTGCATTAAGACTGGCGCCCGAGGAATGGCGTCGCCGCTACGGAGAGGGCGGGCCCGGAGCCGCCGACTACTCGGGCTTATGGCTGGACTGCGTCGAGTTCCACGCCGACGGCCAGCGATGTCTTGTCTTTGACTTCGGCGACCTGGAGCAACTGGTGCTGGAACTCCGCCCGGACGGCAGCAGGCGAGTCACCGTCGAGCCATGAACCACCCTCTAGCTGGCGCCGGGATCCTGGTCCTCGACTGCGCCCACGTGGGGCGAAAGTGTTTCCTCGACCTCGACCTGGACGGAGCCTCGTCGCAGCACTCGGCGCGACCAGTCGTCATCGACACCGTGATAGATCGAGTGAAGCAACCCGTAGCTGCCGGGGCGAGGAGACTGATGCGCGTCAACACATCGTGTGGCTTCGTCGTCGGGTGGTTGTGACACCCGGCCACCCAGACGTGCATCTGCCCGTTCTGCCAGCGCCAGTCGAGCACCTCGTTGACGACAGGCGCCTGTTCGTCGAGGTACTTCTGAACTGCCGACAGGATTCCCACCGATCGGTTGTCCGCATCCTCGTCGTCCTCTGCTCCAGGAGAAGGTACGACGACCGCCCAGCCATGCCACTCGAACACGACCGCATCCTGCCATCGAACCGACCGCACATGCCGCGTCCCGTGCTTTCGAGAACTGCGCCATGTTCCTCACCAGGTGGTGAGGAACATGGCGGTGAAGTCAGTTGGCTCGAGGCTGGGGCTTGAAGCGGCGGACCTCGTGGGGCCAGCCGCAGGCCTCCGCGACCTTGCCGGCCCACATCTTGGCGGTCTCGTCATCGGGCACGTTCACCAGAGCGAACCCGCCCAGAAACTCCTTGGTCTCCACGTAGGGCCCGTCGGTGATCAACACCTCGCCGCTGGTGGGGTCAGCGTTGTAGACCGGGCCGTCCTCCTCCTCCAGTCCCCCGGCGAAGACGTAAACGCCGGCGGCCTTCATCTCCTCCGTGACCGCCATGGCGAGCGGCCCTCGCCCACGGAACCACTCCTCGGTGTGGTCGCCCACCCACTGCTGGTTGAAGTAGATGAGGTATTCGGGCATGTCTGCTCCTCCGGCTCCAGCGGACCCTCTGTCCGCCTCCACCTACGCTACGAACGGCCTCCGGTGGATCCGACAACCGATACCAAAAGACTTCTCTTGGATTCTGGTACAGCCCGCAGAGGTACGATCCCGAGGGTGGCGCAGTACCTGTTCAACCTCCTGCAGGCGGACGCAGCGAACGGCCAAGCCGTCCGCGAACTGGCCGCCGGGTTCATGCGAGTCGGCATGTGGGGCATCGACCCCGACGAGGCGCACGCCCACGCGCTTGCGCCCGGCGACCAGATCCTCATCTACCTGGGCGCACCCGACCGCGTGTTCATCGGCCGCGCCGAGCTTGCCTCAGCTGTCCACGATTGGACACCTTCCGAGGCGCAGGAGTGTCCGGACAATTCCACTCGCGGAGTGTTGCTGACCCACGTCGAGGAATGGGACCCACCCGTGTCAATGCGAACAGTCCTGTCGCGCATCCCCCCGTCCGAGAAGGCAAGGGCCGACTTCCAAACAGGCGTCGTTCGGATCACCACCAACGAATACGAAACCGCCCTCGCCGTGGCCACCGAACGCTAGCCACCGCCACGACAGCACGCGCGAATAACCGGTTGCCTGGTTGCGAGTACTCGCCCACACTCCGGCGCGTGGATGATGGCGAGCTTGGGGTGTTGTTGAGGAACGGGCGGTATCCGCGGGCTGCTGGGTATTCGGCTCGGTGGATGGTTGACGGGGGGATGGGGCCGAACCCTGTGTGGCAGGCGGAGGCCTGGACCGATCTGATGGCGCTCGAGCCCGGCATGCGGGTGCTCGACATGGGTTGTGGAACTGCGCTGAGCTCGATCTTCCTGGCCAAGGAGTTCGGTGTTGAGGTGTGGGCGGCTGACCTGTGGGTCAAGCCCGACGAGAACCTGCGCCGCGCGGCCGAGGCACAGGCAGAAGACCAGGTGCACCCGATCTACGCCGAAGCCCATGCCCTGCCGTTCGCCGAGGACTTCTTCGACGCGATCATCAGCATCGGCGCGTACCACTACTTCGGCACCGACGACCTCTATCTCGGCTACTACTCGCGCTTCGTGAAACGCGGCGGTCAGCTCGGCATCGTTCAGCCCAGTCTCGCCGAGGAGTACGACACGCTTCCCCCGCCACACCTCAAGCCCTACTGGAAATGGGACTTCTGCGCCTGGCACAGCCCCGCCTGGTGGCGCCGGCACTGGGAGAAGACCGGCCTGGTCACCGTCGAGGTCGCGGATCTACTGCCCGACGGGTGGCGAGACTGGCTGCAGTGGAACGAGGCCTGCGACCACGACAACGGTACGCCGGGACAGGAAGAAGCGCAGATGCTTCACACCGACGCCGGCCGCACGCTCGGCCTCACCCGAGTAATCGCCCGCCGCAACAACTAGCCCACTCCGTGCTCGCCTGCGGACCGCCCCTCTGATCGAGCGCGTCAGTACCTCGTGGGGTGCTCGCTGCTGCTCTACTGGCCGTGGCGTCGCGTATGTCGTTGACTGTTGCCCTAGGCGGTTGAGGTATCACGCGATGGCAACTCGGGAAGGTGGGACATGAGAGCTCTTCTCACGTCGAGCGGGGTCAAGAACGGCAGCATCCGCGACGCGCTGGTTGACCTGCTGGGCAAGCCGATCGCCGAGTCCAACGCTCTGTTCATTCCCACCGCCCTCTACCCGTTCCCGGGCGGGCCCGGTATGGCGTGGGAGGCGATCTGCGGCAAGCGATCGTCGTTGTTGTGTGGTCTCGGCTGGAAATCGCTGGGGATCCTCGAGCTGTCGGTCCTGCCGAGCATCGAGGAGGACACTTGGATGCCGGCGGTCCGGGACGCCGACGCACTCCTGTTCGGGGGCGGCGACCCGCTGTTTCTCGCCAACTGGATGCGGCGCTCCGGTCTGACCGATCTCCTGCCGGCGCTGCGCTCCGAGGCGGTCTACGTGGGCGTGAGCGCCGGGAGCATCGCAGCAACCTCCACCTTCGTCGAGACGTTCGTCGATCCGCCCCGCCCGAGCGACGGCCCGCTGAAGACGGAGAACGTCGTGTTCGCCACGCCCGAGGGTGACCTCGGCAGAATCCTGGTCACGGGACAGGGAGCGGGACTCGTGGACTTCGGGGTGATCCCCCACCTCGAGCACCCGTGGCACCTCGACGCATCCATGGCCAACGCCGAGAAGTGGGCGGCACGGATCCCTGCGCCGACGTACGCAATCGACGACGACACCGCGATCAAGGTGGTCGACGGCACCGTCGACATCGTCTCCGAGGGCCAGTGGAAACTGTTCCAGCCCTGACGAACCGGGGAGCTACGTGATCGGCAGGGCGATCACGACGACGTTGCTGAGGTAGACGGCGCCGTTCCAGTCCTCACAGGTCACGAGGACCAGCCGAGCACGAACATTCTGGTCGAACAGTTGCGTCGCCCGCTTCGCGAGCGCGGCTTTCCGGTACGTCGTCACCGTCGCGACTCGGTAACGCAGCTGACCACGTCCCGTCGACGCGACGACGAC
The DNA here is from genome assembly GCF_043197265.1 of Kribbella sp. NPDC049227. Lineage (NCBI taxonomy): Bacteria > Bacillati > Actinomycetota > Actinomycetes > Propionibacteriales > Kribbellaceae > Kribbella > Kribbella sp. NPDC049227. The sequence goes on along the minus strand of NZ_JBICST010000004.1, from coordinate 878,631 downwards.
CGACCCGGGGACCAGCTGGTCGAGCTTGTCGAAGGCTCCACCGCCGTTGTGAACCGTGTGCCCGGTGATGACCGCGGAACCACGCGCGCCGCCGAGGTGTGCGCCCGGGATCTCGACGCGGCCCCAGGTGGCGTCGCTGAAGTCTGCGGATGGGACGAGCTCCCGGACGGCAGCGACGACCTCGGCGCGTCCGAACGGCAGCGGGGACGGACGCCATGAATCGGGGATTTCCTCGACGCTGCGAATGTCTGCCGGGATGTCCTGGACGAAGATGTCGCGGCTCACAGTGACGATGATGTCAGCCGGCATCAGCCACTAGATGGCTTTGTGGGCGATTAGGTAGCCGTGGGCGGGGGTGTTTGGGGTTTCGGGTTCGCGGACTGTGGTGGTGTGGAGGGTGAAGCCGGCGGTTTGTAGGAGGGCGGCCAGGTCGGTTGGTTGTTGGCGGTACCAGGTGATGGAGATGGGGGTGCCGAAGAGTTCGGTGCGGTGGTTGTTTTCGGTGCCGATCTGGAAGGCGAGCATCAGCACGCCGCCTGGCGCGAGGACTCGGTGGAACTCGGCGAAGAGTTGTGGGCGCTGATCCCAGGGGATGTGGATGATCGAGTAGTAGGCGAGCAGACCGCCGAGGGTTGCGTCCGGCAGGTCCAAGGCGAGCATCGAACCCTCGTCGAACCGGAGGTGCGGATGGGTACGACGGGCCAGCGCCAGCATCCCTGGCGACAAGTCGATGCCGAACGCGTCCAGTCCCAAGTCAGACAGCAGGATCGTCACCCGGCCCGGTCCACAGCCGACATCGGCGACGAGATCGTTGCCTCCGGCCCGTACCAGCTCCGCGAAGGCGGCGAACAGCGCACGATCGAGCGGTCTGTCATCCAGACTCGACGCCACGATGTCGGCGTGCTCGGCGGCCAGAGCGTCGTACGAGTCCCGCAAGGCACCAACAAACGAGGTATCCATCACGACCCTGGACACTAAACCGCACCACCGACAGTCGGGATCCGGGCGAGGCCGCGGACCGCGACCACGCCGTCAAGGGATCCGAGGAGGCGACGGACCGCGACCACGCTGTCAGGGGATCCGGGCGAGGCGGCGGATGGCGGCTAGGCCGTCGGGGGATCCGGGCCAGTGACGGTCGAGGGCCTCGCTGCCTGCACGACGCGTGACGGAGCGCAGCGCGAACGCAACGATCACAGCGTCATCGGCGTACCCGATGACCGGGATGAAGTCGGGCACCAGGTCGAACGGCAGGGCGAGGTACGCGAGCAAGAGCCATAGCCGGACCCGCACCCCACGCGGCAGCGTCGGGTCGGCGGCAAGACGACGCAGCAGCCGGACCAGATCGGGCAGCAGTCGCAGCGCATCACGGACGCGCAGTTCGTCCGGCCGGCCGATCCACAGCGCGACGATCAGCGCGAGCCAGAGGAGCAGCACGCCACCGACAACGCCCGCTCCCACAGACCACCAAGTCGCCGCCACGCGACCATTCTGCCGAACTCACAGAGGTGGGGCGCCGTTCTCCAAGTAGGTGGACGTCCGGGCGTTCAAGGCGGCCGTGACCCGGGCGTACTGGTTGGAGTCGAGGAGGTGCTCGGCCTCGGTCAACAGCACGAAGCGAAAGGCGCTCGCCTCGGTTGGGTCGAGGGCGATGCGGTCGACGTCGGAGGGTGTGAGTACGCCGCCATCGAAGATGAACGCGACCACCTCGGTGAAGTCACCCAGTCGCGGCACCCAATCCACGGCGAGCAACGCGCCCGGCTCCACCACCAGCCCCAACTCCTCCTGGACCTCGCGCTGGGCGGCGCGCCGTGGCGACTCGTCCCGTTCGACCGCGCCACCCGGCAGGTCCCAGGTCGGCTTGTACGGCGGATCGAGCACCAGCAACCGCCCCGCCTGGTCGGTGAACAAGCAGTCGGCAGCCATCCGTTTGGTCGGGAACCCCGCAGTGAAATGAACCTCGTCAGTCACGTCGCCCAGAAAACCACAGGTGCTCGGGGGCAGTTTCGTGTTTACGCTCTTCGGGGAGGGTGAGGTGCGGATCCGGCTGCTTGGGGGATTTGGGGTCGATCGCGGGCAGTTGCCCGTCGATGGCCGGGCTTGGCGTCTGCGGAAGGCGCGGACGCTGGTGAAGATGCTGGCGCTGACGCGGGATCAGCGGCTGCATCGCGACGTACTGCTCGAGGCGTTGTGGCCGGACCGGGCCCCGACGTCCGCGGTCAACAATCTCCATCAGGCGCTGTACGTCGCCCGCCGGGTGCTCGCCGGCGATGAGTCGAGCGACGGCTTGCTCGAACTGCGCGACGACTTCGTGGTGCTGCGGGCCAACCGCAGCGTCGAGGTCGACGTCCGGACCTTCGAACGGTTGGCAGCACTCGCCCGCGCGAGCGGTGATCTCGCGGACCTGCGCGCCGCGGTCGCGGCGTACGCCGGCGATCTGCTCCCCGAGGACCGGTTCGAGGACTGGGCCGTCCGGCCACGCGAGGAACTCCGGGCGAGCTACTGCGACCTCCTCGTCGACCTCGCGGACGCGGCTGCCGAGGCTGGGGAGGACGTGGAGGCGCTCGATGCCCTGCAGCGCGCGCTCGCCATCGACCCGCTGCACGAACGCGCCGTCCGCAGCCTGATGCGACGCCATACGACGATGGGCCGGCTGTCGGAGGCGCTGGCGCAGTACGAACGGTTGCGCGGCGAACTGCGTACGACGTACGGCACCGATCCGGACCCGGAGACGCAACGGGTGTACCGCGACCTGCTGACCGGCAGTGTCACCGTCGACGACCCGCCGACGACGGTCCGGCACAATCTCGCACCGGCGTTGACGAGCTTCGTCGGCCGCGAACGAGAGATCGCCGATGTCCACCGTCTGCTGGAGCGAGGCCGCCTGGTCACGCTCACCGGCGTGGGCGGTGCCGGCAAGACCCGGCTGGCGGAGGAGGCCGCCCGCCGGCTGCACGAGTACCCCGACGGCGTCTGGATCGCGGACCTGGTGCCGGTCGCGGATCCACACCTCGTTGCGGATACCGTCGCGGCCGCACTCGGGCTGGATCCCGCGGCGGGCTCGGACTCGTTGCGCACCCTGATCACCCGCCTGGCACCCCGGAACCTCCTCCTCGTACTCGACAACTGCGAGCACCTGCTCCCCGCCTGTGCCGGACTCGTCAGCGCAGTACTGCGAAGTTGCCCCGGCGTCACCGTGCTCGCGACCAGCCGCGAACCGCTGCATGCTCCGGGCGAAGTGACCTTCCGGGTGCCCTCTCTCGAGCTCCCGGAGCCTGCGGACGCGGGTGATCTCGACCGACTCGGGACTCTGGCGTCAGTACGCCTCTTCGTCGAGCGCGCCCAGGACGTCCGCCCCGGCTTCGTCCTCGATGCGGACAACGCCGGCGCCGTCGTCGAGATCTGCCGCTCTCTCGACGGCATCCCGCTGGCACTCGAGCTCGCCGCCGCACGCGCCTCGCACCTCGAGCCGGCAGAGATCGCCGAGCGCCTCGGCGAAGCACTTCCCCTGCTGAGCCGGCACGGCGAGATCACCCGGCACGCGACGTTGCGGGCAGCGCTGGAGTGGAGCCACGCCTTGTTGTCGGACGACGAGCAGGTGCTGCTCCGCCGGCTCGCCGTGTTCGCCGGAAGCTTCTCGCTGCCATCGGCCGAGCAGGTGTGCGCCGACGAGCGGATTCCCGGTCCGACGGTGCTGGACTACCTCGGCCGCCTGGTCGACAAGTCCCTGTTGGTGGTCGACCACGACGGCCCTCGCTCCCGCTACCGCCTCCTCGAGACCATCCGGCAGTTCGCACGCGAGCGGCTCGTCGCGGCGCGGGAGATCGGACCGCTCGAGGCCGCGCACTGCCGGCACTTCCTGGAACTGGCGTCGGACCAGGACCCGGAGCGAGCCAGCGTCGTCGTCGAACGCCCGCAGTTGCTGGACGCCGACCACGACAACCTTCGCGCCGCACTCGCATGGGCGCTCCACCACGATCACGAACGGGCCCTGCTGCTCGGAGTGAGCCTGTCGCAGTACTGGCTGGCACGCGGTCATTTCGCCGAAGGAGCCGGTTGGCTCGAGCGCATTCTCGAGGCGACCGCCCCACCGTCCCCAGAGCGAGAGCGCGCGTTCTTCGCCCTGGCGACCCTCGACGCCCGGAGGGGTCTGAGCGGCCGGCTCCCAGGCCTCGGGGACGAGGCTGTCGCTGTTGCCGCACAGTCCGACGACCCAGCGGCCGTGGTGTCCGCCCGGGTACTGCGGGGCACTCTGCTGCTGGGGAACGGAGACCTCGAGGAAATCGAGCAGGTCGCCGCCAACGCGCTGGTCCGGGCCGACTTCCTGGCAGCGGCACCCGTGGCCGCTGCCGCCCGCGGGCTGGCCGCGATGGCTGCACTCTTCCGCGAGGACGTCGTACCCGCGCAGGAACGATTCGCCGAATGCCTGCGGCGGCTGAGTCTCATCGACGCGACCGCCGTCCCGTTCTTTCCCGCCGTCACGATGTGTATGCCGCTCGCGCCCGTCGACGGATCGCTGGTTCCGGTGTTCGAGGAGACGTTCCTGCTCGGGCGTCGGGTCGGCGCGGTACAGGGACGTGGCTACGCTCTGTCCGCCTTCGCCGACGCCCATCGGCTGGCGGGCGACCTGGACGCCGCGCTGGACGCCGTACGGCGGTCCGTCGACACGTTCGCCGGTATCGACGACGCGGCCGGGCTCGGCCACGCTCTCAACCATCTGGGGTGCATCGAGCGCGACCAAGGCCTGTTCGAACCGGCCGAGGAGCATCTCCGCGAAGCTCTGCGGATCCGGGAGCAGTTGGGAGATCGCCGCGGTGAGAACCTCAGCCTGGCCAACCTCGGGTTGCTGTCCGCAGCCGCCGGTGACGCCGGAGCCGGACGACGCCTCACCCGCATCGCCGTCGACCGCGGCGAGGCCGTCGACGACGTACCCGGCGCGGCGGGCGCACTGCTGAACCTCGTCATCGTCGAACTCTTCGCCGGCGAACGGCACGCCGCCCGGCTGCTCGCCGAACAGGTGATCGAGGCCTTCCACCCGCAGGGGTACCTGCGGCTCGAGGCGTGGATCCGGCTCCTCGCCGCCGAACTCGCCCACGACGACGGTGACACCGAGACACTGGCCAGACACGGCCGGGCAGCGTCCGAACTCTTCAGCCGGCTGGGCTGCCACATCGGTACGGCGCGCGCCGCCGCCCTCCCACAGCGTCCGCTCACGGCGCGCTAAGTCACGCTAAGCCACTGCGAAGGCCGTCTCCCTAGCGTCGTTGTCGTCCAGGAAAACCTCCTGGAGGGGACGAATCAGGAGTAGCGATGACAACGACGCAAGCGCGGCAGGACACGCTCGGGGAGGCCACGCTCGGTGAGCTCGCCGAGGGACTTCGTGGCGAGCTGGTCCGCCCGACCGACCCTTCGTACGACGAAGCGCGGTCGATCTGGAACGCCGCGCACGACAAGAGACCCGCACTCATCGTGCGGTGCCGCGGGGTGGCCGACGTCATCCGGGCAGTCGAGTTCGCCCGGAGCGAGGGGCTCACACTGGCCGTCCGGGGCGGCGGCCACAGCATCCCGGGCTTCTCGACCACGGACGGTGGACTGGTGATCGACCTGTCCCCGATGAACGCGGTACGGATCGACCCCGACCGGCGCCGGATCGTGGCGCAGGGCGGATGCACCTGGGGAGATGTGGACGCCGAGGCACAGGCGTTCGGCCTGGCGGTAACAGGGGGCTTGGTGTCCACGACCGGTGTCGCGGGCTTCACGCTCGGCGGCGGGATCGGCTGGCTCGTCCGCCGGGCCGGCCTGGCCTGCGACAACCTGGTCGGGGCGGACATCGTCACGGCGGACGGCCGGTACCTGCATACGAGTGAGGACGAGAACCCGGAGCTCCTCTGGGCGTTGCGTGGCGGTGGCGGCAACTTCGGCGTCGTCACGTCGTTCGAGTTCAAGGCGTACGAGGTCGGTCCGACCGTCTTCGCCGGTCTGGTCTTCTACCCCGGCGACAAGGCAGCCGACGTACTGCGGGGATTCGGTGCGGCAGCGGCCTCGGCACCTGACGAACTGTCGCTGGCGATCAACCTCACCACCGCACCGCCGTTGCCGTTCCTGCCCGAGGAAGTGCACGGGAAGCCGATCGTCGCCGTACTCGGCATGTGGTCCGGGCAGGCCGAGGATGGCGACGCAGCGACCCGGCCGTTCCGTGAGCTCGCGCCTGTGGTGGCGGATCTGTTCGGCCCGATGCCGTACAACGCGATGCAGACGCTGCTCGATCCTCTGTTCCCACGGGGTATGCGGAACTACTTCCGGTCGGCGTTCTTCAGTGACCTCGGGCCGGCGACGGTCGACGCGCTCGTCTCCTCGCACACCCAGGTTCCGAACGGCGTGTCCGAGCTCCATGTTCACCATCTCGGTGGGGCGATGGGCCGGGTTCCGGCCGACGCCACCGCGTTCGGTACGCGGGACCACGAGTACATCCTCAACGTGGTCGCGCGGACCCCGGACGCCGATGGCTTCGACACCGCGGTTCAGTGGGCTCGCGCCGCGGGAGCCGCGCTCGGACCGGACGCGGCGTCGTACGTGAACTTCACCGGCGAGACGAACCAGGACATCGTTCGCGCGTCGTACCCGCCGGCGACCTACGAGCGGCTCGTCGCGGTGAAGGACACCTACGACCCGACCAACCTGTTCCGGCTCAACCAGAACATCCCGCCGTCGGCGGGTTCGGATCGGCACCAGGGGTAGTCGCCGATCGTACGGGCCCGGCTCCGGATCAGGTGGTCCGGAGCCGGGCCGCGACACGGCTCAGTTCCTGCAGCTCAGCCCTCGGGCTCAGCTGTTGGCGAAGTCGGCGAACATGCCGGGTTCGTACGAGCCGCCCGGAGTGCGCGGGATGACGTTCATCCGGTTGGCCGCGTTGATGATGGCGACCAGGGAGATCAGCGCGGCGAGCTGGTCGTCGTCGTAGTGCTTGCGGGCGTGCGCCCAGGTCTCGTCGGAGACGCCCTGGTGGGTGTCGGCCATCCGGGTGCCCTCCTCGGTGAAGGCGAGCGCGACGCGCTCGGACTCGGTGAAGACCGAGGACTCGCGCCACGCGGCGATCAGGTTGAGCCGCGTGGCGGTCTCGCCGGCCGCGGCAGCGTCCTTGGTGTGCATGTCGATGCAGAAGCCGCAGCCGTTGATCTGGCTGGCCCGGATCTGGACCAGGAACTGAACGGTCTTCGGCAGCGTCGACTGCTCGAGCATCAGCGCCAGGCCGGCGAAGCGCTTGCCGAGCTTGGCGGCCCACTCGTTCTCCATCATGTTGAATCGGGCGTTCATCGCGTCGTCCTTCGGTGTGATGTTGTGGTCGTGACGAACACAAGATGCCGACGGACCGATCCGCGTGACAGCGCGGTGAAGTGACGCACGCCACTCCACCCGGTCTGTCACAGAACGGCGGGTTCCGGTGTCTGATGGACAACACCTTCGCCTGCGCAGAGGAGCCACCCATGGCCGGCCCGGATCCAGCCACCGAGGCGTTCGTTGCCCACCGCAACCTGCTGTTCACCGTCGCCTACGAACTGCTCGGCTCGGCCGCGGACGCGGAGGACGTACTGCAGGAGACCTGGTTGCGCTGGGTGGGCGTCGACCTCGACTCGGTGCGGGACCAGCGGGCCTACCTGGTCCGGATCGCCAGCCGGCAGGCGCTGGGCCGGCTGCGGACGCTCGGGCGGCGCAGGGAGTCGTACGTCGGCCCGTGGCTGCCCGAACCGCTGCTGACCGCACCCGACGTGGCCGACGACGTCGAACTCGCCGACAACGTCTCGATGGCGATGCTGCTCGTGCTGGAAACACTCAAGCCGACCGAGCGGGCGGTGTTCGTACTGCGTGAGGTCTTCGCCCTCGAGTACGACGAGATCGCGGAAGCGGTCGACAAGACCCCGGCCGCGGTCCGCCAGATCGCGCATCGGGCCCGGGCGCACGTCGCGGAGCGCCGGCCGCGCGGATCCGTGTCCCCGGCCGAGTCCCGCGGCGCGCTGGAGGCCTTCCGGTGGGCGGTCGAAACGGGCGACCTGCAACGACTGCTCGACATGCTGGCGCCGGACGTCGTACTCCTCGGTGACGGTGGCGGCGTCAAGCAGGCTCTGCTGCGTCCGATCGTCGGAGCCGATCGGGTGGCGCGGTTGCTGGCGGCCGGCCTGCCGAACGTCGTCGGCGAGTTCACCGTCGAACCGATCCAGGTCAACGGCTCCCCCGCGCTCCTCCTGCGCCAGGACGGCGAGATCGAACAGATCGTCGCCGTACGCCTCGACGACGGCCTCATCTCCGGCCTCTACGTCGTCCGCAACCCCGAGAAACTCTCCCACCTCGAAGAAGAAACCATCCTCAACCGCTGAGCCCAGCCCACCCTTCATAGCAGCGCGGCGGGGTTCCTGGAGCCGGCGGGCAAGTAGCTCCGCAGTACCCACCCAGGGGCGTGGTGAGTACTGCGCAGCCGCCTAGTTGGCTTCCTTGGTAGCCCAGTAGTGCCACTGTGGGGACGCGGCTGGGGAGCGGGTCAGGCCGTCCGGCCAGGTGGCCGGGAGGTCGTGACTCCGCGCCGCGTACAGGATCACCTCCGATGCGATGCGGTCGCCGCGGACGGCGACACGGGCAGCCGTCTCGGCACGCATGTCGGTGAGGTAGTGGATGGCCGGCAGGAACTCCGCGCTCAGCCGTGGACTCAGCCGTCCGACCGGTTCGTCGTCCAGCCGGACCTCGACCACGATCCGGTGCCGGTCGTTGAAGCTGTCCTCCTCCTCGATCGCGTGCATGGTGCCGTACGCCCAGCACTCGCCTTCCGCACGGAAGAACGGCGCGAGTACGTCGGGATGCACCTCACTGCCCGGTACGACGATGCCGCCGCCGGGCGGCAACAGGTGATAGCTGCCCGGCGGAGGCAGATTCACCGGGACCAGCATGTGCGGCTGGCCGAGGGCCACCGCCACACTGGCATGGAACTCGGTGCCCTGGTCGCCCTTGCCGTCCCAGTCCGCCGGTTCCCACTCACTGACCCACAGGTGGCACGGCACCTGCGGTTGCAGGCCTTGCGCCACCAGTTCTGACAACACCGGGTGGTACCGGTGCGCATCGTCCCTCGGCAGGTAGCCGACAACCTTCCCCTGCACCCGTACGGCGATCGATCGGGGGTCGAAACGGTTGTGCGGTTCCGGGACGAGGTCCGCGTCGGTGTCCAAGTCTGCGCCACGCGCTGGGATGGGGTCGGGAAACAGGCTTCGGATCGCCTGCTCGTGCGGCGTCTCCCGCACGACCTCCTGACCACACCACAGGGCGTCTCCCCACAGACTGAACGGAATCAGTTCCATCCGTGCCCTCCAGTCCACTTGACCGGCTTTACTCGGCTCATCCCGTCCAGGACCCTGGCCGTTACACCGAGTGAGCGTATGAAAACTAGACTGCCCAGTGAAGAGCCGTTTCACGCCTGGGGCAAGGGTCTGTTCCCCAATGGTGTCCCAGTCGTCCGTACTGTGGACGCGGATTGTCTTGTGCAGCGAGCGAATCGGCGAAGATCGTGCAAATGCACGGGAAGGAACGTCATGCAGGGCAGTAGTTCAGTCGCTCGATCGAACGCCGGTCCGGCCGTTGACGCGGCAGCGATCGAGGCGGCGGTACGGCGAATCGACGGTGTCGCGGTGCGTACGCCGTTGCAGCGCAATCTCCGGCTCTCGGAGCGCACGGGCGCGCAGGTCTGGCTGAAGCGGGAAGACCTTCAGATCGGCCGGTCGTACAAGCTCCGCGGCGCGTACAACCTGGTCGCCCAGCTCGACGACGAGGCGAAGTCGGCGGGCGTGGTCTGTGCCAGCGCTGGCAACCACGGCCAGGGGTTGGCGTACACGTGCCACACACTCGGTGTGCAGGGCAAGGTCTATGTTCCGCGTACGACGCCGCGCCAGAAACGGGACCGGATCGCGGCGCTCGGCGGGAAGCAGATCCAGGTGATCATCACCGGTGACACGTACGACGATGCTGCCGCCGCGGCGCTTGCTGAGGGCGAGGCGACCGGCGCGACGATGGTCCCGGCGTTCGATGACCCGAGAACCGTTGCGGGGCAGGGCACTGTGGCTGTTGAGCTGATCGAGCAGCTCGGTCAGGCGCCGGACGTGCTGGTGGTTCCGGTCGGTGGTGGTGGGTTGGTTGCGGGGGTCGCGACCTGGCTGACGGAGCGGCATCCCGGCGTACGGATCGTTGGTGTGGAGCCGGCTGGGGCGGCGAGCATGGCGGCGGCGCTTTCGGCTGGTGAGCCGGTGACGCTGCCGCAGCTGGACAGCTTTGTGGACGGGGCCGCCGTACGGCGGGTCGGAGACGTGACGCTGCCGTTGGTGGCGGCTGCCGGGGTCGAGATGATGTCGGTCCCCGAGGGGCTGGTGTGCTCGGAGATGCTCGAGCTGTACCAGACGGACGGGTTGATCGCGGAGCCTGCCGGGGCGTTGTCTACGGGTGCCTTGGGCAACGGTCTTGAGGTGCGGCCCGGTGAGACGGTCGTGTGTCTGCTCTCGGGTGGGAACAACGACGTCAGCCGGTACGGGGAGATCCTCGAGCGGTCGTTGGTGCACGAGGGTTTGAAGCACTATTTCCTGGTGACGTTCCCGCAGGAGCCGGGCGCACTCCGTCAGTTCCTGGACGAGGCGCTGGGGGCGGACGACGACATCACGCTGTTCGAGTACGTCAAACGCAACAACCGGGAGACGGGCGTGGCGTTGGTCGGCATAGAGATCAGCCGGCCGACAGACCTCGACGGTTTGCTGGCCCGCATGGATGCCGCACCGCTCGAGATCGAGCGCATCCACCCGAACTCCCCGGAGTTCCGCTATCTGATCTGACCGTCAGCAAGGCACAGACGTAGGGCCCGGCGTTGGCCGGGCCCTCGGGGTCAGTGGCTGGTGTGTTTGGGGTTTCGGGGGTCGTGGGGGTGGGTGCCGTCGGTCCAGTGGTTGTCCTCGGACGGCCGGCCGTTCATCCCGTCGGCGTCTCGACCGTCGGGCGTCTCGCGCCCGGTCTGGTCGGGGGTGTCCGGCCAGAGGTTCTGGGCCCGGGCGTGGTGTTCGGTGGATTCGGTGCGCGCCTCTTGGGCTGCCTCGCGGCGTTCGGTGGCGCCGGCGGACAGGCGGCGGGCTTCGGCTGACTTCTCGTCGGCTATGGCCTGGGCCTTGCGGGCGCGGGCTTCGACCTCGTCGGCGGCCGCTTGCTGGCGTTCCGCGTGGGCGGCCGACGTTCTGGCCTGTTTCTCGTGTTCGTGGGCTTCGCGCTGTTGCCGCTCGGCCCGGCGCTTCGACGAGGTTCGGGTCGCGCCGGCGATCACGGCGACCACGATGACCAGAGCGGCCAGCGCGACGACGATCCAGACAATGGTCATTCCGTCCATCGCTCCTCCTCGGCTCGATGTTCGGACCCCCGGTACCCGGACCGTCGCGCGCCTAACGTGCCTCAGACAAGACCGCGGCGAGCGGCCCAGACGATGGCCTCGATCGCGGTGCCGAAGCCGAGCCGGTCGCAGACGGTTCGAGTACGGCGGCGGACCGTTCGTTCGGACAGATCGAGCCGACGCGCCACCGAGTCGACCGGCAGGCCGGTGGCAAGCAGCCGAAGGAGTTGCAGATCGTCGTGACTGATCTCGCGAGGCGGTACCCGGCGGGTGAGAGGGCGGAGTTCCTGGGGGAGGACGGTCATACGGATCACCTAGCTCCGAATAGGCGGGACTCGGCGGCGTCCCAGTCGGCCGGTTTTCCCTGCGGCTCGTAGCGCCGCAGACGATGGGTGGAACGGACCAGGGCGCGCATCGCTCCCAGGTCCGGCAACGGCTCGCCCAGTGCGCGAGCCTGAACCAGAACGTTGCCCAGCGCCGACGCCTCGACCGGCCCGGCGAGCACAGGCAACCCACAAGCGTCAGCGGTCAGCTGACAGAGCAACTCGTTCTGCGAACCGCCCCCGATGACGTGCAGTACGTCGACCGGCCGGTCCGCGATCGTTTGCGCTTCCCGCAACGTCCGGCGGTAGGCGAGCGCGAGACTCTCCAGCACACACCGGACCGCGGCGGCCCGCGAGCGCGGGGGCTCCTGCCCGGTCGCCCGGCAGTGCTCGTCGATCCGCGCCGGCATGTTGCCTGGAGCAAGGAATTCCGGAGCGTCCGGATCGATCAGTACGGCGAACGCCGGTGCGCCGGCCGCATCCCGCAGCAATCCCTCGAGATCGTGGTCCTCCCAGACGCGCTGGCACTCCTGCAGGATCCACAGCCCCATCACGTTGCGCAGGAACCGGATCCGCCCGTCGACCCCACCCTCGTTGGTGAAGTTCGCCTCGCGAGCCTCGTCCGTCAGCACCGGCTCCTCCAACTCGAGCCCCACCAACGACCACGTCCCCGACGAGATGTACGCGAACCGCTCGTCCCCCGCCGGCACGGCCACTACCGAGGAGGCCGTGTCATGGGACCCGACCGCGATCACCGGCGTACCAGCGGCCAACCCGGTCTCATCAGCCAGCACGGTTCCCACCACATCTCCCGGCTCCCGGAGCTCCGGAAGGATCCCCAGCGGCACGCCGACTCGCGCGGCCAACGTCTCGCTCCACTGACGGGACCGCACGTCGTACAGCTGCGTGGTCGAGGCGTTCGTCCGCTCAGCCCCGATCTGCCCGGTCAACCAGTAGCCCAGCAGATCCGGAATCATCAGCAACGTCGCCGCCTGCCCGAGCAGCCCGCCCGCGGCGGCTGTGCCGAAGGCACCGGACTCGACGGCCAGCTGGTAGATGGTGTTGAAGGGTAGTTGCTGGAGGCCCGTAATGGAGTACAGCTCGCCGGTGGAGACGCGGGACAGGACACGTTCCATGACGCCGTCGGTGCGGGAGTCTCGGTAGTGGATGGGGTTGCTGAGAAGGCGGCCGGAGGCGTCGAGGAGGCCGTAGTCGACGGCCCAGGAGTCGATGCCTATACCGTCGACGGGACCCGCCGCGCGGAGGCCGTCGAGCACGGACCGGTAGAGGTGGAGGATGTCCCAGTGGAGGGTGCCTCCGACGCTGACCGGGCCGTTCCAGAAGCGGTTGATCTCGGTGAGCTCGAGTCGGCCGTCCCCGACCACGCCGAGCATGACGCGTCCACTGGACGCGCCCAGGTCCACCGCTGCGACTCGCTTCATGGGGAAACGACGGTCAGGTCGAGGTGAAGGAGGTCGGCGACCGCGGCCAGGTCCTTCGCCTTGTGACCGGTCCCGAGCGCCCAGTGGTGCGCGACCCCGGACGCGGACCATGCATCGGTCCACTCACCCGGATCGCATCCGAAGTCGACCCGTGATGTCGTGTTCCCGATCTGCAGCAACGGCCCGGGTACGACGATCCCCTCGGACGCGATCAGATTGAACGTCCCGTCCCGGCGCTGCCCGAGTCCGCAAGCAGTCACCGGCCCGTGCTTCACGTCGAACTCGACCGACACGCCCCAGCCCCGCTTGCCGTGATAGACCCCGAGCCCGCGCAGCAACGGCTTCCGCGCGGAGATCGCGAGATGCGCGGGCCCGTCGTGACCCATCTCGACCACGTTGTCGTTGAAGTTCAGTGCCTGCAGTTCCGTGAACGACCCGCCAGCACCGAGCTTGTCCATCACCAGCATCGCCAGCGACGTACGCAGCTCGTACTCACCGGCCGCCGGCACACCCCTTGCCGTCAGCAACGAAGCGCCCAGGATTATGCCGGCCGCCACCCGCTCGTGCATCTCGCCGTCGAGCCCCCGGTGGTAGTAGGCCAGCGAGGTCAGGGAGAAGTCCTCGACCAGCCGATCGAGCGCGACCGACACGGTCGCGCCCCACCGGAAGTCGTCCTCGTCCACCGAGTCGTCGAGCGTGAAGATCTCCCGGGCGACCTTCATCCGCTCCTCGGTCTCCGCGGCGCTGACCTTCTCGACCCTGACCCGCAGATCGTCGATCTCCAGGATCTCCACGTGTCCGCCGAGCTGCGCGGATACCAGCGTCGGGTCGGTGATCACGTCCATCATCCCCGGGTACAGATGCCCGAGCAGGCCGTGCCGTCCGTGCCGGAAGGCTGCGCGTACGCCGGCCGCCAGGATCCACCGGTTGATCCGCGCCCACGCGCGCTCGTCCTCCAGGTACCCGGACACCGACCGGAAGTCGACCCCACACCGCTCGAACGCGTTCGCCATCTCCGGCAGGGGACACGCACCGCAGTACGCGAGCCAGGCTCCGGTGTCGAACGTCGCGTGGTCCATCGCCTCGGTCGGCTGCAGGTTCAGCAGCAGCACCGGTGCCCCGCTCCGCTGCGCGACCGGGACCAGCATCGACGCGGTCATGTACGTCGTCAGGAAGCCGACGATCAGATCGCAGTCCGCCAGCCGGAGCTTCTCGGCCGCCGCGGCACCTTCCTGCGCATCCGAGATGAACCCGACGTCGATCACCTCGCAGTCCAGCTCCGAGAACCGCTCGGACACCCGCCGCGCGGACGCCTGCAACTGCGGCAGCAGGTCGGGGAACTGCGGCCAGTAGGCACCGAGCCCACCGGCCACCAGTCCGATCCGGGTCTTGCGCGGCTCGACCCACGGCAGTACTCCGCTGCCGTCGACAGACCGGCTCGGGTCAGTGGTCCACATATCAATCTCCCCGAACTAACGTAGGAACGCCGCAGCGACGCCGGCATCGACAGGAACATGCAGGCCGGTCGTGTGGGTGAGGTCGCCGCCGGTCAGCGCGAAGACGGCCGCGGCCACGTTCTCCGGCAGCACCTCGCGCTTCAGCAGCGTCCGCTGCGCGTAGTACGCGCCCAGCTCCGACTCGGGTACGCCGTACACCGCGGCCCGCTGTGCGCCCCAGCCCTTGGCGAAGATGCCGGATCCGCGGACGACGCCGTCCGGGTTCACGCCGTTGACGCGGATGCCGTACTCACCGAGCTCCGCGGCGAGCAGCCGGACCTGGTGGGCCTGGTCGGCCTTGGCCGCGCCGTACGCGACGTTGTTCGGCCCGGCGAAGACCGAGTTCTTGCTGGAGATGTAGACGATGTCGCCACCGAGGCCCTGGTCGATCAGGACCTTCGCGGCCGCCCGCGAGACCAGGAACGATCCCTTCGCCATCACGTCGTGCTGAAGGTCCCAGTCCCGTTCCGTTGTCTCCAGCAACGACTTGGAGATGGACAGTCCGGCGTTGTTGACCATCAGATCGACGCCGCCGAAGGCCAGTACGGCCGCACGCAGCGCCTCCTCGACCGCCTCCGCCGACGACACGTCGGCGCCGACGGCAACCGCGACATCGGACGACCCGATCTCCTTGGCCACGGCTTCGGCCGCGGCCAGATCCAGGTCGGCCACCACCACACACGCGCCTTCCGCGGCCAGCCGCTGCGCGATCGCCTTGCCGATCCCGGAGCCACCGCCGGTGACGAAGGCGACCCGCGTCGCCAGCGGCTTCGGTCGAGGCATCCGCTGCAGCTTGGCCTCCTCCAGCGCCCAGTACTCGATCCGGAACTTCTCCCGCTCATCGATCGGCGCGTACGTCGACACCGCCTCGGCGCCACGCATGACGTTGATCGCGTTCACGTAGAACTCGCCGGCGACCCGCGCGGTCTGCTTGTCCTTGCCGAAGCTGAACATGCCGACCCCGGGGACGAGCACGATCGCCGGATCCGCGCCCCGCATCGCCGGGCTGTCCGGCTCGGCATGCCGGTTGTAGTAGGCGGCGTACTCGGACCGGTATTCCTCGTGCAACTCCTTCAGCCGGGCCACTGCGTCGTCCACCGAGGCGGAGGCAGGCAGGTCCAGCACCAGCGGGCGCACCTTGGTGCGTAGGAAGTGGTCGGGACACGAGGTGCCGAGCGCTGCCAGTTCAGCCAGCTTCTCCCGGGACAGGAACTCGAGCACCACCTCGGAGTCGGTGAAATGCCCGACCTGCGGCTTGTCGGTCGACGCGAGACCACGGATCACCGGGGCCAGCGCGGCGGCCCGCACGCGGCGCTCC
Source organism: Kribbella sp. NPDC049227 (assembly GCF_043197265.1). Taxonomy (NCBI): domain Bacteria; kingdom Bacillati; phylum Actinomycetota; class Actinomycetes; order Propionibacteriales; family Kribbellaceae; genus Kribbella; species Kribbella sp. NPDC049227. The sequence continues at coordinate 862,657 of NZ_JBICST010000004.1, read as the reverse complement.
TCGACCGGCAGCGGCTCGAAGCCGGCAACCACAGCGCCGAAGGGTTCGGCCACACCACGCTCCTCGAGGAAGCGTTCCGCCGTACGAATGATCTCCAGGGAGTTCGCCTCGCACTCGGCCGAGGTGTCGCCCCACGCGGTGATGCCGTGCCCGCCGAGGATGCAGCCGATCGCCTCCGGGTTGTCCCGCTTGACGGCCGCGATGTCGAGACCGAGCTGGAACCCGGGCCGCCGCCACGGCACCCAGACCACCCGGTCGCCGAAGCACTCCGCGGTCAGCTTCTCCCCGTCGGCAGCGGTCGCCAGCGCGATCCCGGAGTCCGGGTGCAGATGGTCGACGTGCGGCGAATCCACCAGACCGTGCATCGCGGTGTCGATCGACGGCGCCGCGCCACCCTTGCCGTGCAGGCAGTAGTCGAACGCGGCGACCATCTCGTCCTCGCGGTCGACACCCGGGTACACGTCGACCAGCGAGTTCAACCGGTCGAGGCGCAGTACGGCGAGGCCGGCCGGGGTCAGCGTGCCGAGGTCGCCACCGGACCCCTTCACCCAGACCAGGTCGACGGGCTGCTGCGTGACCGGGTCGGTCGCCGTACCCTTCGCCGACGTGTTCCCGCCGGCGTAGTTCGTGTTGCGTGGATCGGCACCCAGTCGGTTGCTACGCGCAACGAGCTCGGCTGCAGTGTCGGTCATTGATTCAGGCTCCCCATCCGGCTTGCTGGCCGTCGGCTCGGTCTTTCACGATTTGTTCGAAGTAGCCGCTGCGCTGGTACGCGGCGACCGGGTTCGGGTCCAGGCCCTGCGACTCGCGCAGGTCGGCGAGCAGGGGCCGGACGTCGGTGTTGTAGGCATCCATCAGCGCGGCGTTCGCCTCCAGCACGTCACCCGAGGCCTGGGCCGCACGGAGTGCGTCCCGGTCGACCAGCAGCGCCTTCGCCGTGGCCTCCTGGACGTTCATCACCGACCGGATGATGGCCGGGATCTTCACCTCGATGTTGTGGCACTGGTCGAGCATGAAGGCGATCCCGCGGTCCGGGTCGAGCGCGTCGCCGCGAACGATCTCGTTCATGATCCGGAACAGCTGGAACGGGTCGGCCGCACCGACCATCAGGTCGTCGTCGGCGTAGAACCGGCTGTTGAAGTCGAACGCGCCGAGCTTCTTGGTCCGGAGCAGGAACGCGACGATGAACTCGATGTTCGTCCCCGGCGCGTGGTGCCCGGTGTCGATGCAGACCGTTGCCTTCGGCCCCAGTTCGAGACAGTGCGCGTACGACGTACCCCAGTCCGGCACGTCGGTGGTGTAGAAGGCGGGCTCGAACAGCTTGTACTCCAGCAGCATCCGCTGGTCGTCACCGAGCCGGTCGTACACCTCCTTCAGCGCGGCCGCGAGCCGGTCCTGCCGGTCCTGGATGTCGTCCTGGCCCGGGTAGTTCGTGCCGTCGGAGAACCACAGCTTCAGGTCCTGGGACCCGGTCGCGTCCATGATGTCGACGCACTCGAGCAGGTGGTCGGTCGCCTTCCGCCGTACCCGCGGATCCGGGTTCGTGACGCTACCGAGCTTGTAGTCGTCGTCCTGGAAGACGTTGCTGTTGATCGCCCCCAGCCGGACGCCCTGCTCCTTGGCGTACGCCGACAGCCGGGCGTAGTCGTCGACCTTGTCCCAGGGGATGTGCAGGGCGACGCTCGGCGCGACACCGGTGTACTTGTGCACCACGGCGGCGTCGGCGATCTTCTCCTCCGGCGAGCGCGGCACACCGGGCTGGCTGAACACCTTGAACCGGGTCCCGGAGTTCCCGAACGCCCACGAGGGCAGCTCGATCTCCTGGCGGCTCAGGGCATTCTTCACAGCTTCGGTCGTCATGGTTCTCAGTCCCCTTCAATCGAAAGCGCAGGCAGGTGGAAGATCTCGGGCAGCAACAGGAACGACTCGTCCGGCGGCCGGCCGTCGATCCCTGTGAAGAACTCGGTCATCTGGGCCTGCCAGCGGGTGTTCACCTCGGTCGCCGCCATCGCCTTCTGCGCCGCCTCCAGGTCCTCGGACTCGACGTACCCGATCAGCAGGCCGTCGTCGCGGAGGAAGAGCGAGTAGTTGTGCCAGCCGGAGTCCCGTAGCGCGGCCTGCATGTCCGGCCAGACGTTGCGGTGGCGTTCGACGTACTCGTCCAAACGGTCGGGCCGGACCTGGAGGCAGAAGCAGTAGCGATTCATCAAGTGGCTCTCAGAAGTTGAACTGGTCGATGTTGGCGGCGGTGAACTCGGTCGGCGGCCCGAGCACGATCTCGCCGTCGGCGCCGATGGTGTACTCCCCGAGCTTCCCGGCCTTGAACTTCTCCCCCTGGGCGCCGGTGATCTGGCCCGAGCTCAGCGCGGCACCGGCGTACGCGGCCAGGTAGCCGATGTCGGCCGGGTTCCACAGCGCGAACTTCTTCACCGTGCCGTCCTTGACGTACTGGCGCATCTGGTTCGGCAGCCCGAGACCGGTGATGGCGACCTTGCCCTTGTAGCTGGACGCGCTCACGTACCGCGAGGCGGCCGCGATGCCGACCGTGGTCGGGGAGACGATCACCTTGAGGTTCGGGTACGACTGCAGCAGGCCCTGCGCCTCGGTGAACGACTTCTGGTCGTCGTCGTTGCCGTAGGCGATCTTGACCAGCTTCAGCTTCGCGTTCTCCGGCTTGGCCAGTTCGGTCTGCATGACCTTGATCCAGGAGTTCTGGTTGGTCGCGTTCGGGGTCGCGGACAGGATCGCGATCTCGCCGGCGCCGCCGGCCAGTTCGCTGGCCATCTTCACCAGGCTCTCGCCGATGCCCTGAGTGGTGGCCTGGTTGATGAACGCGTCCCGGCAGGTCTTCGACGCATCGGAGTCGAAGGTGACGACCTTGATGCCCGCCTTGCGGGCCTGGTTCAGCGACGGGCAGACCGCGTTCGGGTCGTTGGCCGCGACCACGATCACGTTCTGCTGCTGCTGGATCAGCGTGTTGATGTAGCTGACCTGCGACGACGCGCTGGCGTCGTTCGGGCCGACCAGCTTGTACTCGCCCTTGATCTCGCCGACCGCGACCTTGCCGCCACCCACCTCGACATCGGTGTACGGATTGTTCAGCTGCTTCGGCAGGTAGGCGATCTTCAGCCCTTCCTTGAGCGGGGCGTTCGGATCGGCCTTGCCCGCGGTCGACTCCGGGGCCGCCGTGTTCTGGCCTTCCGTGCTCGACTTCGTCGTACCGCCACAGGCGGCCAACGTGAGCGCGACGACGGCCAGCACCGCCAGGTTCCTACGTTGAGACATGGTTTCGTCCTTTCAGGTGCGGCGCCGTTGCAGCACGGAGCGGGCGAGGTTGGGGGCGAGCACGGAGACGATGAGCAGTACGCCGGTGACGACGTTCAGGGCCTCGTTGGACACATCGGACAGGCGGAGCGCGTTCTGCAGCGCGCCGAGCAGCACGACGCCGGCGATCACACCGGGCAGTGCGCCCTTCCCGCCGAAGATCGAGACGCCGCCGAGCAGGACCGCGGCGACCACGGCCAACTCGAGACCGGCGCCGTTGTCAGCGCGGGCGCTGGAGTAGCGCAGCGTCCACAGCACTCCGGCGAGACCCGCGATCAGACCACTGACGACGTACAGCCAGAACTTCAACCGGCCCGGACGTACGCCGGCGAACCGGGCCGCCTGTTCACCGGCGCCGACCGCGAAGACGGCCCGGCCGATCGGTGTCGCGTGCAGGACCACGCCAAAGACCACGGCGAGGACGACGATGATGATCAGCACGTTCGGGATCGGCGTCCCGCCGATGGTGCCGGTGACCCAGTCGGTGTAGACGGCCGGGAAGTCGGCGACCGCGCTGTCGCCGAGGACGACGAGGGCCAGGCCGCGGTACAGCGCGAGGGTGCCGATCGTGACGGCCAGGGACGGCAGGCCGAGGACCGTCACGAAGAAGCCGTTGACCGCGCCGAGCACGGCCCCGAGCAGCAGGCAGAGCGGGATGATCGACTCGATCGGCTGGTTCGCGTTCCACAGGTAGCCCATCACCGCGCTGGACAGACCGAGCGTGCTCGCCACCGAGAGGTCGATCTCGCCGCTCACGATCACCAGCGTCATCGGTAGCGCGACCAGTGCGATCGGCAGCAGGTCCAGGACCAGGAAGCCGAAGTTCTGCGAGGTGCCGAAGCTGTCCACGGTCGCCGAGGCCACGATCAGCACGATCACGGTGATGGCGACGATCGCGACGTTCCAGTTCGCGAAGCGGCTGTAGTTGCGCTCGGCAATGATCGTCTCAGCTGACATGGGAGCCCCGCTTCCTCAGCCCGGCCGCGACCCGGACGGCGACCAGGCGGTCGGCGCCGATCGCGAGCAGGATCAGTCCGCCGACGATCGCCTGCTGCCAGAACTGGTTGATCTCGAGCACCGCCAGCGAGCTGGCGATCGTCGTCAGCAGCAACGCACCGAGCGCCGCGCCCCACACCGTCCCGCTGCCGCCGAAGACCGCGACCCCGCCGACCACCACGGCGGCAACCACGTTCAGCTCGTACCCGGTCCCGGCCGCGGCGTCGATGGTGCCGAACCGCGCCGCGAACAACACACCCGCGAGCCCGGCCAACCCACCGCTGACGACGAAGGCGCCGACGGTACGGCGTCCGACCGCTATGCCGGCCAAGCGCGCGGCCTGTGGACTGGACCCCATCGCGTACAACTCGCGGCCCACGCGGTAGTTGCGCAGGACAACACCGGTGACCACCAGGACCAACACGGCCAGCAACACCAGATACGGGATCCCCAGCACAGTGGCGTTGCCGAAGTCGAGGAAGCCGGCCGGGAGTTCGTCGGCGTTGATCTGGCTGCCGCCGGCCCAGAAGTACGTGATGCCGCGAACGACGTACAGGGTGCCGAGTGTGACGACGAGGGCAGGAACGTTCCCGAAGCGGACGAGCGCGCCGTTGACGACGCCGCAGACCGCGCCCACCGCGGCACCGACGGCCAGGACGACGATGACCGGCAGGCGCGGACTGTTCTGCAAGAGGGTGCCGACGGTGAACGCGCTCAGCCCGAGCACCGAGCCGACCGAGAGGTCGATGTTGCGGGTGATCACCACCACGGCCTGGCCGACCGCCAGAACGGCCAGGATCGCGGTGCCGAGCAGAATGTCACGGATGCTCTGACCGGACAGGAACCGCGGGTTCGAGATCGTCGTCACCGCGACCAGCACAGCCAGCGCGATGACGATACCGAGCTCTCTGACCTTCAGGACGACATCCAGGGAGGACCGGCGCGGTGCGGGCAGGTCGACAGCCGTCATACGCTCGCCTCCTGACCGGTCGCGGCGAACATCACCGACTCCTCGGTGGCCTCGCTCCGGCTGAGCTCGGCGACCAGGCGGCCCTCGCGCATCACCAGGACGCGATCGGCCATGCCGAGCACCTCGGGTAGCTCGGACGACACCATCAGTACGGCGACGCCCTCGGCGGCGAGGCTGGACATCAGCCGGTGGACCTCGGCCTTGGTCCCGACGTCGATGCCGCGGGTCGGCTCGTCGACGATCAGCACCTTGGGATCGGTGGCCAGCCACTTGGCCAGCACGACCTTCTGCTGATTGCCGCCGGACAGCGTGCCGACCTCATCGGAAAGCCTTCCGTACTTGGTCTTCAGCCGCTGCGTCCACTCCCGGGCCGAGCGGCGTTCGCGGCCGCCGGTGAGGAAGCCGAGCTGCGACAGCGACCGCGACCTGGGCAGCGTCACGTTCCGCTCGATCGACAGCTCCATCAGCAGGCCCTGCTGCCGACGATCCTCCGGGACCAGCGCGACGCCGGCGGCCATCGCCTGCTTCGGCGAACCGGGCCTCAGCGTCCGCCCGACCACCTCGACCGTGCCCGAGTCACGCGGGTCGATGCCGAAGATCGACTGCACCACCTCGGAGCGGCCGGATCCGACCAGACCGGCCAGCGCGACGATCTCGCCGGCGCGTACGTCGAACGAGACGTCGAGGAACACGGGGTCGCGGCTCAGGCCACGGACGCTGAGGGCGACCGCGCCGGGGGTCACGTCCTGCTTGGGGAACAGCGCACCGAGGTCGCGGCCGACCATCTTGCGGACCATCTCGTCGACCGTGATGTCGGTGAGCAGGTCGGTCGAGACGTGCCGGCCGTCACGCATGATCGTCACCCGCTGACAGAGCGCGGTGACCTCCTCGAACCGGTGCGAGATGAACATCAACGCGGCACCGTCGTCCCGCAGCGACCGGGCCACGGCGAACAGCCGCTCAACCTCGACACCGGTAAGGGCCGCGGTCGGCTCGTCCATCACCACCACGCGGGCATCCGCGGACAGCGCCTTGGCGATCTCGACCAACTGCTGGTCCGCGATCGACAGGCCACGGGCCGGCTGGTTCGGATCGATCGACACGCCGAGCCGGACGAACAGTTGCGCCGCCTGCTGGACCATCGCCGCCCGGTCGATGGTTTTGAAACGACCCAGAGGCTGGCGGCCCATCGCGATGTTCTCGGCCACGGACAGATCCGGGAACAGGGTCGGCTCCTGGTAGATGACCGCGATCCCGGCCGCCTTCGCATCCGCCGGACCGCCGAGGTCGATCGCGATGCCGTCCAGTTCGATCGTGCCGCTGTCCGGACGATGCACACCGGCCAGCATCTTCACGATCGTGGACTTCCCCGCGCCGTTCTCGCCGACCAGGGCGTGCGCCTCACCGCCGTACAGGTCGAAGGAGACGTCCCGGACGGCGGCGACCGCGCCGAAAGACTTCGACACTTCGCGCACGCTGAGCAGCGGGCGGCCGTCGGGCATGGTCACCTCCAACTCGGCGCGGTGGAGTTGCTGAAAGGTTTCAAGACGATTGCATGAACGTAAGCGTGCGCGGCTGGAGGCGTCAAGACCTCGCCCGCCTTTCGGCCGCCCTCCGGCGGCCGGACCCGGACGAGTACTGCGGATCCACCGGTCCGAACAGGTACGCTCCACCCGCTAAGACGTTTCAAACCGGTCCATCCCAGGACCACGACGCAGGGAGGTCGCGCATGCCGGACAGCGCGCCCGAAACCTTGCCTTCAGGAGGCGGGAAGCGGCGGAAGGCCGCCAAGCGCCATACCGCCGGCGTGAAGGCAGTAGCCGCGGCGGCCGGGGTGTCGCTGGGGACCGTGTCGAATGTGCTGAACCGGCCGGAGGTGGTCAGCCCGCTGACCCGGGCCAAGGTCGAGGCGGCGATGGCCTCGCTGGGGTTCGTCCGGAACGAGTCGGCCCGGCAACTGCGCGCGGGCAGCAGCCGGATCCTCGCCTACCTGATGCTCGACGCCGGCAACCCGTTCTTCACCGACGTGGCCAAGGGTGTCGAGGAGGCGGCCCAGGCGGCCGGCCTCTCGGTCTTCCTGTGCAACAGCAACGAGGACGCCGACCGCGAGGCCGACTATCTCGACCTGCTCGAGCAGCAACGCGTCCAGGGCGTCCTGATCACCCCGATCGACCAGAACTCCTCCCGTCTGCGCAAGCTCCCCTCCCGCGGTACGCCGGTCGTCGTGGTGGACCGCAACATCGACGACGGCGAACACTGCTCGGTCGCGGTCAACGACGTCCTCGGCGGCGAACTAGCCATCGCCCACCTGCTCGAACTCGGCCACGAACGGATCGCGTACGTCGGCGGGCCGAACACGATCGGCCAGGTCGTCGACCGGCGCGACGGTGCCCGGCGCGCCCTGCGCAAGGCCGGGAAGCCCCCGGAGAACCTGATCGAGCTCACCACCGGTGCGCTCACCGTCGCCGAGGGAAGGGGCGCAGGGCAACGACTTGCCGGCCTCCCGGCAGCCCGGCGGCCGACCGCCGCGTTCTGCGCGAACGACCTGCTGGCCCTGGGCCTGCTGCAACAGTGCGTCAGTCTCGGCCTGCGTGTTCCCGAGGACCTCGCCATCGTCGGGTACGACGACATCGAGTTCGCCGCGGCGGCCGCCGTACCGCTGACGTCTGTGCGCCAGCCGCGGCAGCTGCTCGGCCGGACCGCCGCCGAACTCCTCCTCGACGAGTCGTCGAACCCCGACCACGAACACCAGCGGGTCACGTTCACCCCGGAGCTCGTCGTCCGGACCTCGACCCGCGGCACCCTCTGAGCCTCGATCCACGGATCGACCCGGCCGGTCGCGCTATCGTGGCGAGGCGACTCGTCCACTGAGCGGGGTGAGACATGCGCGTCGCTGGCGGGGCTTTGGTGCGGCGTTGGGGCGGCCGCGCTGTCGGCTTGGCCATCACCGGTGTCGGCCTGTACATCGTGGCGCCGAGCATGCTGTCCCTCTTCGGAGCCTGGCCACGCCTGGCCGACGTGGAACCCTGGTGGTTCCCGGCGCTCGTCGTACTGGAGGCCTGCAGCTTCGCGGCACTGTGGTGGCTTGCCGGACTGGCCCTGGCCCAGCGCGCGGGGGACGGGGAGCCACCACCCGTCCATTCGGGCTGGGGCACGATCGCGACGGCGCAACTGGCGGGGAACGCTGCCAGCAAGGTCGTCCCCGGCGGCCCGGCCGCCGGCGGAGTCCTCCAAGCCAGGCTCTTGATCCAAGCCGGTCAGCCCGCGGCGGTCGTCGCTTCGGCTCTGACCGCGATCGGCCTGATCACCACCGGCGTGCTGTTGCTGTTGCCCGTCCTGACCGTGCCCGCCGTGCTGATCGGTCCACCGCCGGCGCGGCAACTGGAGCTCGGCCTCCTGGTCTCGCTGATCCTGGCGATCGTCATCGTCGGTCTCGGGTTCACCGCGCTCACCTGGACCCGGTTCGTCGTGCTGATCGGTCGCGGCGCCGGTCACGTCATCCACGTCGTCAAGCGCAGCGTGACCGCGGACAGCTGCTCCGCGACGCTGATAGCGCAGCGAGACCGGGTTGCCGCTGCCTTCGAGGGTCACTGGTGGAAAGCGGTCTTCGCGGCGGCGGCCAACCGCATGTTCGACTACGCGGCACTCGTTGTCGCGCTGGCGGCGCTCAATGCCCATGCCCGCCCCTCCGAGGTGCTCCTCGCCTATGTCGTGGCTCAAGCCCTCACGTTGATCCCAGTGACGCCGGGTGGTCTCGGCTTCGTCGACGCCGGTCTCACCGCGCTGCTTGTCGTCATCGGAATCAGTGCCGACACCGCACTCATCGGGACGCTCCTGTATCGGCTCATCTCCTTCTGGCTGCCGATCCCGGTGGGCCTACTGGCCTGGGCAGGCTGGCGGATTCACCTGCATGTCACCCGTCCGTCGAGGGCAAAGGCGCCCGAGCCCCCTGCCGCCGGGGACGACGAGTAGCCGCTACGCGCCGTACGCGGCGAGGAAGACGTCCACCGCCTGATCGGCGAGCTGGTCGAGCTCACCGGCGACCGGTCCCGCATGGGTGCCGGCGAACATCGCCCGGTTCATCGGCTTGTACATCACCAGTCCGGCGAATTGGTACGCCGCCAGCGTCGGGTCGTCGAGCTCACGCAACAGACCGCGCTCGGTCAACCGGGTGAGCGCTTCGCCCAACGCCTCCAGCGATCGCTCGAAACCGGTGTTGAACCAGGCCCCGCAGACCTCCGGGAATCGGTCGGCCTCGGCGATGACGAGCCGGCGCAACTGGAGCACGCTCCCAGCGGTGAGGCTGTCCAGGAGCCGGCGAGCCATCGCCCGAAGGGCTTCGCGCGCGTCGGTGGCTCCCTCGAGCGTGTCGGCGTACGCCTGGACCAGGCCGTCCATCAGCTGATCGCTGGTGCCGAGGACGATCTCGGCGAACAGGCGCTCCTTGTTCTCGAACTGCTTGTAGACGGTCTGCTTGGACACCCCCGCCTTCGCGGCGACCTCGTCCATGCTCGCGCCGAGATAGCCGTGCTGCAGGAAGACCTCGGTCGCCGCGGCCAGGATCGCCCGGCGTTTCCGCGGCGTCCGGCCCTCGCCCTCGATCTCGACGGCCTGTCCGGGCTGCCAGACGGCAGCGCGTTGTCGGTACTCCACGCGGACCTCCTCGAGTCTTCCCGAAAATCATACTAGACAGTCCAGTTCTTCTCTGAGTACTGTACGGTCTAGTTCCCAACGACACCAGAAGGAGTAGGACGATGAGCACAGTGAGGTCCGCCGACGGAACGACGATCGCCTTCGAGGCCTGGGGATCCGGGCAGCCGCTGATCATGATCGACGGCGCCACCGCGCACCGCGCGGTCAACCCGTCGAACGCCGAGGTCGCGAAGCTGCTGAGCGACGAGTTCCGGGTCTACGCCTACGACCGGCGCGGGCGCGGCGAGAGCACCGACACCAAGCCGTACGCGATCCAGCGCGAGATCGAGGATCTCGCCGCGCTGATCGAGGACGCCGGGCAGCCGGCGATCGTGTTCGGCTGGTCGTCCGGCTCACTGCTGGCGCTGGACGCCGCTGCCGCCGGGCTGCCGATCACGGCGCTGGCCCTGTTCGAGCCGCCCGTGGTGGTCGACGACGGCCGTCCGCCGCTGCCGTCCGACTACGTCGAGCAGCTCGAGGCGTACGTCGCGGCCGGGGACCGCGGTGCTGCGGCGGAGCTGTTCATGACGGCCGCCGCCAACATGCCGCCCGAGTTCGTTGCGGGCGTCCGGCAGAGCCCGTACTGGGCCCCCGTCGAGGAGATCGCCCACACCATCTCGTACGACGGACGCATCATGGGCACGACCATGTCCGGCAACCCGCTGCCGGCCGAGCGGTGGGCCGCGGTCGACGTCCCGGTCCTGGTCCTGCACGGCGACGCCACCGCGCCCTGGCTGATCACCGGCGCCGAGGCCGTCGCCAAGCACCTGCCGACCGCGCGCCTGCTCCCGGTCACCGGCGAGAACCACAACGCCGAGCCGCCTGTCCTCGCCCCGGTCCTGCGCCAGTTCGCGCACGACCTCTGAGTCAGCGGAACAGGTGGGCCGTCAGTTGCCAGGACCTGGTGGCGCCGGCCGGGAGGATCTGATGGGTGCCGGCCGCGACGCCGTCGTTGACGGACAGGGGGTAGCCGGTGCAGGGCTCCAGGACGAGGACATCGAGGCCGCGCCAGCCTCCGCCGTACGAGGCGAAGAGCCAGCACGACGGTAGGTCGGCGCGGTCCCAGGACAGCCGGAGGCCGGTGCCGGCGGCGGGATGCCGCACTCCGCACTCGCCCTGTTCGAGCGTGGTAGCGATGAGGAACTCCGAGACGCCGCGGCTCGTCGTGTCGGGAAGAGTGCGGAGATCGTGGCCCGAAGCCCACGGCCAGGTGAAGCTGTCGCCTTCCGGCCGGACCCGCGGATCACCGAACTCGTGCATCAGTACGTCGCCGGCCGCGAGGTCGATCACCGTGTCCGGACGCAGCTCGACGGCCACATGGGACTTCCACAGGAACGGCTGATCGATCCGGCCGGTGTTCGCAATCCGATAGTCGACCATCAGGTCCGGACCGGCGCCGACCGTCAGCCGCTTCGTCACCTCGGTCCCCGTCACGGCACCGCGGACCGTCAGCTCGAGCCACACCTGACCGGGGTCCGAACCAGTGCTCCAGTGCCACGGCACGGCCCACAACTCGCCGTGATCCGGGACCGGTTCGCTCGCCAGCTCCTCCGGCTCGTCGTTCGGGTACAACTCGTCCCAGCCGCCGAGGAACTGGTCGTCGTACCCGGACCCGAAGGCGGCGGGCCGGACCGGGACGCGGTCGTTGCGCCACAGCAGTTCGGCGTCAACGCGCTTGTCGACGATGCTCATGACCTTGCCGCCGAGTCCGGGGAGGACGACGACTCTGGTCTCCGAGTTCTCCAGGATCACTGCTTGCTGGCCGGCCAGCGACCACTCGGTCGACAGGCGTGGACTAGTCGACACGAAGCTGCTCCATCACGTCGGCATCCACCTCAACCCCTAGCCCTGGTTGGTCGAGCGGAACCTTGACAGTGCCGTCGGCGAACGCGATCTCGCGCCGGACCAGGTCGCGTGCGATCGGCGAGGTCGACACGGTGTGCTCGATCAGTCCGCCGTTCGGGATCGAGGCCGCGAAGTGGGTCGAGGCCGCGACCAGCACGCCGCTCTTGAAGGCGTGCGGCACCAACCGCCGGTGCCGCGTGTGCGCCAGCCAGGCCAGCCGGCGGCCGGCGGTCAGACCACCGCACCGGGCCAGGTCCGGCTGGATCAGATCGAGCTCACCCTCGTCGATCAAGGTCTCGAAGGCGGCATGGCTGCTCTCCTGCTCGCCTCCCGCGATCGTGAGCGACGTACGGCGGGAGAGCTCGCGGTAGCCCGTGATGTTGTCGGGGGCAACGGGTTCCTCGAGCCAGGCGATGCCGTAGTCCTCGTACATCGCGGCCATCCGCAGGGCGGTCTTGGTGTCCCAGACCTGGCCCGCGTCGATCATCACGTCGATGTCGTCGCCCACGGCGCGCCGGATCTCCTTGACCAGTTCCTCGTTGAAGTCCCGGTCCTGCCCGATCGGTCCCCAACCGAACTTCATCGCCCGATATCCCTGCTCGGCATGGTCCGCCGCGGCCTTCGCGGCCAGCAGAGGCGTGTCCGGCATGACCAGACTCGCGTACGCCGTGAGCCGGTCACTGCGCGCTCCACCGAGCAACCGCGCCACCGGCACTCCGAGAATCTTGCCGGCCAGGTCCCACAGCGCGATGTCGACTCCGCTGATCGCGTGCATCGTCGCGCCACCGGAGAAGTAGCGACTGCCCTCCACCATCGCGTGCCAGGCAACCTCGATGTCGAGCGGGTTGCGACCGAGCAGGATCGAGCGCAGACCTCGGGCGATCAGGTGCGACGGCTCGGCCTCGACGACCGCCTTCGCGACCAGCGGTGCCGAGTCGACTTCGCCGACCCCCACAGAGCCGTCGCTGGCCGTGACGAAGATCAGCAGGGTGTCCTGCGTCCCGTCGCAGCGGTCCGCATCCACCGCGGACAGCCGCAGATGGACGGCCTCGACGTCGGTGATGGTCAGATTCGTTGCTGTGGTGGACATTCAGCCTCCGGTGAAGGGCTCGGGAGCCTGCAGGACCGCGCCGCCGAGCTCCTCGGTGACGATCTCGCGGATCCGGGGCAGCCAGCTGACGAGGTCTTGCGGTGTCGTCCGACTGACCACCGCGCTGATGCTGATCGCGCCGGTCGGGCGGGTCGGCGAGTCCAGGAACAATGGCAGCGCGATGCAGACGATGCCGAGGTCGTTCTCCTGCATGTCGAGCATGTAGCCGTTGCTGCGGCCCTCCGCGAGGGCGTCGTGCAACGCATCCGGCGTACGCAGCGTGTGCGGCGTCCGGGCCTCGAGCGGTCCGTACTCGGCGACGTACTGATCGACCTCCGTCCGGTCGGTGAGCTCGTGCATCAGCAGCGCCTTGCCGAGACCCGTGCGGTACGCCGGATTCGAGCCGCCGATCACCGAGCTCATCTGGAACGTCTGCCGGCTGGGCGACACCTTCGCCTGGTAGACGATGTTGCCGTCGACAAGGACTCCGTAGTGGGTCGTCTCGCCGGTCTCGTCCGCGAGCCGGCGCAGCAGCGGGCCCACCGTGAGACTCGGCGCCCGCGCCTCGTGGTACCCGAAGACGAGCCGGAGCAGGTCGAAGCCGAGATGGTAGACCCCCTGGGCGTCCTGCCGGGCGAATCCCGACTGCACCAGCGCGCCGAGGGCACGATGAGCGCTGGACTTCGGCGCGTCGAGAGCCGCTGCCACCTCACCCAGCCGGGTCCCGGCAGGGTGCTCCGCCAGGTGACGCAGCACCGCCAGGACGCGCGCCGAACCGGTCAGGGCGCTCGCCTCTTCGGCACGCTTCCCCTCTGTTCCCATCAGCCCCCTGCTTTCGTCCAAACGGTTGACTCCGCCCTCATCTTTGCTCCTACTATGCCAACAGGTCCCGCTGATAGGAACAGCGTTCCGATAATTGGAACGAGGGAGTTATGGCACAACGTCTTGCAGTCCGCCCGGCGGCCGAGGAACCGGTGGCGAGTACTCCGCCCCGCCGCGGCCTGACCATGACCCGGCGCCAGGCGTTGTGGTGCTACGTCTTCATCGCGCCCGCCGTTCTCGGCCTGCTGCTGTTCTCGATCGGGCCGATGCTCGCCTCGCTCGGCTTGAGCTTCACGTCGTACGACATGCTGACGAACCCGGTGTGGACGGGTGCGGACAACTACAGCGCCCTGTTCGCCGATCCGATCTTCCGCAAGTCCCTGAGCGTGACGCTGATCTACGGCGTGGTCAGTGTTCCGGCCACGATGATCCTCGCGCTCGTGCTGGCCATCCTGCTCAACTCCAAGCTGCCGGCGCTGAAGTTCTTCCGCTCCGCCTACTACCTGCCGAGCGTGATCAGCGGCGTCGCCGTCGCGATGGTGTGGAAGTGGATGTTCAACGGCGAGTACGGCCTGATCAACGCCGCGCTGGCCAAGGTCGGCATCGACGGTCCGTCCTGGCTGACCGACGAGCAGTGGGCGTTGCGCGCGCTGATCTTCATGAGCCTGTGGGGATTCGGCGGCACCATGCTGATTTATCTGGCCGGCCTGCAGGGCGTGCCGAAGGAGCTCTACGAGGCGGCGAAGGTGGACGGTGCCACGACGTTCCGCCAGCACCTGCACGTGACCGTACCGATGCTGTCCTCGGTCACGCTCTTCAACCTGATCATGGGCATCATCAACAGCCTGCAGGTGTTCGCCGAGCCCTTCGTGCTGACCCAGGGCGGGCCGAACAACTCGACCCTGCTGCTGTCGGTGTACCTGTACCAGAACGCCTTCCAGTACTTGAAGATGGGCTACGCCTCCGCGATCGCCTGGGTCGCCTTCGCGATCATCATGGTGCTCACCCTCCTGGTCTTCCGCTCGATGCCGATGTGGGTCCACACCGAGACGGAGGACGACCGATGACGAATCGCAAGGGCCTGCCGCTCGGGACCTGGATCCGGCTGATCGTCTTGTCCGTCGGCTGTTTCGCGGTGCTGATGCCGGTGGTCTGGATGGTGCTCACCTCACTCAAGGCACCGACCCAGGTGTTCGTCACGCCGCCGATCTGGAAGTTCACCCCGCAGTGGCACAACTACGCCGAGGTGTTCCAGCTGGTGCCGTTCCAGCGCTACATCCTGAACACCGCGACGATCGTCGGCCTGGTGGTACTGGGCACGCTGCTCAGCTGCTCGTTCAGCGCCTACGGGTTCGCCCGGCTCCAGGCTCCCGGCCGGAACACGATCTTCCTGGTGCTGATGGCGACGCTGATGCTGCCGACCACGGTCACCCTGGTGCCGACGTACATCGTGTTCAACCACCTCGGCTGGCTGAACACCTTCAAGCCGCTGATCCTGCCGGCCTTCTTCGGCTCGGCGTTCTTCATCTTCCTGTTCCGGCAGTTCTTCATGGGTATCCCGCGCGAACTGGAGGAGGCGGCCCGGATCGACGGCGCCGGCTACCTGCGGATCTGGTGGACGATCTTCCTGCCGCTGAGCTGGCCGGTGATCGCCACCGTCACCGTCTTCACCTTCATTGCCTCGTACAACGACTTCTTCGGCCCGGTGATCTACCTGTCGGACGAGTCGAAGTACACGATCGCCGTCGCCCTGTCCTACTTCAGCGGTTCGCCCCGGATCGGGCCGCAGATGCACCTCACCATGGCCGCGACCACCATCGCCGCGCTCCCGTCGATCCTGGTCTTCCTGCTGGCCCAGCGCTACTTCATCCGGGGCATCGCCGTCAGCGGCGTGAACAAGTAGCCCGACCGTCACGTCGAAGGAGACGATCCATGTCGAACAACACCGTGAGCCGCCGGGTCCTGCTCGGCGGTCTGACCGCCGCCGGAGCAGCAGGTCTGGTCGGTTGCTCCGGCAACAGCAGTGGCGGATCGGCCGCCGCGCCGGCGCCCACCGGAACCGCCCTGGTCGGAAAGACCAACCTGGAGATCTACGCCTGGACCAACGGCCCGACCATCGACGCGAACTTCCGCAAGCGGGTCGCGCTGTTCAACAAGGAGTACGCCGGCAAGTACACCGCGAAGATCAACTTCCTGCCGTACGACCAGTACTGGCAGAAGGTGCAGTTGCAGTACGCCGCGAAGAAGCCGTTCGACATCTACTACTGGGACGTCCAGGCGTACGCCCACTACAAGAAGAACCTGGTCTTCAACGAGCAGCCCGTGATCGACACCACCCCGATGGTCGACCCGAACGCCTACCCGACCAAGCTGTACGACCCGTGGAAGTTCGACGGCAAGAACCTGTTCTGCGTGCCGGAGAACATCCAGTCGATGGCGATGTTCTACAACAAGTCCCACTTCGACGCCGCCGGGCTGGACTACCCGGACGCGACCTGGACCTGGGACAAGGTGGTCGAGACCGCACCCAAGCTGCAGAAATCGACCGGCAGCAAGGTCACCCGGTGGGGCCTCGACATCGGTTCGCTGGGCATCTGGTGGGGCATCCAGTCGCTGTCGTGGGCAGCCGGCTCGTCGTTCGTCGACAAGGCGCTGGAACCGACCAAGTTCCAGATGACCGACCCGAAGGTGGTCGAGTCGATGCGTTTCGTCCAGGACATGATGTGGTCCAAGCACATCGCGCCGCGGCCGGACGAGCGGGCCGGGGTCGCGCAGAACAACGGCGGTTTCGCCTCCGGCGCGTACTCGATGATCGCCGACGGCACCTGGAACATCTCGTCGTTCCAGCAGATGAAGGACAAGTGGGCGATGGCCCCGTTGCCGAAGTACCAGGGCAACAGCATCGCGCCGTACTGGCTCGGCGGGTGGGTGATCCCGCGGCAGTCGGCCGCGCTGTCGGCGGCGCAGGCCTTCGCGACCTGGAGCGCGACCAAGTTCCAGCCGCAGATGGCCAAGGACCACGACTGGATCCCGTTGCAGAACGCGGCCCGGGAGTCCCAGGACATGCTGAAGGGGATGCCGGAAGGCTTCGAGGCGGCGATGAAGGACCTGTCGAACGCGCGCATCGGCGACATCTACACCGCCAACATGCAGCAGATCTTCAACGAGGTCTACGGCAAGAACTTCGAGCAGTTGCTCAACAACAAGCTGACCCCGGAGGACGCCGCACAGAAGATGCAGGATGCCGCCACCAAGTTGCTCGGCTGAGGAGCGTTATGGAGGCGCTGGTTCTCAGCGATGTCGGGCACTTCGACCTGGTCACCCTCGACGACCCGGTCCCCGGCCCGGGCGAGGTCCGCATCGCCGTCACGGAGTCGGGGATCTGCGGATCGGAGCTCGGTGGGTTCCTCGGCACTGACGGCCTGCGCAAGCCCGGGCTGGTGTTCGGGCACGAGTTCGTCGGCGTGGTCGACGCGTACGGGCCTGACGTACCGGCGGAGCAGCAACTGCCACCGGGTACGTCGGTCACCGCCAATCCGCTGCGGTCGTGCGGGCTCTGCCCGATCTGCGTGGCCGGGCACGAGAACGTCTGCCCGCAACGCAAGCTGCTCGGCGGCCACGTCCACGGCAGCAACGCGGGGCTGATCGTCGTACCGGCGAACGCGGTGCACCGGGTCGATCATCTGCCCGACCCGAGCTCCAGTGTGTTCGCCGAGCCCACGGCGTGTGCGCTGCGGGCGGTCGGGCGTACCCGGATCTCGGCCGGCGGGTCCGCCCTCGTCATCGGTGCCGGTCCGATCGGCCTGCTCCTGCTGGAGGTACTGCGGTTTCGGGGCGTCGAGCAACTGTTCTTCACCGAGCGGGTCGAAGGACGGGTCGCCGCGGCCGAAGCCAGTGGAGCCACACGGCTCAGCGACGACCCGGACGCCCTCGTCCGGCAGCTCAAGGAGCTCACCCGCGGACTGGGCGCGGACGCGGTGTTCGACGCGGTCGGCAGCGCCGACACCCGAACCTCGGCGACGCTCGCCGCACGGCCGGGTGGAGACGTCTGCTTCGTCGGGCTGCACTCCGCCGACGGCGTGCTGCCGCTGCGGGACCTGATCCGCCGCGAGGTCGCCTGCACCACCAGCTTCGCGTACCGGCCGGACGAGTTCGGCCAGGCGGTCGAGATGCTCGGACGCGGCGAGTTGGTGTTCCGCGGCGAGGTGGTGCACGCGGGTCTGGCCGACGGACAGCACTGGTACGAGCAACTGATCAAGGGCCATCCGGCCGGCAAGGTCGTACTCCAACCCAGCAACCCAGGGACGTGATCGTGATCGAGACGCCGGAACTCATCCCCGCACTGCCCGGAGCCGAGGCCGGACTGGTCCGGCAGTCCGCCGCTGCGGCGACCTACGCGGTGACCGTCACCCAGGCTGGTCAGTGGGATCCACAGGTCGGCTCCGTTGTGTTGCCCCGGGCAACGTCGATCGACGGCTTCACCAGCGGTTGGGGACTCGAGTACCAGCCAGTGACCCTGCCGGTGGACGAGTCGGCGGAGCTCGAGGTGACCACGGGTCGTTCCACGCAGGGCGCCGTACCGTGGCTGGCGGTCGAGACCGAAGCCGGTGTGTACGTCGTGACGCTGCATTGGAGCGGGAACTGGCGAATCGCCAGCACACCGGTCGACGACGGCGTACGGATCGATGTCGCGCTGCACCCCGACGGGCAGCGGATCATCCTTGCCGACGGTGAGACGTTCACCCTGCCGGAGGTCAGCATCGCGTGGGGCGAGACGCGTGCCTCCGCTGCCGCAGCCCTGGCGCGGCACCTGTCCGAGCAGGTCCCGGCCGGTCCGCCACTGCTGACCGAGTGGAACCACTGGTGGCCGTACGAGGACGCCGAGATCTCCGAGGACGTCTTCCTCGCGAACGCGGCCGTCGCCGCGGATCTGGGACTCGAGGTCGCGCTGCTGGACGCCGGCTGGTTCGGCCGCCCGGAGGCGGACAGCCAGTGGTTCGCCGAACGCGGCGACTGGCACCGGGTCAACGCCGCACGCTTCCCGCACGGACTGGCCTGGCTCGCCGATCAGACCCGTGCCCTGGGCATCGAGTTCGGCATCTGGATCGAGGCCGAAGCGATCGGCGCCCGCGCGTCCATTGCCGCCGAGCGGCCCGAGTTGGTCGCCACGGACAAGGCAGGTTCCAGCCTTGGCTACGTCTGCCTCGGCTCCCCGGCCGGGCAGGAACACGTCTTCGCCAGCGTGTCCGGGCTGATCGAGACCACCCACGCCCGCTGGATCAAGTGGGACTTCAACCTCGATCCAGGAGCCGGCTGCACCCGCGACGACCACGGCCACGGCTCGGAGGATGGACTACTACGCCATTACCTCGGCCTGTACGACGTACTGGATCGGTTGCGTGCGGCCTATCCGGAGACTGTGCTGGAAGCGTGTTCGTCCGGCGGGCTGCGGATCGACGCCGGGCTGGCCGCGCATGTCGACGCGTTGTTCCTCTCCGACCCGGACTGGACCGAGCACCACCTCACGTGCCTGTGGGGTGCGGCTCAGCTGCTGCCGCCTCGCCAACTGCTGCACTGGCCGCAGAGTGAGTGGCGCGGCGAGCATCGGTTCCAGAAGGTCGACTACTCCGGCACGTTGATCACGCCGGCCCAGTTCGACACCAAGATGCGGGCGGCGTTGCTGCATCGGTTCGGTGTGTCGGTGCGGCTCACCGAGATGCGGCCGGACCTGTTGCGGCGGCTTCGGGATCACGTGGACAGCTATCGGTCGGCGATCAGGCCATTGGTCGAGACGGGCGTGCTGATTCCGCTGACCGAGCAACCGTTGCGCGAGGAGAAGGGCTGGCGTCAGCCCGCTTACCAGCTGACTGCGGACGACCGTCATCTCGTGGCCGGCTTCCGGCTGCACCCGACCGGGGACTGGGAGCCGGTCCGGCCGGTTGGACTCGACCCGATGGCGACGTACGCCGTTGACGTGCTCGCCGACGGGGAGCTGCAGCGGGCGGAGCGGCGTACCGGGAAGGACCTTGCCGAGGCCGGGTTGATGCCGACCGCCGGGACCTCGATCCTGTGGCTGCTAAGCCGTGCCGAATGAGGTCGTCAGGTCGGGTAGGGATAGCAGCGGGCGGTGGCGCCGCCGTCCACGGTGATCGACTCGCCGTTGACGAACGACGCCTCGTCCGACAGCAGGAACGCGACCACCCGGGCAATCTCCACCGGTTCGATCAGGCGGCGGATCGGGTGCAGGTCGGCGTACTCCGCGAGCAGGGCATCGGGATCGTCGGACGCATCGAGGAACGACTGGGTCAGCGGTGTCATCACCGCGCCCGGACGGACCGCGTTGCACCGGATGCCCTGGGCCGCCTCCTCCACCGCGAGTTGGCGCGTCATCGCGTCGATGCCGCCCTTCGTCGCGGCGTACACGAACGACTCGGGGAATCCGGCCAGCGAGTGGATGCTCGACATGTTGACGATCGCGCCGCCGGCGCCGCGCAGCGCCTCGGTGGCGACGGCGCAGCCCAGCATGGTCCCGATCAGGTTGACCTGGACGATGGCCTGCAGGTCGTCCTCGTCCAGTGCCCGGGCCGTCGTCGGTCGCTCGATCCCGGCGTTGTTGACCCAGCCGGTCAGCCGGGCGTTCTCGGTGGCGACCTGCCGGGCTCGCTCGTGGTCCGCGCGGCGGGTGACGTCGCCGGTGACGCCGACGAACTTGCCGCCCAGCTCGTCGCGCAGGCTCTGCAGCCGGGGTTCGTCACGATCCAGCCCGATCACTGTCCACCGGCGTTCAACCAGCAGGCGGGCGATCGCCGCACCGATGCCGTTGGCCGCTCCGGTCACCACCACACCGTTGTCCACGGCCCCAACCCTAGATGCTCGCTGAGGAGAGATGGCCACGATGACTGACTTCGGAATAGCGCATGCCACTGTGGAGGACCACATCGGTCCGTTCCTTCGACTCGCGACGACGCTGACCCGGTCCGCACCCCTGGCTGAGATCGAGCTCGAGGCGGACGAGGCGGTCGTGGAGTGGTTGCACCCCTTCAGCTGGGACGCCGCTGATCGAGGTGTGGTCACGCCGACCAGGAGGCTGGTCGAGGGTGATCTCATCTGCCTGCACGCCGGACCGTACGGGACGGCCGATGCCGTTGCCCATCGCAACGGTGAGCCGATGCTCTTTCCTGACATCAAGGACGGGCATCGCTATCTGGAAGGTGCCGCGCCGGGGCCGGACGAGGATCACCAGGATGCGGCTGCGTGGACTCTGGTGGAGCTCGCCGGGCAGTGCGCCGTACTGGCGTGGGAGTACAGCGGTTCGCTCACCATCGAGGTGACGGTTCAGGACGGCCGGACGCGGATCACCAGCAAGCTGCCGTCGGACAGTTTCCATCCGGCCGACTCGGAGGACTGGGAGGGACCGGTGGGATGGGTGGCTGTGGTGCCGGGCGGTCTGGATGCGGGCGCGGCGGCATTGCGGTCGCTGGTGATCGACGAGGTCGTGACGGCACCCGACCTGAGCGGGATGCCTGGTGACCCGGCGTTCCCTTGTGTGGTCGCGAATTCGTGGGGTGTTCAGGAGAACACGTCCACCGAGCGGATCATCGGGATGATGGACGCGACCGCCGAGATCGGTGCCGAGGTCTTCGTGGTGGACAAAGGCTGGGAACGCTCGGTCGGCGACTGGCACGCCAACGACCGCTTCTCCTCCGGCATGCGGTGGCTGTCGGACGAGGCTCGCTCACGCGGCATGGGCTTCGGTGTCTGGTGTGGCTTCGGGAACGCCGATCCGGAGTCACCGGTCGCCCAGGAGCATCCGGACTGGCTGGCAAGCTGGCGAGGCATGACGCCGAAGCTGAGCTTCGGCAACCATGCGCTCTGCCTCGGGCATGATCCGGCTCGGGACTGGATCCTCGATGAACTCCGGCGGATGGTCGACGAGTTCGGGCTGACCTGGTTTCTGCACGACTTCGAATCCATCGCCCGCTGCGATCGCGACGACCACACCCACGATCCGGGCGCCGGCGAACATGCCGCCGAGCGTGCGTGGCACCACGTCCTGCGCACCCTGCGCACCGAGTTTCCCCACCTGGTGCTGGAGAACTGCTGGAACGGCGTACGTCCGCTGGACCTGGCGATGGTGCGCAGCCATCACACCACGATCACCGAGGACCACTGCCGTACGCACTGGAACAGTCTGGCCAAGGTCGGCCTCGGTCGATACCTGCCGCTGGACTGGCAGAGCGCGTACATGGGTGCCGACAAGCTCTCCCCGCGGGCGCGGATCGCGCCGTACGTGATCGGTGGGCCCTGGGTGCTGATGGACGATCCCGAGACCTGGAGCGTCGAGACACGCGAGACGATGGCTCAGGCGGCCGCGGTGTTCAAGCGCTGGCGCGGTCCGTTGCGTACGGCAACCGTCCGCCGACCCATCGTCGACGTCGATGGGTACGACGCCGTCCAGGCCACGACCGAGGACGGACGGGTATTGCTCGCGATCAGCCTGCCCGCTGCGCCGAGCGAGGTGCGGGTAGCGCTCGATGGGTTCGAGGGGGACTACGTCCTGTGCGACGAGTGGACCGGCGAGACGAGTCTGGTCACCATCAACGACAAGGGATTGACACTCCCAAGCGGTGACGGTCTCCTGGTCAGCCTCACTCCCGCCTAGACCTGTCCGCAGCTACCGGCCGGATTCGTGCGCCTCCACCGGTTTGCTTGACCTGGAGCGCGCGCCAGGATGAAGCATCGGCGCCATGATGAACATCGCGCTGGGAGCCATGGAGTACGGGACGCGGATCGGGGAGAAGGAGTCGTTCGCGCTCCTGGACGCGTACGTCGATGGTGGCGGGGAGTGGATCGACACGGCGAACTGCTACGCGTTCTGGCAGGACCCGAGCGGCCGTGGTGGACAGAGTGAGGAGCTGCTCGGCCGGTGGTTCGCGAGCCGGCCGGGTGTGCGGGACCGGGTGAGGCTGGCGACCAAGGTCGGCTGCGAGCCGCTCTGGCCCGGCAGCTATCCCGAGCACTCGGAGGGCCTCAGTGCCAAGGCGGTCGACGCGGGGCTCGAAGGCTCACTGCGTCGGCTCGGCGTCGACCACATCGACCTCTACTGGGCACACCGCGACGACCGGGACACTTCGCTCGAGGAAACGGTCGCAGCCTTCGGGAAGCACGCCGCCGCCGGCACGATCGGCCGATTGGGTCTGTCGAACTACGCACTGTGGCGGGTCGAGCGGATGCGTGACCTCGCGCTGCAACTGGGCGTGATGGGCCCGACCGCTCTGCAACTGCGGTACTCGTACCTGCAGCCGCGCCCGTTCGTCCGCGACCACACCCACGACCACCGCTTCGGCTGGATCACCGACGAGGTCCTCGACTACGCCGTACAGAACCCCGAGCAGCAACTGTTCGCCTACAGCCCGCTCATGTCCGGCGCCTACGAGAACCGCCCCGACCGCCCCATCCCCGAGGCCTTCGACCACCCCGGCACCACCCGCCGCCTCCAGGTCCTCACCGACATCGCCACCGAACTCGACGCCACCCGCAGCCAGGTGGTCCTCGCCTACCTCACCGCCGGCACCCCGGCCATCACCCCCATCGTCGGCATCTCCACCCCCGCCCACCTGACCACCGCCCTCCACAGCACCACCCTCAACCTCACCCCCACCCACCACTCCGCTCTGGACGACGTTTGGTAAATCACACCGGATCAACGCTCCCGTTCAGGGTGGGAGCGGTGAGAGGCTGTGGGGGTGGACAGGGATGGTTTCTGGGGACTGGTCGAGGATGCGCGGGGTGCGGTGGATGACACCGTCGCGGATCCGGACGGGGTTGCGGACGCGCTGGTCAAGGTGCTCGGTGGGCTCGAGGCCGACGGGATCGCGGGGTTCGGGGTCGAACTCGCGCGGTTGCAGGTCGAGTCGTACCGGTGGGACCTGTGGGCGGCGGCGTACCTGATCAACTCGGGGGCCTCCGAGGACGGGTTCGACTCGTTCCGGGGCTGGCTGATCGCGCAGGGACGGGAGGTGTGGGAGGGCGCGCTGGCAGAGCCGGACTCGCTCGCGGACGTGGTCGACGAGGATCGGCCGGAGGGCTTCGAGGGGTTCGACGGCGAGGCGATGCTGTACGTCGGCAGTCACGCCTACAAGAACATGACCGGCGACGAGGCGGCGTACTGGAAGGCTGTCGAGGCGGAGGCACCGGATACGCCGGACCTGCCCGCCGGCAAGGAGATCGACTTCGACGACGAGGACGACCTGGAGACCCATCTGCCCCGGCTGGCCGTGCTCTACGGGGAGGCCTAGGCCGGTTCGCCGCCGAGGCGTTCGATGGCGGCACGGAGACGGCGGCGCCAGCCCGGCTGGCCGGCGTCCTGGTCGGCCGCGGCCAGACTGACCAAGTGCTGCGCCATCTCGAACCCTTCCGTGGTCTGCGGTTCGGTGTCGGTGAGCGGTACGCCGCTCTGCGGTTCGTCATGGTCGAGCTCGATCGGACGGCTCGTCCAGCCGAACCCGTCCGGCACCAGCAACTCCGGTACGAGCGTCTCGTGGCTGAGTGACGTCAGCTCCTTGTCACCGTTGCCGATGCTGAAGATCGTCGTACCACGCCGCCGTACGTCGCTGATGCGTTCCAGCAACGTGTCAGCGGGGTCCTCCTCCGCCACCACCAGGAGGGACTCGCCCCGTCCGGTGTCACGCAGACGGTCCAGCCCGATCGCCAGGTGTGGCGGTGCGTCCGGCGGTGGTGCCCAGCGGACCAGGGCCGGCCGGATGTCCTCGACGCCGGCCCGGTGCAGTTCGTCGTCCAGGTGCGCCGTCAGGTGCCACGGCTCGTCGTCGGCCGGCCCGAACAGCATCAGACCGCCGTTCCGGGTGGTGAACCTGCGCAGCGAGTGCGCGAACTCCGTCGTCCGGGTGCCGAGCTCGGTGCCGGTCAGCATCTCCCGGAGGAGGGAGGCCCTGGTGAGATCCACAGCTCCAAACCTGACACATGTCCGGGGGCATCGCGAGTCAGATCAGGCGGTCCGCCTTGGACTGGAGGTAGTTGCGTTCCGGGACACTCGTCGTACGGCGGGCCGCGTGCAGATAGCTCTCCCGGGCGCCGGCCAGGTCGCCTGACATCTCCTGCAGGTGGGCGCGGACCGCCTCCAGCCGGTGGTTGTCGGTCAGGCGGTCATCGGACTCCAGTGGCTCGAGTACGGCGAGGCCCTCCTTCGGACCGACCGCCATGGCGACCGCGACGGCGTGGTTGAGCTTGACCATCGGGTTGTCCGACATCTGCTCCAGTACGTCGTACAGCGCAACGATCTGCCGCCAGTCCGTGTCTTCGGCCCGCTCCGCCGTGTCGTGCACCGCTGCGATCGCGGCCTGCACCTGGTACGGCCCCAGCTGCGTGCGCGACAGCGCATCGGTCACCAGCGACTCACCCTCGACGATGGTGTCCTTGTTCCACAGCGACCGGTCCTGCTCGGCCAGCGGGACCAGTGCGCCGTCCGCACCCGTCCGAGCGGGCCGGCGCGCGTCCGTCAGCAGCATGAGTGCCAGCAGCCCCGCCACCTCGCCGTCGTCGGGCAGCAGCTTGCGTACGCCGCGCACCAGCCGGATCGCCTCCGTGGTGAGCTCGGCACTGTGCAACGCCGTACCCGACGACGCGGTGTAGCCCTCGTTGAAGATCAGGTAGAGCACATGCAGTACGGCGCCCATGCGCTCGTCCCGCTCAGCCTCCGGCGGCATCTCGAACGTGCTGCCCGCCTGCTTGATACTGCGCTTCGCCCGGCTGATCCGCTGCGCCATGGTCGGCTCCGGCACCAGGAACGCGGCCGCGATCTGGGCAGTGGTCAGACCGCCGACCGCCCGCAGTGTCAGCGCGATCTGCGACGCCGGGGACAGCGCAGGATGGCAGCACAGGAACAGCAGCGTCAGTGTGTCGTCCCGGCCACCCGGATCGTCGATCTCAGGGCCTGCGGCAACGAACTCCTCGGGCGCAGCCATCTGCGCCGCGTTCTCCTCGCGGCGCCGCCTCGCCGACTCACTGCGCAGCAGATCGGTCAGCCGGCGTGACCCGACCCGGATCAGCCAGCCACGCGGGTTGTCAGGCACACCGTCGTCCGGCCACTGCTGCGTGGCCGCGAGCAGCGCCTCCTGCACGGCCTCTTCGGCCAGATCGAAGTGGCCGTAGTGGCGGACCAGGGCACTCAGCACCTGCGGCGCCTGCTCGCGCAGCAGCAGCTCGAAGTCGCTCACATCTCCAGCCCGGACGCGTCCATCACCGGCCGTACCTCCACCGCGACGTACTTCGCGTCCGGCATCCGGGCCGCGTAGCCGATCGCCTGGTCGATGTTGTCGCACTCGACCAGGTAGAACCCGGCGAGGTGCTCCTTGGCCTCAGCGTACGGTCCGTCGGTGGTCGTCGTGGTGTCGTCACGCACCGACACGGTCCGGCTCGTGATGGGGTCGGCCAGCCCGGCAGCGCTGACCAGCAGACCCTGCTCGCTCAGCTCACGGGTCAGGGACTCGTGCGCGCGGCCCAGGCCCTCGCGCTGCTCGGCGGACAGGCTCGCCCAGCTCTCCGGGTTGCTGTAGATCAGCAGCATGTACTTCACGGGCACCATCCTGTCGCTCGCGGAGGCCGCTGTGACCCCCTGTTACCCGGTACGTCGTAACAGCTGAACCCACTTCGACAGATTCGGGATGTCGAAGTCGTCCGGCCGGACCCGACGTCTCCACCGAGTGACGCTCAGCCGGAGCGTCCCGCCGTACTGGAGATGTTCACATGGTGACCGAGAAGAAGCGCTGGTTCGCGCTGGCGCTGCTGTGTCTGACCGGGTTCATGATCATTCTGGACGCGTCGATCGTGCTGGTCGCCGTGCCGTCGATCGAACGTGAGCTGACCTTCTCGAGCGGCGGTGTGCAGTGGGTGCCGAGCGGCTACGCGCTGATGTTCGGCGGACTGCTGCTGCTCGGTGGACGCATCTCCGACCTGCTGGGCAGGCGGCGGGTGTTCATGACCGGCCTGGTGCTGTTCGGTGCGTGCTCGCTGCTGTGCGGGTTCGCCTGGAGCGGTGACGCACTGGTCCTCGCGCGTGGCCTGCAGGGCGCCGCGGCCGCCGTACTTGCGCCGAGTGCGTTGTCGATCGTGATGACGACGTTCCCGTCCGGGGCGGACCGCAACAAGGCGCTGGGGATCTGGGGCGCCACCAGCGGCGTCGGCGGTACGGCGGGATCCCTGATCGGAGGGCCCGTGACCGATGGCCTCGGCTGGGCGTGGATCTTCTTCATCAACGTGCCGGTGTGCGTGCTGGTCCTCGTACTGGCTCCCGTACTGCTGATGGACAGCCGCGGACCGGGCCGGCGTGGGTTCGACGTAGCCGGCGCGGCCAGTGTGACCGCCGCACTCATCGTCCTCGTGTACGCCGTCATCGAGGCACCGGAGTCGTCCGTCGGGCGGACCGTGGCGTTGATCGTGGTGTCCGCGCTGCTGTTCGGTCTGTTCGTGCTGGTGGAGAAGCGGTCCGCCGCACCACTGGTACCGCTGCGGATCTTCCGCTCACGCAGCCTGGTCGGTGGCAACCTGATGACAATCGCCTGGGGCCTGGCGGCGTTCGGGCTGAACTACATCTACACGCAGTACGCCCAGCTGGCCTTGGGTGTTTCCGCGATCCGCTACGGCCTGATGTCCGCCGTACTCGCGGCTGCCGCTGTGGTCGCGTCGATGGTCGGACAGCACCTGGTCACTCGCGTCGGACCCCGCCGGGTCGGGTTCGTCTCACTGCTGATCGCAGGTGTCGGTACGACGCTGATGTGCATGCTCACCGTGGACTCCGGCTACTTCGAGCTGGCCTTCTGGGGTCTGACGATCTTCGGCGCCGGTCTGGGTGCCGGAACGGTTGCCGGCGCCATCGCCTCCCTCAGCGACGTCGCCGGTGAGGACTCCGGGGTCGCGTCAGGCCTGCAGAACGCCAGCTTCCAGATCGGCGGTGCGGTGGGTGTCGCAGTACTGTCCGCCGTCGCTACTGCGGCCACGACCGGGACCACACCGATCGCTCTGACGCATGGCTACCGGATCGCCTTCGTGGCCGTCTGGAGCTTCATCGTCGTGGGCCTCGCCGGCTGCGGTCTGCTGGTCAGCCGCAAGCAGTCGACGCAAGGGCAGCTAGAGCCGGCAACCTCCTGACATCAAACACTTGTTGGAGGTTCGGTATCGCCGGAGTGGGCACCGGATGTTGGTGGCCGCCACTTCCGCCCGGCGGTCCTGAGAAGGAGGCTTCATGCTCATCCTCGGTTTGATCCTGTTGATTCTCGGGTTCCTGCTGAGTATCCCGATCCTGTGGACGATCGGCATCGTCCTACTCATCGTCGGGGCCGTGCTGTTCCTGCTCGGATCCACCGGCCGCGCCGTCGGCGGACGACGTCATTGGTACTGATCCGGCGCGAGCCGCAGAACCCCGCGAACCGCTTCGGTTCGCGGGGTTCTGTCCGCCCACGTCGCTACGGTGATCCCATGAAATACGTCGTGATGATCTTCCGGAGCACCGACCGCACCTGGACCGACGAGGACCAGCGCGGTCTCGGCAGGCTGATCAAGCTCGAGAGCGAGCTCGCGGCCAGCGGCGAGCTGGTCAGTTCAGAGGGGCTGCAGCCACCGGAGGAGGGCCGGATCGTGCAGATCCGCGACGGTGTCCAGGTGGTCACCGACGGCCCGTTCGGCGAGACCAAGGAGCAGCTCGCCGGCTTCTTCATGGTCGACGTCGCCGACGACGCCCAGGCCGAGGCGATCGCGGCCCGGGTCTCCGCCGCGGTCGGCGACCGGGTGGAGCTGCGCGGCACTCTGATCTCAGCCTGAGCTGCCACGCCACGGGAAGTCGGGTGAGCGCTTCTCGGTGAAGGCCGCGATGCCCTCCGCGAGCTCGCCACTGGCGATCGTCTCCCGGTAGCGCCGCAGCGCCCGCGCGTCCGCATCAGTTCCGGCCAGCAGCGCGTTGACCGTCTCCTTGGCCGAGCGGACGGTCAGCTGCGAGCGCGACACCATCGCGGCGGCGAACGCCCCGGCCGCCGCCAACGGATCGTCGGCGACGCGATCCACCAAGCCCTTCAGCTCAGCCTCGTCCGCGCTGAGCAGTTCGCCACTGAACAGCAGGTACTTCGTCGTCGCGGGGCCAACCAGGTCGAGCAGCACCTTGATCGCGTCCGGCGGATAGACGACCCCGATCCGGGCCGGCGTCACCCCGAACGTCGCGTCCCGGGCCGCGAACCGGAAGTCGCAGTTCACCGCGAGCTCCAGCCCGCCGCCGATGCAGTGCCCTCGCACCACGGCGATCGTCGGCTTCGGGAACTCCCGCAAGGCTGCCTGTGCCCGCAGGTTGAACGCCCGCAGTTCGGCCATCGGGTCGGCCGGATCGGTCCCGGAGATCAGCTCCCCGATGTCGGCCCCGGCGGAGAAGCTCGGCCCGGCGCCGGTGACGAGCAGCACCTTCACCTCGTCGTCGGCGGCCAGCTCTGCGAGCAGACCGGGCAGGACCTCCCACATCGCGCGCGTCAACGCGTTCCGCTTCGCGACGCGGTCGATCACCAGCCGGGCCACCGCCCCGCCTTCGACCCGGAACCCGAGCTCGTCCACCCCCGCAGTCAACCAGCAACCCGCCCAGCCCGCCGCGCCCTGGATCACACGCGCGATGGTGTTGGGCCGGCGTCAGCTATCCACCCCGCTTGACCCGGGACTTGGCTCGCGCCATCCGGAACAGGTAGGCCGGGGTCGGCGGGACCCAGCCGAGCTGCTTCGCCTGACCGAGGTCGTCGCGGTTGGCCCAGTGCTCGACGACCATGCCGTCCTCCAGCCGGAACCAGTGCGACTGCGTGATCGCGAAGGTCTTCCCGGTCGGCGGGAACACCGTGTCCACCCCACCCGCCGGTGTGTACACCGCGAACGGCGCGACATGCCGCCCACTCATGGTCGAGTTGATCGCCACCAAGTTGCCGTCGGCAATTACATGGTGGATCTCGTAGGCCAGCCCTTCGAACGCGGTCCGCAACCAGAGTGCGGTCGCGTAGTACCCGGTGGGTCCCCCGACCCGGCACTCCGGCGGCTCGACGTCGTCCTCGCGGTTGACCGCGTCCGGATGGACCAGCGCGTCGAAGTCGGCCCGGTCACCGTCGGCCATGATGCGGATGGCGCGGACGGCGAGCTCACTCGCCGACACGCCTGCTGTGGTACTCATCGCTTCCCCCAATAATTCGATACAGTGTGACTGTACTCAAAAGCATGGGATCCGGAATGACCGAAGTCAAGAGGCAGTACGACGCGACCGGACGGCGCGAGCGTGCCCGGCATCGCCGCCGTGACGTCGTGATCGCGGCGCGCGATCTCTTCGAGACGGACGGTTTCCAGGCGACCACGATCAGTGCGGTGGCGAAGCGGGCCGGCGTCTCGGCCGAGAGCATCTACAAGGGATTCGGCACCAAGGCCGTGCTGGCCAAGGCCGTGTTCGACTTCGTCATCGCCGGCGACGACGAGCCGGTGCCGATGGCCGAGCGCCCCGAGTCCCACGCCATCCAGGCCGAGCCCGACGTACGCCGGAAGATCGCGCTGTACGTCGACGGCCTGGTCGTCCGGCAGCAGCGGTCCGCCCGGGTGCAGATCGTGATTCGGGACGGCCGGCTCAGCGACAAGACCCTGCGCGAGACCTGGCAGACGCTGATGGACGAGCGGCTGACCGGGATGACGATGCTCGGCCGCCATCTGCTCGAGACGGGCGATCTGCGCGACGGGATCACCCTCGACGAGGTCGCCGATGTGCTGTGGACCTACATCTCGGTCGAGTTGTACGAGCTCCTGGTGCTGGTCCGCGGGTGGTCACCGGAGCGGTACGCCGGGTTACTCACAAGCGCCGTGATCGACGCCTTGTGTGGACCAAGCGTTTGATCTCAGCACGATCACATCCGGATACCGGGCAGATCACGCTCAGCGCCCGCGGCGGATGTTCGTAATGCGTTAAAACTGGGGGTCGATTGCGAACCCCGCCGGGATCTGTGCTTGACTCCTCCGGTCGATAACGTTTTGGTCTCGGCAGATTGGGTTCTGGAAAGTGTCTGCAGGACGGCATAGACAGGCGCGGCACCGTCAACCGCGCCCGAAGGTGATCCGGCCCGGCATCGTGAAAGTGGCGATTCCCGGCGCAGCAGTGGCCCTGGTGGCTACCGGTTCGGCGGCCGCACTCCCTGGTCAGCAAGTCCATCTGAACACCTCGATCGCCAGCTCGTCCCTGCAGCTGGCGCGCGACGCGGCCACCAGTCGGGACGCTCTCCGTCCCCCGCTGGACGTCACGCCGTCCACTCCGGCTCCGAAGCCGAAGGCGGCCCCGACGGCGAAGCACCTGAAGAAGCAGGCGCCGATCCCCAAGCCGTCGCCGACGAAGACCCGCACCGCCGAGCCGCCGAAGGTGATCGGCTCGAAGTACACCACCACCGACGTGAACCTCTGGTCGCTCCCGCTGACCGGCGTCCTGCTGGACGTGCTGCCGAAGGGCACCAAGGTCTCGGTCTCCGGCAAGGTCGACGGCATCTGGGCCGAGGTCGTCAGCGACGGCAAGTCCCGCTGGGTCAAGGCGCAGTACCTGTCCGCCACGAAGCCGGTGGCGAGCACGGCGGGTGCCATCTCCCAGGCCGCCTGCAAGTCCGGCTCGTCGGTCGAGGACGGGCTGACCCAGGACGCGATCCGCGTCCACCGCGCGATCTGCGCCAAGTTCCCGGACATCTCGTCGTACGGCGGTCTGCGGTCCGGCGACAGCGGTTCGGAGCACTCCAGTGGCCGTGCGCTCGACATCATGGTCAGCGGGTCGGAGGGCCAGGAGGTCGCCGACTGGCTGCATGCGAACTACAAGAAGCTCGGCATCAGCCAGCTGATCTGGTCGCAGCACATCTGGACGGTCCAGCGCAGCAGCGAAGGCTGGCGCGCGATGGAGGACCGCGGTGGCACCACCGCGAACCACTACGACCACGTGCACGTGAGCGTGTACGGCAACTCGGGCACAGTCTGAGCCGAGCGGTCTCGAGCGAACCGGTCCCCAGCCCTCCCGGGGACCGGTTCGCTGTGTTCAGGGGCGGATGTTCGCGTTCAGGTGGAAGAAGTTCGCCGGGTCGTAGGCCCGCTTGACCTCGCGCAGCCGGCGCAGGTCGTCCGGTGCGTAGGCCGTGTCCGCGCGGCCGGGGTCGCCGAGGAAGTTCACGAAGGTGCGACCCGAGTTCGGCACCAGGTCGGCTGGGACCTCCCGGTCGATGATCAGCGAGTACGACGCTCCGCGGTGCCCGACCGGTCCGGCGCCGGGACCCGGGTGAGCCATCGCGCCACCCCAGTGCCGGATCTCGACGGTCGGTGCGTCCTCGTCCTCGAAGCCGGTGACCGCGTCGATCACGTCGTCGGTCAGGGTGTCCAGGAAGTCGAGGTGCCGGGCCGGCGTACCGCCCATCGCGGCCTCGCCGTACTCGACGGTGCGTAGCTCGCCGGCCAGTCGCGGTCCGGCGACCTCGAACAGCGGCTTCAGCAGGTGGTCGGCCAGTTCGGCTTCACCGGCGTACAGGACCTTGATCGCGACGGCGCGCTGCTCGGTGCCGGCGACGCGGGTCAGGACGACACCGGTGCTCAGTTCGTTCGGGATCGTGGCGGTCCAGTCGCGGTACCGGCGCAGGATGGCGGCCGCGCGGTCGATGCCGTAGTACACGATGCCGGCGTGGACCTGGCGGACCGGGTACAGCCGGAACTCCAGCGAGGTGACGATGCCGAAGTTCCCGGTTCCGCCGCGGATCGCCCAGAACAGGTCGGGGTGGTGCTCGGCGCTCGCGGTGACGAACCGCCCGTCCGCGGTGACGATCTCGGCGCGGATCACGCTGTCGGCCGCGAAGCCGTACTTGCGCGCCAGCCAGCCGACCCCGCCGCCCAGCGTGTAGCCGGTGACGCCGACGTCGCGGTGCGATCCGGACAGCGGCGCGAGCCCGAACTGACCGGCGGCGTCCAGCACCGCACCCCAGCGCGCACCCGGCGCGACCTTGGCGACCCGGCGTTCCGGGTCGACCAGGACCGTCGTCATCTGCGTCGTCTTCAGGAGGATCCCGCCGTCGGCCGGTACACGCGTCCCGTGGCCGGTGGCCTGCACCGCGATCGGTACGCCGTACTCGCGCGCCGTCCACACCGCCGCCTGCACGTCGGTCCGGCTGCAGGCCTCGGCGACCACCAGTGGCCGCGAGTCCACCGTCGGGACCACGGACTTCCGCTGTACGTCGTACTCCGCCTCACCCGGCAGCCGGACGGCGCCGTTGAACCCGGCCCCCAGCAGCCCTGCCACCACATCACTCGCAACCGGCACCAGCGCCTGTGTCGACATCCGAACCACTCCCTCGCCGTATCCGCTTCTACAGACACGTCGAAGGACCGGTGCCGTTATCGACACCCCCGGCAAACTTGTCCCGATGACACACACAGTCGAGGCCGACGACTCGGTTCTCACCAAGCACTACACGTCCTGGTCCCGCGACGAACCGGGTCGCGAGTGGGCCGCTCTGACCTTGCTGTCGCGCCAGGCCCCCGACCTCGTACCGGCTCCGCTGGCGCGCGCGTCCGACCCGCGGCCGTGGGTCTCGATGTCGGTGCTCCCAGGGGAACCGCTGAGCGGTGTGCTGACCGTTGGGCAACTCGAGGGGCTTGGCGAGGCACTCGAGGCGCTGTGGTCGATCGATCCTGACGGCCTCCCACCGGTCGGCGTCCCGGCGGTGATCGACCGGACCTCGCGTTCGCTCGCTGTATTGCGCGAAGGCCACGGCGTGATCGCGGACGCGGCCTCGGCAGCCGACGACTGGCTCGGGACCGCGGTTGAGGTCCTGACCGCGGTCCAGGATCCGGTGGTCGGCCACGGCGATCCGAATCTGGCGAACTACCTCTGGGACGGGACCCGGATCCGGATCGTCGACTTCGAGGACGCCGGGCGAGGCGACCTCACGCTCGAGCTCGCCAACCTCGTCGAGCATCTGTCCAGCCGTGACACCGAGTGGAGCACGGTGGTGTCACGCTTCCCCGTCGATCCGGAGCGCTTCCGTGCCGGCCGCTCGCTGTGGGCCGCGTTCTGGCTGACGCTCATCGGACCCGGCGGGCCGAGCGCCGCCCGGAATCCTCCCGGTACGGCGGAGGCCCAGGCGGAGCGCGTGTTGTCGCTGGTCAGGCCGACAGCTTGAGCTGCTGCGTGCGGTCGAGGTCGGCGAGGATGTTGATCTCGGTGATCTTGCCGTTCACGACTGTGATGTCCATGACGCCCATCACGCGGCCGTTCAGGACTGTGACCGTCCCCGGCATGCCGTTGATCAGCGCGTGCTCGGTGTGCGGCGCCATCCGGGTGAACAGCAGCGCCTGCTCGACCACCGCGCGTGCACCGCGGACCAGCTTCGACACCGCCGGGCCGGCGTACTCCGCCGACGCCGCGCCCGCGTCGGCGCGCAGTACGACGTCCGGGTCGAGCAGCTCGAGCAGGGCCTCGAAGTCTCCACCGCGCGACGCGGCGAGGAACGCGTCGACGATCTCCCGCTGACGGCCCGGATCGCCGTCGCCCGCCGGCGCACCCTGGACCCGGCGCCGGGCCCGGCTGGCGAGCTGCCGCGTGGCGGCCGGTGACTTGTCCACGATCTGCGCGAGCTCGTCGAAGCTCACCCCGAACATGTCATGCAGTACGAAGGCCAACCGCTCCGCCGGCGCCAGCGTCTCCAGGACGACGAGTAGCGCCAGACCGACCGCATCCGCCTGGACCGCCTGGTCCTCCGGGCTCGGACCGTTGTCCTGCCGGATCGAGATGGGGTCCGGCACGAAGGTGTCCAGCGAGTCCTCCCGCCGCGACTTGCGGCTGCGGAGCATGTCCAGGCAGACCCGCGACACCACTGTGGTCAGCCAACCGGCCAGATTGCCCACTTCACTCACGTCCGACCGGTTCAGCCGCAGCCACGCTTCCTGCACGGCGTCCTCGGCCTCCGTGAGCGAACCGAGCATCCGGTACGCGACAGCTCGCAGCTGTCCCCGGTGCTGCTCGAACTGCCGCGCCAGCTGGTCGGTGTCGTTCACAGGGCCTCCCTCATCCCGATCCACCTCATCTGACGGATCGGGCCACCATGATGTGACAAGACGGTCCGAGGACCCATCATGGGGGCATGCCCACGACCCGTGGTGAGCTGGTCTTCGAGGACCGCTTCGACGGTGCCGCACTGGATGAGTCGGTGTGGTCGCCGTACTACCTGCCGCACTGGAGCTCCCGCGCGGCGTCAGCAGCGTCGTACACCCTGGGTGACTCGTGTCTGACCCTCAGCATCCCGTCGGACCAGGGACTCTGGTGCTCCGGGGACCACAAGCCGGATCTGCGTGTGTCGGGGATCCAGTCCGGCAACTACTCCGGTCCGGTGGGGAGCACCGTCGGCCAGCAGCCGTACCGAGAGGGGCTGGTCGTCCGCGAGGAGCAGCCGCCGTTCTGGGGCTGGACACCCAACGGCGGGTACGTCGAGCTCCGGGCGCGGGCCGACATCAGCGCGCGCTCGATGGTGTCGCTGTGGATGGTCGGGCTGGAAGACAGTCCGGAGCGCTGCGGCGAGATCTGCGTGATGGAGGTGTTCGGCGACGCGGTCGTCCCCGGCGTGTCCACCGCGGTCGGGATGGGCCTGAAGACCATCCGCGACCCGTCGGTGCCGCAGGACTTCGAGGCGGTGCCGCTCCCGATCGACCTGCGCGACTTCCACACGTACGCCGTCGAGTGGACCGCCGGCCAGGCCGACTTCTCCGTGGACGGCGCCCCGATCCGCACCTGCGCGGGCGCTCCGTCGTACCCGCTGCAGCTCATGCTCGCCGTCTTCGACTTCCCCGACCGCAGCATCGGCGACGACGACGCCCTGGTCCCCACCTTCACCGTCGACCACATCCGCGGCTGGAACGTTGCACAGGAGCTGGTCGCTTGACTATCGTCGCTGGCATGTTCCTGCGCGCGGGTATGTGGTGGGCCGTCGACTAGACGGCTGCTTCCGCGCGTAACCGACCGGCCGTCTCCTGCGAGGCGGCCGTTGTCATGTCCTCGTGGGCGGCCCAGCACCCTGAGGATTGCCGATGGCAACAACACTCCGGACCTGGTCCGGACTCATCTCCGCCCTCCTGGCCGGCTCCGACCTGACCGAGGCGGACACCGGCTGGGCGATGGACCAGTTGGTGCTGGGCGATGCGTCTCCCGCGCAGATCTCCGGCTTCCTGATCGCCCTGCGGGCCAAGGGCGAGACTGCCGCCGAGATCACCGGGCTGGCCACGGTGCTGCGCTCGCACGCCACGCCAGTGCGGATCGGCGGACCGTTCGTGGACATCGTCGGGACCGGCGGCGACCGGACCGGGGTCGTCAACGTCTCCACGATGGCCGCTGTGGTGGCGGCGTCGACCGGAGTGACCGTGGTCAAACACGGTGGGCGGGCCGCGTCCTCGTCGGCGGGTGGCTCGGCCGATCTGGTCGAGCATCTGGGTGTTCCGCTCGACCTGTCCGCGGTGGACGCGGCTCGGGTGGCGGCAGAGGCCGGGCTGACCTATCTGTTCGCGCCCCGCTTCAATCCGGCCTTGCGGCATATGGCCGTAGTACGACGTGAGCTCGCAGTACCCACGGCGTTCAACGTGCTGGCACCGCTGCTGAACCCGGCGGACCCACAGCACGCGCTGGTCGGAGTGGCAAACCCGCAGATGCTGCCGGTGATCGCTCAAGCCCTTGCACAGCAAGGGAAAACGGCTCTCGTCGCTCGCGGCGACGACGGGTTGGACAAGCTGACCACCACGGGGTACTCCCGCGTGTGGGTCGTGTCCGGTGGGACGGCGTCGGAGGTGGTGTTCGATCCGCGGTCGCTCGGGTTGAGACCGTCGTCCTTGGCCGAGCTGCGTGGCGGAGACGCTGCCTTCAGCGCCCGGGTACTGCGGGGTCTCGTCGACGGTGAGTCCGGTCCGGTGCGGGACGTCGTACTGCTGAATGCTGCTGCCGCTCTGGTCACCCTGGAGCTGGGGAACGGTCTGCTGCTGGAGCAGTTGGCTGACTGTCTGGAACGGTGTCGCGAGGCGGTGGACAGTGGGAAGACGGCTGACACCTTGGAGCGCTGGGCGTTAGCGTGCAGGTGATGCGTGAGCTCTTGGACGCGGCACGTGCCGGTGATCAGGACGCCTTCGGACAGTTGGTGGGGCCGTGGCGTGGGGAGCTGCATGCGCACTGCTACCGGATGCTCGGATCCGATGCTGACGCGGAGGACGCCGTCCAGGAGACGCTGCTGCGGGCGTGGAACGGCCTGAGCGGGTACGACGACCGCGGATCGATCCGGCCATGGCTCTACAAGATCGCCACGAACCGCTGTCTCACGCTGATCGAACGGCGTGGGCGCCGGGAGCTTCCGGTCGGTCTCGACGGCCGGAGCGAGGTCCTGTGGTTGGAGCCTTATCCGCAGAGCCGGCTGGAGTGGACCGCCTCGCTGAGTCCGGAGGCGCGAGTGCTGGCGCTGGAGTCGGTGGAGCTGGCGTTTGTGGCATCGCTGCAGCACCTGTCCGCGCTCCAGCGGGCAGTGCTGCTGTTGCGCGACGTACTGGCGTTCGCTGCTCGTGAAGTGGCCGAGCTGCTGGAGACGTCGGTTGCCGCGGTCAACAGTGCGCTGCAACGGGCTCGGGCG
This sequence comes from Kribbella sp. NPDC049227, assembly GCF_043197265.1. Classification (NCBI taxonomy): domain Bacteria; kingdom Bacillati; phylum Actinomycetota; class Actinomycetes; order Propionibacteriales; family Kribbellaceae; genus Kribbella; species Kribbella sp. NPDC049227. The sequence goes on along the minus strand of NZ_JBICST010000004.1, from coordinate 825,231 downwards.
GTGATACGGGCAGTGCCCAGCCAGCAGTCTGCGGTGCCTGAGGCCGCGGAGCGTGAGCTGGTACGCCGGTACGTGGCCGCGTGGGAGGCGGGTGACGTCGACACGATCGTGGCGATGCTGGCGGAGGACGCGAAGTACTCGATGCCGCCGCTGCCGGAGTGGTTCTCGGGTCGGGCTGCGATCCGCTCCTTCCTGGTCGAAGGGCCGCTGCGGGAGGAGTGGCGGTTCCTGCCGGCGCGGGCGAACGGGCAGCTCGCGTTCGGGACGTACCGGTGGGACGGGTCGCGCTTCGTGCCGGGCGGGCTCGACGTACTGGTGCTGCGCGGGCCGGAGATCGTCGAGGTCGTCTCGTTCCTGGAGGCGGATTTCCCGTCGTTCGGGCTGCCGTCGTCGCTGTCGCGATGAGTTTCCGTCGTTCGCCGGGTTGTAGGCGGTGACAGTTCCTTCGGAAGGACGGACGAGAGATGACTGACGAGCAGGAGATCCGCACGCTGATCGAGAACTGGGTCACCGCGGTCCACGCCGGCGACCTGGACACGGTCCTGACCGACCACGCCGACGACATCGTGATGTACGACGTACCGCCGCCGTACGACGGGGTGCGCGGGATGGACGCCTATCGCGAGACCTGGCCCGGGTTCTTCGAGTGGCAACGGGCCGGGGCGTCGTTCGCGCTGGAGTCGCTGGAGGTTGTGGCGGGGGCGGAGGTCGCGTTCGCCTTTGCGTTGCTGCGGTGCGGGACGGCCGAGGAGTTCGAGGCCAACCCGGCTCTCCGGCTCCGGCTGACGATCGGTCTGCGCAAGCAGGACGGCCGGTGGGTCGTGACGCACGAACACCACTCGTTCCCGCACGACGACGTACCGCCGGCGGTCGCCTCCGACGAGATCCGCGGTGTGCTGGACGGCTGGTCGGTTGGCACGGCCGCCGGCGACTTGGACGCGTTGATGGAGCCGATCGCCGAGGACGTCGTGTCCTACGAGATCGACGGCAACTACACCGGGAAGGCGGCCGTCCGCTCAGTGTGCGCGGCGGGCCTCGACTCCAGCCCGAACCCGATCAGCTTTGTGGTGCCTGACTTTGGCCTGGCGGTGGGCGGCAGCCTGGCTGTCGCGTGGTCGAACGATCACATCACGGCCGACGGCGTCGAGACGACGTCCCGGGCGACTCGTGTCTTCCAGAAGACCGCCGACGGCTGGCGGATGGTCCACCAACACCTGTCGTATCCAGCTCATGCCTAGGCTCGTGGCATGGAGCCTGCCGTGTCTCTCCGCCCGCTGGTCCTGTCCGATGTGGCGACGTACGCCGTCTGGGGACAGGATCGGCGGTTCTGCGAGCACGCCGGCTGGACCGTCAACCTGCCACTGCCAGACCACGAGGTCCACTGGCACAAGCTGGTCACCCGGCCACCTTCCGACCTCCTGCGTCTCGCGGCAGTCGCCGGCAACGAGTTGATCGGGTACGTCGACCTGCACGGCGATGAGCCATATCGGCGTGAACTGGGGTACGTCGTCGGTCCGTCCGCCCGCTGGGGCCAGGGCCTCGGCACCACCGTCGCCCGCCTCGGCCTCGCGCACGGCTTCGACGCACTGGACCTCCAGGAGATCTGGGCCGAGGCCGTGGACGCGAACCGGCCCTCGATCCGCATCCTCACCACCCTCGGCATGACCGAGACCGGTCGCGGCCACGAAGAGCCGTTCCTCGGCGCTCCGTCCTTCTACCGTCAGTTCGCCATCACCAGAACCTCGTGGGAACTCGCTAGCGGCCGGCCACTCTGAGGATCGTCTCGGCCACGAGGGCTGGGTTCCGGAGGCTCGGGAGGTGGTCGACGCCGGGCATCCAGATGAACTCGGCGTCCTGGATCCGCGCCGCCGTCGCCCCCGCAACCGCGGCCAGGATCGGCTGATCCTTGTCACCCACCATCACCACGGTCGGGGCCAGCACCTCCTGCAACCTGTCATAGACCGGCGGATCGGGCCGAAAGTACTTGTCCTGCGTCAGCCAGCCCGGGACGGCCGCTCGCATCTGAGCAACCGCCGCGTCGTCATGGCCGGCCGCGGCGCCGAGCCTCAGCCCGAACCGCACGAGGCCTTCAATATCGTCGGCGGCGACGAGCGCCTCGTACTCCGCGTCGATCTCGGGCTCGTCCGGCATCGGGAACCCGGGCACCCCCGGACAGAGCAGCACCAGCCCCTGCACCCGCCCGGGATCCGCCAGCGCGAGGCCCAGCGCCGTACCGCCACCCATGGAGCACCCGACCAGCACCACCCGCTCGAGCTGCAACTGATCCAGCACCGCCACCAGGTCCTCGAGCCGCGAGTACTCACCGGTCGGTGCGTCCGATCGCCCGTACCCCCGCACGTCGTACCGCACCACCCGATGCCGCGCGGTCAGCTCCGGCATCACCGGATCCCACACCCGCGAGTCACCGATCCCAGGATGCAGCAACACCACCGCCACCCCATCCCCCGCCAAATGCTCCGCCCAAACCTCGCCACCCACGACGGGAATCCTCAGCTCCATACCCCCACCATGTCAGCCGCGGAGGCCGAACCGTGCCAGGTAGTGCCACACCCGCTTCAGGTCCTGCGCGTCGTACTGTCCCGCCGCGTCATCGATCACCCGTGGTGTCAGTACGCCGTCCACCGCGATCCGTGCGCCGAGCTCGACGTACTGCGGTCCGCGGTACTCCGGATGTCGTCTGAGCTCGTCGACGGTCAACCGGAAGCCGGTGTGCCACTCCACCGGACATGCGAGCCGGTCGGCCGCCGACTCGACCGGAGTACCGCGGTAGCTCGGATCCAGCACCAGCGCCTCGACATCCCGGTCCAGCCGCACCGGTCCGTGCACCTGTGCCTCGATGTAGGCGTCCAGTACGTCGCAGTCGTCCGCCTCAGCCAACGCGATCAGCCCCATCCGCTCCGCCACCCCGAAGTGCTCCGGCTCCAAACAGCTGTCGGGATAGCAGAACGTCGACCGAGCCACCGCATCCGCACTCAACCGCAAATGCGCCGACCCGAACCGCGGTGCACCTCCCACCGCCTTCCGCCGAAAGTTCAACGCGCCATACACCGGCCGCTCGCATGCCGCAGCCTCGTCGTACACCCCACCAAACATCCGATTCTCCCACCGCCACCGATCCCCACCCTGGTGCGCAGTCAACCCACCATTACTGGTCCCGGTAACGAACTGCGACCCATAAACCCCATCCCCCACCAGCCCCTCCACCACCCGAACCCCAGACTGAAAATTCACCGTCACCCGCAACCCCGGCTCGACTCCAGCACCCACCGACAATCCACCGACGTACTCCAACGCGCGCCGCGTCAGCTCCATGGCAGGTCCGAGTGGAGGATGCCGGTGCGGTTGTGCCAGTGGCGGCCGGAGCGTAGGTGGGTGACGTAGGCGCGTTGGAGGGTGGTGTCTTGCGGCACTCGGGCCAGAGCTTCGTCGTTCAACGGGCCTTCGGGCACTGGCAGGTGCAGGCCCAGGCGCATGAGTTCGCGGTCGCCTTCGCTGGGGTCGTCGGGCGGCACGAGGGGGAGGAGGTTGAAGCGCTGCTGGAAGCGGATGATGTTGGAGTCCGGCCGCAGGTACTCGGACAGCTGTGGGTCGAGCAGCCACGACGTACAGACGAATGCCGTCAGCGGTTCCTCTGGATACCACTGGGCGAACGACTCTGCTGCCGTGGCAACGGATTGTTCGGAAGCCTGCGAGTCCAGCGGACCGATCGGCGGGATATGCATCATCAGCACGTGTCCGGAGACTCCGTCTCCGAGTCCCAGCTGGGCTCGGGTGAAATCATGCCGGCCGATCTCGTAGTCCGCACCGCGGAACCTCAGCGGCGGTCCCCAGAGATACATCAGCCCCACGCCGGCGCGACCGGTGATCTGACGATGAGTCGCCATCACACCTCCCAGTGCGGAGACCGTGGCGACGCTCACCGACTCCGGAACACCCCGCTGCGCATGCAGCTCGAGCAGCCGAGGCAGCTGCGCCAGCAACGCCCACGCAGCGGCGAACAACCCCACTGGCGATGCCGAGGCGGGCACCGTCGGCCACGCCTTGAAGCCGGTCGACGGGACTGCGTGACCCATCTTCTGGTCGAGCTCACCAGCCATGGCTGACATGACTGCCCACCAGTCCGGATCCCGCACTGGGTCCGGCCGCGCTGCGAGCATCGCCCGACGATCAGCCGCGGCCACCCCGCAGTACTCCATCAGCGACTCGGCCTCATCCGGTAGCTGCACGTCCTCGCCGACCGGCAATCCCCGCAGCCACGCACGATCCGCCGCCCCGAACCCGAGCCGCTGTGCCGCACCGTCCACATCCACGTCCGCATCCCTTCGCCGAGGCCCGATCACTCACCTCGACCCCAGCACGGGCCGCGGCTGAAATGCACGACTCGTGTGAGTCACCTCACAAGGAGCTCTTGCGGTAGGAGCCCGGGGTAACGCCGTACTCGCGTTTGAAGGCGGCGGCGAAGGCGTACTCGGTGGCGTACCCGACCCGAGCCGCGATCTGGGCGAGCAAGAGGTCGGTACTGCGTAGCAATTGGCCGGCGACGGTCATGCGCCACCAGGTGAGGTAGGTGACGGGTGACTGGCCGACCAGGTGCGTGAAGCGTTTGGCGAACGCCGCACGCGACAGTCCGACCAGATCCGCGAGATCGGCGACCGTCCACGACCTGTCGGGTTGGTCGTGCATCGTGCTGAGGGCCTTGCCCACGAAGACGTCCTCGAGAGCTGTGCTCCAGGCAGCATCCGGGTGTTCCTCATGCCAGCTGCGCAGGATCTGGATGAAGAGGAGGTCGAGCAGGGACGAGACGGCCGCGTCACTCCCCGGTCGACGAGCCGACAACTCATCGGCGAGGAGAGAAACGGTGGCACCGAGATCACCCTGGCGGCCGAGACGTGCCGGCAGATGCAGTACGTCGGGGAGCCGGCTGAGCAAGGGATGACGTCTCCCCTGGTCGAAGAAGTAGACGCCGCACAGCATGACCGACCGCGGGCCTGGCGGCCGCGGCCCGTCCGGTCCGATGACCACAACGCCGTCGTCGTACTGCCCCGATGAGTCGTCGACCAACTGCCGGACCTCCCGCGCCGGATCGTCGGCGAGGATGTGGTCGGAGCCGGCCGGCAGCAGGAGTACGTCGCCCACCGCAAGCGAAGTGATCGCACCTCCCGGGCTGACGAGGTACACGGATCCTTCGAGGATCAGGTGGAGGCCGGCGCCCGGGACAGCGGAGTACCGCCGGGCCCATGGCGGATGGCACTCGACGACGAAGGATCTCGGTCGGCCCATCCGCGTCGCCGAGACGAGCTGGCTCAACACGTCCATGTTCGACAGCCTACGTGCAGACGCTCGCGTATTTTTCGGAGCTGCTCGCGCATGGAGAGTGTTCAGCCCGGCGACTAGCGTCGACGGCGTTGGCAATCCAGTGAAAGGCAGACAAGTGACGAAGATTGCGGTCATCCTCGGCAGCACCCGCCCCGGCCGCCTCGGCGAGGGCGTCGCCGCCTGGGTCTACGAGCAGGCGCGGCAGCATGGCGGGGCCGAGTTCGAGTTGGTCGATCTCAAGGCGGTCGGGCTGCCGCTGCTCGACGAGCCCGGGGTGCCCATGATGGTGCGCGGGCAGCACCCACATACCGTGCGCTGGGCTGAGATCGTCGAACGCTTCGACGGTTTCGTGTTCGTCACCGCGGAGTACAACCACGGCATCCCGGCCGCCCTCAAGAACGCGCTGGACTTCCTGTACGCCGAGTGGAACCACAAGGCGGCCGGCTTCGTGAGCTACGGAGCCGACGGAGGCGCGAGGGCGGTCGAACAGCTTCGCCAGGTGATGGCACAACTGCGGATCGCGGACGTCGGTCCCCAGGTGACGCTGAACCTGGCCACGGACTTCGTCGCCTACAGCGAGTTCAAGCCGCAGGGCCATCAGGAGACAAACCTGAAGGCAGTCCTCGACGAGGTCATCACCTGGTCCGAAGCCCTCCGCGAAGTCCGCGCCGCCGCCTGAGCACTCACTCGCCTTGTTCCAAACAGAATTCGTTCCCTTCGGGGTCCGCCATCATGACCCAGCCGCCGGGGGATGCGGTACGGCGGTCGTCGACGATGGTGGCGCCCATGGCCTGCAGTCTGGCGAGCTCCTCGTCCTGCGGGCCGCCCTGGGGCAGGAGGTCGAGATGGACCCGGTTCTTGACCGTCTTGGGCTCGGGGACCTGGACAAAGACGAGGCGAGTGGTGGCTTCGTTGTCTGGGGCAACCACCCAGAAGGGGTTGCCCGGCATGTCGACGTACGTCGCGGGCCAGCGGGTGACGCCGCTCCAGAACTCGGCCTGAGCGGCAGAGTCGCCGCAGTCGAAGGTGACGTTCAAGATCGTGCTGTGCAATTGCTTCCTCAATTCAAAGAGATTCAGCTAGTGAGGATTGTGAGTCGTTGGGTTGCCCGGGTCATGGCGACGTACCGGTCGACGGCACCCTCGATTCCTTCGCCGTAGGTGTCCGGGTCGACGAGGATGACCAAATCGAATTCGAGGCCCTTCGCCAGGACCGGTGTCAGTGAACGGATGCGTGCATCGACCGGCACCCCGGCAGGCGTCGTACCGTCCGCGGTGATCACGCACGCGACACCATCGGGCTGGCCGGCGAGCCAGCTCTCCAGGATCCCGCCGAGGTCGGCGATCGGACCATGGACGACCGGGTGATCGCCGTGGCGGATGGAGGTCGGGACGTTCGCGTCCGGCAGCGCCGCCCGGATCATCGGCTCGGCTTCGGCCATGACCTGATCCGGAGTCCGGTAGTTGACGGTCAACGTCGCCAGCTTGATCTGATCGAGTCCGACCCGCTCGAGCCGCTCCTGCCAGGACTCCGTGAACCCGTGCCGGGCCTGCGCCCGGTCCCCGACGATCGTGAAGCTGCGCGACGGGCAGCGCAGCAACAACATCTGCCACTCCGCATCGGTCAACTCCTGCGCCTCGTCCACCACGACATGCGCGAACGGCCCGGCCAACAGGTCCGGGTCGGCGGTCGCCAGCCCAGCCTCGTCGACGAGCGCTTTCACGAAGTCCTCGCCACGGAGCATCGACACCAGTCCGCCGCCGTACGCTTCGTCACCGGCCTCGATCAGGTTGTCGACCACGCCGGCCATCCGCTCCCGCTCGGCAGCCGCCGCAGCCCGCCGCCGACGCCGACGCCGGGATGCCTCCGGATCACCGAGCCGCTGCCGCGCGGCATCCAGCAGCGGCAGGTCGGACACCGTCCACGCCTGTACGTCGGACCGCTGCAGCAGCCTGACCTCCTCGGGCGAGAGCCACGGCGCGCACCTGCGCAGGTACGCCGGCACCGACCACAGATCTCCGACCAGGTCGTACGGATCGATCAACGGCCACGCCTTGTCGAACGTCGTCCGCAGGTCCTCGTTCTGCTCCAGCGACCGGCGTAGCAACTCCTCGGAGACGTCGTCGTCCTCGTACTCCTCCTCGTGCTTGTCGATCAGGATCGTGAGCAGTTCGTCCCAGACCTCGTCGCGCGCCAGGTTGTGCGGCGTACCGGGATCCGCGGCTCCGAACGCCTCGGCCCAGTTCGCCGTACTCAGATAGATCTCGGACCAGTGCGTCACCACTGTCATCGGCTTGGTCGGCGCCTCCTCGTACAGCCCGACGGCCGGCTCGATCGCCTTCACCATGCCGGCGGACGACTTCAGCCTGGCCACCTCCGGATCGGCCTCGGCAGGAACCGAAGCACCCTCGGGAACCAGGTCCCGCAGCGTGCAGGTCTGGACCCCGTCCTCGCCCAGGCTCGGCAGCACATCGCCGACGTACGCCAGGTACGGCTGGTGCGGACCGACGAACAGTACGCCGCCGCGCCGCTGGTCCAGCCGCGGATCCGAGTAGAGCAGGTACGCCGAGCGGTGCAGCGCGACGACTGTCTTCCCGGTGCCCGGACCGCCGTCGACAATCAGCGCACCTCGGGAGCCGGCCCGGATGATCGCGTCCTGGTCGGCCTGGATCGTGCCGAGAACGTCGCGCATCCGGGGCGACCGGCTGCTGCCCAGACTGGCGACGAACGCGGACTGGTCGTCGAGGGCGGCGGCGTGACGGGCGAACTCGTCGGCGGTGAACACCTCGTCCCAGTAGTCGGTGATCCGGCCGCGGGTCCAGCGGTACCGGCGGCGGCTGAGCAGGCCCATCGGGTTGCCGTGCGTCGCTCCGAAGAACGGCTCGGCCGCTGGGGAACGCCAGTCGATCAGCAGCCGGCGGCCGTCGCTGTCGGTCAGGCCGAGCCGGCCGATGTACACCGGCTGCTCGGGGTCGTCGGCGCTGACGATGTGACCGAGGCACAGGTCCAGCCCGAACCGCCGCAGGGTGCGCAGCCGGCTGGTCAGCCGGTGCACCTCGAGGTCACGGTCCATCGCGCCTTGACCGATGCCGCCGGCCTCTTTCCGGGTCTCGTCGAGACGGGCGGACAGTTCGGCGATCGACCGCTCCAGCGACTCCGCGATCGCCGCGAAGTGCTTGTCGTCACCGGCGATCAGCGCCGGTTCGGCTTTGGCAGTGAGGTTCTCGGGAAGGTCGAACGCACTGGTGGACAGGGTTTCTTCACCTCGAAGGTCCGAAGGATTAATGGCCACGGCCGACGATTGTGAAGCATCAACCGGGGCTTGCGGCAAGCCCCGGTCTGCGTTATAGATTAATAATGGAAGGGAGCATCTGCTCACCTTCCTTTTTTCTGCCCCCGGAAAGACTGGCCGGCTCCTGTGCCCGTGCGTACGCAGGGCCAGGCGCCGGCGGAATGCGCGGTTCATGGTCTCGGGAGTGCCGAAACCGCAGGTCTTGGCGATCTGCTCGATGGTCCTGTTGGTGGTCTCCAGAAGCCGGCATGCGGACTCGAGCCGAACGGCTTCGACGTAGGAGGGCGTCGCTCGGCCTACGCGGCGCCCACGCCGCAGACCGTCACCTCTCGGAGAGTCGTCCGTTCAAGCTCTGAGCGAGGGAGGGCCAAAATCGCTGTGCCCAGTCGAACCAGCTCTCATCCCCGGGCGGCGGGGAGGGCAGAAACGAACCGGAGAGCTCGTCCGCGTCGGGGACCTCGAACTGCTCTCTCCAGGGGTCGAGCTCAGCCTCGGCCATAGGGAATGTCTGCTCTGGCGTGTGTTTCCAGCGGTTCTGAATCCGGCGCCATTGCTCCTCGCGTTCCACAGGCAGGTACACGATCACACATGACGCTCCCACCGAAGCGGCCATCCAGCGCAGGGCGGAGCGCTCATCGCGCGACCAGAATCCGAAGTCAAGAACGACGCTGAGCCGCAGGCGCAGGGCATCGATGGCCAGTGCGACGAGCCGACCCTCCAGCAGCCACCGCTTGCCGCCGGGCTCCTGGTGACGGTCCTCTTGGCCGAAGAGGGACAGCGCCCAGTCGTCGGCAGTGAGCTGCAGGGCTCCGCGCTCCGCCGCCAGCTCCCGCGCTCGAAGCGTCTTCCCGGACCCGGGAAGACCCACCATCAAGAACAGTGTGGGCGCCTGACCCGCCTGCCCATCTCTCACAGTCGCCTGCATGTCGTCCATGGTGCCCGCCGCTACATCTCACAGGAGATGCTTCTGGCGGGCCACCACCCCTTGGAGCGGCCTGCGCGCCCCGCCTTCCTTGATCATGTCAGTCAGTCAGTTCGCCACTCCGGTCAGACTCGCGATCGTGGATGTTCAGGAGAGGGAGTCGCTGGCGGATTCATGGTGGTGACGCTTGTAGTGGCGGGCTGCTCGGGCTCGGTTGCCGCAGGAGGGTTTGCACCATTCCTGCCGGCCGTGGCTCTTGACGAAATAGCGTACGCAGCGTGGCGCCGTGCAGGATCGCAGGTGCGTGCGCTGTGGGCCGCTGAGGAAGTCGATGGCGGCACGGGCCAGGACTGCGACGAGCCGAACCTGTGCATTGTCCTCCGCCGACAGCAGGCGGGCGGTGGGGGCTCCGTCGGTGGGCCAGTTCAACTGAGGGGCAACCAACTCGCGGGCTGCGGCCGCGTTGAGCTGGGCTATCGCCTGGTCGGCGGGCATGAGGCGCTGCGCATCTGCTGGGCTCGGGGGAGCGGGGCTGACTGTCCGCGCGAACAACGCCCGTACGGCGCGCCGGAGCTCGATGATCCCGAGTCTGAGAGGTTCATCCGCTGTCAGATCGTCAGGCGAGACGTCCCCGGCCAGCAGCTCTGCCTGCGCGTGGATCCAGCGACTTGTTCCTTCGATCGTGGCGAGATCGTCGACGACACCACCCTGCCCGTCGTGGCGGATCGTGCTCGCCAGTTCCAGTGCCAGCCAGCGCTCCATTCGCCATCCCTTCCGTCGGCGCATCGTCGTCAAATCAGTTGATCAGCTCGCTCGCAGCAGTCTACGGTCTCTAACGGCAAACTGAAAACTTCCATTAGGGTCCGGGCTTCGGAGTTGTCCCGGCGATCAAGAGGAGACAGCGACATGACGGCTCTCTTTGCACAGATCAGCGACCTCCACCTGGACGGCAGCGATCGGGCGACCCGACGGGCCGTCCGCGTCATGGATTACCTGAGGGCTCTGCCCCGACAGGTTGACGCTCTGCTGGTCACCGGCGACATCGCCGATCACGGTGAGGAGGCCGAGTACGAGGAGGCGGCTCAGCTCCTGACCGCCGACTTCCCGGTGCTCACCTGTCCGGGGAACCACGACGCGAGGCCGGCGTACCGCAAGTCATTGCTCGGTGAGGCACCGAGCGACGGCCCGATCAATCAGGTTCACCACATCTCGGGCACGACCATCCTGATGTGCGACGTCACCATCCCGGGTCGCGATGAGGGCCGGCTGGACGACGAGACAATCGGCTGGATCGAGACCACCCTCAGCGCCCTCCCGCGAAACGCTCCGGCGCTGCTGGCTTTCCATCAGCCGCCGGTCGTGCTGCACCACCCTCTGGCGGACTCAGGCATGCTCGAACATCCCGGACAACTGGCCGGCCTGCTCGAAGCACATCCGCAGGTTGCCGCCGTCATCACCGGCCACGCGCACACCGCAGCAGCGTCGATCTTCGCCGCCCGGCCCCTGATCGTCGGGCCGGCGATCACCTGGACCTTGCGCCTGCCGTGGGAGGGCGACCAACCCGCAGACCTCGAGCAGCCGCCCGGCCTCGCTTTCCACATCCTCGACGACAACGCTCGCCTGACCACCCACTACCGCGTCGTCCTCTGATGTTGCTCGAACGCGCTGGAGCCATCGTGGTCCATCCCTACGCGGTCGCCGGATTTCTGGCGGCCGTCTTCCCCTTGATCGCCACTCCCGGAGCCAGCCTGGCGCTGCTGATCCACCATGTCACCGACAAAGGACGCCGCCAGGCCCTGCCTGTCATCCTCGGCACCGCCACCGGTCTGTACATCCACGCCACGCTGGCGATCGCCGGCCTGTCAGCCCTGGTCATGCGCTCGAGCCAGGCGTTCGCGGCCGTCAAGCTCGTCGGTGCCGCCTACCTCATCGGCTTGGCCCTGTGGACTTGGCGTTCCGCCAGGCTGCACTCCGTACCCACACCCTCGCGTCGGCGACTGCCGAAGCGGGTCGACTCGATCTACGCCCAAGCATTGCTCGCCAACGTCCTCAACCCGAAGGCGGCCTCGATCTACTTGACGCTGGTGCCCCAGTTCATAGCACCCCGCCAATCCTTCGGTGGCCAGATCCTCACCCTGGCCACTGCCCACGCGCTGCTGATCATGACCTGGCTGATGACCTGGACCTTCCTCATCCAGCGCGCCTCACGCACCCTCCAGAAACCCCGCTTCAAACAGGCAGTCGCCAGGACCACGTCCCTGGTACTCCTAACCCTCGGAATCCGAAGCGCCGCCACCTAGAGACCCAGCGCCAGTTGGGTGCGGGCCGGTTGATGTCACTTTCGCGAGGATTTGAGCGGAGGGTGTGGGATTCGAACCCACGAGGACGGTCACCCGCCCCTACCGGTTTTCAAGACCAAGCGGCCCTGCGGCTACTTGGCTGGCGCTGTACGTTCAGGTCGGCGAGCAGCCGATCCGGGTCGGCGCCGACGATCGGCACGAACAGGCTCGTGCCCAGCCGCCGTACTGTGCGCTGATAGCCCACGATGCGCCAGAAGCCGTAGAAGCGCCCGGCCGTCTCCCGCTCCTGCGCCCGCTGGACCTCGCCGGGGTTGCGCGGCGTGACACACAGCATCCACACGCCGCCGGACCGCCGGACGGCCAGCTCCTTCACCTCCGGCCAGGGCAGGTGCAGGGCTGGCCGGAGGATGCCGTTCGGCCGGAGGAAAAGGCCGCGGTTGTCCGCGCCCAGCAGCGGCGAGCCGGCCCTTCCGGCGGCGTCGAGGCAGGTCAGCACGTAATGCAGGGCGACCACGGCCAGCACTACGATCGTCACCCGCCAGGACCGGATCGCGATCAGGGACAGCACGGCGGCGATCGGCAGGTGGACGGTCAGCAGCTTGCGGTGGGTCAGCCGGAGTCCGTAAGCGAGCCGGCCGCTGCAGAGCAGGACCGGAAGATCATCTGGTATGCGAACGTACAGACTGGAGGTGTGCCGGGTGCCGTGGCGATCGGTGGAAGAAGCCATCAGCGCAGGAGGCTAGCAGGCGCCATTCATCGCGATCGACTGGTGGAGTGTCCAGACTGGAACGACCGCCCGCGCAGAGCAGCTCTCCGAGCCTGAACCACACTTCGTGAGTGACCACCAACGAGTACCCGGCAGGCACATAGAGGGCACAAGCTTGTGATCCGTAGCGGCAGGCAGCCCGATTGCGACCTGCTCGATTGCGCTCGGCCGGCCGACGACCAGGTGCTCACCGTCGCCGACTGTTGCAGGTCGTTTGGAGTCACACCGGGGTCAGTCCTGGCTGCCAGCAGAGCGCACGTGGCCCGGTGGATGCCCACGGCCGTGATCCGGCATGTGGGGCAGGTGGGGAGGTCAGCGGCACAAGCAGAAAGGGTTACCGTGCGGGTCGAGCATGACCCGGACGTGCTCCTGCGGCTGATCCTCGGCGAGACTCGCGCCTGCTTGGAGCGCCCACGCCACCGCCTCGTCGAGGTCATCTACGCCGATGTCGAGGTGCATTGTCGCGTTCTGACCGCCGGGCTTGCTCGGCCAGACAGGCCGCTCGTGCTCCTCGTCAGACTCGATGTTGATGCCGAGCAGCGTCGGCGCGACCTCGCCCTCAGGCGGGTGGAGCTGGACCCAACCGCCCCTCGGCCCTTCATCGACGATTCGCCAGCCCAGGAGCCGCTCATAGAACCTGGCCAGCCCCCCGGCGTGCGGAGCCGGTGCCGCCGTGATCGTGACCGCCCCAATCTGCATCCGCGGTCGCGTCATGCGAAGACCGTACTACGGACAAAGCTCCACGGCAGCGGCACGCGGCCGATCCACCTCAACGCCTCAGCGTCAGATTCTCCTTGTACAGAAGGAGAAACACGACACACCACTGGCACCGCACGGCACGCACAGGCACCGTTCAGCGCCTCGTCTCGTACCTGGTCAGGATCACGCCGCCGGGAAATGTCCGCGTCTCCACCAGGTTCAGGTTCACCCAGCTGTCCAGCGCGGTGAAGAACGGGGTGCCGCCGCCCACCAGCACCGGATGGGTGACGATCTCGTACTCGTCGACCAGCCCGGCCCGCATGGCCGCCCCAGCGAGCGTGGCGCCACCGACCCTCATCGGCTCGCCGTCGTCGGCCTTGAGCCGGGTGATCTCGGCTACGGCGTCGCCGGTGACCAGGCGGGTGTTCCAGTCGACCTTGTCGATCGTCGAGGAGAACACCACCTTCGGCGTGTCCCGCCAGTTCCGCGCGAACTCGATCTGCGCCGGGGTGGCGTCGGGCTGCTGGTCGCCGGTCGGCCAGTGGGAACTCATCGTCTCCCACAGCTTGCGCCCGTACATCAACAGCCCGATCGCCAACTCCTGGTCGAGCCACCACTGAAACAGCTCGTCGCTCGGCGCGCCCCAGCCGATGTCGTCGCCGGGCGCGGCGATGTAGCCATCCAGGGTCAGGTTCATGCCGTAGATCAGTTTCCGCATGGCGCCACGCCCTTCTGTCGGAGGGGTCGCATCTCATCACTCCTAGTCCCGGCGGCCGCGTCCGGGCCGCCGCTCACCACTGCTACGAACGCCCCACCTCGGATCCGACAGCCGGCGCAGAAATTCTCACCGAACAGTCGGTCTCGGGAGTCTAGATCGGCTCGGCGCAGGAAACTGATCACTGCGCGGTCTGAGTTCGGCGGTAGTCATTCGTGCTCGGTGCGCGCACCGTCGCCCACTCGGCCGACCAGGGCAACCCGCCCAGGCCGTATTGCTGAAGGAAGCTGGTGAGCTGGGTGCACCCCAGACTTCGGCGTCGAGCAGCGTCATTCCCGGCACGGGCCACGCCTCCTGCCGGCGAGGGTGCAGCCGCGTGGTGTCCATCTCGCTACGTAAACTGTTGGCTCGTATGCCCGTCTGGGATGTCTACGCGCACACTGACGGTTTCCCGTTCGACCCGAAGGACTGAGCCGTGCCCGACCGACCTGAGATTGTCTGCATCTGCGGCTCTACCCGGTTCGTGGACGAGATGCGCGCGGCGAACCGTGATCTGACCTTCGCAGGTGTCATCGTCGTCGCGCCAGGCGTCTTCCGGCCCGCCGAGGATCACGACGCAGACGAGTTGATCACCACCGAGCAGAAGACCGCGCTGGACGCCCTCCACCTGCGCAAGATCGACCTGGCTGACCGGGTTCTGGTCGTCAACCCAGGCGGGTACATCGGCGAGTCCACAAGCAGGGAGATCGCCTACGCCCAGGCCACCGGCAAGCCGATCTCGTTCACCGATCCCAGCTGACCAGTAGACGCTTCGTGGTGCGCGCGGGCAACGAGTCTCGGTCAGCCTCGGAGCGTGTTGCTAGAGGGTCTTCGAAGTCGTCGGGCGCAGCCTTGTGCTTGTGTCGCGTGACGTGATCTCAGATGAGACGTGGGCCGTGCCCGGGCCGTTGTTCCCGGGCGTGAAGGCCACGGGCCGCCCGCCTGTCGATCGGCCGGTGACCGCAGAAGGGTCTCGCATCTCGACTCCGGTTGCCGGCGCCTACCCACAGCCTCGGAGTTCCGGCGGCCTGGCCTGTCGCCGCCAACTCTCCCAGCTGTCCCCGTCAAGACCCATGGCGCTCGGCCTCAGAGCCCGCTTCTCGCAGTCGGTCGGCGGAGGGTGTGGGATTCGAACCCACGATGACGGTCACCCGCCATACCGGTTTTCAAGGCCAAGGCGTCCGCACGCTCCGAATGTTGCCCTGACCTGCGCAAACGCAAGGTCGCGAAGCTACAGCAACCCGCGCGTCTGCACGTATTTTGCACGGTCGCCTGAAAAATGTGCCCGCGAACGTTGCCCGTGCCCTCCGCATGCCCTTCAATTCTCGTCACCTGTGTCGCCTTCCACCGCCGATGACTTCTGTGCGCGCCGCTCTCGCTCCTCGCGTTCCCACTCTCGCTGCTGTTCGTCCTGCGACTTCAGCTCAGCGATGGTCTCGTCATATGCCAAGGCGAGGGCTTGCAGATCGGCCGACATGTCAGACGGCAGAGACCCCTCGCGAGGTACCCACCCAGCGCGTCGATCGCATCGGAGCAGGCCCGCCTGACAATCTGATGTGGCCAGAGATTGATGCTGCTCCACTGACTGATCTGGTCGGCGTATCCAAGCGCCCGTGACGCCGTGTCAACCACTCGGCGGAGATACGGATCGGGTAGCCGCAGAGAGAGTTGCTCAAGGTTGTTGAGTTCTCGCTCACAATGCGTGTAGGTACCCTCATCCCAGTTGGTCCCGACAGTTTTCGGTAGCTCAGCCCGGAGAACGACCAGGGCGTCAACGGCTCGCTCAGCGGCTTCACGGCCTCGGCGATGAAGATCTCTCCGCGATGTGCCGTGACGGCCTCGGCCTATCGAGACCTGCCAGCCCCACGCTGCGCTGGCAAGACCGCGGTGGAGGACACGTAGTCCCGACTTAGCTTAGACATGTGCGGCTGCATCTCGCGGGTTCTTGGGTCACTACACGACGGAAGACGGTGCTGTCGCTTGGGACACGCATCGTTCGAGAGACCCCTCGTTCGAGCTGAGGCGTTTAGCGATCTCAGGCCGCCGCCACGAGACTCACCGCACTCGTGGGTGTGGGGGGTCGTTCTCGGATCCGCTGAACCACGAGATTGCATGGTTCGTCACCGCATGTCGTCGAGTTCCAACGCACCCAAGCGCGGGTGCTCCTGGTAGCGGATCGGGTACGATCAGGTCGTGCCATTGACGGGGGCCGACGTCGACCGGTTCGAGTTGTCGAGGCCACGTCTGGAGGCCATCGCCTACCATCTCCTCGGCTCCGCGAACGAGGCACAGGACGTCGTGCAGGAGACGTTTCTGCGCTGGCACGCCGCCGACGTCGACCGCGTCGAGGTCCCGGAGGCGTGGCTGACGAAGGTGCTCACCAACCTGTGCCTCAACCGGCTCACGTCCGCGCGGGCACGCCGCGAGACCTACGTAGGCCGATGGCTCCCCGAGCCCCTGCTAGCCGGGGACCCGATGCTCGGCCCGGCCGAAACCGCTGAGCAGCGCGAAGCGGTCTCGTACGCGGTCCTCACTCTCCTGGAACGCCTGTCCCCCAACGAGCGGGCCGTGTACGTGCTGCGGGAGGCCTTCGACTATCCGCACCGGGAAATCGCCGAGATCCTGGACATCACCGAGGCCGCCAGCCAGCAGATCCTTCACCGCGCCAAGAAGCATGTCGCATACGGCAAAGCCCGCCGCGACGTCGACAGGGCGGGCGCCCGGCGAATCGTCGAGGAGTTCCTCGCGGCCGCCGCAAGCGGCCGGACCGATGAGCTCGTACGCCTGCTCACCAAGGACGCCATTTCCATAGGCGACGGCGGAGGGGAGGTTCCGGCACGCACCAAGGCGTTCGAGGGAGCCGTCGCGGTCGCGAGGTTCCTTCGGGGCATGTTCAGGCCGGACGGGGCCAAGCGCGCCGTCGTCGGTGGGTCGCCCGAGATATTTTCCTGGACCGCCAATGGCGAGCCCGCCGTGGTCGCCGTCGTGGAGGGCCGGGTCGTCGCCATCATGTGCCTGGAGGTCACCGCCGAGGGCATCGCTGCCTGCCGTACGCAGGCAAACCCCGACAAGCTCGAACGCGCGACCGAACAATGGGCGGCAGCCGACCACGGGGAACCCCTTCTCGTGATGTGACGTGTATTACATATGGCTCCTGTCAGGAAACGGCGGGCTGTCCGGTTCAGGTGACACATCCGGAACCGAACCGAACAGGAGCTAACGATGAGAGTGCTGGTTGCAGGAGCGACTGGAGCGATGGGTAGGCAGCTCGTGCCACGTCTGGTCGATGCGGGACACGACGTGTTCGCCATGATCCGCAAGGAGTCGGACAAGGCCAAGGTGTCGAAGCTCGGCGCGGTGCCGGTCATCGCCGATGCGCTCGATCGCGCGGCGGTCGATGCCGCCGTGCGCCAGTCGGCGCCGGAGGTGGTCGTCCACCAGCTGACCGCCATCGGGCATGTTGACCCCCGCCACATGGAACGCAGCTTCGCCGCCACCGACCGGTTGCGGATCGAGGGGACCGACAACCTGCTCGCGGCCGCACGCGCTGTAGGGGTTCGACGGTTCATCGCCCAGAGCAACGGCGGGTTCACCTATGCCCGGACGGGCGGGCCGGTCAAGACCGAACGGGACCCCCTCGATCCCGCGCCCATCCGCCCGATGGCGTCGATGATCTCCGCGCTCAAGCACTTGGAGGGGGCCGTGCTGGGCGCCGATTGGACCGAAGGGGTCGTGCTGCGCTACGGCGCCTTCTACGGACCCGGCACCTCCATGGCGCCAGGGTCCGAGCAGTTCGAGCTGATCCGCAAGCGCAAGTTCCCGGTCGTCGGCGACGGCGGCGGGGTGTGGTCGTTCGTCCACATCGCCGACGCCGCCGACGCCACGGTCGCAGCCGTGGAGAACGGTGGCCGCGGTGTCTACAACATCGTCGATGACGAGCCCGCCCCGGTCGCCGAATGGTTGCCGGAGCTAGCGGAGATGCTGGGCGCCAAGAAGCCGATGCGCGTACCGCGGTTCATCGGACGGCTGGCCGCTGGACCAGCCGGCGTCGTGCTCATGACAGAACTGCGCGGCGCATCCAACGCCAAAGCGAAGCGCGAACTGGGGTGGCACCCCGCACATCCCAGTTGGCGACAAGGCCTTTCGGGTAAGCGAGCCGTGCGGTGATCGGTGTCCTCGTCCGGAGCGAAACCGACTTCGCGACGGACGGGGACGCCGTGAAGCCCCGCCCCTATGTTCCAGCCCTCACGAGCCGAGTCGCGAGGGGCTGGAACATAGGGGCGTCGGCCATTGCACGGATTCTGCACGGCCAACCGAAACTAACCGATCGCAATCGGACAAGGCCAGACTCAGCCGGACACCTGCCAGCCCGAACTACAGCGGTGTGTTTCCGCAGGTCAGGGCCACTATCGGGACGAGATGAGCGGAGGATGTGGAGCGGAGGGTGTGGGATTCGAACCCACGAGGACGGTCACCCGCCCTACCGGTTTTCAAGACCAGCGCACTCGGCCACTATGCGAACCCTCCAGGCGACGTGGTCGCCGATCGTCGAGGATAGCAATGCGCGTGCGGGGGCGGGGGCTGGCCGGTAGGGTCTCGCCAGAGGCGGACGGGCCGCCTGGGGTACGGACGGAGGTGAGGGCAATGTCTCGGTCGTTCGAGGACATGGCACACACCGTCCGGTCGGCGCGCTGATCTGCCGCTGACCGGGCCGGTTGCCGGCGTCGGAGTGACGTCGGTCGTTCCGGTTGTTCCGTCATGCCCTCTGGAGCTCTCGTATGCCTTCCCTCCGTACGTTCCTGCTGCCGTCCGAGCTCGGATCCGACTTCCGCAAGATCTGGCCGGCCGCGATCATCTCGAACCTCGGCGACGGCGCCATGCTCGCCGCCGGGCCGTTGCTGGTCGCATCGATCACCACCGAGCCGGCCGCTGTCGGTGCGGCCGCGTTCATCCAGCAGTTGCCCTGGCTGCTGTTCGCCCTGTTCAGCGGTGCTCTCGTCGACCGGCTCGACCGCCGGCTGATGATCGTTGCCGCTGACACCTTTCGCGCGATCGTCATCGGTGCCCTCGGTGCCGCCGTACTGCTCGGCACCGCACCCCTGTGGGCGATCTACGTCGCCCTCTTCCTCCTCGGTACGGCGGAGACGCTCGCCGACAACGCATCCGGTGCACTACTGGTGGACGCCGTACCGAAAGCGCATCTGGGCAAGGCGAATGCGCGCCTGTTCGCCAGTGGCACTGTGCTGCAGCAGCTCGGTGGTCCGCCGCTTGGGGCATTGCTGTTCGCGGTCGGGGCCGGCGTACCGCTCGTGTTCAACGCCGTCACCTTCGGCGCCGCGGCCGCTCTGATCGCGCGAGTCGCCGTACGTCCGCTGCCGACCGAGTCCGCGGGTACGGCGATCTGGGCCGAAGTACGCGAGGGAGTCCGCTGGCTGTGGCAGCACGCGGGCGTACGGACGTTGGCGTGCTCGATCCTGGTCATGAACATCACCTTCTGCGCCGCGTTCGCGACCTGGGTGCTGTACGCGCGGGAGCGGCTAGGTCTGACCGAGACGCAGTTCGGCCTGCTGGTGTCGGTCGGAGCGATCGGCGGCGTCCTCGGCATGCCGGTGTATCACGTGCTTGAGCCGCGGGTCGGCTCACTGACCCTGCTGCGCGCCGGACTGGTCATCGAAACGACGGTCCACCTCATCCTGGCGCTCACCCGGAGCCCGTGGGTGGCCGGCGCGACCATGGCGGTGTTCGGCGTGCATGCGGTGGTGTGGGGCATCGTGTCGACCACTGCGAGGCAGCTGGCGACGCCAGAGCCGCTGATGGGCCGGGTCAACAGCGTGTACCTGCTGGCGTCGGTTGGTGGCGCTGCGATCGGCTCCGCGCTGGGTGGCGTACTCGCGCAGCGGTTCGGACTGGCTGCGCCGTTCGCGGCTGCCTTCGTGGCGATGGTGCTGATGACGGCCGTCGCGTGGCGGCCGCTACGACACGTGTCCGTACGTCGGGTGGTCGCGGCGGACTGAAGGCGCGGAAAATGGCTAGTGGCGCTCGGCAAACGTTTGCTACTGTTTTCGGCCGAGAGAGCCCCAACTGTAGTCAGGGGAACGCCCCTGGTGGAGTGGTCTCGTAGCCAGCGCTGCGAGTGGGCCGAGTCGATGCGATCGGAGCACTCTGTCATGCCTACAGCCACGTCCCTCGGCCTCCCGAACGTCCGCGGCCGCGTACCGCTGCTCGCCGGTCTGGCGATCGACTCGTTCGGCGGCGGCTGCGCCGGACCGCTCCTGCTGCTGTTCTTCGTGCGGGTCGTCGACATCCCACTCGGGACGGCGGGAGTCCTGCTGACCGTCGCCACGCTCTTCTCGATCGCAGCACCGGCCGCAGTGGCTGTGGTGATCGACAAGGTCGGGCCACGGAACCTGGTGGTGGGCGCACAGTTCGCGCAGGGGCTCGCGTTCACCGGCTTCTTCTTCGGCCGCTCGGTGTGGCTCGTGTTCCTGTGCGCACTGTTGACGACCACCGGCCAGCGCGTGTTCTGGTCCGCGATCTTCAGCCTGCTGGCAGATGTCGCCGACCAGGGCGATCGGGACAGGTGGTTCGGGCTCGGAGGCATGATGCAGGCCGCCGGGTTCGGCCTCGGCGCGCTGGCAGCCGGAGCACTGCTGGCCATCGGCGGCGATGCGCCGTTCCTGATCGCGATGGCGGTCAACGCGGTGACGTTCTACCTGGCCGGCTTCCTGCTGCTGCGTCTGAACCCGGCTCACCACCAGCGCGCCGTTCAGGACACCGGACCGGCGCCGCTGCTGCGCAAGGACAAGGCGTTCCTGGTGCTGATCGGCGCCAACACGTTGCTAGCCCTCTGCACGATGCTGCTGGGAGTCGGACTGCCGGTGTACGTCGCTGAGGCGTTGCCGGCACCCAAGTGGTTGATCGGTGTCTTGCTGGCCGCGGTATCCGTCGTACTGGCGACCGGACAGACCCTGGTGGTGCGGCATACCGAGAAGCGTCGCCGTACCAACGTGATCATCGTTGCCGGGGTGGCGTGGGCGGTGTGGGGGCTGCTGATGGCCTCACTGCTGCACGTTCCGACCGCATTGGTCGTGCCGGGGTTGATCCTGGCGACCGCGGTGTTCGCCTTTGGCGACGTACTGCACGCGGCGACCGGCAATGCGCTGGCGGCAGCGGTGGCGCCGGTGGTGGGGAACGGGAAGTACCTCTCCTACTGGCAGTACTCCTTCACCTTCGCCAGCATCCTGGCGCCGGCGTACTTCGCTCAGCTCTTCGAGGTCCAGCACGAGCTGCCGTGGCTGGGCATCTCCGCCCTGGCCCTGATCGCGGCTGCCACGATCCTCATCCTCGACCGGGTCTTCCCCCACTCGACCACCCAGCGCCAGTAACACCCACGTACCTGTCGGTGGCCGGTGATAGGCCAGACAGGTAAGTGTTCCTCGAGGTGAGGAGAGTCATGCGGTGGACAGAGCTGGAGTCGAATCAGCCGCGGTTGGCTGAGCTGGGGCGTGACCGGCTGCTCGGGCCGGGCGTCGTACTCGTCGGGACCGTCCGACGCGACGGCACACCACGCATCAGCCCGGTGGAGCCGTGGATCATGGCCGGAGATCTCTGGCTGTCGATGATGTGGGGCTCGACCAAGGCGAAGGATCTCGGCCGGGATCCGCGCGTCCTGGTGCACAGCGTCATCACCGGTCGCGACGGCAGCGAGGGCGAGTTCAAGGTGCGCGGACAAGCGCGCGGCGAGGACGACGAGTCGGTGCAGCGCCAGTACGCCGAGGAGGTGGCGGCCGGCCTCGGCTGGCGACCTGAGCCGGGGCGGTTCCACCTGTTCGCGGTGGACATCTCCGACGTCACCTTCGTCCGGTACGTCGAAGCCACCGGCGACCAGTTCGTGACGCGCTGGCCGGCCGGACGCGAGTTCGTACGGCGCGGGACCGGAGCGACCACGGTCGGCGACCCCGAGCCACATCAGGACCTGCTCCGACCTACCACGGAGAGTTGAGCGAGCCCGGTTGTCGTCTGGCGTCAACGGTCCGACGCGCCGCAGTTGCAGGCAATCGAACATCTGTTCTAATGTTTTCCCAGTTCGCGGTTCTCCACCCCGGACGTCCGGCCGGCCGAACCTCCCACCTCCGATGTGGACCGGCTCTCCGGACACCGCCGCCCGGGTAGTGAGGGCCCGGGCTGTGGAGATCCGCACACGATCGGGTACAGGCTCACGAAGGACAGGTGATGCTCAACGGAGGGACAGCGATCGATGCTGCTCGAACACCGCGGCCGACGACCGGTCGTGCCCGAATCCGCTTATGTCGCACCATCCGCAGTCCTCTGTGGCGCCGTCGTTCTGGGCGAAGGCAGCAGAGTCCTGCACGGTGCCGTACTGACCGCGGAGAACGGTGAGGTCCAGGTCGGTGCGAACAGCGTGGTGATGGAGAACGCCCTGGTGCGCGGCCGGGCGAGTCATCCCACCCTGCTCGGCGACGCGGTCCTGGTAGGTCCCCATGCACACGTCAACGGCGCCACGGTCGAGGACGAGGTCTTCATCGCCACGGGCGCCGCGTTGTTCCCCGGTTCTGTCGCCGGCGCGGGCGCGGAACTCCGGATCAACAGCGTGCTGCACGTGAACTCGCGCCTGGAACCCGGCACGGTCCTCCCGATCGGATGGATCGCCGTCGGCAACCCGGCCCAACTCTTCGCCCCCGATCGGCACGAGGAGTTCTGGCCCATCCAGCGCGACCTGGACTTCCCCGGCACCGTCTACAACGTCCCCCGCGGAACGCCGATGCGCGACATCATGAGCCGCCAATCCACCTTCTACGGCAGCCACCTGTCGGACCGGGAGCTACCTAACCCGGACTGAGTACGCCCGGCTGTTCGGTCGACTGTGGTGGGCTTGGACGGTGGGGCGCGGAGGTGCGCTCTGCGCCCATGCCGGCCAGGACGACGAAGGCGATGCCGAAGACGGGGAGCAGGCCTGGCAGCTGATGAAGGATGAGCCAACCGACGAGGAGGGCCAGCGCCGGTTCCAGGCTCATCAGTGTGCCGAACACGCCTGCGTCCAGGCGGCGCAGGGCCAGGTACTCCAGGGTGAACGGGATGACCGGGAGCAGGAGTGCCAAACCGAAGCCGATGGCGACCAGCTCCCAGGTCATCAGCGGGATCGTGCTCGACCCGGCGACGACTGTCGCGACCACGGCAGCGACCGGGATGGACACGCCCAACCCCTGAAGGCCGGAGACGTTGTCACCCACGTGCTGGGTGAGCAGGATGTACGCCGCCCAGCAGACCGCTGCGCCCAGTGCGAACAAGACGCCGAGCACATCCAGCGACCCGCCGACCGGCACACCCGCGGCCGAGCCATGCGCCGACGATGCGGAGCCGCCCACGAACCGCCACGGCTGGGTCAGCAGCATCACCCCGACGAACGCCAGTGCAGGCCACACCAGCCCGGCCCGCCTTCCCCCGAGGCCGCGTAGCCCGGGGATCGGGACCGCGGCGGTTTGCCGCGCGTTGCGTACGACGGCGACGCTCAACGGGCCGAGGAACTCCAGGGCGCTGGCCACGCCGAGCGGAATCCGGGCGGCCGCTGCCATGAAGAGAAGCGTCACGCCGCCGGTTGCGATCCCCAGGCCGACGGCAGCGAGGAGGGAGCGGCGATCGAACGAGCGGAGGCGGGGACGGAACAGGATCAGCACGATCACAGCCGCGAAGGACAACCGCAGCCACGCCGCGCCCTCGGGGCCGAGGCGGTCGAACAGACCGACCGACACGGAGAGGCCGAGCTGGACGCAGCTCATCGACATGACGGCGAACGCCACGCCGGTGCGGCTCTCACGGGTGCTCATGCACTCCAGTGAAGCTCGGGAATCCGTTCGCGTCCACGTGAGAATCATGGACATACCGTTCGGGATCACTGAACAATGGAGCCATGGATGTACGCCGTCTCGAGCTCCTGCTGGCGTTGTCCCGGCTGGGGTCCATGCGTGCCGTGGCGGAGACCCTCGGCGTGACCACCTCGACTGTCTCCCAGCAGATCGCGGCGCTCGCCCACGAGGTCGGCACACCGCTGCTGGAGCCCGACGGACGCCGCGTCCGACTCACCCCGGCCGGCCAGCGACTCGCCGGGCACGCGGTCGACATCGTCGCCGCGGTCGAGGCAGCCCGTGCTGACCTCGACCCCTCGGCCAAACCGGCCGGAACGGTTCGCGTGGCCGCGTTCCACACCGCGGTCCGGGACACAGTGCTGCCCGTCGTCCAGCGGCTCGCCTCCGCGCATCCCGACGTACGGCTGGAGATCCAGGAGCAGGAGCCGCCCGAGGCGTTGACGCTGCTCGAGCGAGATCAGGTCGATCTCGCGGTGAGCTACGACTACAACCTGGCACCTGCGAGCGTCGACCCTGGCCTCGAGATCACCAGGCTGTGGCAGGCGACGTGGGGACTCGGAGTACCCTCGCGCTCCCGGCGTACCTCGGGAACGGCGGCGGAGGTGGCCGCTGCGTTCGCGGACAGCGACTGGATCGTGAACTCCCGCCACGCCGGGGACGAACAGGTCGTGCGCGCGATCGCCTCGCTGGCGGGCTTCGAGCCGCGCATCACGCACCGCGCCGACAGCCTCCCGCTGGTCCGGGACATGATCGTCGCGGGCCTCGGCGTCGCGCTGCTGCCGACCGGCAGCCTGAAGGCCCCGGGCATCTCGGTACGCCGGTTGCGTGATCCGGTGCCGATGTTCCGTACGTACACACTGACCCGCCGCGGCCGAGGCGGATGGGCTCCGCTCGCCTTGGTCCGCGGCCTGCTCGAACAGCAGCGGCGAGCCCCGGACGCGGTCAGCTGGACGTGATGCTGTGCAACTGGAAGCGGCGGACCGTGGCCGGCGCGGTGCCCGCACACGTCAGCTTGGCGTCGACCGTGTCCAGGTGCGCCGACACCTCGACGGTGACCAGACCGGCGTCGGGCAACGCGAGATCCACCTGCCAGTGATGCCCGGCCAGTTCACGAACAGCTCTGGGACGAAGCTCGTCGACGAGGAGTGAGTGGCCACCAGCGCGAGCGAAGTGTTGCGCGGCCTGGACCGGTGGGACGAACGCACCCGAGCCACGCAGCAGATCGGGCACCACACGTCCCTCGTCGTGATGCTTGGCGAGCTCGACCGCGCGAGCAACCGGAACATGTCCGTAGAACAACCCCTGCGGCAGTACGACGACGTTCGCGGCGAACCGGTCGCCTCCGACGTGGCTGCACTCCCACGTCCGCTCCGGATACGCACCGGCCAACGCAGCCGCAACAGGCCGGCCACGTACGGCGCAACACGCGTCGTGCCGTCCGTGCGTGCAGACGAGGTACACCGGCTCACGACTGACCGGTCCTGGCTCAGCGTCGCCGCGCAGGACGTGCAGCAGATGCTCGTCCGACGGAAGGTCGCCCCACCGGACCGACTCGCGCCCCGGCCGGCAGTCGGCCAGCGCGTACCGGCGTGGAGCCGATCGGTCCAACCGTCCGTAGCGTCTGATCAGCGCGGGCCGGTACCCCAGCTGCCGGCAGAGCCGCGTGACCTCCGTCCCCACTCCCTCGGGCCGGAGGGCGGCCAGAGCGTCCCGCGGCCAGGCGACACGGGATTCGATCAGCAGCCAGCGCTCCGCGGGTGGTGCGGTCGCGACCAGCGAGTCGCCACGGCGGTCCGCCATCGCGGCACAGCCCGTGTCGGCCCGGTAGCGACCGTCAATCACCACGCCAGCCATGCTCACCCCACGTCACCGTTGCCCTCCGCAACTACCGGCTGTAGTTTACGCGTCGGCGACGAGGACGGCTTCGGTGAGGAGTCGACGGACGAGGACGAGCTGGTCCGCCTCGTCGAGACCGGGCAGGTCGCCGACCTTGTGGTCGCTCCCTGCGCACAGTTGCACGACAGCATCGCCGGTGACTGCGGGTAGCGTGATCGTCCGGTCCGGCAGTTGCAGCACGACCGGATCCCCGACCACGACACGGCAGCGCAGACCGGTCCGGAGGCGGACCGTCGTACCCACGGCCAAAGAGGCGATGGAGGCGGCGTGCGCCAAGGGTCCGAGTGGCGCGGGGCGGTTGGCAGCCCAGGTACGGCGCCGGAGCCGGGCAGCCAGGTCCTCCGCAGTCGTCGACCGGATCTGCTGGGCGAAGAGGTCCGCCACCTCGGGCAGGACCGCTCTGAGTTGCTCCGGGTCGCCCGGATCGAATCCGAGTGGCAGAGCACGGCGGAGCGATGGCTCGTTCGCGGCGGCCGCGGCAAGCTCCTGCGCGAGCAGGTAGCGAGTCATGGTGTGCAGTCCGACCGTCAGATGCGCACTGACCCCGCCCAGAGCCTTGGCCGAGTGCAGGAACCCCCGCGGTACGTACAGCGCGTCACCGGGCCTCAGCACCTCATCAACGACCGGTGCCTTGTCACGAGCCGCGGCTGCGACCGCTTGGGAGTGGTCCGTCCACGGCTGGTTGCGGAGTGGATCCACATGCACCGGCTCATGGACGGTCCAGTGCTTCTCGCCCGCCAGCTGCAGCACGAACACATCATGGACGTCGTAGTGCGCGGAGAACCCCTGTGACTCGGCAGGGGTGATGTAGGCGTTGATCTGCACCGGGTGACCCGCGTCGACGGACAGCTGGGTGGAGAAGTCGACCAGAGCGGGCCAGGTGCGGTGCAGGGCCTGCAGTACGACGGTGTGGCCGCTCGCGAACAGCGCAGCGACCTTGTCGTCGCGGATCTGGTCGGCGATCTCCGCCCCGACGCCGCCCGAACCGGTGAACTGCCCATCGCCGACGACCGCACCGTTCTTGGCGATCCGCAGGAACGGCGTGCGGAGGCCGCGGCGCGACAGCAGTTCGTCCGCAGCCTCCAGGCTGAACAGGTCGTCGTGCGGCGCGGGCAGATCCGGGCCGTGGGACAGCAGAGCCCGCGAACCCCAGTAGGAGGTCGCGAACTCGTCCAGATCACCTGCCACACAGCGCCGGAGAGCCGGACGCTCGTCAGGCTGCGAACCGGCTCCCGGCACCGTCGTCATCAACTTCCAGAACCTCCACTGGCTCCGCCGTCGGCACCACCGTCGGTCGCGTTGGAATCGGCACCGCCGTCCGCCGGACCCTCGCCACCTCCAGCACCACCATCCGCACCGCCGTCAGCTCCGCCGTCACTCATGCCAGGTGAGGCTCCGCCGTCCGCAGGTCCCTCACCGCCGCCGGTGCCACCATCCGCGCCACCATCGGCGCCGCCGTCACTCACGCCGGACGATGCTCCACCGTCTGCCGGTCCTTCGGCGCCGCCCGCGCCACCATCCGCACCGCCGTCACTCATGCCGGCCGTCGCACCGCCGTCCGCCGGTCCCTCAACGCCTCCGGCACCACCATCCGCACCGCCGTCGGCACCGCCATCCGTCCCACCTACGGTCGCGCCACCGTCCGCCACACCTTCGCCCCCTTCGGACGAGGTCGTCATGTCGTCGTCGTTCAGACCCATCGTGCTGCTCCCTTCGCGAATGGCCAGATGAGTGCCGGAGGGGCGAGCACGGCACTCTGCGACCATCCTGTGCGCAAAGTGCAGGTGGACTAAACCCCGCGCGGGTTACAGCGGCCAATCGGTTTCGACGGCGAACGCCGTACAGCTCCGAACGGGGTCAGGTCGTCAGGTCGCGCCACACCTTCGCGAAGGCGTCAGTGACGTCCTCCGGCCGGACGGCGATGCGCAGCCAGTCCGGTCCGAGGCCCGGGAACGTGTCACCCCGACGGACCGCGAATCCACGCTCTCGCAGGGATTCCCGCAGTACGGCGCCTCCCTCGACATGCACCAGGACGAACGGTCCGCGCGGCACACCGTACGTCGGAACCGGACCGAGACTGTCGAGCAGATGGGAACGGTGCCGGTCGATGTCCAGCGCGGCCTGAGCGGCTTCGGCGACGGCACGCTCGTTGCTGCAGGCAATAGCGGCGGCGAGAGCAGGAGTGGACACCGGCCAGTGTGGCTGCACAGCGGCCAGTTGTTCGACCAACCCGGCTGCCGCAAGCACACAGCCGACCCGCAGGCCCGCGAGTCCCCACGTCTTGGTCAGGCTGCGGATCACGACCAGACCGGGGATCGAGGCACCGGCCAGCGACTCCGGCTCACCCGGTACGGCGTCCATGAACGCCTCGTCGACCACCAGGATCCGGTCCGGCCGGGCCAGCTCGCGCAGGTCGTCGGCGCGGTGCAGTACGGACGTCGGGTTGGTCGGATTGCCGATGACGACGAGGTCAGCGTCGGCAGGGACAGCTCGCGGATCCAGGACGAACCCGTCGGCCGGCCGCAGTACGACGCGGTCGACCACGTGCCCGGCCGACCGCAGCGCAGCCTCGGGCTCGGTGAACTGCGGATGAACAACGACCGCATGCCGCGGCCGAAACGCGCGAGCGATCAGCACGAATGCCTCCGCCGCCCCGGCGGTCAGCAGCACCCGGTCAGGCGAGACACGGTGCCGCGCGGCAACCGCTGCCACCGCTGCGTCCTGTCTCGGGTACGCCGCCAGGTCGCTCAGGCTGGCTGTGATCTCCTCGACCAGCCAGGCGGGCGGAGTGCCGGCCCGCACGTTGACTGCGAGGTCCACCAGCCCGTCCCCGACCTCGAGGTCCCCGTGATGATCCAGATCGAACCCATCCGCCACCCCAGGAGGCTAACCCGCTCGCAGCGATTCCGGCCGGGCAGTCCGCGCACCGGGCGTCAGCGGGGGCTGACGGTGTAGCGACGGTTCAGCAGCGACGGGTTGCGCCGCCGCACGTCGGCCAAGCGGTCGGCGGACACCTCAGCCACGGCGTACCCGTCTGCCTCGCCCACTGCGGTGAGTGCGACGCCCTGCGGGTCGATGACCTGGCTGAGGCCGCAGTACTTCTTGCCGTTCTGGGCGGCGGCTGCCACGTAGCAGGTGTTTTCCACAGCCCTGGCCGTGAGCAGAGTGGTCCAGTGGTGCTCCTTGAGCGGTCCGCGAACCCACGCGGCCGGTACGACGAGGACCTCGGCGCCGGCGTCGACCAGTGCGCGGGACAGCTCGGGAAAGCGCAGGTCGTAGCAGGTCATCAGGCCCAGCGAGCGCCCAGCGACCTTCACCACGACTGGTGCGACATCGCCCGGGGTCAGTTGGTCCGACTCCTTGTAGCCGAACGCGTCGTACAGGTGGATCTTCCGGTAGGCGCCCAGCAGCGAGCCGTCGGCGCCCACCGCCAGGAGCGTGTTGTACGGCCGGTGCTGGTCGCAGCTGCGCTCGAACATCCCCGCGACGATCGCCACGCGGTGCTCCAGCGCGCACTTGCGCAGTGTGTCCACGAACTCGCCGTCGAGCGCCTCGGCGGCCTCCGCGACCGATCCGCCCTCGACGGCGAAGTCGGCCATGATCGCCTCAGGCAGCACGATCAGGTCGGGCTGGTCCCGCGCCGCATCGGCGACGACGCGCGTCACCAGGTCGCGGTTGGCGGCCTTGTCGTTGCTGCTGGAGGTCTGCACCACGGCGATCTTCACCCCTCCATGGTGCCGCAGAAGATCCGGACTTGAACCTCACGCCACGTGAGGACCTACGGTCGACGACATGGAGACCGACGAGAGGACCTGGCGGGTCGGCGAACTGGCGGAAGCCACCGGCCTCAGCGTCCGCACGCTGCATCACTACGACGAGATCGGCCTGCTGAGCCCGAGCGATCGGAGCGCGTCCGGACACCGTCGGTACGACGCCGACGACGTCCGCCGCCTGCACCGGGTGGTCGCGCTGCGCGGGTTCGGGCTGACGCTCGCCGAGGTGGGGCAGATCCTCGACGGGGAGCTGACGGATCCGCGGGAGTTGATCCGCAAACAGCTCGAGGTCGTCGAGGAGCAGCTCGCCGCCGCGTCCGAGGTGAAACGCAAGCTGCTCGGTGTCCTCGGTGGATTGGAGCGGGCCGACGAGCCGTCGGCCCAGGCACTTCTGGAACTGATCGAGGTGATGACTGCGATGTCCCGTGCACTGACACGCGAGGAATTCCAGGAGCTGGCACAGAGCCGGCTCCGAGCGGTGGCCGACCTGACCGCCGCCGAGTTGGAGGCATTGGCCGAGGAGCGGGAGAAGGCGATGGCCGCGCTGACCCCCGAGGAGCGCGAGGTACTGCGGAGAAACCGGGAGGAGTTGATGCCGAAGGACTGACCCGGCGAGACTGCTTCCGTGGACTTCGACGCGCTGGTGCTCGCTGGGGGTGGTTCGACCCGGTTCGGTGGAGTGGACAAGGCGATGCTGGTGCTCGACGGCGCGACACTGCTGGATCGGGTGCTGACGGCAACTGATGCCGCCGTGTCGACCGTAGTGGTCGGCCCGGTCCGCACGACCTGCCGAGAGGTTGGCTGGACGGTCGAGGATCCGCCGTCCGGCGGCCCGGTGGCAGGGATCGCGGCCGGACTCGCCCACGGTTCCGCTGACGTTGTCATGGTGCTGAGCTGTGACCTGCCGTGGCTGACGAAGGCCGACGTCACGCGTCTCATCGACGGTCTCGGGGACCATGACGGTCACGGACTCCGGGATACCGACGGGCGTGGGCAGCAGCTCGCGACGGCGTACCGGCGTACCGCGTTGGCTGAGGCGATTCGGCGGATCGGCGATCCGCGGGACAAGTCGGTACGGCGGCTGGTGGCCGACCTGGACCTGGTGTGGTCCGACCCGACTCGGGCCGGCGACGACGTCGACACCTGGGCTGACTTCGACGACTGAAAAGCGTTCGACAGCACTTCTACGGTGAGGCTGTGGATGTTGCTGCGATGGTCGCGAGAGCTTGCCCGGACAGTCGGATTGCCGAGGTCATCCAGCGAACCGGCGGACAACTGAGCACGGTCTTCGAGGTACGGCGGACCGACGACGATCCGGTGATCGTCAAGGTCTACGCACCCGAGTGGGCGTGGAAACAGGCCAAGGAAGTGCATGTGTACGGTCTGCTCGCCTCGGAGCTCGGCGGGTCGATCCCGCGTGTCGTGCACGCCGAGCCAGCCGGTGAGTTGGACGCGTTCACGGTGCTGACGAAGTTGGACGGCGTACCGCTGTCGGAGCTGAAGCCGCCGGACTGGCGGGCGACGTACGAGCAGCTCGGACAGTTGGTGGCGCGGGTGCATCGGATTCCGCAGCCGGCGTACGGGTATTTGACCGACCAGATCCTTGATCCGCTGCCGGACAACGATCAGTACATGCGGCGCCAGTTCGCCAAGAAGCTCGGGGAGTTCGAGCAGCTTGGCGGGGATGCGGCGTTGCGGGAGAAGATCCGCGGGTACGTCGAGGAGCGGTCCGGACTGTTCGCGGCGAACCAGGCGGCGACGTTGTGCCACAACGACTTCCACGAGGGCAACGTGCTTGTGGATCCGGTGACTTGGCGGGTGACGGGATTCATCGACGTGGAGAACGCGATCGCTGCCGACCCATTGATCGATCTCGCAAAGACCGTGTCGTACTCGATCCACGACAACGCGGACAAACTCGCCGGCCTGGTCGACGGATACGGCCCGCTGCCGGACGACTGGCAGGAACGCGTGCGGCTGTATCGCATCTACCACTCGCTCGAGCTATGGGACTGGTTCGCCTCAATAGGCGAAACCACCCACCTGAACAGCATCGCCACCGACCTCGCCAAGCTCATCAACAACTGACAACCCCACCCAACACCCGACCGACACGTGCTCACCTCCTCCACCGAGAACGTGCTCACCTCGAGCACGCGGGCAGCACCTGAGCGCGGACATGTCGGTCGCTGACGCCGGACCCCGTCGGCAGCTGAGCGCGGACGGATCAGCATCCACGGGACCTGATCGCCATCAGACGGGGCGTGGCCCACCACCTGACCGCCACCGTGGGTCGGCACCCAGGGTCGGACTTGGTCGAAGCTGAGCGCGGACGTGGGCGAGGGTTGAGGGCGGACGGGGGCGGGGGTTGGGTGGTTGCGCGGGTACGGTGTGGGGCATGCGAGCTGTGGTGTGTGAAGGTGCCGGCGGGATCGAGGTTCTGACGGTTGGCGAGATTCCGGATCCGACCCCGGCCGTCGACGAGGTCGTCATCGACGTCGTCGCCGCGGGAGTGAACCGGGCCGACCTGCTGCAGCGGCAGGGGTCCTATCCACCGCCGCCAGGCGCACCCGGGACGATCGGGCTCGAGGTGTCCGGGACGATCGCCGAGGTCGGGTCCGAGGTCGAAGGCTGGTCCGTCGGCGACGAGTGCTGTGCGTTGCTCGCGGGTGGCGGGTACGCCGAGAAGGTCGTCGTACCGGCGCCGCAGGTGATGCCGATTCCCGACGGGCTCGACCTGGTCAGCGCGGCCGCACTGCCCGAGGTGGTCGCGACAGTGTGGTCCAACGTGTTCATGACCGCGCACCTGAAGGACGGCGAGACGCTGCTCGTCCATGGCGGCGCATCGGGTATCGGCACGATGGCGATCCAGCTCGGGGTGGCGCACGGCGCGCGGGTCCTGACCACGGTCGGCAGCGTGGACAAGATGGAGTTCTGCGCCCGGCTCGGCGCGGACGTCGCGATCAACTACAAGGAAGCCGAGTGGGCGTCGGTGGTGAAGGAAGCGACGGCAGGCGCCGGCGCGGACGTCATCCTCGACATCATCGGCGCGAAGTACCTGACGGACAACGTGAAGTCCCTCGCGTACGACGGTCGCCTGGTGGTGATCGGTATGCAGGGCGGTGTGAAGGGTGAGCTCGACCTGGGCCGCCTGATGAGCCGCCGGGCACAAATCATGGCTGCCGGTCTCCGTCCCCGCTCGGTCGCCGACAAGGGCCGCATCATCGCGGACGTCGTCGGCCACGTCTGGCCGTTGATCGCCGAGAAGAAGGTGCGTCCGATCATCCACACGACCTTCCCCCTGGCCGAGGTCGCAAGTGCCCACCAAACCCTCGAAGACTCCACCCAGCTAGGCAAAGTCCTCCTCACCACCTGACGCAAGAAGCCGCTGGCACGCCGGGTCTCCGGGTGGAAGGGTGAGGGCTTCCGTCAGGTCGGGGCGACCAGCTGGATCACGTCCAGCCAGGTGCCGGCGGATCCCCGCATGAAGAAGTGACGCCGGCCGAACACCTCAGTGACCAGCTGCGTCTCGACCGGAACCGCCTCCGTGAGCCGGGTCGCCGGGTCGCTGACGCGTGGGGGTGAGGAGTTCGTGTCACGTCGTGGGCAGGTTTGCGGCGAGCCACTCTGGGTCGGGGGCGACCAGCTGGATCACGTCCAGCCAGGTGCCGGCGGGGTCTCGTACGAAGAAGTGACGCTGGCCGAAGACCTCGGTGACCGGCTGGGTCTCGAGCGGAATGCCGGCCTCCGTGAGGGCGGCGGCAACCTTGTCGGCGTCATCGACGACAAACCCGAAGACATTCGTGCTCTCGGTCAGGGCGGACACGGCTGCCGGGACCGTCGCGTGGCCGCGCTGACAGATGGCAAGCTCCCAGTCCGCCTCGCCCCGGCGCACGGTGATGAACCAGCCGAGGTCGATCGCGATCTGCAGGTCGAAGTACTGCTGATAGAAGGCGGCGACCTCCGCCGGACGGTCGGCGACCACGGTCGCGCCGAATGCCGCGGGTTGCATACGCTCTCCTGACTACTTCAGCTGTTGTTGTTGTGTACGACAGTTGTAGTGGATACCTGCTAGCCTGTCAACCATGCCGCGGAACCCGGAACGCCGTACTCAGCTCGCCGACGCAGGCCTCGCCGTCCTCGCGGAAGCCGGCGCCCGCGGCCTGACCCACCGGGCCGTCGACGCCGCGGCCGGACTCCCCGCCGGTACGGCGTCCAACTACTTTCGGACGCGTGATGCGTTGCTCGGCGCCCTCGGCGAGCGGATCTTCGAGCGACTCGCGCCGGACGAAGCCGTACTCGAACCGCTGGCGAAGCGCGAGCCGACGATCGACCTGGTCGTCGACTACGTCCGGTACATCGTCGAACGCCTCCTCGGCCGACCCGAACTCACGCTGGCCCTGTTCGAACTCCGGCTCGAAGCAGCCCGCCGGCCAGGACTGCACGAGATCCTGTCCCGCACGCTGAGGCAGGGCTTCGACGCCGACGTCTCGTTCCACGTCAACGCCGGACTGCCCGGCGGCGCCGAGGAGGTCCGCCTGCTCCACTTCGCCATCGACGGCCTCGCACTGGACCATCTGACCCCAGGAACAGGCCGCCCGTACGACGTCGACGCCGTCACCACCCGCCTCGTCCGCCGCCTAGTCCGCGCAAACTGAAGGCGCCACCCCAGGCCAGTCGGCGGATCGAGGACGCCACTCCCGACCAGCCGGCTGACCGAGGGCGCCACCCCCGCCGCCGACCGACGGACTGAGCGCGTCACTCCAGCCCAACTGAGGGCGCGTCACTCCGAGGAGCCAGCCGGTCGGCGGACTGAGCGCGTCACCAGGCCAGTCGGCGGAGCCAGGACACCAACTCCCAGCCAGCCGGCGGACTGAGGGCGCCACCCCAGGCCAGGCGGACTGAGCACGCGACTCCCGACCAGCCGGCGGGCCGTGGGCGCCTCCCAGGCCAGGGGACGGACTGAGGGCGTCACTCCGAGGAGCCAGCCGGTCGGCGGACTGGGGGCGCCACCCCAAGGCCAGCAGGCCAACTGCGGGTGCCGCCCGAGGCCTGGGGATCGGCTGAGGGCGTCGCTTCGAGGAGCAAGGCGGGGTCGGTGGGGGTGGGCGGTTGACCGGAGGATACTGGGTATGCATACTCGGTATCTATGTCGATCAAGCATGGTTTGCTGGCGTTGCTTCGGGAGGGGCCGAAGTACGGGTATCAGTTGCGGGGGGAGTTTGAAGCGGCGACTGGTGCGACCTGGCCGTTGAATATCGGGCAGGTCTACACGACCCTCACCCGGCTGGAGCGCGACGGGCTCGTCCGCGCGGCGTCCGGCGAGGCGGAGGCGGACGGCCGGTCGATGTACGAGATCACCGACGCCGGTCAGGCCGAGCTGGCCAAGTGGTTCGAGACCCCGGTGACACGGGAATCGCGGCCGCGCGACGAACTGGCCATCAAGCTGGCGCTCGCACTTTCGGTGCCGGGTGTGGACGTCAGTGCGGTCGTCCAGCGGCAACGCATGTCGACCATGCAGTCGCTGCAGGAGCTGACGCGGCTGAAGCGCGGCGGCGGTGAGATCTCCTGGCTGCTGGTGCTGGAGTCGATGATCTTCGGCGCCGAGGCCGAGATCCGCTGGCTCGACCACTGCGAGGCGATGCTGATACGCCACCGGGCCGCCTCTACAACGCGAGCCGCCGGTACGACGCGAGCCGCGGGTGCGACGCCGGCCGCCGGTACGACGCCGGCCGCGGGTACGACGCCGGCCGCCGGTACGACGCCGGCCGCGGGTACGACGACGGCCGCCGGTACGACGCGGGCCGCGAAGCCGACCACCACCGACGTACCGGACCAACAGGAACCGGACCAACAGGAACCGGACCAACAGGAACCGGACCAACAGGAAGACCACACGGGGGCCAAGAAATGAACGTCATTCTCGACATTCGGAATCTCACCCGGACACACGGCCAGGGTGAGCAGGCCGTCCACGCACTGCGCGGTGTCGACCTGGCCGTGCCGGCCGGAGAACTCGTCGCGGTCATGGGTCCGTCCGGCTCGGGCAAGTCGTCGCTGCTCACCTGCGCCGGCGGCCTCGACCAACCCACCTCCGGCGAAGTACTTGTCGACGGCAACGATCTCGCCACCCTGAGCCGCAACGCCGTCGCCGCCCTGCGCCGCCGCCGGATCGGCTACGTGTTCCAGGACTTCAACCTGATCCCCGCCCTCACCGCCGCCGAGAACGTCGCTCTCCCGCTCGAACTCGATGGCACGCGTTCGCGTACTGCCCACAAGTACGCCGAAGCAGCCCTCGCGGAGGTGGCCATCGGTGACCTGGCTGACCGATTTCCCGACGACATGTCCGGTGGCCAGCGCCAGCGCGTCGCGATCGCCCGCGCGATCGTCGGCGAACGCCGTCTCCTGCTCGCAGACGAGCCCACCGGCGCTCTGGACTCCGACACCGGCGAAGCGGTCCTCCAACTCCTCCGTGACCGCTGCGACCAGCACGGCATCGCCGGAGTCCTTGTCACCCACGACGCCCGCCACGCCGCCTGGGCCGACCGCGTCGTTTACCTGCGCGATGGCGTGCTGGTAGGCCAGTCCGGGCCGCTGTCCGACGCCGACGCGCTGCTGCAGGAGAGCCACTGATGGGCGGCTGGCGCCCGCCGCTGCGCATCGCCCGCCGTACTGCCAGGAAGTCGCTCGGCCGGACGTTCCTGGTCGCGGCGCTGATCGGTCTGCCGGTGCTCGCGGCGACCTGGATGGGCGTGATCTTCAAGACGTCCAGCCCGGAAGGCGAAACCCTGGCCAAGGTCACCGTCGGTCAGGCCGATGCGCAGCTGACTGTCACGCAGTACTCC
The DNA here is from genome assembly GCF_043197265.1 of Kribbella sp. NPDC049227. NCBI lineage: Bacteria > Bacillati > Actinomycetota > Actinomycetes > Propionibacteriales > Kribbellaceae > Kribbella > Kribbella sp. NPDC049227. Next base: position 788,763 of record NZ_JBICST010000004.1, on the reverse strand, counting down.
AAGCTCACGAAGCAGACGAGCCCGCCAGCGCTGGAGATGGGCGAGCCGCCGCCGGCTACCGGTGCCGAGGAACCGGTCCGCACGCCTGGCAGGTTCGATCCGCTGCCGCTGCTGCCACCTGGGACCACGCTGGCCCGCCAGTTCACCGACGGCGGCACCGTGGAGATCCACGGCCGGGACGCGAAGACCTCGGTCGGCCTGGTCACCGGCGACGGCAAGAGCCCGCTGACCCAGGGCACGGTCAAGCTCGACCAGGGCCGGCTGCCCGCCACCCGGGACGAGGTCGCGATCTCGCCGTCGCTCGCCGATCGACTCGGGATCTCCGGCCCGACCGGCACAGTGGTGAGTGCGAGCGGCCACAACTACACCGTGGTCGGGATCGCGCGCAGGATGTCGGTCCAGGGCGCCGAGACGATCTTCGCCACCCCCGACACCAGCCTGGCCACGCCCGATCCGACCATCTCCGTGAACTACCTGGTCAGGCTGCCCGCCGGCGCCGACCCGGACACGCTCGTGCCACAGCTCATCGACCACGGCATGCTGTTGTTGCCGAGAGCAAACATCGTCGACCCGCCGCCGAGCCCGTACGGCACGGGCAGCACGGACATCGGGCCCTACGCCGCGATGGCCCTGATCATCGGCTTCGGCGTGCTCGAGATCGTCCTTCTCGCAGGTACGGCGTTCGCCGTCGGAGCCCGCCGGCAGACCAGGGAACTCGGACTGGTGATGGCGACCGGCGGTACTCCGCGCGACGTCCGGCGGATCGTGCTGATGCAAGGACTGTTCGCCGGTCTGGTCGGTGTGGTTGGCGGACTCGTCACCGCGGGGGTGCTGGTGCTCGCCGGCAAACCACTGTGGGAGAAGTTGACCGGCGCGGTGTTCACCGCCTGGCAGGTCCCGTGGCTGAACGTCGGACTGATCGCACTGCTCGGTCTGGTAGCCGGACTGGCGGCGGCCGTTGTACCGGCGCGCAGTGCGAGCCGGCAGTCGCCCGTGTCCGCGCTCGCCGGCCGGTTCGCGGTGAGCGCGAAGCAAGCGCGGATCAGGAAACCTGCGGTCGTGCTGCTGGTGGCCGGTGTCGCGTGCGTGTTCATCGGCAGTGCCCTGATCGCTGCGGCATTGCAGGAAGCGCAGCGAGCCGTGTCGCAGGACGACCCATCCCGGGCAACTGTCACACCGACCGGTCCGATCGCTCTGGTGCTGCTGGGGATCACCGCGACCATCGCCGCGCTGGTCTGGATGCTGCCGAGCCTGGTCGGGAAGTTCTCGCGGCTCGCACGCGTGCTGCCGCTCAGCGCACGGCTCGCGGTCCGCGACGCCGCCCGGCACCGGCACCGCACTGGTCCGGCGACGGCCGCGATCATGATGGCCGTGGCTGGAACTGCGGCCGTCGCGTTCGCAGGGTCGAACGCGATCGCGGCCGAGGCGAAGAACTACACCGCGGACGCACACTACGGCGACGCATCGATCCGCTTCGGCACCGGCGGCACGGACTCGGTGCAGTACTCCAGCAGTACGGTCGACCGCGTCGGTGCACTGCTGCCGGTCCGGCACCAGTACGAACTCGGTACGGTTTCGTTGCCCGAGGCAAAAGCCAACGAGTACGGCTACATCCCGCAGCTCCTCGTCGCCAGCGGGCAGACCGAGGGATCCACGTCGTACGGCCTGCTCGCGGTCGACCCGGCGTACATCGCCCGTTTCGACCAGTACGGCGCCAAGGCCGCCGCGGAACTGCGAGCCGGGAAGGTCGTCCTCCCGCTCTCCACGCTCGCTCCTGGACAGAAGACAACGGTGAGCGACGAAGGAGAGTCCGGTCAGGAGCGGATCGTCGGCACTCTCGTCGCGGCCTCTGTCGGCAACCCGCCGAGGGTCAGCTACCTGCAACAGAGCGCCCTGATCAGCCAGGACGCGGCACGCAAGCTGGGCAAGATCACGGTCTACCAGGTCCACTACGAGCTGACCCGGGAGCCCACCAAGGCCGAACTGGGCGCAGTCGCTCGGTTCTTGGGCAGCGACGAAGTACTGCAGGTCGAGCGTGGATATCAGAGTCCCGCGCGGCTCTTCCTGCTCGGCATCCTCGGGGCCGCGACTGTGGTGACGCTGCTCGGCGTCGCGATCTCGGTGTCGCTGTCGGCTGCCGAAGGACGGGCGGACCTGGCCACGCTGGCCGCGATCGGTGCACAGCCGCGGCGACAGCGGAACCTGGCGGCAGCGCAGGCCTGGGTGCTCGGACAGCTCGGCTGCGTGCTGGGTGTCGGCGTCGGCGCGCTCTACGGCTACACGGCACACGCTGCGTTCGGTTCACCGCACTTCATGGTGCCGTGGATGGAACTCGGCGGCATCGTGATCGTCGTACCACTGTTCGCCGGGTTGCTCGCCTGGCTGATGACGCGTTCGCGCCTCCCCATGGTCAGCCGGATCGACTAGGGGCACGCAACGGGGGACAGCGGTGTGCTTGTGACCCTCCATCGGCCGCAAGCACACCGCTGGTAGACCACCAGGCCGTCGCTGACCTGATGGGAGGACACCACGCTCCAGCGGTGGCTGTGAACATCGATTCTGGTCGTCATGCGTCCATCGTGATGTAATGCCATCATGCATCTCAACCCTTACGGCGCCGATGCGGTCCTGCTGGCGGTCAACCTCGTCACGCGGCCGGCCACTACTCCCGAGGAACTGGCCGAGCGCTGCGAGGAGAGCGGCGTCGAGAGCCGCCTGGTTCGCGAACGCCGCGTCACCGCCGCCGACCTGGCCGCCGTCCGGATCGCCCTGGACGAGTGGCTGGACGTCGTGGACGCGACGGACGAGCAGAGTCGCGTCGATCTGGTCAACGCGATGCTGGCGAAGTACACCGAGCATCCGCGGCTCACGAACCACGCCGGCGACGGCTGGCACGTGCACTACCGGCCCGACAAGGTGCCGGTCGGACGCCTCGTCGCGACCCTGATCAGCACGGGTACGGCGCTCCACCTGGCGGGCCGCGGGATCAGCCGCCTGGGACGCTGTGCGACCGAAGGATGCGAGAACGTGTTCGCCGACCTGTCACGGACCGGCCGGCAACGCTACTGCAGCCCCGCCTGCGCGAACCGGGATGCGGTCCGCCGGCACCGCGCCCGCGCATCCTAGGCATCCAGCGCCGCGCACCCTCGGCATCCAGCGCCCCACGACCTCGGGGTCGAGCGCCGCACACGGCATCCAGCGCCGGGATCGTCAGGCGCACCCTCAGCCCGGGACCGGCCGATCTAGGATGGGGAGATGACCGAGAGCAGCAGCGAGGGCCAGGAAGTTCCGATGGCCGGGGCACGGACCGAAGACGGCAAGGTGCTGATCGTCGGGCCGGACGGCATGGCCGTCGAGGGGCCGCCGCGCTCCGACAGCGACCGCGGCCACGACGAGCACGACGAACCGCGGTCGGTGACCGAACTGGTCGAGCAGCCGGCCAAGGTGATGCGGGTCGCGAACATGATCCGCCAACTGCTCGAGGAGGTGAAGTCCGCACCCCTGGACGAAGCCTCCCGGCAGCGACTGAAGTCGATCCACGAGGTCTCGATCAAGGAACTGGAGAGCGGGCTGGCGCCGGAGCTGGTCGACGAGCTGGAACGACTCAGCCTCGACTTCACCGACGACACCGTGCCGACCGAGGCCGAACTGCGGATCGCGCAGGCCCAGTTGGTCGGCTGGCTCGAGGGTCTGTTCCACGGCATCCAGACCGCCTTGTTCGCGCAGCAGATGGCAGCCCGGCAGCAGCTGGAGGGCATGCGCCGCGCACTGCCCGGCGGACAGCAGCTTCCCGCCGAGGACGCGCCCGGCTTCCCCGGTGCACCGCAGGCCGGCAGGACCGACGGACCCGGCAGCGGCGGGATGTACCTGTAGTCCCCTATGTCACAGGGTGAAACAACTCAAGACCGGAACAATTCTTCGAGGACGGCGGCGACGCCGTCCTCGTCGTTTGCGGGGCATACCTTGTCCACCACCGCCAGTACGTCGGGATGCGCGTTGGCCACCCCGTACGACGTACCGGCCCACGCAAGCATGGGTAGATCGTTGAGCGAGTCGCCGAAAGCGATCGACTCGGCGGCCGAAATCCCTTGCTCAGCAGCGAAATCGGCCAGCATCGCGGCCTTCGACACCCCGTTCGCGGAGATCTCCACCAGATTGGTGCCGCCGCTGTGGCTGGCGGTGACGCGAGTGCCGACCACCGGCGCGACGCGCGCGAGCAGTTCGTCGGAGTGCCAGCTCGGGTGACGGACGAGCAGTTTCGCGGCCGGCTCGGACAGCAGCACCTCGACGGCCGCCACGAGTGCACCGTCGGGAACCGGCCAGCGGTTGACGTAGTTCGGCTCCTGTCCGTAACGGTCCGATCGCTCAATCGCGAACTCCACTTCGGGAATCTCGGCCCGGATCGCCTGCGCCACCTCGAGTGCGACGGCCGGATCGATCAGCCGGGTCCGGATCGCCTTGCGCCGCACGACGTCGTACAGAATGGCGCCGTTGGCAACTATTGCGACGCCGTGATCGCCGACCAGGTCGGACAGGTCGTGCAGCCAGCGAGGTGGCCGGGCGGTGACCATCACGAAAACACTTCCGGCATGCTGTGCCGCGAGCACCGCGGATCGGGTTCGATCGGAGATCGTTCCGTCACTGCGCACCAACGTTCCGTCGAGATCGGTGGCGATCAGCCGGGGCAGGCGGAGATACTGGGATGCCGTCACCCGACCACCGTATCCGGCGGCCTCATTACTCCTCCGACCGCGTTCCGCGCAAGCGAATGGACACCGGTTTCAGAGGTTTCTGACCAATCTGATTGAGCTTTTGACAACGTCACCAGACCGTTACGGCAGGATGCTGCAAAGGCAGCAAGTTCCCCTGCGCAGCCCCGAGGACGCGTGATTTCATGCGGTGTCTGGCGGGGAACCGGGGGCGATTCGGCCGCGTCGTACGTCTGTTCTGGATCAGCGCGACTGATGCCGCCCACCGACCCTGAAGCACACACAAACGCCGGGAAACCGTTGCGGAATTGGCTGCAACCAAAACCACAGCGGCAGCGTCAACAGTTATGGATCGGTACGTCCTTTGCGGGACGACACGGTGGATCGGCAAACAGTTCGTCGGTCCATCAGTTAGTGGATCCACGTGATCGGGCGGCATTCACCGCTCGTTCATTCGGGTCCTGAAGACTTGGGGAGCCACGATGACCGTCAACAGCGCCAATCTAGCCGGGCCGGGGGGCACTAGCGCCCGAGCGGCTGTGGACATATCTTCCACCACGGAAGGGGCAACGACCGGATGCATCGCCCGGTCGGACATCTTCCAGCACC
>NZ_JBICST010000004.1:0-783348 GCF_043197265.1 Kribbella sp. NPDC049227 | reverse complement strand
CCGGGGGGGCACTAGCGCCCGAGCGGCTGTGGACATATCTTCCACCACGGAAGGGGCAACGACCGGATGCATCGCCCGGTCGGACATCTTCCAGCACCGCTTGATGGAAGAGCCGCCGCCCGCATCCGCCACCCGCCGCACCCGCGAGCGGTACGAACAGCTCGTCCGCGAGGCCAAGACCCTCTGTGCCTCGTGCCCACTGTTCACCGACTGCTTGTACAGCGCAGTTGCCGAACACGATGTGAGCGGTTTCGTCGCCGGAACCACTGCCGCACAACGCCGTTCGATGCGGAACCTGCTCGACGTCGAGGTGCAGGCCGACGACTTCGACCAGCTCGCCGGGGCCCGCGGCACCCGCCGGCCGGTCAGCCACGAAGAGGTGCTGCGGCTGCGTACGCAGTACCCCAACGACAGCCTGGAGTCCCTGGCCATGCGACTGGGATGCTCGCTGTCGACGGTCAAGCGCCACCTGCGCCGCGCTCGCCGCGGCCAGAGCCCGGCCGCCAAGACGCCGCGCCCGCGCCCGCAGGTCAGCGCCGTGCTCGACGCCTTCGACACGGTGGTCGACCAGCAGCTCCAGCCGCGCCGGACCGGCGGTAGCCGAGTCGCCTGATCCGGTCTTCGGCCCGCCAGCGGACGATCGGACACTGAACGCGAAGGCCCGGAAACCCTGTGTGCACAGGGTTTCCGGGCCTTTCGGTTGCTGACAGCAAGTTGAGCTTGTCAAGCCTTTCGATGCTGGTCGAAAGGCTCAGAACCAGCGGTTGAGGATCGCCGCGACGCCGTCGTCCTGCACCGACTTCGTCACCTCGTCGGCGGCCACCTTCACCTCGTCCGGCGCCGACCCCATCGCGATCCCGCGGCCGGCGTACGTCAGCATCTCGATGTCGTTGCGTCCGTCGCCGATCGCGAGCAGGCCGTCCGGCTCCAGCCCAAGCTGCGCCAGCGCCACCTTCAGCCCGGTCGACTTGTCCACGCCTTCCGGCGCGATGTCGAGCCACGCGGTCCAGCCGACGAAGTAGCTGACGCCGTGCAGACCGAGCCGTTCGGCGAGCTGGACGAAGTCCGCCTCGGACTGCTCCGGGTCGCGGATGATCAACCGGGTCACGGGTTCCGGCGCCAGCTCATCGGCTCCGACCACCCGGATCTTCGCGCCGACCCCGAGGTCGCCGTCCGGGAACGGCGCGGTGACCAGGTAGCTGCCGTCGTGCTCCTCGACCGCCATCCGGGCGTTCGGCGCGTACTTGCGCACCGATGCGATCACCGTCGTCGGGTCGAACGTCCGCTCGTCCACCACGCGGCCGTCCGGGTACTGGAGTGTGCGCGCACCGTTGCTACAGACAACGAATCCGCCGGTAGGCAGGCCGAACCGCTCCGCCACCGGCCGGGTGGTCGACCAGGCCCGGCCGGTCGCCAGGATCACCGGAACCTGGGCGGCCGTCCGCCGGACCGCGTCCACGACCGCCTCGGACAACTGTTCGTCGTGGTCGATCAACGTGCCATCGATGTCCAGGGCAACTACTGTCGGCGCGGCGGCCACGGGCCGCGGGCCGTTGGTCATCTGCCAACCGGTTCGAGGACCTCGCGGCCGCCCAGGAACGGGCGCAGGGCGGTCGGCACCCGGACCGAGCCGTCGGCCAGCTGGTGCGTCTCCAGAATGGCGACGATCCAGCGGGTGGTGGCCAGCGTCCCGTTCAGCGTCGCGACCGGCTGCGTCTTGCCGTCGGCGTCGCGGTGCCGGATGTTCAGCCGGCGGGCCTGGAAGTCGGTGCAGTTCGACGTCGAGGTCACCTCGCGGTACCGGCCCTGCGTCGGCACCCACGCCTCGCAGTCGAACTTCCGGTACGCCGAGACGCCGAGGTCACCGGTCGCGGTGTCGATCACCCGGTAGCTCAGCTCCATCTTGTCGAGCATCTCCTTCTCCCAGCCGAGCAGCCGCTGGTGCTCGTCGGCGGCTTCGTCCAGGCTGCAGTAGGAGAACATCTCGACCTTGTCGAACTGGTGGACACGGATGATCCCGCGGGTGTCCTTCCCGTGCGACCCGGCTTCCTTGCGGTAGCACGACGACCAGCCGGCGTACCGCTTCGGGCCGTCGGACAGGTCGAGGATCTCGTCCATGTGGTAGCCGGCCAGCGCGACCTCCGACGTACCGGTCAGGTAGAGCTCGGGGTCGTCGAGGCGGTAGACGTCGTCGTGCGCCGACAGGTAGCCGGTGCCGCCCATCACCTCGGGCTTGACCAGCGTCGGCGTGATCATCGGGGTGAAGCCGGCCTCGACCGCCTGCTGGATCGCCAGCTGCAGCATGCCGAGCTGGAGCAGCATGCCGGCGCCCTTGAGGAAGTAGAACCGCGAACCGGAGATCTTCGCGCCGCGTTCCATGTCGATCGCGCCGAGCAACTCGCCCAGCTCGAGGTGGTCGCGGGGCTCGAAGCCCTCGGCGGCGAAGTCGCGCGGCTTGCCGACCTCCTCGACCACGACGAAGTCGTCCTCGCCGCCGACCGGGGCCTCGTCGGAGACCAGGTTCGGCAGGGCGCGGGCGAGCTCGTCGAAGCGGTTCCCGGCCTCGTTCGCGGCGGCCTCGTTCGCCTTCACCTCGGCGGCCAGCGTCTTGGTGCGCTCCAGCAGCGCGGCCCGCTCGTCTCCCTTGGCCTGGGCGACCTGCTTGCCGAGGCCCTTCTGCTCGGCCCGGAGCGCCTCGAAGGCGGAGATGGACGATCGACGCTCACTGTCGGCGACCAGAATCTGGTCGACCAGGTCCGTACTCTCACCGCGCTTGGTCAGGGCCGCGCGCACGATATCGGGGTTCTCACGGAGCAGTTTCGCGTCAATCACACGACGAGGGTATCGGGGCGTGTCAGAACCGGCGAAGTCTATTCGGGATGATGTGGTGGCAACACGTGATCATCGAGGGGGATTTGAGCGGGTCATGAGCCACCATCCACCCACTCCCGTCGGCCGTGCGCTGACGGTTGTCCTGGGTGCGCTCCCGTTCATCGTGATCACCCTGCTCGTGGCCGGTGACTGGCCGCCACTGCTGCGCTGGGACGAGTCCACCGCCGCCCGGGCCGCCGCGTACGGCGCCGCCCACGAGAGCATGGTCGACGTCTGGCAGGTGGTCGGCGCGGTGGTTCTGCCGTGGACCTCGCGGGCAGTGCTCGTGGTCGTGGCGGCGTACCTCTGGCACCGCCGGGCTCGCCTGCTCACGGTCTGGCTGCTGACCTCCGCCGTCGCCGAACTGGTGCTGGTCCAGGTGTTCAAGGCGCTGGTCGAGCGGCCCCGGCCGATGCCGATGCTGGCCGACGCCGGGGGCTTCTCGTACGTGTCCGGTCACGCGACCGCCGCGTTCGTGATGGCCGGCGCGCTCGGCGTCGTCCTGCCCTCGGTGCGCGGGTGGCGGCGACGGTTCCGCCTGCTGGTGCTGCTGCCGGTCATCGCGGTGGTGTGGATCGCGTCCGCGGATCGGATCGCGCTGAACGTGCAGTTCGTGTCGGACATCCTGGGCGGCTGGGCACTCGGCCTGGCGATCCTGACCGCCACCTCGATCGGCTTCGGGCTGCGGCCGGGGCTCCGGCGACGCAGGCGTCGTACCCCGTCGGACAGCGACGGTACGACGACCCCGCCGCGGGCCGCCGTGATCGTGAACCCGATCAAGGTCGGCGACGGGGTGGCGTTCCGCCGAAAGGTGACCCGGGCGCTGGCGGTCCGCGGGTTCGACGACCCGCTATGGCTGGAGACGCGGGTGGACGACGCCGGCAACGCGATGGCCAAGCGGGCGATCGAGAACGAGTCGGACCTGGTTCTGGTGGCCGGCGGCGACGGGACGGTCCGGGTGGTCTGCGCCGCGCTGGCGTACACCGGCATACCGGTCGGGGTGATCCCGGCCGGCACCGGCAACCTGCTGGCCCGGAACCTGCACATCCCGCTCGACCTGGACGACGCGCTGGAGCGGATCCTGGAAGGCCGCGAGCGGCGGATCGATCTGGTCAAGGTCCATGGTGACGAACTCGACACCGACCGGTTCGCGGTGATGGCCGGGCTCGGGCTGGACGCGGCGATCATCTCCGGTGCACCGCCGCATCTGAAGGCACAGATCGGCTGGACGGCGTACCTGGTGTCGGCGGCGAAGAACATCAACCACCCGTCGGTGCGGGTGCAGCTCACGCTCGACGACGAGGAGCCGATCGAGCGGCGGGTGCGCACGGTGGTGATCGGGAACGTCGGAATGCTGCAGGCGAACATCCCGTTGCTCCCGGACGCCCGGCCGGACGACGGCCTGCTCGATGTGGTGGTGATCGCGCCGCGGCGGGTGACGCAGTGGCCGATCGTGCTCTGGCGGCTGATGACGCGGACGAACCGGACGGACATGTACCTGGAGCGGTTCACCGGGCGGAAGGTGGAGATCACCGCGGCGGTCGACGTTGAGCGGCAGTTGGACGGCGATCCGATCGGCCCCGGCCGGTCCCTGACCGCCGAGATCGAGCCCGGCGCACTGCTCGCCCGCGTCCCGAAACGCCGCTGACGCGCCACGCACCCCGCCCCGCCGCCCCCGCGCGGTGGGTTGACCCACGAGAGTGTGGGTTGGCCACCGGCGTGCGGTTGGCCAACCCACAGGGTGATGGGTCAGCCCACCAGAAGGGAGGGGAGGGAGGGGGCGGCGCTGGGGTGGGTGGGCGTGGGAACCTAGTCCTCGACGGTGGGGCCGGATTCCTTGCGGAGGGTGTCGATCGCTTCTTCCTCTTCCGGCGACAGCTTCGCCTCGCTCGCGAACGCCTTGATCTCCTTGGCGTACGTCCGCGCGTCCGCCCGGCTGTTGATCGACGTCAGTACGACGCCGTCGCCCTGGTCGTCGAGCAACGCCATCGACCAGGACAGCTTGCCGCCGGTGTCGCCGAACGCGTCGTACCGGACCACGGCGAGGTGCTGCAGCGTCTCCCGCAGCTCCCCACGGGTCACCTCGAGCTCCTTGCCCAGCTTCTTGAGCTCGGACCGGACCGTGCCCTGCTTGGCCTCCGGCTGCTGCGGCTGAGGTTCGGCCTCCGGGGCCGGTGTGGCGGGCAGCTTGGACGATCTGGACGTACCGGACTGCGTTCGGAGGGCCTGGATGGCGAACACCAGGGCGAGCACCGCCACGAACAGGGCGGCGATCCCGATAGCACCGGCTAACGTCGAAGACACGCACGAGAGCCTAAGGCATCGGGCGGTATGTCTGAGTACTCAGGCGGTTGCGGAGAGTGCGTGGCGTGGGCTCATCGGTGGACCGGACGAGGTACCACGGCCGGGCGCCACGTAGATTCACGGCGTGACACATTTGCCTGATCAAGGTCCACAACCGGGCGTCCACGACCTCGGATACGCACGGCTCGACACCGACCGGCTGGAACGCACCGGCGACGCCGAGGTGGTCTACGGAGCCGGCAAGACGCCTGCCCAGATAGTGGAACTGCTGCGGACGCTGCACGAGACCCACCCGGATCACGCCGTACTCGCGACCCGGCTGAGCGAGGAAGCCCAGGCGGCGGTCGCCGCGGCGCATCCGTCCGCGGTGGTCGACCCGGTCGGCCGTACGGCGGTCCTCGGTACGCCGCCCGTCCTGCGCGGCACCGTGGCGGTGGTGTCGGCGGGTACGTCGGATGCGCCGGTGGCGGCCGAGGCGGCAACGACGGCCCGGGTGTTCGGGGCCGAGGTCGACCTCATCACCGACGTCGGTGTGGCCGGGCTGCACCGCGTGATGGGTGTTCGGGAACGGCTCGACGCGGCCGACTGCCTGGTGGTGGTGGCCGGCATGGAGGGCGCGCTGGCCAGTGTCGTCGGCGGACTCGTCGGCGTACCGCTGGTCGCCGTACCGACGTCGGTCGGGTACGGCGCCTCCTTCGGTGGGGTGGCGGCGTTGCTGGCGATGCTGAACTCGTGTGCGCCCGGTGTGTCCGTGGTGAACATCGACAACGGTTTCGGGGCCGGTGTGTTCGCGGCCCGAGTGGCGCGGCGTGCGGCTCCGCGCGAAGCGAAGGAGCAGTCGTGAGGATTGCCTGGATCGACTGCTCGGCCGGCGCGTCCGGCGACATGCTCCTAGGAGCGTTCCTGGATGCCGGCGCCGACCTCGGCGTGGTCAACACCGCGGTCGCCGCGGTGGACCCGTCCCTCTCGGTGACGCTCGAACGCACCGCCCGCCACCAGATAGCCGCCGCCAAAGCCACTGTCCGCGTCGACGGCACACCCCACCCAGAGAACACCCCGGCCGGCCACGGACATGGCCACGGCCACGGCCACGGCCACGAGGAGCCGGCTGGTGAGGGACATCAGCACACTCGGCCTTGGGCGGAGGTGCGACGGATGCTTCAGGAGGCCGCGCTCGATGGGGCGGTTCGGGATCGGGCGTTGGACACGTTTGCCCGACTCGCCCGGGCCGAGGCGGCAGCGCACGGGGTGACTCCCGATGAGGTGCACTTCCACGAGGTCGGGGCGTTGGACGCGATCGCGGACATCGTCGGCGTCGCGGCGGCTTCGGTCTCCCTCGAGATCGATCGCGTGGTGGTGTCGACGATCGCGCTCGGCGGTGGGCGGCAGGCGCGCGGGCAACACGGCGGCATCCCGATTCCGGGTCCGGCGGTGCTCCACCTGTTGTCCGAGGCCGACGCACCGGTGATCGGCGGGACAGCGCCGTACGAGATGACGACGCCGACCGGCGCGGCGCTGCTGGCGTCACTCGCGGACGAGTTCGGGCTGTTGCCGGCGATGCGGATCGAGCAGACCGGCGTGGGCGCGGGCGGCCGCGACCCGGTCGAAGTACCGAACCTCGTCCGCGTGGTGGTGGGTGAGGCGATCGACGGCCAGTCCACCGAACTCGTCTATGAGACGAACGTCGACGACCTGGACCCGCGGATCTGGCCGCAGGTGCTCGCCCGGCTGATGGAGGCCGGCGCGGCCGACGCGTGGCTGACCCCGATCCTGATGAAGAAGGGCCGTCCGGCGCACACCCTGTCGGTCCTGGTCGGCAGCGCGAACGCCGAAGTGGTCCGCTCCGTGATCCTGGCCGAGACCTCGGCGATCGGGCTACGCGAGTTCGCGATCCGCAAGCACGCGGCAGACCGCGAGTTCGCCAGCGTGGACGTCGACGGCCAGCGCATCCGCGTCAAGATCGCCCGGTACGGCGGGCAGGTGGTCAACGTCCAGCCGGAGTACGAGGACGTGGCCGCCGCCGCGTCGAATCTCAAGAAGCCTGTCAAAACCGTGCTGGCCAAGGCGATCGCGGCCGGCCACGACCTCTGGAGCTGAGGCTCAGCGACCGCTGTAGGGAGGGGCGAAGAACACCAGCAGGGCCAGATCCTCGGTCACGTCGGTGAACCGGTGCTCCTCCCCGGCCGGCACGAACAGCACGTCGCCGGGACCGACCGCCTCGGTCCCGCCCGGTGTCACCAGGGTCGCCCGGCCGGTCGTGACGACGTAGATCTCGTCCTCGTGGTGCGGCGCCTGGTCGTCCAAGCCGCCGGCCGGGATCGAGTAGGTGCCCACGGACATGGCCGAGGTCCGCAACTGTTCCACGTAGTCGTTCGGCTCGCGGCGTACGAAGACGCCCGCCCCCACCAGTTTCTTCATCCAGGGAGACTAGTGGTTTGCTGCGGCACGGACTTCGACTTGCGGCGCGGCCAGTCGTACGGCCACCACTGCGCCCCGCCACGGCGGGCCCAGATGATCAGGCCGACCAGCACCGCCAGCTCGATCGCCGGGCAGATCGTGTCCCGCAGCCGTGCGCTGAACCACTCCAGGGAGTCGGAGAGGCTCGCCGCCACCTGCCGCGCGTTCGGATCACGCCCGGGCACGTAGGCGATCGCGAGCATCGTCGTCCGGACCACCATCAGCCCGTCGACCTTCGACGCGGCGATCGCCGCCAGCGCGACCCAGGCGATCAGGTCGTACCAGGGCAACGAGTACATCGCGGTCAGGATCCACGCGATCGCGTAGATCGCCGTGTACCGGATGGCGGCCGGCGTCGGGTCGTCCGGGTGGGTCTGTGGGACCAGTGACTTCGGGAACACCTGTGTCAGCAGGATCGCGACCACGATCAGGCCGACCCAGGCAAGGATCGCCAGAACCGTCCGCACCAGTCCGTTCGGCAGGAACAGCGTGAAGAAGCTCAGCAGCACCTTGTGCGGCGTACCGGTGGAGATGAACGACGTCTGCGAGCGCGCCTGCTGGAACGCCTGCAGGCCGACGAACGCGTACAGGCCGCCCATCGCGAGTGCGCCACCACCGCAGAAGATCGCGGCCTTGCGCCGGTCGTTGTGCAGCGCCCACAGCATCGCCACACCGACCAGGCCGATGGACAGCTTGGTGCAGCCGGCGACGCCGATCATGATGCCGGCCCAGAAGATGTGGCGCCGGAACAGCACCAGCGCGATCACCGCGAACATCACCGCGATCGCGTCGTTGTGCGCACCCGCCAGGACGGTCCACAGGATCAGCGGGTTGGCCAGGCCGAGCATGATCACGCGGCGCCGGTTCGGCAGGTTGGGGCCGACCAGCTTGACCAGCAGCAGTCCGGTGACGACCAGGCTGATCGCGACCGACAACTGCAGCATCCACACCGTCAGCTGCATCGAGTCGCCACCGATCAGCGACGACAGCCACTGGACCCAGGTCGCGATCGGGCCGTACACACTCTTCGCGCCCTGCCAGGGCCGCTCGGTCGCCGCGATCACCGGGTCGTACCCGAGCCGGATCGTGTCCGCCGGCGCCGTCGTGTACGGGTCGCCGCCGAGCGACATGATCCGCCCGTACGCCGCGTAGATCAGCACGTCGCCCGAGGCCATCGGCGGGACCAGGGTGATGGCCGCCGTCGTACCGATGCCTAGGGCAATCAATCGGTCGACCCGTGGGGCCCAGCCGTTCTTCAGGGCCTTGGTGGCGAGGAAGACGCCGTACCCGCCGAGGAGGATGGCGACGTAGATCATCAGCGTGACGAGCCAGTCGTTCGGCTTCGTGTCCCACCAGTACGACGGGAGCCACGCGTGCCGGTTCGTCAGTGTCAGCACGACCACGGAGGGACCGAGCAGGCCGGCGCCGACGATCAGCGCCGTACAGGCGAGGTAGAGGGCAACGGACCAGCGGCCGTAGCGGTTGCCCAGCTTCTGGTCGATCGTCGCGTCAACGGTGTCCGGGGTGACGTCTGGCTTGCTCATTGCCCCGACTTCCGCGGGAACAGGCTGCGGAGCGACGGACCGCCTCCGTCGGCGGGCAGGGCGCTACGCGCGGCCAGGGCGCGACGGACGTGCAGGTACTGCTTCGCGCGGTGCAGCTGGCCGCGCAGGTCGGTCCCGGTGGCCCGGTGCCGGACCTCGATCGGGACCTCCACGATGCGGAACCCCTTGCGGCCGAGGTCGATGCTGAGCGCGGTCTCGACGCCGAACCCGGCGGCCAGCGGGACCGCGGAGTCGAAGGCGGCCCGGGTCAGGCACCGCTGCCCCGACAGCGGCTGCTCCGGCGCCCAGCCGGTCGCCTCCTCGACGCCGGCACGAGCCAGCCGTACGACGAACCCGTGCCCGCCGGCCTTGGACCCGTCGGCCCGGACCTGCGCCGGCAGGGTGCCGATGGTCATGTCCGCCGTACCGTTCTGCACCGGCTCGATCAGCGGCGCCGCCGCGGTCGCGGAGTCGGTCAGGTCGGCGTCCAGGAACAGCAGGTGCCGGGGCCGGGCCCCGTCACGCGCCGCGACCGCCGCCGCCCCGGTCTCCATCGCCGCCGCCTTCCCCCGGTTCCGGTCGTGCCGTACGACGACTGCTCCGGCGCGCTCGGCGGCTACCGCCGTACCGTCCGCCGAGCCGTCGTCCACGACCACGACCAGGTCCACCCCGATGATCTTGTGCACCGCGTCCACGGTGGCCGCGATCCGGTCCGCTTCGTCCTTCGCCGGGATCACACAGGCGACGGCACGCTCGAACGGCTCGGAAGGAAGGTCATGACCGGACACAGCACCGCAGCCTAGTTCCTCCGCAGCCGATCGACCTCGTCAGAGTCCGGCTGCTGTGGATATCTCGTTCTTTCGTACGACTTGGCGATCCGGGGATATTGTCGGACAATCTGACAGATTGGAACGGCGTCCCCACTCGGGGCCTGGCTGCCGTAGCTTGGTTGGAACGACCGACGAAAGGGGAGGCCCATGACCGAGGCGCAGGGAGCCGGCAGGGCGTACGGCGTCGACAGTGAGGTCGGTCCGCTGCGGACGGTGATGCTGCACCGCCCGGGGAACGAACTCCGCCGGCTGACCCCACGCAACAACGACAAGCTGCTGTTCGACGGCATCCCCTGGGTCGGCCGGGCTCAGGAGGAGCACGACGCCTTCGCCCAGGCGCTGCGGGACCGCGACGTCGAGGTGCTGTACCTCGGCGAGCTGCTCACCGAGGCGCTCGGCGACCCGGACGCCCGCGCCCGCGCGGTGACGGGCACCACCGAGGACCTCAGGCTGGGCGACACCCTGCGTGACTACCTGCGCTCCTCGCTCGCCGACCTCGATCCGGCCCGGCTCGCGGAGGCCCTGATGGCCGGCGTACGCAACGACGAGGTCCGGGCCGGCGGGCTGGTGACCTCCCTGCTGGCGCACGAGGACTTCCTGATCGACCCGCTGCCGAACCTGCTCTTCACGCGCGACTCCAGCGTCTGGATCCGGGACTCGGTCGCGGTCACCTCGCTGGCGATGCCGGCCCGGATGCGCGAGACGCAGCTGACCGAGCTGATCTACGGCTTCCACCCGCGCTTCACCGGCGCCGACAAGGTGTACGACCACCAGCTCGAGCACGTCGAGGGCGGTGACGTCCTGGCGCTCGGTCCCGGCGTCCTGGCCGTCGGAGTCGGTGAGCGTACGACGCCCGCCGGTGTCGAGCGGCTGGCCCGACGGGTGTTCGCCAAGGACCTGGCCCACACCGTGCTCGCAGTGCCGATCGCGCAGCAGCGAGCCACGATGCACCTCGACACCGTGTGCACGATGGTCGACGTCGACGCGGTGCTGATGTATCCGAACATGGCCGAGGAGATGCGTGCGCTCGCGGTGACCACCGACGGCGACCAGCTGCACGTCGCCGAGCCGGAGCCGTTCCTGGTGGCCGCGGCGAAGGCGCTGGGCATCGACACCCTGCGCCGGATCGACACCGGTCTGGACCCGGTCACCGCCGAACGCGAGCAGTGGGACGACGGCAACAACACCCTCGCGCTGGCGCCGCGGGTCTGCATCGCCTACGAACGGACGGTGGAGACGAACGCGCGCCTCGAGGAGTCGGGGATCGACGTCATCCGGATCTCCGGGTCCGAGCTCGGCTCCGGCCGCGGCGGACCCCGCTGCATGTCGTGTCCGGTACTGCGCGCACCGGTCAAGTAAGCCCTACGACACGCGCAGTGAAATCGGGGCTTGTGGCGGACGACCGATCTGAGTACTCTTCATGCCTAGGCCCAGGCCCTGTTGCTCCCCCGTCAGCAGGACTTGGGCCGTCCACGTTCTCCAGCCGAACGCCCGGGTGCGGTGCACCCGGGCGTTTCGCATGTCAGCGGATGGTGAGCTGACGGCTGGCCAGACCGGCCCGTGCGGCTCGTTCCTCGGTTGTGAGCGGAGCCTCGGTGGCGAGCGCCTTCTCGAGCGCCGTGGCGAACTCGGCCGCCGGCTTCTCGACATCGGCCGCGTCGGCGTCCGCCGGGAGCTCCCAGACCGGCGCCAGGACGCCCAGAGCCCGGAACGAGCCGATCAGGCGGCTCCCCTCGATCAGCGCCGACGAGCCGGCCGCGTGCAGCCGCGCCAGAGCGTTGAGCAGGGTGTCCTCGCTGTGCGGCATCACCCAGCGCAGGTACCGCCGGTCGCCGATCTGCGTCCAGTACGCCGCGTCGACCGACTCCAGCCGCACCGTCGGGGCCGCGGCCGCGTTGGCGCGCTCCAGACCCGCGGCGACCTCGCCGGTCGGGTCCTCGACGTTCTCGCCGACCCAGTAGTCGAACCCCTCGTGCACCTTCACCTCGATCGGCTTCGAGGTGTCGATCAGGTCCTGCAGCCGGGGACCGTCCTTCATCAGGTCGCCGAGCTGGATCGGGTTGCCCGGTTCGGTGTTCAGGGCGGCGGTGATCGCGTGGCCGAGGTCGCGGCTCGGGTCGCCCGACGACGCGTGCGTCTGCAGGCCGATCCAGATCGACTCGTCGTCGCGGACCAGGCCCGGCATCGCCATCGGCAGCAGGGTGACGAGGTTGACCACCGTGCCGGCGTGCTCACCGGTCAGCTCGACCTCCGCCGTACCCGAGGGGACGATCTCGCGGAAGGCGATCAGGTCGCACTCGGCCGGCAGGCCCTCGAACGGCCGCACCACGAAGGTGTCCGCGGCCTGGGCTCGCTCACGGCCGTGGCACTGCTTGAACCGCTTGCCCGAACCACACGGGCAGGGCTCCCGCGGCCCGACATCGACCAGATCGGCCGGGTCCAGCGTGACGGTCGTCGTGTTCTTCGTGCGCTGCCGCGACTTCTTTCCCATGGGCGCAGTCTTGCAGCCCAGCGCACCCCGCGGCCAACCAGCTCAGTCCGGGGCGCCGGCTCAGTTCGGGATGATGGCGTGGACGGTGCGGTGGGTGGCGGCGGTCCGGACGTCCCACGTCGAGGTGAGCATGTCGACAATGGCCAGACCCCGGCCGCCGATCGATTCCGGATGGGTGTCACTGATGCGCTGCGGTTCGGTGTCGCCGCGACCGTCGGTGACCTCGACGTGGATCCCTGACCTGTCGATCCACCAGGCCGCGCGCACCTCACCGGCCGGCAGCGGCGGCGCGTACCGGATGGCGTTGGAGAGCAGTTCGGACAGCACCAGCTGCGCGTCGTCGGACGCGGTCACGGTGATCCGGTACCGCTTCAGGTAGGCGGCCAGACGGCGACGGGCATCCGCTACCGCGGACACTTCATGCGGCAGTACGACGTCCACGACGCTAACGTCGGCAGGCAGGGTCGCAGAGGACAAGCAGGGTCTCCTCGTTCATCGGAACAGCCATACGAACATCTGCCCAGCTTCCGGCTCCGGAAAACACCCGCACGCATTCCGTTACATTCCCCCGGCGAAGATCACAGGTTTTGCCAGGAAACCGAGACGAAATCGACAGAATTGAACGTTGCAATAACGGGCCGCATTCACCCCACTACGTATCCGCACCAGTCACTTCAACCCGAAGTGGCACGTCCCACATCCCGACCGACTAGGTGTGACGGCGGCCGCGGCGGCGCGGCGGATATGTCACAGTGGGGACCGATGCGGCCGGGGGCTCCGCGAGGGTCTTGAGGGCGGCTTCCGGTCGGTCGGTGATGATCGCGTCGACGCCGATGTCGCGGCAGTGGCGGACGTCCTGGTCGGCGTTCACCGTCCAGACGTGGACCTGGTGGCCGTGCTTGTGGGCCCGGTCGACGTACTCCGGGTGGGCGGTGACGATCTCCAGGCTGGGACCGGCGTACGAGACTCCGGTCGGCAATGAGCCGTCGCGGAACCGGAGCGGGACGCGGTCCATCAGCAGCACGGTGCGCAGGCCGGGGGCCATCGTGCGCATCCGGCGCAGCGACAGCCAGGAGAAGCTCATCACGCGGACCGGGGACTCCGTACCCACCTTCGGGTGCGCCCAGCCGTAGCGGTCGAGCGCCTCGATCAGCCGGCGTTCGACCAGGCCGGCGTACCGGGTCGGGTGCTTGGTCTCGATCGCCAGCTCGACCGGCCGGCCCGCGTCCCGGACGGCGGACAGCAGCGCGTCCAGGGTGAGGACCTTGCGCAGGTCCGGGTCCGGAAGGTCGGCGTCCTCGTCGAGGTCCGCCCACGGGTTCTTCCAGGACCCCCAGTCGAACGACTCGAGCTCCTCGAGGCTCATCGTCGAGAGCACGCCGCGGCCGTTGGAGGTGCGTTCGATCCGGCGGTCGTGGACGCAGACCAGATGTCCGTCGGCGGTGAGCCTGACGTCGCACTCGAGTCCGTCGGCTCCCGCCGCGACCGCTCGGCGGTACGCCGCCAGCGTGTGCTCGGGACTGACATCACTCGCGCCACGATGAGCTACCACCCTGGGGCGTTTCGCCATAGAACAAACTCTGTCACGCCGTTCGGAGAACAAGTCACGCAGGCTCGCCGGTGCGTTGGAAAACGGTTTCTTGTTAACCACCGCATTCACCGGCCCGGCTCTGTCGGACCCTCAGGAGAGGATGACCGGCATGGAGATGCGGGCGATCGTGCTGGACGGACCGGGCGAGCCGGAGGACCTGCGGGTACGACGGGTCCCGGTCCCCGACCCCGAGCCCGGGTGGGTCCGGATCAAGGTGGAGGCGTTCGGGCTGAACCGGTCGGAGTACCACCTGCGAGCCGGGCTGGCGACGAACGCCCGGTTCCCCGTGATCCCGGGCATCGAGGCCACCGGGACGGTCGACGCGGCCCCGGGCGGCGAGTTCGCGCCGGGGCAGCAGGTGGTCGCGATGATGGGCGGGATGGGCCGCGAGTTCGACGGCGGGTACGCCGAGTACACCGTCGTACCGGCGGCCTGCGTCATCCCGGTGCGCACCGGGCTCGACTGGGCCACCCTCGGGGCGCTGCCGGAGATGCTGCAGACCGCGCACGGCTCGCTGCACACCGGCCTCGCGATCGAGCCCGGTCAGACCGTGCTGATCAGGGGAGGTACGTCGTCGGTCGGGGTGGCCGCGGCCGTACTGGCCAAGGAGCACGGGCTGACGGTCTTCTCGACCACGCGGAGTCCGGAGCGGACCGCCGTACTGCGGGATCTCGGGGTGGATCACCCGATCGTTGATGATGGCAACGTTGCGGAGAAGGTCCGGGAAATCCTGCCGGACGGCGTGAATGCGGCCCTCGAACTCGTCGGCACGAATGTCCTGCCGGACACCCTGAAGGCGACCGCCGTCCACGGCACGGTCTGTTTCACCGGAATGCTGAGCGACCACTGGACGATCCCGGATTTCTACCCGATCGGCTATCTGCCCAACGGCGTCCGGCTGACCGCGTACGGCGGCGAGAGCACCGACCTGCCGGCGGAGACGTTCCAGCGGTACGTCGACCTGGTGGCCGAGGGCAAGCTCCCGATCAGGATCGACCGGGTCTTCAGGATGGACGAGATCGGCGCGGCGCACCGGATCATGCAGGACGGCAAGGCGGTCGGGAAGCTCGTCGTCCGGGTCGACTGACGGCGCCGGGCCCGCCACCTGGAGGGCCCGGCACCTGATTCAGACCGCTGCCTCCTGCAACGAGGCGGGACGGGCCAGGCCGTAGTGCTCGCGCAGGGTCGTGCCGGTGTAGTCGGTGCGGAAGAGGTCCCGGGCCTGCAGGATCGGGATGACCTCGTCCACGAACGTGCCGAGCCCGGACGGAAGGACCGGCGGCATGATGTTGAAACCGTCGGCGGCGCCCGCCTCGAACCAGTGCTGGATCGCGTCCGCGACCTGGTCCGGCGTACCGGTGAAGGTCCGGTGACCACGCCCGCCACCGAGCCGGCCGATCAGTTCGCGAACGGTCAGCTTCTCGCGGCGGGCCAGGGTGACGATCAGCGTGTAGCGGCTCTTCGCCCCCTCGATCTCGTCCTCGTCCGGCAGGTCGGCCGGGAGTTGCCGGTCGAGCGGCAGGTCCTCCGGCGCCACCCGCAGCGTCTTCGCCAACTGGGCCCGCGCGTACTCCGGCCGGATCAGCTCGTCCAGCTGGCGTTCCAGCCGCTGCGCCTCCTCGATCGTGCCGCCGATCACCGGGACGATCCCGGGCAGGATCTTGATCGTCGACGGGTCACGCCCCAGCGCCGCCGTCCGCGCCTTCAGATCCTGGTAGAACGCCTGCGCGTCCTCCAGGGTCTGCTGTGCGGTGAACACCGCTTCGGCGTACCGCGCCGCCAGTCCCTTGCCGTCCTCGGACGACCCGGCCTGCACGATCAATGGACGCCCTTGCGGAGACCGCGGCAGGTTGAGCGGGCCGCGGACCTGGAAGTACCGCCCGACGTGGTCGATCGGCACCACCCGGTCGTTCACCGCCCAGACGCCCTCCTCCTTGTCCGCGATCGCGGCGTCGTCCCGCCACGAGTCCCACAGCTTGTAGGCGACCTCGAGGAACTCCGCCGCCCGCTCGTACCGCTCGGCGTGCGCCGGCTGCTGCGCGAGATTGAAGTTCAGCGCCGCCTCCGGACCGGCCGTCGTCACGACGTTCCAGCCCGCGCGCCCTCCGCTCACGTGGTCGACGCTGGCGAACCGCCGCGCGAGGTTGAACGGCTCGTTGTACGTCGTCGACGCCGTGGCGATCAGCCCGATCCGAGACGTCACCGCGGCAAGCGCGGTCAGCAACACGGTCGGCTCCAGCGACCCGGCGGGCCGCCGGCCGACATCTCCGATCAGCACCGGCGAATCGGCGAAGAACACCGAGTCGAAGCGACCGCGTTCGGCGATCCGCGCCAACTCCTGATAGTGCTGCACCGACGTGTTCGCGAACGGATTGCTCTCTGGCAGCCGCCACGAGGCCTCATGGTGCCCGGTACTCATCAGGAACGCGTTCAAATGCAACTGCCTACTCACAACGAAACCCCCAAAGCGTCGAGAAGCCGCGCCCGGACCGCGGCGAATCCTGGATCGGCCGAGCTGCGCGGCGCGGCCAGTTCGATCTGTTCCTCGGCCACCAGCCGGCCCTGGTCGAGCACGATCACCCGGTCGGCCAGCACGATCGCCTCGTCGACGTCGTGGGTGACCAGCAGGACAGCCGGCTGGTGTGCCGCGCACAGCTTGCGCAGCAAGGCGTGCATCTTCAGCCGAGTCAGCGCATCCAGCGCTCCGAACGGCTCGTCCGCCAGCAGCAGTTCCGGCTCGCGCACCAGCGACCGCGCCAAGGCGACCCGCTGCTGCTCACCACCGGACAACTCGTTCGGCCAGGCGTTCTCGCGCCCCGCCAGCCCGACCTCCTCGAGACTCTGCCGGCCGCGGTCACCGGCACCGTTCAGCCCGAGTACGACGTTGTCCAAGACTCTTGCCCACGGCAACAGTCGCGAGTCCTGGAAGACCACCGACACCTGAGCCGGTACGACGAGCTCCCCGGTCCCGGCGACATCGGAGTCCAATCCGGCCAATGCCCGCAGCAACGTGCTCTTCCCGGATCCGCTCTTTCCCAGCAGGGCAACGAACTCACCCGGAGCGATATCCAGATCCACCCCGTCGAGGACGGCGCGTTCGTCGTATCGGCGGACCAGACCCCGGACCTGGACCGCCGCGGTCAGGAGGCCAGTGTGCGGCGCCATGAGAGGGCCCTCCTCTGGATCAGGCGGACGGCGCCGTCGGACAGCAGGCCGAGGACGCCGTACAGGACCAGGCCGACGATGATGATGTCGGTCTGTCCGTACGTCCGGGCCAGTTCCATCATGTAGCCGATACCGCTGGTGGAGTTGATCTGCTCGACCACGACCAGCGACAGCCAGGCGCCGGTCACGGCGAACCGCAGGCCGAGCAGGAATCCGGGCAGCGCGCCCGGCAGGACGACGCGGCGGATGAAGTCCCACTGCGACAACCCGACGGTCTGCGCGAGTTCGACGTACCGGCTGTCGATCGTGCGCAGGCCGTTGTGGGTGTGGATGTAGATCGGCACGAACACCCCGAGCAGGATGGTGACGATCTTCATCGACTCACCGATGCCGAGCCAGAGGATCAGCAGCGGCAGCAGGGCCAGCGACGGGATCGCCCGCTTGATCTGGATCGGCCCGTCGAGCAGCGCCTCGCCGACGCGCGACAGTCCGGACAGCAGTGCGAGGGCGACGCCGAGCACGATCCCGAGGCCGAGACCGATGAAGGCTCGCTGAGTAGAGGTCCACAGGTTCGACTGCAGTCGACCGTCGGCGATCAGGTCGCCGGCCGTGGTGACCACGGTCCACGGCGCCGACAGCACTCGCTGGTCGAGCCAGCCGGTGGCCGACCCGATGCTCCACAGCACGAGGAGCAGCAGCGGTCCGAGAGCGGCGCCGAACCTGATCGGCTTGCCCGGTCCGAGCCGACGGCGCCGTACGACGGGAGTGGCCTGCTCGGCGGTGCGCAGACCGGGCAGCGTCGTGGCGCTCATTTGGCCACCCCCGCCTTGATCGCGTCCGCCGCCACGGTCTGGAAGCGCAGGTCGTACAGGTCCTTGGCCTGGATCACCGGGTTGCCGGTCTCCTTGGCGAGCAGGTCGATGGTCTCCTGCTGCCGTTCGATCGCACCGCTCCAGTCAGCGCTGATGTCCGGGTGGCCGGCGTTGTCGACCAGCCACTGGCCGTCGGACTCGGTCAGGCCCTGGTCCTTCACGTAGTACCCCTGGATCCATTCCTTCGGGTGCGTGTCGATCCACTGCTGGGCCACGCCCCAGGCGGCGACGTACGCACGGATCGCGGCCGCCTTGCCCGGGTCCTCCAGCGACTCGGTCAGCACGTACAGATGCCCGGCGTCGTCGCGCAGTCCGTGCGGGATCGTGCTCGCACCGTCCTTGCCGTACTTGGCCAGGTAGCGCTTGATCTGTACGCCGCCGATCGGGGCGACGTCGACCTGCTTCGCGGACAGGGCGTTGGAGTACACGTCACCCGTGCTGGGCAGCTCGACCAGCTTCACGTCCTCCTTGGTCAGCCCGGCCTTCTTCAGCACCTTCAGCACCAGCGCGCCCTGCGCCTGACCGGGGCTGTAGGCAACCTTCTTCCCGCGCAGGTCGGCGAGCGTCTTCACGGTCACGCCAGGTGCGACGCCCAGCTGGTAGATCGGGTGATCGAGCGGGTCCTGCCGGAACTTCGACGCGACGATCTTCACGTGCAGCCCGGTCCAGGTGGCGTGGATCGGTGGGATCTCCGCGACCGAGCCGAGGTCGAGCGCGTGCGCCCGGAACGCCTCGGTGGTCTGCGGACCGCCGCTCAGATTGGCGAACTGGACGTACTTCGACACCTTGTCGAACTGACCGGACAGCTTCAGCGCCACCTCGGTGGCCGGATCGCCGACGACGATCTTGGCGCCGTCCGGAACGGTCGTCGGCAGCGCGGCGTCCAGCGAGAGCGCCGCGCCACCGGCCTTCGCGGCTCCACCGCAGCCCGCCAGCAAGGTGACCAGGGCTGCGGCGAGTACGGCGTACTTGTGGGTTCTAGGCATGGTGGGCCTTCGGGTTCGGAGTGGCGGTGACGTAGCGGCCGTCGTGGTAGAGCAGCGGCTCGTGCTCACGTCGTTCGGTGTGGGTCGCGAGACGGGCGACGACCAGGCAGTGGTCGCCGACGGCGAAGCGGTGCTCGACCTGGGCGCGCAGGTAGCTCGGCGCCTCGTCGAGGACCGGCTCGCCGGTGTGCAGCCGCGACCAGCGGGTCGGCTCGCCGAAGCGGTCGATGCCGCTGGTGGCGAACCGGCCGGCGATGGCGTGCTGTTCGGCGGACAGGAAGTTGATCACCACGCTGCCGGCGGTGCTGACGGTCGGCCAGCTGGACGCGGTGGTCGCGATCGCGAACGAGACCAGCGGCGGCAGCAGGCTGACCGACACCAGTGAGGTGGCGGTGAACCCGGCCGGACCGTGGCCGGCGTCCGCGGTGATCACCACGACACCGGCGGCGTGGCGGCGGAAGACGGAGCGGTAGACGTCGGCGTCGACGATCCGCTCCTCGGTGCGGTCGGGAACCACAGACAGGGCAGGACGGTTCAAGGCAGGAACAGACATGTCTCTCCCTCGGAGGCGGGACAGCGGCGACCGGGAGCGGGCAGCAGGAAGCGGCCCGGCCGGGCGGAGTGTGGGAGGCGGATCAGGAGGCCTCGTACGGCGGGAGCACCGCCGGGACAACGGGGGCGGGGGTCACCGACAGGTGGCGCTCGCCGTCCGGAGCAGATCGATGACGCGACGGCGGGTCAGCAAGGTCGTCGTCATGTCAGCCATCTTCTCACCAATGTCTACTGGACTACTCGACAATCTCGGAATCCGGACCACCCCAACGGAAGAGCGCGCACCGAGTCGTGGATCCAGGTCGGCAGATCGCCCGAGACCCAACCACGATTCACGACTCGACGGCGGCCCCCTCAGTACGCCGACTCACAGGCGGCGGTGGGAATGACAACCCACGGGGACCGGTGTCCCTCACATTCGGGGGGCGGGATGCGTTCTACTGTCGTGATGGCTCCGGAGAAGGTCGTGCTGCCACCGTTCCAGGCGCTTGTCGACGAGCACTGGCGAGACGTGGCACGGCTGGCGCGAGCCCTGGCAGGACCGGTGGACGGCGACGACGTGGCCCAGCGCGCGTGGGAGAAGGCGTTCGCCGCCTACCCCGGCCTGACGTCGGCGAAGAACCTGCGCAGCTGGCTCCTGACCATCACCGCCCGCTGCGCGACCGACCTGCACCGGGCGCGCAAACCACAAAGACCTTTGGACGAAGCGCCGCCGGTCGCGGTCGAAGGCCCCGATGCCGCCGACTGGCCGGATCCCGACCTCTGGCAGGCGGTCAACGAACTGCCCGAACGCCAGCGCTTCGCCATCACGCTCAAATATGTCGGCGACCTGGACCACCACGGCGTGGCCGCCGCCCTCGACACCACGCCCGCCGCATCGCGCCGGCTCGTCAGCGACGCACTCGCGGCCTTGCGCAGCAAACTCGGAGTGAACGCATGAACGACCTCGAGAGCCGGCTGACCCGGTTCGCCACCCCAGACCTGAAACCACCCGTCCTCCCGGACGCCGACGTCGCCTACACCCTGCACGACACCCCGATCGGCACCCTGCTGCTCGCGATCGCGAACGGCCGCGTGGTGGCCAGCTCCTTCGGCGACGAGGAGACCATGACGAACCGCCTGGCCCGCGCGGTGTCCCCGCGCGTCCTGCGGCAGCCCCGCGCACTGGACGACGTACGACGGCAGCTCGACGAGTATCTGGACGGACGCCGGCACGAGTTCGAGCTGGAGGTGGACCTCGCACTGGCGACGCCGTTCCAGCGGCTCGTGCTGACCGATCTGCCGCTACACACCAGCTACGGCGCAACGACGACGTACGGGCGGGTCGCGGGGGAGATCCACAAGCCGAAGGCGGCCCGTGCGGTCGGTACGGCGCTGGGCGCGAACCCGGTGTGCGTCGTCCTGCCGTGCCACCGGGTGATCGGCGCGAGCGGTGCGCTGACCGGATACGCCGGCGGACTCGACGCGAAGCGTTTTCTGCTGAATCTTGAATCGAAAAGCTGAGTTTTCCGGAATCGCCGGAGCTCGATTTACACTCGGAATAGAAAGGAGCAGATCCCCAGTGTGGAGTGGGGATCTGCTTCTTTGTTTTCCCTTGCCTGCAAGGGACAACGGATTACCTGACGAGTCAGTCAGTTGCCGGTTGGCGGATCTCCAGGATGAGCCGGCGACGGCCACCCCAGTCCCGTTTGTAGACCTTGAA
This sequence comes from Kribbella sp. NPDC049227, assembly GCF_043197265.1. Taxonomy (NCBI): domain Bacteria; kingdom Bacillati; phylum Actinomycetota; class Actinomycetes; order Propionibacteriales; family Kribbellaceae; genus Kribbella; species Kribbella sp. NPDC049227. Next base: position 761,983 of record NZ_JBICST010000004.1, on the reverse strand, counting down.
GTTCTCGATTCCGGCGGCCGCACAGAGCCGGCCGTAGCTCATCTCGTCGTGGATGAAGTGCACGCTGCTGGTACCGAAGTGCTCGGTGGTGACGATCCGGTGCTCGGGGCCCTGGCGCATCCCGTTGGCGATCTCGCCCGCCGTCGCCGGCCCCCAGGCCGGGCCCTCGATGATCGCGATCCCGCCCGGCTTCAGCACCCGGGAGATCTCACAGATCGTCGACAGTTGCTCCTCCTCGCCGAACAGTTCGTGGAACGCCGTCCACAGGCAGATCACCGCGTCGAACGAGTCCCACTTGTACGGCAGATCGGTCATCGAGCCGATCGCCCAGTCGATCGACAGTTCCTCCTCGGCCGCCTGCGCCCGGCCGGCCTCGATCAGGTTCGGGGAGATGTCGAGGGCGCGCACGGTCTTGCCGGCCCGGCGCAGCGGCAGCGCGACCCGGCCGTAGCCACAGCACAGGTCGAGCACCGACTCGCGGTCCTCGAGCAACTCCTCGACGGCCTTGACGATCGCCGCGTCCCGCTCGGGCGTGGTACGCGCGGCCAGTCCTTCGGCCCCGAGTTCCGCGTACTCAGCCCGGCTACGCAGTGCGGAGTTCAGCATGACGGCAAGTATCCCGGTTACTCCGGGTCAGTTGTCCAGCGGCCGGCGCCCGATCCTGCCCAGCACCACCGCGGCCAGCATCGAGACGACGATCGACGTGTACGTCGCCCCGAGCCAGGAGGGCACGGGCTGGTCGTTGAACAGCCGCTGCTGGACGCCGGTCCAGAACGGCGACCAGCCGGACACCGTGCCGGGGTTGACCAGCTGGTACGAGACGAAGCCGATCAGCCAGGCGACGGCCGGCTGCCAGCGGAAGCGCGCCGTACCGGACACGTCCCAGTTCATCTTGCTGACCACGAAGAAGTCGGCGATCGCCACCGCGAACAACGGGATGAAGACCGAACCGATCAGGTAGAGGAACTGCGTGTAGTTGCCTAGGTCAACCAATAGTGCGATGGCCGTGGCGACCACGCCGATGCCGACCGAGATCCACCGCCGGTCGATGTGACCGATCAGGTTGTGCGTGGCCATCGTGGTCGAGTAGATGTTCGCGTAGGCCTCGTCGACCTCGTCCACCAGCAGCACGAGCAACGCGATCGCACCGGCGGGCAGTGTGACCAGCGCGGTGATCACGTCTTCGCTGTTGGTCTGCAGTGTGGCGACTGCGAAGACACCCAAGGCGTAGTACGCGATCGCGGCCAGGCCGTAGCCGAGTGCGGAGCCCCCGAAGGCGGCCTTGTTCGTGCGCGAGTGCCGCGTGTAGTCGGCGGCCAGCGGCGCGAACGACACCACACCGGCGGCGGCCAGGTCGACGGCCGGCCAGAAGCCGAACACGCTGTCCTGCGGCAGATCGTGCACCGGCTTGCTGAGCACCTGCACGAACAAGTAGACCGACGCGATCAGCACCAGCCAGACCATGAACTTCCGCAGCACCTTCACGCTGCCCAGTGGCCGTACGGCCATCGCCGTGGCGATCACTCCCGCCACCAGGACGAACAGCCAGCGCCACCGCTCGCTCGTGACCGCGACCGCGGCCTGGGCGATGACGATGATCTCCATCGTTGCCCAGCCGACGTTCTGGGCGACGTTCAGCACGGTCGGCGCGATCGAACCGCGGCGGCCGAACAGACCGCGCAGACTCGCCATCGCCGGTGCGCCGGTCTGCGAGCCGAACACGGCTGCGCCGCCGAGCACGAGCGCGCCGATCCCGCAGCCGACGACGACCGCGAGCAGGCCCTGCGCGAGTGAGCCCGTGTACGCCGCCACCAGCGCACCGGTGACCGGGCCGAACAGCGAGATGCCGAAGTTCCCCCAGAGGGTGAACTGGTCCAGGAACCCGAGCGTGCGCGGAGAGTCCGTGGTGAGGACGAGTGGCGCCTCGGTCTGATCGGCAGGACGAACAGCAGTACTTGTCATGGTGACCCGCTCCCTACGCCGGCATTACCCGGTCAGGTTCAGGCGGTCGGCGACCCGGCTGTGCTCAGCTCGTCGCCCTCTCAGCCCGCGCGTTCGGTGCGAGCTCCCGCAAGGATTGCTACCGCGTCAACGATAACGCGTCAGACAGGATCCGGCGCGGCGGCCGCCCGCTGGATGAGAGCGGCCAGTTCCGGACCGTTGGTCACCACCGGCATGTGCGCGCCGGTCGGTAGCGTCCGCGCCTCACCGTGGCACAGCTCGGCCAGCCGCACGACCCATTCGGACGTGGACACCAGATCGTGCCGGCCGCGCACGATCATGACCGGCGCCCGCACCCTGCCGATGACCGCGGCCAGATCGTGGCGCCTGGCCGCTTCGCCGGCGCGCGCGATCGAGGACAGCGTCGTACGGGCGTACTGCGGCGTGACGACCCTGATCAGCCGCGGCGAATCCGGTACGGCCGAACCCAGCCAGCGAGCGGCCAGGTCCACCCAGCTCGACGTCCGGATGTCCCCGCTCGGTGCGACCAGGACCAGGGCGTGCACCAGTTCGGGGAAGGCGATCGCGGTCTCGACCACGATCTGGCAGCTGGCCGAGTGGCCGACCAGGACCGATCGCTCGCGGATCTTGTCCGCCAGCACAGTCCCGAGTGCCTGTGGACGCAGATCCTCCCTGGCGCCGGCCGGTTCGCCGTACCCGGGCAGGCTGACCAGGAGGTACGGCGTGGTGAGGTGTTCGACGGTTCGGTCGTACGACGCCGGCCCGAGGCCGAGACCCGGGACCAGGACGACGGGGACGTTCACTCCCAGGGTGGCCGGTCCGGGCGGGCCTGGACGACCGGGTTGCCGAGCTCCGGTTTGAGTTCGCGGTAGCCGAGGGCGAAGCCGGCCGCGAGGATCAGCAGGCCGAGACCGCCCCAGCCGTACGCCGTGGGCAGCCGGTCCACCGAGTCGTCGATCGCGCCCAGGCCGGTCGACAGGACCATGATCAGCCAGATCAGGATCGGGATCATCGACACCGCGACCAGGAGCAGCCCGCCGAGCTCGACCGGATCCGGCTGGCGGCCGGCCCTCCGGCGGGCGAGCACGTCCCGGCCCCACATCCAGAGCGCGACCGCGCCGACCAGGAGCAGCAGGAGCTGGCCGATCGTGTCGATCACGTCGGTGCGCAGCGGGTGGTTGAGCGGCGAGCCAGGAGCCTGGGAGATCTCCCGGAGGGCGACCCGCTGGATCGAGATGACCAGCAGGCCGTAGACGCCGGCGATGATCGCGGCGAGCAGGACGACCCGGGCGGCGCGGGGATCGCGGGGCGCGACGGGTTGGTCCCGCCCGTACGTCGGCAGCTCATGCTGCTGCGGATGCGCGGGAGGGCCGTAAGGACTGCCAGGCCGGTAGTTCGGCGGCTGGCTGTACGGCGATCCGCCGGAATCGGGCGCCCCCTGCGACTGACCTGGTCCAGCGCCGACGGGCGGAGGGCCGTACTGGTCTGGTGGGGAGCTGTAGGGCTGGGGCGGGGCGTAGTGGCTTTGCTCGGGGGCGCTCTGCGGTCCGGAGCCGAACGTGCCGCCGCCGTACGGGGCAGGTTTGGCGTACTGGTGATCCTCGCCGGACTGCTCGGGCTCATCGCCCCGGCCGTAGGTCGGGAAATCCTGTGACGACATCGCTGCTCCCTCCCCTCCGACTCAGCTTCTCACGGACGGCTCAGGTTGCCTTGATCGTGGGCCACGCATTCGGCAGGCAGCCGCCCAGCCCTTTGGTCTGCTGCATCATGACCGGCGCGGGGGTCTTCGCCTGGGTGCAGGTGGAGTGGCCGTGGCCGAGTGCGTGCCCGACCTCGTGGTTGACCAGGTAGTTCCGGTACAGGGCGACGTTCCCGCCGTACGCCGGCACCGCGTACACCCACCGCTTGGCGTTCAGGACGACTCGGTCGTCGACGCGGCAGGACACCTCGCCGCCGGTGTCGAGCGGCAGGCACAGCTTGTCGGTCAGGACCGGCGTGGCCAGGATGATCCGCAGGTCGGCGTCGACCTTGTCGGTGCGCTCGAAGTTGACCGGGTGGATCGCCTGCCAGCCGCGCGGATCGGTGAGCGTCTGGTGGATGATCGCGGCGACCGCGGCGCCGTTCAGCGACAGGCCCTGCTCGATCTCGACCCGGTAGGTCAGTTTGTCCTTCACGCCGCTGGCCTTGGCGAACCCTGGCACGACCGCGAGCCGGCCGGTGGAGACGGTGACGTTCGGCTTCGAGCTCTTCGGCTTCCGAGTCAGACTCGGTGCCGGGCGCAACGGAGTGGTGAACTTCTGCGTCGGTGTGGCGATCGGTGCCGGTGCGGGAGTCGCCACCGGAGTCGATGCGACGGGGGTGCTGGTGCCGGCGACGACCTCTGCCGCGAGGCTCCGCCGGCTGGCGGCGTCCGGATGCATCACGACCACGGTCCCGAGCACCGCCAACGCGGTCACCGAGAACCACTGCACCTTGTGCGACTTCTTCCGGCTGTGACGGCCACCCCGCTTGCGGACACGCGCGTCCGCCTGCTGGCCAGTCCGCCGGGTGGTCATGACGATTCACCCTACAGAGCCAGCACCACTCCACGAAAGGGCAGATTCATGACTTGCAACACCAACGAACCGAAGGCCCGGTGGCCGATCAGAGGTCGACGAACCAGCCTGTCATCAGATCGGTGACCCGCTGCTGCTCGTCCGGCTCGACCAGCGCCCCGAGCATCAACGCGAGCGCGCCGACGTCTCGCAAGGCCTGCTCGATCCCGTCGGCGGACAGATCCAGCTTCTCGGTCGAGTGCGTGACGGCGGTACGGCGCGAGACGACTCGGGCCCGCAGTTCCACGATCTCGACGCGCTGTGCGCGCGAACATTCGGTGGCGGCCAGCAACAGTTCGACCTGTTGCGCGAGCCCGCCGGTCAGTGCACCGACCGTCTCGTTCATGAACCGTTCGAGTGCGGCGGTCGCCGCTCCGATCGCCGCCCTGGCCGCGATCCGGACCGACTCGTCCTCGAACTCCCCGCGCTCAGGCACGGCCGCCGCCACTGTGCGGTGGACGAACACCGCCGCGGCGAAGCGATTCGTGAACCGGAGCCACTCGACCCGGCTGCTCTCCCGATGACCGAGATAGCCGCCCGCGAGCGTCTCCGGAGACGTCCGAAGGATCACTCACCGAGCGTATCGCTCGCACTACTCTGCGACGTACCTCAGGCCGTACGAGTGCGGAGGAACTTGCCGAAGTGGGGGACGGTGAAGGCGACGGTGCCGCGTTCGGCGGAGAAGACGAGGCCCTTCTTGATCAGGCCGTCGCGGGCCGGGGAGAGCGACTGCGGTTTGCGGTTCAGCGTGCTGGCGACCTCGGCGGTAGGGACCGAGCCGTCGTCGACGCCGATGCCGAGCTCGGCCATCGCGCGCATGTACTCGCGTTCGGCCGGGGTGGCGCGTTCGTAGCGGGAGCCGAAGAAGCCGACGGTGAGTTCGGCGGAGGCCTCGGGGCCCGCGACGGCGACGTCCTTGATGGTGATCGGTGAGGTCGGCGCGTGGTCCCAGGTGGCGTGCGCGAAGGCCTGGACGAAGTACGGATAGCCGTCGGTCTGGGCGTACAGCTCGTCCAGCGCCTCGTCGTCGTACTGGACGCCTTCGCTCTCCGCCGGGATCATCAGCGCGCGGTCGCACGCGTCGCGGGCGAGACGGTCGACGCGGACGTAGCGGAACAACCGCTCGGAGTACGACTTGCTCGCGGACAGTACGGCGGGCAGATGCGGGAGGCCCGCGCCGACGACGACCAGCGGCGCGCTCTGCTGGGAGATCTCGTGGCAGGCGGCGCACAACGCGGACAGGTCGTCGGGACTGATGTCCTGCATCTCGTCGATGAACAATCCGACCCCGACGGACAGATCGCCGGCCAGGTCGGCCGCGTCGGTGAACAGCTCGATCAGGTCCATCTCGAGGTCACCGGAATCCGCGCGGCCCTTCGCGGCGGCCACGTCGACCGGCGGATGCCAGCGGATGCCCTTGCGATCGTTCGCCGCGGTGCGCAGCGCGAACGCCTTCAGTACGGCGCTGAAGCTGTCGACCCGCTCGTCGTCGCGGTGCCGGTGGCCCAGCTCGCGCATCGCGGTGTGCAGTGCCTGCGCGATCGGCAGCCGGATGCTCTGGTCCGGCCGGGCCTCGATCTTCCCGGTACCCCAGGCGCGCTTGATCGCCTGGCTGCGCAAGGTGTTCAGCAACACGGTCTTACCGACGCCGCGGAGTCCGCTCAGCACCAGACTCCGCTCCGGCCTGCCTGCCGCGACCCGTTCGAGTACCACCTCGAACTGCCGCACCTCGATGTCGCGTCCGGCCAGCTCAGGCGGCCGCTGACCGGCGCCGGGCGCGTAGGGATTCCGGATCGGATCCATGCTTTCACTGTATGAGCGCGTCTAGCGTTTTCCTTAGATTTCGCTAGCAACCGCCAGAGCGTGTCGCGACCCTTGTCTACAGCTTTCTAGTGATTCCGCTAGAAAGTCCTAGACCCGCCTAGCCAGCACGTCGTACAGATGCCAGTGCTTCGGTCCGCTCATCGCCCGCCCGTCGTACTCCACCTCGTCGAGGCGCTCCACACTCCACCCCTCCAGCAATCCCTGGACCTCTGCGTCGTCCTGAGCGGAGATCTCCGGCTGCTGTGCCCAGTCGTCACGCACCCCGAGCAACTGGCCGGCGAACAGGCCGCCCGGCCGCACCGACCGCGTCACCACCGCCCAGGTCTCCGCAAAGTGTTCCGGCGGCGCGAAGAACAGACTGAAGCCCGCATGGACAAGGTCGGCGACCGGAGGCCGCGCATCCCACAGGTCGCTGCGTTCCAGCGTCAGACGCCGCCCGCTGCCGGCTCGGCGTGAGACCTCCGCGAGAGCGGCCGCGCTCGAGTCGACGGCGTGGACCTGCCAGCCGCGATCGAGGAGGTCGAGGGTCTCGTTGCCGGCCCCGCAGCCGAGGTCGACCGCCGTACCGGGCTCGGTGAAGGAGGCGACGGCGGCCTGCTGCAGTGGGCGGGGCGGACTGCCGGTCGTGAGGGCGATGTACGGCGCCCAGTCGGTGGAGTCGGGCATGTGGGGAGTCTTGCAGGCGACCAGGCCTGTGGGAGCACTATCGTCCTGTCATGGTTGGGCGGGTGGAGTGGGCTCGGCAGGCAGGCGCCCTGTACGAGCGGATGCATCAGCAGTACGTCGGCGGTGCGCGCAAGCTCGAGGCGCTCATCGACGAGCTGATCGGTGATGAGGAGGGCATCAACTACCTCAGCGCGACCGCCCGGGCGAAGGACCCGGAGTCGTTCCTGGACAAGGCGTCGAAACCGCGTCCGGACGACCCGGCCCGGCCGAAGTACGACGACCCGCTGAACCAGATCACCGACCTGGTCGCGGCTCGGGTGATCACGTTCCTGGCCGAGGCGGTGGACCGGGTCTGCGAGGTGATCGAGGCCGAGTTCGAGATCGTCGAGCACACCGACATGGGTGCGCACACCCGGGCGCAGGGTGTGTTCGGGTATGCCAGCAAGCACTACCTGGTCCGGCTGAACGCGACTCGCCGCGAGCTGCCGGAGTACGCCGTACTGAAGAACCTGGTGATGGAGATCCAGGTCCGGACCGCGGTCCAGCACGCGTGGGCGGAGTTCGAGCACGACATCCGGTACAAGCTGGACATCCCGCCGGACCGCAAGCCGGAGTTCGACCGGCGGTTCCTGCTGGCGGCGGCGTTGATGGAGCTGGTGGACAACGAGTTCACGGAGATCGACCGGCTGTACCGCGAGCTCGCGGCGGCCGAACCGGACAAGACCCCGCGCGACCTGACCACGGCGACGCTGACGACGTACCTGACCCGCCGCTACCCGGACGCGCCGCACGCCAAGACGAACCACTACACGTGGATCCTCGGCATCCTGGCCCGGCTCGGCGTCACCACCGAGGAACAGCTCACCGAACTCCTGACCGGCATCGACAGTTCCGCGGTCCAGGCCGCGATGACCCACCGCTTCCCGGCCGGCACGGTCCGCCGCCTCGACGACGACCTGCTGGCCGCGAAGGGTACGGCGTACGTCGACCTGTTCCCGGACGAGGAACGCCGCCAGAAGATCCTCCGCGGCCGCCTCAAGGCACTGACCCGCGCAGGGATCACCGGGTCCTGACCAGGTCGTCCGCGACGGCCTCGGCGGTACGGCGGGCCCAGGCGCCGGTGGTGATGAGGCCGAGCACGAGGACGAGTACGCCGCAGCCGGCGATGACGAACCAGCACAGCTTGGCCGCGTCGACGAAGCCGGTCTCCAGCGTGCCCACCAGACGGGCGGTGAGAATCGTCCCCGCGATCGCCACCCCCAGGGAGGCGCCGACCTGGCGGCTGGTCGACGCGATCGCCGCGGCGACGCCGGCTTGGGAGCGCGGCATCCCGGACACAGCCGCGTTGGTGATCGGCGCGTTCAGCATCCCGAAGCCCAGACCGAAGATCAGATAGCCGACCAGCAGCATCGCCGTCGACGTGGTCAGACTCAACCGCGACAGCACCAGCCCGGAAACAGTAAGCATGCTCCCGGCAACGACCAGCGGCAGTCGCGGACCGCGGTGTCCGACGAGCCACCCGGACAGTGGCGCGAACACCACGGTCATCGCCGCCATCGGAAGCGTCAGCAACCCGGCATGCAGCGCCGAGAACCCACGCACCGACTGCAGATAGAGCGAGTTCAGGAACAGGAATCCGGACAGCGCCGAGAATCCCGCGACCGCGATCAGCGTCGCACCCGAGAACGGCGCACTCCGGAAGAACCGCGGCTCCAGCAACGGTTGCTCGCGTCGCCGCTCGTACAGCACCAAAGACACCAAGGACGCGACCGTCACCACGAAGCACCCGATGATCAGCGGCGAGGTCCACCCGGCCGACCGGCCCTCGATGATCCCGTACGTCAGGCCGCCGAGCAGCAGCACCACCAGGATCTGCCCGACCGGATCCATCCGCCGCGGCACCGCGGCCCGCGACTCCGGCACGAACCGCGCCGTCATCAGTACGGCGGCCAGCGCCACCGGCACGTTGATCCAGAAGATCAGCCGCCAGCCGGCCGCGTCGACAAGTGCTCCGCCGACCACCGGCCCGACCGCCATGCTGAGCCCGACCACGCCACCCCAGACCCCGATCGCCTGGGCGCGCTCGCGTGGGTCGGTGAAGGTGTTGGTGATGATCGACATCGCCACCGGGTTGAGCATCGAGCCACCGATCGCCTGCAGCATCCGGAACACGATCAGCAGGTCGATGGTCGGCGCGACTCCGCACAGCAGCGACCCGAGCCCGAACACCACCAGCCCGGCCTGGAACGTCCGTCGCCGGCCGACCCGGTCCGCGGTCGAGCCGGAGACCATCAGCAGGCTGGCCAGCACCAGTGTGTACGCGTCGATGGTCCATTGCAGCTTGGGCACCGAGGCGCCCAGCTCGGACCGGATGGCCGGCAGGGCCAGGTTCACGATGGTGGAGTCCAGGCCGACGATGAAGAGGCTGGAGCAGCAGATACCGAGGATCAGCAACCGCCGCCTCCGCGTCAGTTCCTCCACCCGGCTCCCTCCGACACCATCTACTTGAAGACTGTACAACCGCCGTCCGGGCGCGATTTCCGTGGCCCGGCCACCCCCGGGACCGGCCGGGACGAAAACGGTTGGCGGACTGTCGGCGGCCCCGCCTAGGCTGGATCCATTCGCCTGGTCAGGTGCCCTCCATCCTTCTATGCCTCTTTGTGAGACGTCATGTCCCTGCGCCTCATTCCGTTCGCCGACCCGGGTGTGCCGGACACCCGGTCCGGTCTCCGACTCATCCTCTGGCTGGAGCACCAGCAGCTGCGCGGGCAAGCCCTCGCCGTGTTCTGGGGGCTGCTCTATTTCGGCGGTATCGCCGCCGCTCCGGTCGCCGTCGGTCTCGCCGTCCAGGCGGTGATCGACCTGTCCTGGCCCAAGCTGATCCTGGCCGGGGTGCTGCTGCTCGTGTTCGGCGCGGCCAAGGCCGGCGCCGACTCGTTCTTCCACCGCGCCGTGGTGACCAACTGGATCAGTACGGCGGCACGTCTGCAGCAACTGCTGTTCCGCAAGGCCGCGGAGCTGGGTTCGCTGCTCACCCGACGGATCGCTGCCGGTGAGGTGGTCGCGGTGAGCAGCGGCGACGTCGAGAAGATCGGCTGGTTCGTCGAGGTGCTCGGCCGGTTCGCGGCCGCACTGCTGACGTGCTTCGCCGTGGTCATCGGGCTGCTGTTCTACGAGCCGCAGCTCGGCCTGGTCGTCGCCATCGCCGTACCCGTGCTGGCGTTCTCGATCGTCCCGCTGATGGGGCCGGCCGAGCGTCGTGCGGACGTGCAGCGCGCCAAGGGTGGCCGCGCGACCGAGCTGGCCGCGGACACCGTGGCCGGTCTGCGCGTACTGCGTGGCATCGGTGGCGAGCAGCTGTTCCTGGATCGCTACCGCGCCGCCTCGCAGGACTACCGCGCCAGCGCGGTCCGCAGTGCGCGGATGTGGTCGCTGATCGCGGCTCTCCAGGTGCTGCTGTTCGGACTGTTCCTGGTGGTGGTCGTCTGGATGGGCGTCCGGCTGGTGACGTCCGGCCGCATCACGGTCGGCGAGCTCGTCACGACGTACGGGTTCATCACGTTCATGCTGGTGCCGCTGCACACGTTCGAGGAGACGGCGAGTGCCTTCATCTTCTCGAAGGTGTCGGCCCGCCGGGCCGCGCGCGTGCTGGCGCTGCAGCGAACCGACGAGACCATGGGCACCGCCGAGGCCCAGCTGCCCGAGGGTGACCTGCTGGACCCGGTCACCGGTCTGCACGTGCCGGCCGGGAGCTTCACCGCGGTCGTCTGCGGTGACCCGGACGCGGGTGGCCGGCTGGCCGATCGTCTGGGCGGTCACAGCCCGGGCGCCGAGGACAACCAGGCGTCCGTGCTGCTGGACGGCGTACCGCTGGACGACATCCCGTTGGAGTCCGCGCGGACCGTCGTACTCGTGCAGGACAAGGACCCGGTGCTGCTGTCCGGGACGGTGCGTGAGCTGTTCGACGTACCGGCGAGTGGAGAAGTCTCTCCGGAGACGGCACTCGACGCGGCGCAGTGCGAGGACATTCTCGACGTACTGCGGCAGACGCTGCCGGCTGGTGTCTCGGACCCGATGCAGGCCGTGCTGACCGAGCGCGGACGGTCCCTGTCCGGTGGGCAGCGGCAGCGAGTGGCATTGGCCCGTTCGCTGTACGTCGACCCGCAGGTGCTGGTGCTGGACGAGCCGACCAGTGCGGTGGACGCGCACACCGAGGCGCGGATCGCCGACGGCCTGCGGCTGCTGCGGGGCGGCCGGACCACTGTGGTGTTCAGCTCCAGCCCGCTGATGCTGGACCGCGCAGAGCGCGTGGTGTTCGTACCGGAGGGCCGCGTCGAGGCGGTCGGGACGCACCACGAGCTGGTGCACACCAACCCGCGCTACCGCGCGGTGGTCACCCGTGAGGACGAGCCAACGTTCGAAGAGGAGTCGGCGTGAAGCGCCCCGAGTACGACCCGGCGGCGCCGCAGGAAGCGGCGCGGCTGCCGGTGGCAGGCAGTGCGACCGTGCGCGCCTATCTGAAGATCCTGTTCCGCCGGCACCGCCGCGCGTTCGCCTGGCTGACGCTGGTGAACACAGTGGCGGCGCTGAGCGGGATGGTCGGGCCCTGGCTGCTCGGCAACGTGGTGGAGAAGCTGTCGCAGGGCAAGACCGACGTCGACCTGCCGTACGTCGTCGTCGGCTTCGTCTGCGCGCTGCTGGTGCAGACAGTGTTCGTCCGGCTGACCCGGTTGCGTGGAGCGGTGCTCGGCGAGGAGATGCTCGCCGACCTGCGCGAGGACTTCCTGGTCCGCGCGGTCGGACTGCCGCCGGGTGTCCTGGAGCGGGCCGGGACCGGTGACCTGCTGTCCCGGATCACCACGGACATCGACCGGCTCTCGCACGCGATGCGGGACGCCGTACCGCAGCTGACCATCGCGGTGATCTGGGCGGGGCTGCTGATCGGCGCGCTGATCATCACCGCGCCGCCGCTGGCCGTCGCCGTGGTGATCGCGATGCCGATCCTGATCATCGGTGCCCGCTGGTACTTCCGCCGGGCGCCGTCGGCGTACCGGTCGGAGGCCGCTGGGTACGCCGCGGTGGCCTCGGGCCTGGCCGAGACCGTCGACGCCGGCCGGACCGTGGAGTCGCACCGGCTCGGCGACCGCCGGATCAACCTGGGTGACACCCGGATCGGTCAGTGGGTCGCCTGGGAGCGGTACACGCTGTACCTGCGGATGATTCTGTTCCCAGTGATCAACATGACCCACACGGTCGCGCTGGCCGCGGTGCTGGTGATCGGTGGCGGCTTCGCCATCCAGGGCTGGCTCACCGTCGGCGCCCTCACCACGGGTGCGCTGTACATCCAGATGCTGGTCGAGCCGGTCAACATGATGATCCGCTGGTACGACGAGCTCCAGGTGGCGCAGGTGTCGGTGGCCCGGCTGGTCGGGGTCCGTGAGATCGAGGCGGCCGCGACCGACGAGCAGGCCGAGCCCGAGGGCCGGCGGGTGCTCGCCGACGAGGTGCGGTTCGGTTATCTGGAGGGCCGCGACGTCCTGCACGGCGTGACGCTGACGGTCGAGCCAGGTGCCCGGGTCGCGCTCGTCGGGCCTTCCGGTGCGGGGAAGTCGACCCTGGGCCGGTTGCTGGCCGGCATCTACTCGCCGCGGCTCGGTGACATCACCTTGGGTGGTGCCGCTCTCGACAAGATGTCTGCCGAGCAGGTCCGGAGCCATGTGGCACTGGTCAACCAGGAGCACCACGTGTTCGTGGGCAGCGTCCGGGACAACCTGCGGCTGGCTCGGCCGGAGGCGTCCGACGCCGACCTCTGGGCGGCGCTGCGCTCCGTCGACGCCGACGGCTGGGTCGCCGGGTTCGACAACGGACTGGACACCGAGGTGGGTTCCGGTGGGATCTCGCTGACGCCGGCGCAGGCGCAGCAGGTCGCACTGGCCCGGCTGGTGCTGGCCGACCCACACACGCTCGTCCTGGACGAGGCGACCTCGTTGATGGACCCGCGGGCCGCGAGGCACCTGGAGCGGTCGCTGGCCGGCGTACTGGAGGGCCGGACCGTGGTGGCGATCGCGCACCGGCTGCACACCGCGCACGACGCGGACGTGATCGCCGTCGTCGAGGACGGCAAGATCGTCGAGCTCGGCGGTCACGACGAGCTGGTCGATGCCCAGGGCCCCTATGCGGCGCTCTGGCACTCCTGGCACGGCGATCGCTGAGGCCAGGCTCGGGGGCAGGCCGTCGGGCCTGCCCCCGGACCTGTCGCGTGTGAGGATGAACCTGTGCTGACAACGCTGTTCTCACTTCCGTCCACGACCGCTCTCGACGTGAACGACGAGGGCGCACTGCTCGTCCTGTACGACGGCAGCGGCACCCGGCAGGTGCACCACGTGGCACCGGACGGGACCTGGCGGGCGTTGACCGCGCTGGACGACACCGTCCGCGGCGCACGGTTCGTCCCGGAGAGCAGTCAGGTCGTCGTCGAGCACGACGACGGTGGCAGTGAGCTCGGTCAGCTCTCACTGCTCGACCTCGACGAGCCCGGTCTCCCCACCTTGACCCCGCTCGTCCACGACCCGGAGTACGTCCACCACCTGGTCGACGCCAAGCCCGGCCGCGTCCTGTTCACCACGAACCGGCGCAACGGCACGGACTTCGACCTGGTCGCCCGCGACCTGGGCAGCGGCAGGGACACGGCCCTGTACGACGGCGGCGGCTGGGTGATGGGCGTGACCCCGTCCCCGGACGACAAGTGGGTGGTGCTGTCCCTGGCCAGCGCCCCGGCGAACTCCATCCAGCTCCTCCTGGTCGACTCCGGGACCCGGTCCGTCTCCGAGCTCACGCCGTACGACGCACACAACGACCAGGCGGCGGTGTCCTGGCTGCCGGACTCGACCGGGTTCCTGGTGTCGACGAACGCTGACCGGGACCGGATGGCCGTACGGCGGTACGACCTCGGCGACCGGGCGTGGAACGACGTACTCGTGGACGACTCCCGCGATCTGGCCGGCTGGGCCTCTCCCAATGGCGAGGACCTGCTGGTCGGCGTGCTGCACGACGGTGAGGTGGCGCTGGCCCTGCATCGGCTCGACGACGGCTCCGAGGTCGCTCCAGTCGGTCTGCCCGCCGGCGGTTGCGCCGGGCTGCTGATGCTGACGCCTGATCCGCACTGGTCGCCGGACGGCTCGTTCGCGGCGATCACGTACAGCTCGCCGGTCTGCCCGCCGACCGTGTTCCGCTACGTCCCGGCCTCCGGGGAGCTGCTGGAGGTGCGGCCGCCGGAGATGCCGGAGCCGCCGGCGCAGCTCACGCACCCGGAGAGCCTGCTGGTTCCGTCGTTCGACGGTGAGCAGGTGCCGGTGTTCGTGTTCCGGCCGACCGGCCCTGACCTGGGGACCACCATCGTCCACGTGCACGGCGGCCCGGAGGGCGCGGCGATGCGCAACTGGGTTCCGGTCGTCTCCGCCCTCGCCGCCGATGGCCACACGGTCGTCGTACCGAACGTGCGCGGATCGGCGGGATACGGGAAGCGGTGGTACTCGCTGGACGACCGGGAGCTGCGGCCGGACTCGGTGAAGGACCTGGCCGCGATCCACGCGTGGCTGCCGACGATCGGCGCCGACCCGAAGCGGGCAGCGCTGTGGGGTGGTTCGTACGGCGGCTACATGGTGCTGGCCGGGCTCGCGTTCCAGCCGGAGCTGTGGGCCGCCGGTGTGGACATCGTCGGGATCGCCTCGCTGGTCACGTTCCTGGAGAACACCTCGGACTACCGCCGCGCGATGCGCGAGCGCGAGTACGGGTACCTCGCCACCGACCGGGAGTTCCTGGAGTCCGCCAGCCCGTTGAACCGGGTCGACGACATCCGTGCGCCGCTGTTCGTCATCCACGGCGCCAACGACCCGCGGGTACCGCTGTCGGAGACCGAGCAGGTCGGCGATGCGCTGACGAGGCGCGGCGTGCCCTGCCAAGTCCTGGTGTACGACGACGAGGGCCACGGCCTGGCGAAGCTGAAGAACAAGCTCGACGCGTACCCGGAGGCGTTGGCGTTCCTACGCCGGCATCTGGTCAGCTGAACAGCGGCGCGAGTGTCCCGGCCGTAGCGTCCAGTCGCGCCGGCAGTCCGAGGGGTACGGCGAGGTTCAGGTCCTCATGCCCGATCGCGGCGCCCTCGACCATCGGCAGACCGAGCGGCTCAAGCCGATCGCGCATCACCGCATTCACCAGGTCCGCGTCGTCCGCTCCGCTGAAGTCGCCGATCACCACCCCGGTGACGCCCGCGAACCAGCCAGAGCGGAGCAGTTGCGTCAGCAACCGGTCCACCCGGTAGGCGTCCTCGCTCACGTCCTCGAGCACCACGATCCCGGTCGGTGGTGCGTAGGTCGGCGTACCGATGCTTGCCGCGAGCATCGCGAGGTTGCCACCGCGCAGCGGTCCTTCGGCGACGCCGCCGACTACAGTCCTCGCGCCTGCGGGCGCGAGGAGGTCGGTCACCTTCTCGGGCTCGAACAGCAGCTCGCGCAGCCGCTCCCGGCCGTCCGCAGCGCCCAACTGCTCGACAGCGGCGGCCATCGGTCCGTGGATGGTGACCAGGCCGCGGGCGTTCAGCGGTTCGTGCAGCGCGGTGATGTCACTGAATCCGATGAACCATTTCGGCACGGCCACCAGTTCGTCGAAGTCGACGTACTCGAGCATCCGCTGGACGCCGTACCCGCCGCGGGCGCAGAAGACCGCGGCGAAGCCTGAGTCCAGCCAGGCCGTCCGCAGGTCCTCGGCCCGCGCCTTGTCGTCGGCGGCCAGGTAGGTCAGCCGCTCATGCCCGGCCAGCACCGACGGCATCACCTCGACCTCGAGCCCCCAGGCCTTCAGGTACGCCGTACCCACCTCGAGCCGATCCGCCTGCACCCGACCGGACGGCGCCACCACGGCCACCCGGTCTCCAGCCTGCAGTTTCCCGGGCACCCGCAAGTCAGTCACGCCGGAACGCTACCAAGTGACCTCGATCGTGGTGCTCTTGGAGACGCCGTTGACGGTGACGCCCAGCTGGACCGTGCCTGGGCGGATGCCGGTCACCTTGCCGGTGGCGGGGTCGTACGACGCGACGGCCCAGAACGGTGCGGTATCGCCCGGACCGATGTGGAGGAGCGCCGAGCCGAACCAGTCGGACGACACTGGGAACGCGACCGGCACCCGGCGCTCGTCCTGGACCACCGTCGCGGCCGCCGTATTCGTCTCACCTCGGTGCAGCGTCGCAGGCGCAGTGAGCTCGAGCGAGTCCACGTGCGGCCGCAGCTCGACCTGGAACCAGGACCGCTCCGGCGCCGACCACTTCCGCTCGCCGGCCGGCGCAGCCGCGGCCTTCGGGTCGATCCCGACCAGCGCCCAGCCGGTGAACCCACCCGCGTCCGGTGCCGCGGCCGGGCTCTTGCCCGAGTTGCCGGTCAGCGGCAGCAGTACGCCGTCCGTCCGGGTGGCGGCGAACGTCCCGGCATGCGCCGCCATGTACGCCGCTCCCTTGCCGGTCTGCGCGCGGAAGTCGGCCAGCCACTTCACCAGCATCGCGGCTTCCTTGCGGTCGCCGAGCTGCGAGTTGGCCGTCGGCGACGGGTCGTCGATCGGGTGGTGCGCCATCACCACGACGTTCCGGATCGACTTGTTCCGGGCCGCGTCGTCCAGCTGTGCGCGCAGGTCGCGGATCTGATCGAACCCACCGGCCCGCAGCGAACCGAGCGAGGAGTCACGCAGGACGAACCGCGTGCCCTTGTGGTCGAAGGTGCTGGTCGGCGACCCGAACACCTTGGTCCACTCGGACAGGTCACCCGGTCCGTAGCTCTCGTGGTTGCCGGGCACGTAGTGGACCGGCACCTTGCCGGCCACCTCTTCGTCGATGATCTGCTTGGCCAGTGCGATGTCGTTCGGGAAGGCCCGGTCGACGAAGTCACCGTTGATCACCAGGAAGTCCGGGTGCTGCGCGAGTGCCTCGCGGATCGTCCGCCGGGCCTGCTTGACGTAGTCGGAGTTCGGGTCGTCGGAGGTGAACTGCGCGTCCGACATCACCGCGAAGCGCCAGCGATCGCCGCCGGTCACGGTGCCGTCCGTGACGACCATCGGGTCGATCACCTTCGCCGGCGGCGCGACGGTCACCGGGGGAGCACTGCGCACGGTCAGGTCGTCGACGATGATCCGGCCGGAGTACTGCCGGGTCGGCACGGTCTCCACTACGTAGATCCGCCAGAACCGCAGCGGCATGGCCAGACCGGGCGGGATGTCCGCCTCGACGTACTTCCAGCCGGTCCAGTCCACGGTGGCCGCCAGGTTCAGCGTCTGCGCGGTGCCACCGGCGGCGTCGTACGCGTTCGCCCGCAGCCACGCGCCCTTGCCGTCGCCGTAGACCCAGGCGCCGAGCTTCTGCGGCTGACCGGGCAGCGTCTGCTGCGGCGTCTGCGAGAGGTACGCCGCTCGCGTCGCCGTACTGCCGGTCAGCGAGTAGTCGAGCGCGATCGCCTGGCCGCCGTCATGCCCTTCGGCGGCGGACGCCGATGCCGTCGCCGCACCGACCGGTACGGCGTTCGCGGCCCACTTGGTCAGGTCGTCGACCTCGTCCACGACCGTGCTGCTCAGACCGGCGGTGACGCTGAGCTGCGTGGTCAGGTCACCGACCTTGGCCGTGACCACCGTCGAGACGGCCTCGTCGCTGAGCACGTTGACCTCGAACCCATTGCCCTTGGCAACCACCTTGACGACGGCCGGATCGTAGGTCAGCTCGACGTCCCGCGGTTCGATCCAGGTGGAGAACCCGTCGGCGTCGTACCCGTCGACCTCGAAGAACCCCTTGGCGGCCGAGTCCGCCAGCGACACCTGCCGCGTCGACGGTGCCAGGCGGGTCGGCGTACCGAGGACCGTCATGGGGAACCTCCCGTTCGCCGAACCGCGGGCCGCCGTGACCACCACATCGCCGGCACGCCGTCCCGTCACCACACCCTGCTGGTCGACCCGGACATTGCTTCCGGCGAACCAGGACGGCGTACCTGTCGCGGGAGCGTAGGTCTCGTCGTGGCCGATGGCGCTGAGAACGCGGCTGAGGCCGGTGAGGACGCGGGCGCTGCGTGACACATCGGCGTCCGGGCCGTCGGCCGCCGTACCCAGAGCCTCGACCTGGTAACCCTTCAGCCGGCCGGAGCCCTTCACCGGAAGGAGTCCGAGGCCGTTCGGGATCAGGCGCTCGCCGCCGTCGGACGGGTCGTTCACCACGTGCGGGCCGGCCTCCCCGGGCGAGCGGGCCAGCATCGTGGACGAGCCGCCGCCGTCCAGGTTGAGCGCATCGTCGGCACCGAGGCCGATCATCAGCTCGCCCATCTCCTTGAGCGACAGGCCGCGGGAGCCGGTCGCCCGGCCATCGACGGTGAGCAGGAACATCCTGCTGCCGTCCTGGTCGAAACCGACCGCGGTGCGCGGTGCGAGGTCGGCGTCCGGTACGTCAGCGGGGACCACGCCGTCCTTGGCCAACTGGTAGTTGCCGCTGATGCCGACCGCGACGTTCGCCGCGTCCGGGCGCAGGCCGTACTCGACGTCGACCTTGTCGCCGACCTCGAAGGCGGTGAGGGCGTCGGCGCCCGCCTCCCGGCCGATCAGCGCCTGCTCGTTCGCGGCCAGCGGGGTGGTGCCCGGAGTGGCGGCAGAAGAGACGACCACCCCGTCGCGAAGGATCACCTCGCGCACGGTCGGCAGGCCGTCGACGGTCCGGGTCCGGGCCGCGTCACCCCACTCCGGCGTGTAGAGGCCGATGCCGCCGGAGTTGACGGCCGGCGAGTTCAGGTTGGTCAGCTCGAGCTTGGTCGCGTCGTCGTCGGTCGCACTGCCCTGCAGGAAGAGTTGCGCGATCTGGCCAAGGCCGTCCTTGCCGATCACCGCGGTGTCGTTGTGGCCGGCCGCCGGCGCGTTGATCAGCCGGCCGTCGCGCTGTACGCCGACACCGAGCGGTGCGGTCGTGTCGTTGATGTCGAAGAAGTCGCCGTTGACGCCGGCGATCGCACCTCGGCTCGCCAACTGCTGGCTGAGCGGCGTACCGCCGGAGACCTTGCCGGTGTTGACGTAGTCGACCGTCACGCCGTGCTTGTCCAGGTCGGTGGTCAGGATGTCGCCGCGCTGCCAGCCCTTGGGGTCCAGACGCTCGAACGACGTGTAGTTCACGCCGGGCGCGACCGGGCTGTCCTCGCGCGTCGTCAGTACGCCGTCACCGGCGATCCCGGCGTCCGGGATCGGCCCGTCCGCGGTCTGCGCGTGGGCCGGGCTGACGACGACACCGGCCAGCAGGCCACCCACGCCGATGGCTGTGGTCAAGGGACGGAAGAGCGACACGGGAGCCTCCCCAACGTGGACGGACGCGGCCATCCGACGCGGTGCGCTCTACCGCCACATGAGGCACAGGTGTACGCCGGTCAACCGACCGGTGACAAAGTAACGTCTCCAGCGCCTGACCGGAAGGTTTTCTCCTGTACTGATCGGATCAGTTGGTGCTGACCGGCCGCCCCGACACCTGCCACGCGTGCATGCCGCCGTCCAGGTTGATCGCCTCGCGGCCGATCGAGTTCAGGAACTGGGTGGCCATCCCGGACCGTCCGCCGACCGCGCAGACGCAGAGCACCTTCTGGTCCGCCGGCACCTCGCCGACCCGCTGCTGCAGGTCGCCGAGCGGAATGTGCACGGCGCCCTCGATGTGCCCGCGGTCCCACTCGTCGGGCTCGCGTACGTCGAGCACGAACGCCTCCGCCAGCAAGGTGTCGTCGAGTTCGGCCACCACGACCGAGGGGATCTGCTGATTCTGGAACATGCCTCCGATCATCCCAGACGCCGGGTGACGCGATCCGGCCACGGCGGGCCGAGGCGTGGAAATCGCGTTGACACCGGCAGACCCGATTGCGGAACGTAGATCGGAGGAGGCGGCGGCGTTGGCACTGATTCAGGGCATCCCCGGCGAGTTCGGGCCGCAGCCGTGGGGCGAGGCGATCCTGCGGAACGGCGAGCTCCTGCTGCTCCGGATCACCCGCCGTCCCCCCAACCACGAGGTCCGGCTGCCGGGCCTGGCGACCACCCCGCGGCACGTGGTCGAGGACGGTACCGGCAAGGCGCTGACCTGGCGGCACGACGGCGACGACCTCCTCGTCCGCCTGCCCGAGTCCACCGAGCGCGCCGTGGTCCGGGTCTCGCTGGAGGGCAAGCTGCGGATCGTCCCGCCGGACACGGTCACCGCCAACGCGGACGGCGTCTGGGACCTCACGCCGGCCGGTACGACGGCCCACCTCGTCGCCCGCCGCTCCGCGGACGTCGCAGTCCGCGTCTTCGGCGAGGCGACCGGCGAGATCGAACTGGCGAACCAGTCCCTGCCCATCCATCACCTCGGCCGGACCATCGGTCCGTTCCAGGTGCCGGCCGGCCTCGTCGTCCCGCTGACCCTTCCGGCCGGCGTACGGCGGGTGCTCGTCGCGCCGGTCGGCACGGTACTGGCGTCGATCCACGCCTGCGGTTCTGCCGGCGAGCTGGTTGTCCGCGTCACGAACTTCGGCCGCACGGTCGCTCAGGGGGAGGTCGAGCTGGCCCTGCCCACGGGGACCTGCCGGTGGACCTTCGAGGAGCTCGAGCCCGGCGGGTCGACGGGCTGGACCGCCGCGATCACCGGACGGCCGGGCGTGTACGTCCTCGAAGCCCGGCTGGACGCCGGGCGTCGCTCGGCCTCGTCGCCGTTCTCGATTCACCTGTGACGTTGAACTCCGGCAATGGTTCCCCTGTACTGAGGCTGATCGATCTTCCGCCCCGATCGAGGGGTCACCCATGCGCAACGCCCTGCCCAGAACCGTCCGGCTTGTGGCCGCCGGAATCCTGCTCACCGGCGGCGTCGTCAGCACAGCCGCCGCAGTCTCTCCCCCATCCACGACAGCAGCCGCGACAACCGCCGTACAGGCTCCTGCGCTGCCGTCGAAGGTTCCGGCCGGCGCGCTCGACGCGACCGGCTACTGGACCGCCGAGAAGCTGAAGAACGCGATCCCGGCCGACCTGCCGAGTGACGCCGCAACCCCAGCAAAACAAGGGCGTCCACGATCAACAACAACTACAAGAACCTGATCATCACCGCCGGCCACTGCGTCCACAGCGGTGCCGGTGGTGCGTGGCACTCGAACATCGTGTTCGCGCCGGCGTACTACAACGGCCAGTCGGGCTACGGCCTGTGGAACTGGAGCCAGGCGCGCACGTTCAACTCGTGGATGAACAGCAGCGACTTCACCCACGACCAGGCGTTCGTCACGCTGCAGCAGCGCAACGGCGCCAACCTGATCGACGCGGTCGGCGGGAACGGACTGGTCTGGGGCAACAGCCAGAACCAGCCCGGTACCCGGATCTGGGGTTGGCCGGCTGAGCCGCCGTACAACGGTGAGGTGCCGTACTACTGCGACGGCGACACGTTCGCGTGGGGCGGCTCCGACGCCGCGCTCACCTGCTCGATGAACGGGGGCGCGAGCGGCGGTCCGTGGCTGAAGGACCGGATCGACGCGAACCTCGGGTACGTGTTCGCGGTGACCTCGCGACGGACGACCAGCGGTACGCCGACGTTGCTGTCGACACCGAACTCGGCCGACGTGAAGACGATGTTCGACCTGATGACGACGTAGCAGCTATTTCAGGAGCTTGACGGCTATTTCAGGAGCTTGGACAGGCGGCGGTCGGCCAGCGGCTTGCCGCCTGTCTGGCAGGTGGCGCAGTACTGCAGCGAGGAGTCGGCGAAGCTCACCTCGCGGACGATGTCACCGCAGATCGGGCACTTCTGGCCCTTGCGTCCGTGCACCCGCAGTCCGGACTTCTTCTCCGACTTCAGGTCCTGGACCGCGAGCCCGGCGGACCGGTCGACGGCGTCCTGGAGGGTTTCGCGCATCGCGTCGTACAGGGTCTTCAGTTCGTCCTCGGAGAGATTCGAGGCGGGTTTGAACGGGCTCATCTTCGCGACGTGCAGGATCTCGTCGGAGTAGGCGTTGCCGATGCCGGCGATGACCGACTGGTTCCGCAGGACGCCCTTGAGCTGGACCCGGCCCTGGCGCTTGAGGATGTCGCTGAAGTCGTCGAGCGACAGGGTGAACGGATCCGGCCCGAGCCGCGCGATCCCGGGGACCTCGGCCGGGTCGCGGACGACGTACACCGCGAGCTTCTTCTGCGTGCCGGCCTCGGTCAGGTCGAACCCGGAGCCGTCGTCCAGCACGGTCCGCAGCGCGATCGGGCCCTTCCCCGGCCGCACCAGCCCGGTCGACTGCTCCTCCCGCCATCGCAGCCAGCCGGCGCGCGCCAGGTGGATCACCAGGTGCACACCCTGGGCCGAGATGTCCAGGAACTTCCCGTGCCGCTGGACATCGTCGATCAGCAGCCCGACCAGCGACGAGATCGGCGGATCGTACGTCTTCAACGCACTGATCGCCGTGATGTCCGCACGCACGAACGCCCGGCCGACGGCTCGCTCCCGCAGGAACACCGTCAGCGACTCCACCTCCGGCAACTCTGGCACCGTCCCAGTGTGCCCGAAGCCAGGGACAGTGTCTCCGCTCTCCCCACCCCACCCGGCCCCGGTCAAGTTCCGGGTTTCTCCGGTGAATCACCTATTGGAGACGCTTGTGTAAGGCGGCTACCGTCAGTGGCAACAGAGTAGGGAGGCCCTCATGGGGTTTGTGAAGACGTTGGTGAAGGGTGCCGTCGTCGCCAAGCTGGCCCAGATCGCGCAGCGTGAGCTGAGCAAGCCGGAGAACCAGCGGAAGATCAAGGAAGCGTTCCAGAAGGTGCAGCAGCGGCGGGCGCACTAGGCAGGCTTGTGGGCCTGGAGGGTGTAGGTGGCGGGGAGCCGGTTCGGATTCCCCGTCAGACGCCACTGTCCGGCCTCGCCGTACTGGCGCACAACCCGGCCACGCGATCCCGCGGATCATCCCCGGGGTAGGTGAAAGTCCACCCCTAGGGGAGGGGGCAGGGTGAGTGTGTCCGGGCGCTGAGGTTGGTGTGCTGGAGCACATGAGCCAGGGACTCGATCGGACGCGGATCCAGGACATCGACGCGCTGCGTGGTTTCGCCCTGCTGGGCATCTTGATCGTGAACATCACCTTCGCCGCCTCGGGCTTCCCGATCCACCTGGCCGAGGATCCGGCGTACCAGTCGTGGCTGGATCAGACGGTGCACTGGTTGTCGGCGACGTTCGTGGACATGAAGTTCTATCTGCTGTTCTCGTTCCTGTTCGGGTACAGCTTCCAGTTGCAGCTGGAGGCGGCGCAGAAGGCCGGCGCCGCGTTCAAGCCGCGGATGCTGCGGCGGCTCGGCAGCCTCTTCGCGATCGGGGCACTGCACGGGATCTTCCTGATCACCGGTGACATCCTCAGCGTGTACGCGCTGATCGGTCTGGTCCTGCTGGGCATGCGGCGAGTGTCGGACCGGACGGCGCTGATCGTCGCCGGCTCCATCTACGCCTACCTGTTCATCACGCTGGGTGCGGCGGCGCTGTTCATGGACACGTCGGCGGTCATCGACCCGACCACGGCCGTCGCCTCGGCGCAGCAGACCGCGGCCAACCTGGCCGGCTCGTTCAGCGATGTCATCGGCGAACATGTCCGGGCCATGCCGACGTACGGCCTGTCGCTGCTGACTGTGCAAGGCCCGACGACTCTGGCCGCATTCCTGATCGGCATGGTGCTCGGCCGCCGGCGGATGCTCGCGAACATCACCGGCACCGAGGCAGTACTGCGGCTGATTCAACTGCTCGGCTTCACCATCGGCATCACCGGCGGGATCGTCTACGCGTCCGCGGGTGGGAACGGCGACACAGGCGCCGTACTGACCAGCGTGCTGACCGCGCCCTTCCTCGCCGCGGCGTACGTCGCGACGCTGCTCAGGGTCATGCACTCCGACCGAGGGCAGGACGTCCGCCGATTGCTGGCGCCGGCCGGGCGGATGGCCCTGTCCAACTACCTCGGTCAGTCGGTGGCGACAGTGCTGATCTTCACCGGTGTCGGACTGGGCCTGGTCGGACAGGTGTCGCCGCTCGCGACCATGGGCATCGCGGTGGCGATCTTCGCCGTACAGGTGGTGCTGAGTCACCTCTGGCTGAACCGTTACGGCTACGGACCCGTAGAAGGCGTACTGCGGGCGATCACCAACGCCACCACGCCGACCTGGCGGCACCGGCTCAGCAGGGTTTGATCAAACAGGCGGGGTTTGATCAAACAGAGAGGCCCGCCGGGGAGTCCCCGGCGGGCCTTTCCGGTGTATCGGTCAGGCCGCGTGGCGGCCGTGGTGCGTGGTGAGACGGGCCCGGCGGATGGTGTGCACGGAGCCGGTGGTCGTCACGGGCTTGTGGTTGAAGGCTTCGGCCTTGCCGCCGAGGGCGAGCAGGTCGAGCTTGGTCCGGGCCACGTCGCGGTCGTCAGCCACCCAGGAACCGTCCGGACCGGTGGACGGACCGGTCGAGTGGCGCCTGTTGCTGAACTCCAGAGCCGCGATCACGGCCAGCACGAGTACTACGAGAACGATGTATCCGGTCATGGCAGTAATCATGCTACCAACTAGATCCCGCCACCACTGGCACTATTGACATAGTTCCACAAATTACTGCCATACTGGTTCCATGCTGGAAAAGATCGCGGTTGTCCTGATGGAGGACGTCGCCATGTTCGAGTTCGGGGTGGTGTCGGAGGTGTTCGGCCTCGACCGGACCGATGACGGCGTGCCCGCGTTCGACTTCAAGGTGTGTTCGACCACGCCCGGCCAGCCGCTGCGGAGCAGCAGTCACTCCGCGGTGATCGCGCCGTACGGGCTGGAGGAGCTCGAGGACGCCGACCTGGTCGCGCTGCCGGCGACGACCTGGCGGGAGGAGTACGACGAGCGCATTCTCGACGCGCTGCGGCGGGCCGAGGCCCGCGGGGCGATCCTGCTGACGGTCTGCTCGGGCGCGTTCGTGCTCGGCAAGGCGGGCCTGCTGGACGGGCGGCCGTGTACGACGCACTGGCGCTACGAGAAGAAGTTCCAGGAGCAGTTCCCGCTGGCGAAGCTGGATGCGGACGTGCTGTTCGTCGACGACGGCAACATCATCACCAGCGCCGGCACCGCGGCCGGGATCGACGCCTGCCTGCACCTGGTCCGCCGTGAGCTCGGCAGCGCGGTCGCGACCCGGATCGCCCGCCGCATGGTCGTCCCGCCCCAGCGCGATGGCGGTCAGCGCCAGTACGTCGAGGTCCCGGTGCCGGAGTCGTCGAGCGAGAGCATGCAGCCGGTGCTCGACTGGATGGTCGACAACCTGACCATCGAGCACACCGTGCCCGCGCTGGCCCGACGCGCCCAGATGTCCGAGCGCACGTTCGCACGCCGCTTCGTCGCCGAGACCGGCACCACGCCGCTCAAGTGGGTCACCACGCAGCGCGTCCTCCGCGCTCGCACCCTGCTCGAGCAGACCCGGATGGGCATCGAGCAGATCGCCGCCGAGTCAGGTTTCGGGACGGCAGCCTTGCTCCGCCACCATTTCCGTAGGGTGGTGGGCGTGCCACCACAGGACTATCGCCGTACGTTCCAGACCGCCAGCTGATGATCGCCTACCGCGCCGCCGTCGCTGCCGATGCCGACGAGGTGATGGCCTTCTGGGCCGTCGCCGCCGAGGACTCTCACCGCCCGCCGGATTCACCCGAGGCCGTGCTCCGGTTGATCGCCCGCGACCCCGAGGCGCTGATCCTTGCCGTGGACGACGACACGGTCGTCGGCTCGATCATCGTCGGCTGGGACGGCTGGCGCTGCCACCTGTACCGCCTCGCGGTCGCCCCAAGCCACCGCCGCCAGGGCATCGGGCGGGAGCTCGTCGCGCGGGCCGAGGCCCGGTTCGCGGCGTACGGCGGGACGCGGGCGGACGCGATGGTGCTCGACGACAACACCCAGGCACACGGTGTCTGGTCGACCGCCGGGTACGCGCCGCAGCCCGAGTGGTCCCGCTGGGTCAAGCCACTCTCGAATACTTGACACCGGATACCCTCGAGCTAATACTCGATTTCGAGTAATCGAGATCGAGGAGGGTCTGATGGCCAAGCGGAAGGTCGGGAATCCGCTGGCGTTCGCCGTGCTCGGGAGTCTGGGCGAGCGGCCGATGCACCCGTACGAGATCTCCACGACGCTCCGGGCCCGTGGCAAGGACCAGAGCATCAAGATGAACTACGGCTCGCTCTACTCGGTCGTCGCGGCGCTGGAGAAGAACGGCTTCATCGAGGCGCTGGAGACGGTCCGGGAGGGCAATCGCCCGGAGCGGACGGTGTACCAGATCACCGGCGCCGGGCAGGCCGAGTTCGACGACTGGCTGACCGAGCTGGTCGGCACGACCACCCGCGAGTTCCATCCCCTCGAGGCCGGCCTGGCGTACCTGCCGGCCCTGCGGCCCGACCGCGCGGCGGAGCTGCTGGAGCAGCGCGCCAGGTCGATCGACGCGGACATCGAGGAGACGACCGCACTGCACGAGCAGATGGCATCGATCGACTTCCCGCGCATCTTCTGGGTCGAGTCGGAGTTCCGGCTCGCGCTGCTCAAGGCCGAGTCGGAGTACGTGCACCAGCTCGCCGAGGAGATCCGCACCGACACGCTGGGCGGCTCCGCCTTCTGGCGCAAGGCCTGGAAGCTCTTCGAGGAGGACGGCATCACCCCGGCCGAGCAGCTCAAGGACCCGGTCAAGTACTTCGGGACCGAGTTCGAGTGGATGCGGGCGATGCCACCGGACGCCTAGTAACAGTACGAGACGGCCCCCGACCCACGGTGCGGCAACACCAGGGCCAAGGGCCGCAGTTCCTCGAGTCGGTCCGAAGACCTGGCACCCAAGGCGCAACCATCAGGATAGCCAGCAGCGGACCGGCTCCCATCACCCACAAGGGAGTCACCACATCATGGTTACGCACGCCCTCGAGGCGGTCGACCTGGTCAAGACGTACCCGGCCGGCCGCAAGAAGCCTCCGCTGCGGGCACTGGACGGGCTGACGTTCAGCGTCCCGGAAGGCATCGTCCTCGGCCTTCTCGGCCCGAACGGCGCCGGCAAGTCCACCACCGTCAAGATCCTCACCACCCTGTCCCGCGCCGACTCCGGTAGGGCGCGAGTCGCCGGGTACGACGTCGTCCGCGAGCAGGACCAGGTCCGCCACGCGATCGGGTACGTACCGCAGAAGTCCAGTTCCGACCCGATGGCCACCGGCGTCGAGAACCTCGTGCTCAGCGGCCGGATCTACGGCCTGTCCCGGGTGGACGCCGTACGCCGGGCCGCGGAACTGCTCGAGCGGTTCGGGCTGACCGAGTTCGGCGATCGTCAGGTCAAGACGTACTCCGGCGGCATGCAGCGCAAGCTGGACGTCGCGCTCGGGCTGGTGCACCGGCCGCGCGTGTTGTTCCTCGATGAGCCGACCACCGGGCTCGATCCCGAGGCCCGCGCCGACCTGTGGAACGAGGTCGGCCGGCTGTCCGGTGACGAGGGTCTGACGGTGCTGCTCACCACCCACTATCTGGAGGAGGCGGACCGGCTGGCCGGTCAGCTCGCCATCGTCGACCACGGCAAGATCGTTGCCGAGGGCACCCCGGAGGCGCTGAAGGCGGAGCTGCGCGGCGACTCGGTGCATGTCGAGCTGGTCGACCCGGACCTCGACGGCAGCGTCCGCGCGCTGCTCAGCGGGCTCGCGGGCGTCGGCGAGATCGTTGTCGAGGGCAACGCACTGCGCGCCCGGGTGGACCGAGGTGCGACCGCGGTTCCCGCCGTACTGGGAGCCCTTGAGGACAAGGCGATTCCGGTCACCGCGGTGACCGTGTCCCGGCCGTCGCTCGACGACGTGTACCTGCAGTACACCGGACGCACCTTCCGTGCGGTGGAAGGGGAGGCGGCGTGATGTCGACTGCGGTCCCGGGATTCACGTCGCACACTCGCTTCATCACCGGCCGGTGGCTGCGGGCGCAGTACCGGCAGCCGGCGCTGATCGCGTTCACCCTGGTCCAGCCGGCGATCTGGCTGCTGCTGTTCGGGCAGCTGTTCAAGGGCGTGGTGAACATCCCGGGCTTCAGCGATTCGTCGTACATCGCGTTCCTGACGCCCGGGATCGTGATGATGACCGCGCTGATGACCAGCGGCTGGAGCGGTACGACGTTCATCGCGGACATGGAGCGCGGCGTGATGGACCGGATGCTCGCCTCGCCGGTCAGCCGTGGCGGCCTGATGGCCGGTCAGCTGATCAGCAACGCGACCACGACACTGATCCAGACCATCCTGGTGTTCGCGATCGGTATGGCCGCGGGCGCCCGGTACGACGGCGGCGCGGCCGGCTACCTGGTCACGATCGGGGTGTCGATGCTGGTCGGGATCGGGTTCGGCTCGCTGTCCAACGCGGTGGCGCTGCTGACGCGGCAGCAGGAGGCGCTGATCGGGATCTCGCAGTTCGTCTCGCTGCCGCTGACGTTCATGTCGTCGATCATGATCGACCCGTCGGTGGCACCGCACTGGGTGAACGTCGCGGCGCGCTTCAACCCGGTGGACTGGGCCGCGATCGCCGCCCGTCAGGCCCTGGCGGCCGATCCGGACTGGTCGTCGGTCCTGCGCCACTGCGGTTTGCTGCTGGCTTTCACCCTGTTCGTCGGCTGGCTGTCGACGCGCGCATTCCGCACCTACCAGCGCTCGGTGTGAGCATGATCGGTGCATGAGAGCAGTCGTGGTCCACGGACCGGGTGACGTACGGGTCGAGGAACGGCCCGATCCGTCGCCCGGTCCTGGCGATGTCCTGGTGGCGATGGAGTGGGGCGGGGTGTGCGGGAGCGACATCTCGTACGCCCTGCACGGTGCGTCCGGGACCGCCGAACTGCGCCATCCCTTGGTGCTCGGGCATGAGGTCGCCGGGCGGGTCGCCGTACTGGGGGAAGGAGTGACGTCGTACGCCGTTGGCGATGCGGTGACTGTGCATCCGGCGACTCCGTCGGACGAGCCGCTGCCCGCACGGTTGATGGGGCGGACGAATCTGCATCGCGAGGTGCGCTATCTGGGGTCCGCCGCGTTCGATCCCCACGTCGACGGCGGCTTCTCGACGTACAAGGTCGTCCGGGCGTCGCAACTGCGCCTGCTCCCGGCCGGCGTTTCCACTCAGCTCGGCGCGTTGGCCGAGCCGCTGGGCGTGGCGCTGCATGCGGTCGGGCGTCTCGGTCCGCTGGACGACCGCGAGGTGCTGGTGAACGGCGCCGGATCGATCGGGTGCCTGGTGGTCGCGGCTTTGAAGGCCCGCGGCGCGGGCCGGGTGGTCGCGGCGGATGTGAACACGGCGGCGCTGCAGCAGGCACGGGCCTTGGGCGCCGACGAGGTGTTCTCCTCGACCGAGCTGCCCGAGGACGTCGAGCTCGTTGTCGAGGCATCCGGCGTACCCGCTGCCCTCGGTCCACTCCTGCACGCCACCGCGCGCGGCGGGACCGTTGTCCAGGTCGGCAATCTCCCGGGCGCTCCGACCCCGGCGGTGCTCGCCGATCTCGTCAGTCGTGAGATCACCTGGACCGGCTCCTACCGCTTCGTCGACGAGATCACCGAGGCAGTCGAGCTCCTTGCCAAGGGCATCGATCTGTCGCCGCTCATCGCAGGGACGGTCGACCTGGACGACGCTCCCGCGGCGATCCGGGCGGCCGGATCCACCGCGGGCAAGACGCTACTTCGCCTCGGTTAGGGCTTCGGCGTACCAGGGCTTGATGATCTGGTCGATGATCGCCAGGCGTTCGTCGAAGGGGAGGAACGCGGACTTCATCGCGTTGATGGCGAACCAGCGGAAGTCGGCCAGGCCGTAGTCGAAGGCCTCGGCGAGCAGGGTCAGTTCGCGGCTCATCGACGTACCGCTCATCAGCCGGTTGTCGGTGTTGACCGTGACCCGGAACCGGAGTTCGGCGAGCAGGCCGATCGGGTGGTCGGCGATCGACTCGGCGGCGCCGGTCTGCAGGTTCGAGCTCGGGCACATCTCCAGCGGGATCCGCCGGTCCCGCACGTACGCCGCCAGCAGGCCGAGGTCGGCCTTGCCGGTGTCCGGGTCGTAGTTGATGTCGTCGATGATCCGGACGCCGTGGCCCAGCCGGTCGGCGCCGCACCACTGGATCGCCTGCCAGATCGACGGCAGGCCGAACGCCTCGCCGGCATGGATGGTGAAGTGCGCGTTCTCCCGCTGCAGGTACTCGAACGCGTCCAGGTGACGGGTGGGCGGGTAGCCGGCCTCAGCACCGGCGATGTCGAACCCGACCACCCCGTCATCGCGGTACGCGACCGCGAGCTGGGCGATCTCCATCGAGCGGGCCTTGTGCCGCATCGCGGTCAGCAGTTGGCGCGCGACGATCGGCCGTTCCGCTGTCGCCATCCCGTGCTCGAAACCCTCGCGGACCGCATCGACGACGCCCTCCAGTGACAGCCCGCCGTTCAGGTGCTGCTCCGGCGCGTACCGCACCTCGGCGTACACCACGCCGTCCGCGGCGAGGTCCTGCACACACTCGCTCGCCACGCGCTTGATCGCCTCGGCGTCCTGCATCACCGCGACCGTGTGCTCGAAGGTCTCCAGGTACCGCTCCAGCGACCCCGAGTCCGCCGACTCGACGAACCACTCCCCGAGCTCCCCGGCATCGGACCGCGGCAGCACATGCCCGATCTCCTTCGCCAGCTCCAGCACCGTCTCCGGCCGCACCCCACCATCCAGGTGGTCGTGCAGAAGAACCTTCGGCGCCGCGCTCAACTGCTCGGGAGTAATCATGCCGCCATGGTGCCAGCAGCGGCGGATCCGGCAAACGTTCAAGATTTCCGTCGGTGCGGCGTGCCATGGTGAGGAGATGATGAGCCGCCTGCGTCGCCGCCCCGAATGGCAGTTCTTCGCGGTTCTGCCCAAGGCGGATCCGGTACTGGCCACGGTCTGGTGGCTGCTGCTGCTGGCCCGCGGCGCGCTGCCCGCGGTGTTCGCGATCGCGATGGGGTCGATGGTCGGTGCGGTCCAGCACGGGTCTGCTCTGGCCGCTCCGCTGACCTTCATGGGTACGACGTTCGTCCTGCTCCAAGTGCTCACCCCCGTGCACCAGGCCGTCAGCGCCAACCTCGGCAGCCGGGTCGCCGCCTGGCTGAACGACGCGCTCGCGGAGGCCTGTGTGGGACCGCCGGGGATCGGCCACCTCGAGGACCCGGAACTCACCGAGGACCTGACCGTGGCGCGGGAGTTCGACCGCGGCCAGACTGGGCCACCGATGTACATGAACGTGGACTTCGCCGCGGGCGGCCTGGTCGAGCTCGCCGGTGGTGTCGCGTCCGCGGTGGTGCTGTTCGGGTTCAACTGGTGGGCGCCGTTGCTGCTCGTTGGTGCCTGGTCGGCGACCCACTGGCTGCTCCGGGAAAGTGGTGTCTGGCGGGACCGGAACACGACCGAGGTTCGATCGGCGCAGCGGCACGCCGACTACGCCTATCGGCTCGCCGTCGAGCCGGACGCCGCGAAGGAGGTGCGGCTGTTCGGCCTGGCCGACTGGACCGTGCAGCGGTTCACCGATCGGCGGCGGCGGCTGTTCGAGTTGCAGCACGCCGCGACGCGGTTGCGCGAACGCCCGATGATCTGGTGTCTGCTGATCGTCACAGTGGCCAACGGCCTCGTCTTCTGGGCGCTCGGCGCGGCCGCGATCGACGGCCGGCTGGACCTCGACCGGCTGGTGGTCTTCGCCCAGGTCGCGATCGGGGTCAGCATGATCGCGTTCGGTGGGCTGAACTGGGTCCTCGACGGAGCGGCGGCACCAGTGGTCGCAGTACAGCGGCTGGAGCCCGCGATGGCACCGGCCGGTGCACTGACGTCCGCCCGGCGACCGGCCGGTGATGCGACGCCCGAACGCCGCGGAGCGGTCGGTGATGCGATGCCCGTACGCAGGGGAGCGGTCGCGATCGAGATCCGTGATCTGAGCTTCCGGTATCCGCACGCCACCCAGCCGGTCTTCGACGGACTCGATCTGACCGTGCCGGCCGGCTCGTCGCTGGCCGTCGTCGGCCAGAACGGCGCCGGCAAGACCACGCTGGCCAAGCTGCTGTGCCGGTTGTACGACCCGGACGCCGGATCGATCGAGGTCGACGGGGACGACCTGCGTGACCTCGACACCGACGGTTGGCGGACCCGAGTCGCCGCGGTCTTCCAGGACTTCCTGCGGCTCGAGCTCCCGGTGCGGGACAACGTCGCACCGGCCGGTGCTCCGGAGGCGGACATCCTGGCCGCACTCGCGGACGCCGGTGCCGGCGACCTGGCCGGCCTCGACACCCGGCTGGCCACGGGCTATGGCGACGGCATCGACCTGTCCGGAGGTCAGTGGCAGCGGATCGCACTGGCGCGGGCGCTGTGCTCCGTCCGGCAGGGCGCCGGGCTGGTGCTGCTCGACGAGCCGACGGCCCAACTGGATGTCCGGGGCGAGGCGGCGATCTTCGACCGCATCCTGACCGCGACCCGCGATGTCACCACGATCCTGATCTCGCACCGGTTCTCGACCGTCCGGCATGCCGATCGGATCTGTGTCCTCGAGGCCGGCCGGGTCGTCGAGCTCGGCAGCCACGAGGAACTGATGGACCTCGGTGGGCGGTACCGGACGATGTTCGATCTGCAGGCCCAACGCTTCACCGCGGAGGTCGACGAGGAAGGGATGAGCTATGACACGCTCTGATATCGACGACCTGCCCAAGGCCCTGCCGGCGATGTGGCGGCTGTGCCGACTGGGCTATCAGCACGAGCCGAGGCTCCTGGTCTTCGCCTTCGGGATGACTTTGCTGGCCGCACTTCCGGACGCGTTGCTCGCGTTGTGGCTCGCGGTGCTCGCCGAGGGTGTTCTGCAGGACGACCGGCGAGCCGTTCTGCTGGCCGTGAGTGGGCTGGCGGTCTCCGTCACGGCGACCTGGTTCCTGCGAACGCTGTCGGCCCGGGTCTCCCGGCGATTCCGGGACCGCGTCACGATCATGCTCGAGGCCCACGTGGCCCGGCTGCAGGCGTCCGTCGCCACCGTCGAGCACCACGAACACCGCGACTTCCTGGACCGCCTGTCGGTCCTGCGCAAACAGGTGTTCGTGCTCGACCACATGTACATGTCGCTGTTCTCCACCTGTGGCTGGATCCTGCGACTCGGCGTGACTGTCGCTCTGCTGATGTCGATCGATCCGGTGCTCGTACTCCTGCTGGTGTTCGCTCTGCCGACCGTCCTCAGCTCGACCTGGCGGCCGGGCGTCGAGCGCGCGGTCGAGGAGCGGTACGCCGCCAACAGCCGCCTGGCCGAGCACCTGTTCAAGACCGCGACCACACCCGCTCCCGGCAAGGAGGTCCGCGTACTCGGCATCGGCCGCGACCTGGTGGTGAACCGTCGTCGCGAGTGGGAGCGGTGGTACGCCCCGATGGCCGCGGCCCGCTGGACCAGCGCCGCCTGGCATGCCGCCGCCTGGGCCGTGTTCGGCGCGGCCTACGTGGGTGCCGTGCTGTACGTCGCCTCCGGGCTGAACGGCTCGGTCGGTCAGGTGTTGCTGATCCTCGCGGCCGGTGCGCGGTTGTCGTCGTACATCGGTGCGACAGTCGGCGAGATCGGCTTCCTGCGCGGGATCTGGCTGGACGGATCCCGGCGGCTGGTCTGGCTGGAGAACTACGCGGCCTCGTTCGACACCACCGCGGATCTGGCTGCGCCCGACCAGCTCACCGACGGCATCCGGCTGGAGCACGTCTCGTTCGCGTACGCCGGATCCGAACAGCTTGCGCTGGATGACGTCGAGCTGCGACTGCCGGCGGGCAAGGTGATCGCCGTCGTCGGGGAGAACGGCGCGGGCAAGTCCACCCTGGTGAAGCTGATCTGCAAGATGTACGAGCCGACCGATGGACGAATTCTGGTCGACGGCCTGCCACTGGACCGGATGCCGGCCGAGGCCTGGCGGCTGAAGATCGCTGGTGCCTTCCAGGACTTCTTCCGGTTCGAGTTCAGGGCCGACCACAGCGTCGGGCTCGGGGATCTGCCGAGGCTGGACGACGAAGCGGCCGTCACCTCCGCTGTCGGCCGGGCCGGTGCCGAGGACGTCGTGGAGCGGCTCGACGCCGGGCTGAACACTCAGCTCGGTTCCACCTGGCCGGATGGAGCCGAGATCAGCTTCGGGCAGTGGCAGAAGCTGGCCCTGGCTCGGGGCTTCATGCGGGACCGGCCACTGCTTCTGGTGCTCGACGAACCGACCGCCGCGCTGGATGCCGAGACCGAACACGCCCTGTTCGAACGGTATGCGGCGGCGGCCAGGAACAGCTCGGACGGACGGATCACGATCCTGGTCTCACACCGCTTCTCGACGGTGCGAATGGCCGATCTGATCGTGGTCCTGGACGGTGCCCGGTTGGTCGAGACCGGAACGCACGACGAGCTCATGGCGCGCAACGGCCACTACGCCGAGCTGTACCGGATCCAGGCCGCCGCGTACCACTGAGGCCGGCTCAGGCAGCGTGGATCTTGAAGACGGGGACGCCGGGGGCGATGTGGAGGAGGGTTTCTTCGGGGGAGTTCTTGGTGACGTCACCGGAGAAGAAGGTGCCGACCTCCCAGGCCCACTTCTTCAGGTAGAGGCGCAGGACGGGGAGCTTGTCGGCGTCGGGGACCTCTTCGGCGCGGAAGGTCTCGATCGTGCGGCCCAGTTGGAGCCGGCCCTCGTTGCTGGCGCGGAGGTTCTTCACCCACTGGGTGTGGCCGCGGGGCGCCACCAGGTAGCGCTGTCCGTCGAGGACCAGGAGGTTGACGGGGGTGCTCCGCCAGTCGCCGGTCTTGCGGCCGCGGACCGACAGGACCCGGCTGCCCATCAGGCTGATCCCGAGCTTGGTGAAGCGCGCGACGATCCGGTTGAAGATCCGCATGCTGCCGTCGGCGGCGGTGATCACGCGGTTGGCGTCGTAGGTCTGCTTGTACTCCGGCATCGTGGTGCCCCTCCAAGTCTGCGAGAGCGGTGCTCTCTGTTGTGATCAGTGAACACCGGAGCAGCGCTCCCTGTCAAGAGCACTGCTCTCGGTTTTGTGGCACACTGCCTCTATGAACGCCGGACGCACCGCACGCGAGAGAGCCCGCGCCGAGCTGACCGAGGAGATCAAGGCGGCAGCCCGCCGGCAGCTCGCCACCGAGGGAGCCGAGTCGCTGTCGCTGCGCGCGATCTCCCGCGAGCTCGGCATGGTGTCGTCCGCCCTGTACCGGTACTTCCCGAGCCGCGACGACCTGCTCACCGCCCTGATCATCGACGCGTACGACGCTCTCGGTACGGCGGCCGAGTCGGCCGCGGCGAAGGACTACGAGCACCCGATCCAGGCGTGGCTGGCGGTGTGCGCCGCTCTCCGCGAGTGGGCACGGGCCAACCCCCACGAGTACGCCCTCATCTACGGCTCACCGATCAGTGGCTACCAGGCACCGCAGGCGACGGTCGAGCCCGCCGCGCGGACGCCGATCGTCCTGCTGCGAATCGTCAGCCAGGCCCACGCGGAAGGCTGGCTCGAGCCTCCCGGCGACGCGCCGGAGCCCACCGGCAAGCTGCCCGAACAGCTCGACGTGATTGCGGCGATCGCTCCCGGCGTACCGCACCGGATCCTGCTGCGAGTGGTGATCGCCTGGACGCAGCTGTTCGGGATGATCAGCTTCGAGCTGTTCGGTCAGCTGGTCGGGACGATGGATCCGGCGGACGCCTTCTACGACTCGGCAACCCGGCAGATGGCGACGTTCATCGGCCTCAGCTGAAGGCCTTGGGGAGCGGCACTGTGACGGCCTGCGCGACCCGGCGTACATAGACCTCGCGTGGAATCGAGACGGCGCCGAGCGTCGCCAGGTGGTCCGTCACCCATTGGATGTCGAGCACCCGGTCGGCGGCGTACTCGTCGTCCAGCAACTCGATCAGCCCGGCCACCGCGGCCTTCGACCCGTCGGTCTTGTGGTGGAACATCGACTCCCCGGCGAACAGCCCGCCGATCGCGACGCCGTACAGGCCGCCGGCGAGCTCGTCGCCGTCCCAGGCCTCGACCGAGTGCACCCAGCCGAGCCGGTGCAGTTCGGTGTACGACGCGATGATGTCCCGGTCGATCCATGAGCCGGGCCGGCGCGGATCAGCGCAGGCCCGGATGACCTGGTCGAACGCGGTGTTGACCCGGATCTCGAACTTGCTCCGGGCTCGCCGCACCGTCCGCGACGGCCGGTACCCGGCCACCTCGATCACGCCCCGATCGACCGGCGACCACCACAGCACCGAACCGCGGTGGTCCGGCATCGGGAACAGCCCCGCCCGGTACGCCGCCAGGATCGTCCCCGGAGCCAGATCCGCGCCGCCCGCGACCACGTCACTCGACCCGGCGACCGCCACCGGCGGAAACTCCCAGACAGACCCAGCAGGCTCGACAGGCACCCCTCCATCCTGGACCACGCCGCACCGACCGCTCCCACCAGCCACCTAGGGGACACCAAGGGTTTCTCCCGAGTGGCGGCGCTCCGGGAGCCACGTAGAGTTGAAGCACACCCCGACTCCGTCGCGGGGAGGGGCCGGAAGGAGCACCGTGGCCGGAGTAGCCAGGTTCGTCGCCAGCAGTCTCGCGCCCGCCGCGCAGCGGTTCGCACCGCAGGCCGCGGCGGGTGTCTTGCGTCAGATTCTCGAGGTCGCGATCGACGGCTACCAACGGTTCCCCGGCGCGGAGCAGGTCGCCGAGGCCAAGCTGGCGAGAGTCGAGGGTGATCCGCAGCTCGCGATCGACGCGGTCATCGACCAGCACATCCGGCTGGCCGGCCTTCAGGGCTTCGTCACCAGCATCGGCGGCCTCGTCACCTTCCCGGTCGCCTTGCCCGCGAACATGACCGGTATCGCGATCGTCCAGGCCCGCATGGTGGCCGCGATCGCCCACATCCGCGGCTACGACCTGGACGACCCGCGGGTTCGCACCGCGGTCATCACTTGCATGCTGGGGGAGGACGGCGTCTCCGACCGGCTGAAGAAGTCGAGCCTGCCGACGTCGCCGCTGGGCATCGCCACCGCCCCGGTCTTCGACCCCGAACTGGACCGCCTGGTGTCCGGTGAGGTCGTCGGGGAGCTGATCGCCCGGATCAGCGGCAAGCGGATGGCGCTCACCGTCACCCGCCGGATCCCGCTGCTCGGTGGCGCGGTCGGCGCCACCGTCGACGGCTTCGCGACGTACCGGATCGGTCAGTACGCCGACAAGAGCCTGATCCGGCGCATCCGCCGGCCGATCGAGCCCTGACGAGCGTGGTCGCGCCGTTCTGGGGGCCGACGCTCGACTGTCCGGATCCGCTGGAGCTGGGCGAGTTCTACCAGCGCGTCGCGGGTGGTGAGCTGGCCGTCGTCCACGAGGCGTTCGTGGAGCTGAGGTTCGAGACGTACAGCATCGGCTTCCAGCGCGACCTGAACTACCGGGCGCCGACCTGGCCGGATCCGCGCGTGCCGCAGCAGTGCCACCTCGACTTCATGGCGGCGGACCTGGACGCGGAGCAGGCCCGCGTCATCGAGGCGGGCGCGACCCCGACCGTTCTCCAGCCGGAGCCGTCGGTGTTCCGGGTCTTCCTCGACCCGGCCGGACACCCGTTCTGCCTGACCACCTGGCGCACGCCCAGCGGTCCACCCATGTCCCGCTGACCGTCAGACCGCGGCCGACTCCACCGAGCGGCGGGTCATCGGAAGCCGGCTGCGCGTCTCCTCGTCGGCCGGTGTCTCGACGAACAGCACCAGATCCGGATGCGCGGGCACGGCCAGCTCGGTGACGATGAGATGCAGCTCACCGGCGACCGGGTGCAGGATGTGGCGCGGACGTGGACTGCACGCGGAGACCTCGTGCCGGGACCAGAGCTGAGCGAACTCCGGACTCAGCTTCTGCAGCCGCTCCAGGTCCGTCTCCCAGTCGGGATCGCCGACATGTTCGCCGTACGCCGACCGCAGCCGGCCGACCAGATACGGGACCTCGGTGTCGTAGTTGAGCAACTGCTGCCGGGAGGTCGGCTCGGTGACGATGCACCAGAGCAGGTTCTTGTGGATGCAGGGCAGTGCATGCCAGTCGTGGAACAGATCGACGTACGCCGCGTTGGTCCGGACGATGTCGAACCGGGTGTTCGTGATCACCGCGGGCAACGGGTCGAGCGCGCCGAGGATCTCGGCGAAGACCTGCTCGTTCGCGCACAGGCTCGTGCTCGGTGGCCGCGCCGGAGTCGCCTCGGCCAGGCGATACAGGTGTTCGCGTTCGATCGAGCTGAGTCGCAGCGTCCCGGCGACCGCGTCGAGCACCTGCCCGCTGGCGTTGATCGGCCGGCCCTGCTCGAGCCACGTGTACCACGTCACACCGACCCCAGCGAGCTGAGCGAGCTCCTCACGGCGCAGCCCGGGCGTACGACGCCGCCCGCCGGCGGGCAGGCCGACGTCCTCGGGGGACACCCGGGCGCGCCGCGCCTTCAGGAAGTCCCCGAGCTCGGTCCGGCGGTCAGTCACCCGACCATCCTGACCGCATCTACCGACATTTTCCCAGCGGATTACCCGGCGAGCGCCTGCACCACCCGGCTCGGCGACGGCTTGCCCAGCTGACCGGCCATCCAGACGCTGGTGGCGACCAGCTTCTCCAGGTCGACGCCCGTCTCGATGCCGAGACCGTCGAGCTGCCAGAGCAGGTCCTCGGTGGCCAGGTTGCCGGTCGCGCTCTCGGCGTACGGGCATCCGCCGAGGCCGCCGGCCGAGCTGTCGACCGTGGTCACGCCGGCGCGGAGCGCGGTCAGCGTGTTGGCGAGAGCCTGGCCGTAGGTGTCGTGGAAGTGCACAGCCAGCTTGTCGACGCCCACCCCAGCCGCACCGAAGGCGGCGATCAGCGCGGTCACCTGACCCGGCGTCGCCACACCGATCGTGTCGCCGAGGGACAGCTCGTGGCAGCCGAGCTCGACCAGCCGCGCCCCGACCTTCACGACCTGGTCGATCGGTACGTCGCCCTCCCACGGATCGCCGTAGCACATCGACACGTAGCCACGGACCGTCAACCCTTCGGCCCGGGCACGGTGGATCGTCGGGGTGAACATCGCGAACTGGTCGTCCAGCGTGGAGTTCAGGTTCTTCGCGGCGAAGGTCTCGGTCGCGCTGGCGAAGATCGCGATCTCCCGTACGTTCGCGGCCAGGGCCCGGTCGAGGCCGCGCTCGTTCGGGACCAGGACCGGCGCCCGGACGGCTTCCGGCAGATCCAGCCCTTCGAGCAGTTCCGCGGCGTCGGCGAGCTGCGGCACCCACTTGGGGTGCACGAAGCTGGTCGTCTCGACGGTCGTCAGCCCCGCGTCCACGAGCCGGTGGATGAACTCCGCCTTGACCGCCACGTCGACGATCGCGGACTCGTTCTGCAGTCCGTCGCGGGGACCGACCTCGTAGATCGTGACCCGGCCGGGCAGTCCGTCGGCCCGCTCCACCTGCGGCTTCCGCATGTCCTTGCCCTCCGTACCGCCGACAATGGTCGTGATGAACACTCTTGCTGACATTCTGCGTGGCGTCGAACGCGGCGCGTTCCCGCCCCCGGACCTCGGCATCACCGTCGTGCCCCCGCCGTCGGACCGAGCGTCCTGCCTGGTCGCGTTCACCGCCCACATCGTCATCGCCGCGGATGTCGACGCAGCCTGGGTCGCGGAGCGACTGCCACCAGGCGACCTGTGCGCACCGACGAACCCGCCGTTCCTGTCGGCTCTCGAGGCGGCGACCGGACGCCACGTCGCCTCCCTCGACGCGATGCTCCTCGCGCCGGCCATCACCGACCCGGCGGAGCGCACCGCGGCGACCGCCGGTCTCAGCGAAGTGACCGACCACAAGCACCCCCGGATCGAGAACGCCTTGCACACCCGCGACGACGTCCGCGTGTACGTGGACGAGTACGGCGGTTTCGTGCTGACCGGACGCGGTCTCGCGGATCGCGTCGAGTGTGCGATCGAAGTACCGGAGGACGCCCGCGGCAAGGGGCACGGGCGCCGGCTGGCCCGGGCCGCGCGGGCCTTGATTCCTGCGGACGCGCAGGTTTGGGCGCAGGTCACACCGGGCAATGCCGCCTCGATGCGCGCGTTCTTCGCGGCCGGATACCGGCCTGTAGGTTCGGAAGCTCTTCTGGTCAAGTGACCAGCGGGTGAACTTCCGATGGTCGGACCGTTGCTCGGGGCACCTAATCCACACCTGTGGACAACGTTGGGGACAACGTCCTCAGGCGGTGCGGAGCCGGCGGTGGTAGGTGTGCGGTTCGCCGGCGTAGAAGTTGCCGCGGTACAGACCCCGGATGATCTCGGCCTCGTAACCGTCGAGTTCGGGCATGCCGAGTTCGCGGGCGATCTCGAGCTCGGCGTGCGCGTCGTACGGGACACGGACGAACTGGATCGAGAACGTCGCCGGCTCGGGTGAGTCCGGCACGCCTTCGAGGATCGTGTAGACCGGAGTCGGATCGTCCAGGCTGTTGCCGACCGAGCCGATGTTGAACAGCGTCCGGCCGAGATCGACCTCGTAGAACGGGTCGTGGGTGTCGGCGTACCCGACCATCGTCGGGATCGGTCCGTCGCCGGTGGCCTCGGTGTTCTCGAACATCAGCCGGTACTCCGCCTCGTCGTGATCGAACCGGACGCGCTTGTGAACACTCGTCGACGACGCGTGGAACAACCGGATCTGCCGGCCACTGAGCAGGAAGTCGTGGCAGAAAGGGAGTCCCCGCAGCCAGGTCCCCTGGTCCTCGCGCAGTTCCTTCTGCCACCAGCGCATGCCCTCGCTGTCGAACTCGCGGTCCGGGTCGGGCAGCGAGTCGTCCCAGTTGCCGAGGATGTTCACCTCGCAGACCTCCCGGCACCGGTCCACCACCGCCTGCCCGCGCGGTCCCTTCCCGACGTAGTCACCGAGGTTGAAGATCCGCTCGATCCCCCGCCGCTCGATGTCCGCGAGCACCGCCTCCAACGCCGTCAGGTTCCCGTGCACGTCCGAGATCAGCGCGATCCGCTCCAGCCCCATGTCCGTCATGGTTCCACCCTGCCGCACCCCACCGACACCGGTTTTCCCGCGGCGGCCCAGGCCTGTGGATAACTTCCGCGGCGATCGGCCGATCTTTGCCAGCCTTGATCCATGAGGCCGGAGCACGAGAACAAGTCACCGTTCGGACGCGGGTTCGTCACCGCCTGTGTGGTCGTCAGCGCGGTGCTGCTGTGCGGCGCTCTGTTGCTGGTCAGCGCTCTGACCTCGGACGACGACCAACAGGCGGCAGCGCGAACCGCACCCACAGCACCACCCGCGGCGTCCACGACGCCCGACGCCCAGCCTGCCGCAACTGGAGAGGGCACCTGTGGTCTGCCCGGTGGTGATCAGACGATCCCCACGAAGCCGCCGGCCGTGGATGCCTGGGAGGTCAGCCGTCGCGTCGTCGTACCGCGGTCGAGCGCGACCGGACCTGCCCGGACCGATCCCGACGGCTTCCGGCATTGCTTCGCCCACTCACCGACAGGCGCCGTCTTCGCTGCCTACAACGTGGTCGCCGCCTTCGCCGACCAGGAGCAGGCGTTGGCCACGATCCCCAAACTCATGGTCCCGGGCCCGGACACCGACGCCCTGACGCGTGCGCAGAGCGAGTCGGAGCCGTCCGGCTCGTCCGCCTCGCAGGTGGCCGGCTTCCGCGTGCTCGACGCAGGCGGGGACCGAGCCACGATCATGCT
Source organism: Kribbella sp. NPDC049227 (assembly GCF_043197265.1). NCBI lineage: Bacteria > Bacillati > Actinomycetota > Actinomycetes > Propionibacteriales > Kribbellaceae > Kribbella > Kribbella sp. NPDC049227. The sequence goes on along the minus strand of NZ_JBICST010000004.1, from coordinate 720,227 downwards.
CGCACTTCCGGTCGAGTCGGCGTACATGAGCATCACGCTGACCATGCGCTGGTACGACGGCGACTGGCGCCTTCAGTCACCACCTCCTGGCGGGGCGGTCGGAGCGCCGTACTCCCAGCACCGGGACCTGAGCGACTTCGTGCCGTGGAGCGGTGTCTGATGTGTGGGCCGACGGACCTCGAGTGCCGCATCAGCAGAGGTCTGAACGACGTCGCCGGCAACGCACTGGAGCAGATCGCGAAGAGCATCGGGCAGGCGGCGTACGAGGGCATCCAGGCGATCGCGACCTTCTGGATCCACCAGCCGGGCCCGGCACTCTCGGTCGGCGCGGACACCTCGAGTCCGCGCAACAGCGCGATCGTCGACTTCCTCCAGGGCAACGTGCTGTGGGTGTCGGCGGCCGTCTTCACCGTCGCGGTGCTGGTCGCCGGGATGCGGCTGGCCTGGGAGCAACGCGCCCGTCCGCTCCAAGAGTTGCTCAAGGCAACAATGGTGTTCGTCGCCGTCGGCGCGGCCGGGTCCGCGACACTGCAACTGCTGGCCGAGTGGTCGGACAAGCTCGCGGAGGCGATCATCCGCTCCGCCCATCCCGACGACACGACCCTGGCCACCGCCCTCGCGGACGTGATGCTGCAAGGCAGCCTGGGCACGGTGGCGGGAGCGAGCCCGGCCACGCTGATCATGATGTTCGCCGGCGTCGCCGTCATTCTGGCCGCCCTGATCCAGGTCGTGCTGATGATCATCCGGTCGGCGATGCTGATCCTGCTGGCCGGCACGTTCCCGCTCGCCGCGGCCGCGACCAACACCGAGATCGGCCGGACCTGGTTCGGCAAGTACTGCGGCTGGTCGCTGGCGTTCATCGCGTACAAGCCGGCCGCGGCGCTCATCTACGCGGCCGCGCTGAAGATGAACGAGCTCGGCATCGGGCAGTCCGGCAACAGCTTCGTGCAGACCACCACCGGCCTGATGATGTTGTTCCTCGCGATCTTCGCCCTCCCGGCCCTGCTCCGCTTCCTGGTTCCGGTCACCGCCGCGGTGGCCGGCGGCGGCTCGGGGATGGGCAGCGCAGTGGCCGATCCGGGCGGCATGGCGACCGGCGCCGTCGGGGTCGGCCGCTCGGTCCTCGGCCGAGGCGGCGGCGGATCGGGCCGGTCCGGTGGTGGGTCCTCGGGGCGTGGTGCGTCGGGCGCGGTCGGAGTCGGGTCACATCCCGGCGTTGTCGCGGCCGGCGGAATGGTCAACGGCGCGCGGAAGTTCGCCGGCGGTCTGGCCGGCGCCGCGGCGCACTCGGCCGGTGAGCAGGGCGGCGGATCGACCACTCCGACCTCGTCCTTCGGTCCGATGTCCCCGGCCGGCGGCTCCCGCGAACCCCGTCGCGAAAGGAAGGGTCCGAGTGGCAGTACGCCGTCCGCACCGCGCTAGACCGGATCCCGCCGCAGGCGCTTGGTGGTGGCCGGGTTACGCTCAGAAGCTTGTCGGTTCGGGGTCGATCTGTAGCCGAAAGGTCACCCCGTGTAGCGAAGTGACCTAGTCAGCTAATAGAGTCCGCGCATGACCATCGCGCCTTCGCTTTGCTCGCCCCTAGCGCTCGCCGATGCAGAACCCACCCGCGCCGCGGAACCATGGGAGAGCGACGTCCTCACCGCGTACGGTCTGCTGCGAGAAGCAGCGGCCGAACTCGATCATGTGATGCGTCACTCCCTCAAGCGCAGTGGTCTGCAAATGGCAATGTTCGAACTGTTGCTGCGGCTGGCCCGCAGTCACGGGGAGAAGCAGCGTCTCACCTCTCTAGCCCGGGAGCTGACCGTCACCACCGGCGGCATCACCCGGCTGGTCGACCGCGCCGAGAACCTCGGTCTGGTACGCCGGGAGCCCTGTCCCGACGATGCCCGCGGTTCGTTCGCGGTTCTCACCGAGGAGGGGAAGCGGCGGTTGCGCGATGCACTGCCGGATCACCTCCTGGAGATCGACAGCCTCTGGATGTCCCAACTGGCCGACGAGCGGGAGGTTGTGCTCGGCAAGTTGCGCCGGGTTCGCGACAACGCCCGCCGCTGGCCGAACGGCCGGCCACCGCTGGGTCCGATCTCTCCCGACCGAATCTGACGCAGTATCCGGGACAGAACTCGCTCTTTGTATTACCCGCGACTAACGGATGGGGCGCCCGGCTGGTGTCGGGCGCCCCGCCGCGTAATGGTTGAGAGGTGAACCAGCAACTCGTCGACCAGCCGCGGGCGCCCCAATGTCGTACCGAGGGCGGGAACGGGATCCGCTGGCGTGGTGCCCTCGGTGGCATCCTCGCCGCTCTGTCCGGACTGGCGGCCGGGAGCGTGGCCGCCGGCCTCCTCGGCACCTCGCAGACACCCGTGGTCGCGATCGGGTCGGCGTTCATCGACCGGGTCCCGCCGTGGCTCAAGGATCTGGCGATCTCCTGGTTCGGCACCAACGACAAGACCGCGCTGCGCGTCGGCATCGTGATCGTCCTGCTCGCCCTGGCCGCGATCGGCGGCATTCTCGCGGTACGGCGCTACTGGGCCGGCGCGCTGATCATCGTCGTACTGACCGGGGCGGCGGTGATCGCGGCGGCGACGCGGGCGGACGCCGGACAGACCGGGTTCGTGCCGTCAGCGGTCGCAGGCATCACGGCCCTGATCATTCTGCGCCTCTTCAGCAGGCGGCTCGAGCCGCTCCTCCAAGGACTCGACGACGGCGTGAGCCGGCGCGGATTCCTGCAGTTGTCGGCCGGGGTCGCGATCGGCGCGGCGGCCGTCGGCCTGCTCGGCCGGGTCGTCTCGGGAAACCGCGCCGCCGTCGCCGATGCACGCAAGGCGCTCAACCTGCCGAAGCCGCCGAGCCTCGACGCGCCGGCTGGTGCGCAGGCGGAGGGCGCGGTGCCGTGGGTCACCCCGAACGACGACTTCTACCGGATCGACACGGCGCTGTCGGTGCCGCAGATCCTGCCGTCGGACTGGAAGCTGCGCATCCACGGCATGGTCGACCACGAGATCGAACTGAGCTTCGACGACCTGCTGAAGCGCCCGGTCCTGCACAAATGGGTGACGCTGACCTGCGTGAGCAACGAGGTCGGCGGCGACCTGATCGGGAACGCGCTGTGGTCCGGAGTACTGCTCAAGGACCTGCTGCAGGAGGCCGGCCCGTCCGCGGACGCCGACGCGATCAAGTCCACGTCGAAGGACGGCTTCACCGCGGGTACGCCGCTCAGCACACTGCTCGACGATCGTCAGGCGATGCTGGCCTACGCGATGAACGGGCAGCCGTTGCCTGTCGAGCACGGGTTCCCGGTGCGGATCGTCGTACCCGGGCTGTACGGGTACGTGTCCGCGACGAAGTGGCTGACGGACATCGAGGTGACCCGGTTCGACCAGTTCGAGGCGTACTGGACGCCGCGTGGCTGGTCGGCGCTCGGGCCGATCAAGTTGTCGTCGCGGATCGACGTACCGGGCGGCAAGGAGGTGCCGGCGGGTCAGGTCACGGTGGCCGGGGTCGCGTGGGACCAGCACGTCGGAGTGTCCAAGGTCGAGGTTCGGGTGGACGGTGGCCCGTGGCACGAGGCGACGCTCGCGACGGACGCGTCGATCGACACCTGGCGGCAGTGGCACTGGACCTGGGACAACGCGCCGCACGGGATGCACATGCTGCAGTCCCGGGCGTTCGATGCCAAGGGCAACCCGCAGGTCGAGGCCTCGGCACCCCCCGCGCCGAACGGCTCGACCGGCCTCCACACCGTGAGCGTGAAGGTCAACTAGTCGGTCACCGCGGTCAGGACCATCGGCAGGAAGGTGCGCTCGAGTGAGCCGGCCGGGAGCTTCCGGGGCTCCAGCAGGCTTTGTGACCGCGCACCTTCGTGGACGGCGATGACGAGCCGGACGAACTGCTCCGCCGGGACACTCATCCGCATCCCGCTGATCTCGGAGATCTCCTCGACCAGCTTGGTCAGGCTGGACCGGAACATCGCCCGCTGCCGATTGAGGGCCCGCGCCGCCTCCGGATTCCGCAACGCGTGCAGGGTGAACTCGGTGGAGATCAGATGCCACTGCCGCGTGTCCCCGGCCGCCTCGTCGAGCAGCCCGAGTACGGCGTCGAGCAGCGTGCCGGGCTGATTCGCCAGGTCCGGCAGCAGCGCGCCGATCTGTTCGAGCAGGCGGTCGGTGGTTGCCTGGAACAACGCCAGCACCAGCTCGTCCTTGGACCCGAAGTTCGAGTAGAAGGCGCCACGGGTGAAGCCGGCCCGCTCGCAGATGTCCTCCACCGACGCGCCGTTGAACCCGCGCTCGGCGAACACCTCGAGGGCGCCGTCGAGGAGGCGGGCCCGAGTGGCGGAGCGGCGGCGTTTGGGTGCGTCCATAGGAGTAGGATACAGTTCTGTATTGAATACACAACCGTATTGAACGGGGAAACGGGATGCAGCTCGAGGCCAGCCGGATCAGTGTGCGCGGCCCACACGCACCGATGCTGGACACCACATCGGTGCACGTCGCCGACCATCAGGTCGTGCTGCTGGCGAGCTACCCAGGCCCCGGTCATGTCGCGGCAGCACTCGGACTGTCCGGCCGGTTACGACCCGACACCGGCCGGGTGCGGCTGGACGGCGCGACTGACGCCGCCCTGCTTCGCCGCCGGGTCGCTGTGGTCGACGCACCCGGCATCACCGAGCCGGACGACGCGCTGCCCGTGCAGACCGTGGTCGGCGAGGAGCTGGCGATCGCTGGACGCAAGGCCGGCCGGAAGGCCGTACTGGAGTGGCTGGACGAGCACAATGCGGCCCAGCACGCGGGCAAGCGCTTCGAGCACCTACCGGTCGCGGAGCGGACCGAGTTGCTTGCCGAGCTCACGGTGGCGCGACCCGACGTACAAGTAGCCATTCTGACGATGCCGGACCGCCACGGCGGCGATCCGCATGAGTGGTACGCCCTCGGCCGGCGCCTGGCGTCCCGCGGGTACGGCGTGATCATCACCTGCGCTGATGCATCGGCACGACTCCTGGGTGTGCCGGCCGCCCAGCTCGGTTCTGTCGATCAGCCCGAGCCGATCCAGGTCGCGCCCGTCGCCCCGGTGGAACCCGTGACTGCCATTGATGAGGAGCTGAAGGCGTGACCGCGCTGCGGATGGCGTTGAGTGAGCTGCGGCGGTTGACCGCGGGCCGATTGCCGAAGCTGGCGGTGGTCGCACTGCTGCTCGTGCCGGTCCTGTACGGCGGCCTCTACCTCTACGCCAACCACGATCCCTACAGCCGCCTCGACAAGATCCCGACCGCTGTCGTGGTGGAGGACGCGGGTACGACGCTGTCCACCGGCGAGCAGCTGAACGTCGGGCCGGAGGTCGCGGACGAACTGGTGAAGTCGAAGAGCTTCGACTGGCACAAGGTGGACCGGGCCGCCGCCACCGACGGGGTGTCGGACGGGAAGTACGAGTTCGCTCTGGTGCTGCCGAAGTCGTTCTCGGGCGACCTCGCGTCGAGCGCCGAGTTCACGCCCCGGCAGGCGAACCTCGAGCTGCTCACCAATGACGCCAACAACTACCTCGCGCACACGATCGCGAACCAGGTCGTCGCGCAGGTCACCAAGACCGTCGCGTCACAGGTGAGCGAGACCGCGGCGAGCAAGCTGTTGGCCGGTTACAACACGATCCACACGCAGGTCAGCCAGGCAGCATCCGGTGCCGCGCAACTGCAGACCGGTCTTACCAGCGCGGCGTCCGGGGTCACCAGGCTCCAGACCGGCGCGACCCAGCTCAACACCGCGCAGAAGCAGCTCTCCACCGGCGCGACCAAGCTGGCGACCGGGACCAGCCAGGCGTCTCACGGCGCGACCGAACTCGCGTCCGGAGCGAGCAAGCTGGACTCCGGCCTCGGCACTCTCAAGCGCAAGACCGCGACTCTGCCGAAGCAGACGAAGACCCTTGCGAACGGCGCCGATCAAGTAGCCGATGGCAACGAGAAGGTCGCCACCGCCGGACGCCAGGTCGCCACCGCGTCCAGCACTCTGGTCAAGGACCTGAGCACGGTGGACGGCACTCTCGCGCAGCGACTGAAAGCCCGTGGCTTCACGCAGGCGCAGATCAACGAGGTGCTCGCCGAGACCGCCAAGCTGCGCGCGCCGGTCGTCACCGCGAACACCAAGATCCAGTCGACCTCCAAGCAGCTCAACCAACTCGCGACCGGCGCCCGCAAGGTTTCGAACGGCGCCGCCGCCTTGGCCAAGGCAACGCCGGCACTGACGAACGGCATCAGTACGGCGGCCACCGGCGCAAAGCAACTCGACACCGGGGCGGGCCAACTCAAGACCGGACTGACGAGCCTGCAGACCGGCACCCAGCAACTCGCGGCCGGTGAGAAACAGGCCGTGACCGGACAGGGCCAGCTGCTCACCGGTGTGAACAGCCTGGCCGGTGGAGTCACCAAGCTGAAGACCGGCGCGACCCAGCTCAACGCCGGACTGGCCAAGGGCGTCAAGCAGATTCCCAACCCGTCCGCCGACCAGCGGAAGGCGGTGGCCGAGACCCTCGGCGCACCCGTCACGCTGCAGAACGTCTCCCAGGCGACCGCGGACAGCTACGGCGCCGGGCTGGCTCCGTTCTTCCTCAGCCTCGCCTGCTGGATCGGCGCGTACGTTCTCTTCCTGCTGGTCCGGCCGCTGTCGCCGCGGGCACTGGCCGCCTTGCAGTCGCCGTTCCGCGTCGCCCTCGGCGGATGGTTGCCTCCGGCCCTCTTCGGGGCGATTCAGGCGACACTGGTGTTCGCCGCGGTCACCCTCGGCCTCGGGATCCACGCTGCGCATCCGTGGCTGACCGTCGGCTTCCTGATCCTGACGTCGTTCACGTTCGTCGCGATCCTGCACGCGTTGTCCGCCTGGTTCGGTGCCGTCGGCAAGTTCCTCGGCCTCGTGCTGATGGTGATCCAGCTGGTCAGTGCCGGCGGCACCTTCCCGTGGCAGACCATCCCCACGCCGCTGTACTTCTTCCACCACGCGCTCCCGATGAGCTACGCGATCGACGGTGTCCGCCACCTCATGTACGGCGGCCCCGGCACCTCCCTCGGCCGCGACCTCCTCGCCCTGGCCGCCTGGTTCGCCGTAGCCCTCGCCGCCTCGACCCTCGCCGCCCGCAACCAACGCGTCTGGCCGGCCAAGAAACTCCAACCGGAGCTGGCCCTGTAACCCGCGCACGCCGAGGGGCCTCGGACATGTCACGCCATGTCCGAGGCCCCCCGCGGTTCCGTTCGTCCTGGACGCCGCCGTCAGTTGGTGGCCAGTACGCCGCCGGCGGTGAAGTTGTAGGTGGTGCTGCCGATGGTCAGCGACCGGATCGCGCCGTGCCAGGCGTTGTCCCGGCCCTTGCCGACGCCGGCGGAGATGAACTTCGCGCCGTCGTCGAGAACGGCCAGCGCGTCGTCCAGGGTGCACCGGGAACCGTTGATGCCACACCGGTCGGTGCCGGTGTTGAAGTACGTACCGGTGAAGCCCCAGTGCTTGCCGGTGTCACCCTTCGCGTCGATTTTGGTCCAGGTGTTCGAGGCCGAGTTGTCCGGCGAGTACACCAGCGTGGTGTAGGTGGCCCCGGCCACCGGGTTCGAGATCTCGAACTTGATCGACGGCATGTTGCCCGCGATCGCCGAGTTCTCCCCCGTCTGGAAGACCTCGTACTTGACCGCGCTCAGCGCGACCGGCTTGCCCGCGAAGTCGGCCTCGTTGCCCCACATGACGGCGTCCTGGCCGGTCGGGACGTTGAAGTTCAGGCCCTCGCCGGCCGACGACTGGCCCAGGTCGGCCCGGGCGTTGCCGATCGTGTTACGGAAGATCTCGCCCCAGTTCTTCAGGTACGACGGTCCGCCCGGGCCGTTGATCTTCGCTTGGAGCGCGGCGTTCAGGTCGGACTCGTCGACCGTCCCGGCCTTGATCTGGCTGGACGACTTGATCGCGTCGGCCTTGGAGACGTCCGCGGCCGCGATGGCCTGCCGGAAGTCCCAGCCCATCCGGTCCAGCGGAATCGTGTTGGTGTGGATCATCGAACCCCACACCGCGGACGGGCCAATCTTCGCGGCGGTGACCGCCTGGTTCTTCAGCTGCGCCGTGCCGACGGTGTTCGGCCCCGGGACGACGGCCGAAGCGGCACGCGGTGCCGGTGCAGGACTCGCCGACGCACCCCCAGTCAGCCCCACCGTGGCGACGATTGCCGCCACCCCCAGTACCGCAGCGCGGCCAGTGTGCTTGTGCATCGAGATTCCCCCTCCAGGTGCCCGGCCCCGTGGCCGGATCGTGGGACGCCGGGCATCGAAACCCGGACGTTGCACCTGGCAACCGACCGCCAGCGCCCCGTGGTGGTGTCCTGCCGGACTAGACCGGGAGGAGCTTCCAGGTGTCACATCGGCGTGGGAACACGGAGCGTTACATCGACGCCGAAAGTATTTTGGTTGCCCCCGGCTCCTGCTGGAGTCCGCGCTAACTGTTGACGAAGGTGGCGGTCTCGGAGAGGAGGCGGTTCGTGGTGGGCTGGTCGAAGAAGGTGATGAGGGCTTCGTAGGCGCCGGAGTCGGCGGCGGATGGGTCGACGATGTAGCCGTAGTAGCCGTCCGTGTAGCCGACGACGCGGGTGATCGGGTGCGTACTGTCGGCCTGCAGGCAGGCGCCGTGCAGAGCGAACAGTTCGACCGGCAGGTTGACCCAGCACACGTCGCCCATCGTCACCACGCTGACCGGGAGGTCCAGCGTCTCCGGCAACGATGCGGCAGCCATCAGCGCCTGACCGCGCGCACCGTCGAGCCGGGTCTGCGCGATCCGGGCCGACGGGTCGTCGGCGCCGTCACGCAGGGATCGCTCAGCCGTCGCGACGGCCGAGGCCCGATCGTCGGCCGACGGTAGATCCCGGACCGGCAGCCTGATCGTCGTACGGCGGATGACCGGGGCGGCCTGCGGTAGCTCGAGGCCCGGGCCGGCCAAGGCCTCGCGGACCCGGGACGCGAGCAGACCGCCCAAGCGGGCGACCTCGACAGCGCCGCGGCCCCGGCGGGTGAAGCGCGGACTGACGTCGCCGGCGGCACCCTGGAGGTAACCGACCACCGCCGGCGCCAGTGCTGCACGAGCAGCGCCGGGCCAGTCGGCGGAGTACTGCAGGTTCTCCGGGCCGTGGGTGGTCGGATGGCAGGCGAAGTCCAGCAGGATCGCCTCCAGCGAGCCCTCGAGCGAGTGGAGCGCGAGGATACCGGCGGTGTTGTCGTGCGGACCGTTCCGCCGGTGCCGGTTGGTGCCGACCCCGACGACCTCGATCGATCGCCAGGACGCCGTCACCGGCCGGCGCTCCAACGTTGCATTGGCGATCGACGCGCTCAGCGCCTCGTACAGCACCGGCTCCCGCTCGGCCGGGATGACCGGGTGGATCTGGCCGGTCCAGCCGGACGGCCCGGAGTGGGTGTGCGACGCGGACACCACCACGTTCGCCGGCGGGATCCCGGCCGCCTTGGCGGCGGCCGCGGCCAGTTCCGTAGTCAGTTGCTTGCCCACAGCAATCGCGTCCAGCGTCAGCCACAGCACCCCGGGGTCGTCCGCCGTACCGAGCCAGATGATGGTGGCTCGCAACGGGTCCGCGGCACCGGTCGCGGGAACGGCCCGGGCCGCGTACCCGTCCAGGCGGTGCCCGGGCGGCGGGGTGACGTCGAGCGAGGTCGCGGCGAGCAGGAGATCGGTCACTTGAGGGCTCCAGCGGTCATACCGGTGCTGATCTGTCGATGGAAGGCAAGATAGACCGCCAGCACGGGGAGGATCGAAATGGTCAGTCCGGCGAACAGGCCGGAGAAGTCACTGTGGTACCCCTGCGTCACCGCGATGTTGGCCAGTCCCTGGGTGACCAGGTAGCGGCTCTCGTCGGTGTTCAGCACCAGCGGGAGCAGGTACTCGTTCCACATCCCGAGGAACTGGAAGATGCCGATGCTGACCAGACCGGGGCGGGCCAGCGGCAGCATGATCCGGAACAGCACACCCCAGTGGGAGCAGCCGTCGACCAGCGCCGCCTCGGCGAGTTCCTTGGACTGGGTCCGGAAGAACGCGGTGAGGAAGAACACCGAGAACGACATGCCGTGGGTCGCGTACACCAGGATCAGGCCGAGGTACGTGTTGAGTAGACCCAGGTTCTGCACCACGAAGAACAACGGCACGAGGGCCATGAACCCAGGGAACACCATGCCGCCAACAAAGACGTAGTACAGCAGCCGGCTGCCCGGGAACTCGAAGCGCGCCAGCACGTACGCGACCGCGGACGACAGCAGCAGGGTCAGCAGTACGCCGCCGCAGACGACGATCACACTGTTGAAGAAGTACGTGCCGATGTGGGACTCGTTCCAGGCCCGGGAGAAGTTGTCCCAGTGCCACACCGACGGCAGACTCCACGGACTCTTGAAGATGTCCGCGTCGGACTTGAACGAGCTGAGCACTGCCCAGAGCAGCGGGAACACCACCATCGCGCCCCAGACCAGCACGAACCCCTGGGAGGTGCCGCCCAGCACCCGCGATCCCAGGGTCCGCCCGGTCGGTGGGTCCGGTACGGCGGGAGCCGGGGCGGCGTCGATCCGGGCCGGATCCGTCAGTGTGGCCACCTGTGCTCCTCAGTACTCGACCCGCTCGCGGCGGGTCAGCCGGAACGTCAGCAGGGTCAGGATCATGTTGATGGCGAACAGCGTTACCCCGATCGCCGAGGCGTACCCGAACTTCCCGTAGGTGAAGGCGTTCGTGTACATGTACAGCGAGATCACCTGGGTCGCGTCGTCCGGTCCACCCGGCCCGACCGACAGGATCTTCACCAGCGCGAACAGGTCCAGCGCGCCGATCACCTGGAACGCGAGCGCGACCTGGACGGTGTTCCAGATCAGCGGCAGCGTCAGCCGCCAGAACGACTGGAACGCGCCGGCGCCGTCGAGCAGCGCCGCCTCGTACAGCTCTCGCGGGATCGCCGCCATCGCCGCGGTGAACAGTACGACGTAGAAGCCGACGCCACCCCAGACGACCACAGCCATGATCGAGCCGAGCGCGGTCTTGCCGTCGCCGAGCCACAGCTGGGCCAGACCGTCCAGCCCGATCGCCCGCAGGAACCCGTTCAGCAATCCGTTGCGCGGCTCGAAGATGAACTGCCACAGCACGCCGACGACCGCGATCGACAGCACGCTGGGGAAGAAGTACACGACCTTGTAGAACTTCGCGCCCGGTACGCCGCCGCGGTAGTTCAGCATCGCGGAGAAGAACAGCGACAGCGTGACGATGATCACCGGCAGACTGACCAGCAGGAACAGGTTGTGCCGCAGCGCCACCCAGAACACCGAGTCGTGGAACAGCGTGACGAAGTTGCCGAACCCGATGTAGTGGTAGTCCGCCGACAGGCCCTCCCAGTCGGTGAACGCGATCGGGAAGGCCTGCACGTACGGCGAGACCACGAACACGGCGTACAAGCCGAGCGGGACCAGCAGCAGGCTGAGGACGAACCGGTACTTGCCGTGGTGCATGTCAGACGTGGAACTTCTTGATCGACGGGTCCTTGGCGGTCTCGTCGGCGTACTTCTGCATCTGCTTGCTCCACTCGTCCGGCGTCACCTCGCGGTTCATCAGCGCCGCCATCGCCTTGTCCGAGTTGTCGAGCAGCTTCTTGTACCAGAGCCGGAACGACCAGTCGGCGAACATGTTCGTGCCGGCCGCGGTGATCACGTCCTGCATGGACTTGTTCGCGGACGACAGCTCGACGCCGTCGGACGCGCCCTGCACCACGGTCAGTGACTTGGTCACCTGGGTGAAGTTCTTCATGCACTGCTTGGACAGGATGATCCGCAGCAACTCCAGGCCGCCCTGCGGGTTCTTCGCCTTGGCCGGCACGATCAGCGCCCCACCCGGGCCGCCGGTCACCGTCTCGAACGGCGCCTTGTCGTCCTTCGACCAGCCCGGGACCGGCACCATCGTCATGCCGAGGTCCTTGGGCGCGATGGCGCCCAGCTCGTTCTCCAGCCAGCCGCCGCACGGGATGAACACGGCCTTGCCCTGCGCCCAGTAGGTCTGCGACTGCGTGTGCGACAGCGCCTGCGAACCCTCCAGCAGGTAGCCCTTCGCGGCCAGCTCCTGGTAGCCCTCGGCCGCCTGGATCAGGGCCGGATCACGCCAGGCGTTCGGCTCCAGGTTGTCGACCTTCTTCTTCAGGTCCGGCCCGGCCGCCTTGTACGCCGTCATCAGCATCGGGTTGGTCAGGTAGCCGGGGAACTTGCCCTGGTAGGTCCACGGCGCGATCCCGGTCTTCTTGATCTCCTCGCAGAGTGCGAGCATCTCGTCCCAGTGCTTGGGGTAGGTCCAGCCGTGCTTGTCCATCAGCGGCTTGCTGTACCAGATCCCGCCGACGCCGAACACGTACGGCATCTCGTACTTCACGCCGTCGTACCGGCCGGCCTCGGCGACGCCCGGCAGCAGGGTGTCCTTGACCTTCTTGCCGGGCTCGTCGTACGCGTCCATCTCGAGCAGCGCGCCGATGTCCATGACCTGCTTCTTGCTGGCCAGGGTGGCGCCGTCGAGCCCGACGTTCTCGATCAGGTCCGGCGGGTTGCCCTGGATGAAGCGGGGCTGGAGCTGCTGCTGGAGCTGCTGGCCGCTGGTCAGCTTCACCTCCGCCTGCGGGAACTCCTTGCGGTAGAGGTCCAGCGGCATCGTGGTCCATTCCTTGCCGTAGCCGCCGTCGAAGTTGAAGAACTCCAGCGGCTTCGAGCCGTCCACCGAGGCGCCGGTGCTCGCGGCCGGGGCGGCCTTGTCGGCGACCGGCTTCGCACAGGAGGCGAGCGCCGCCACGGCGGGCGCGGCCAGCGCCACGCGGAGGAGGGTACGGCGGTCGACCTTGCCGGCAGTGCTCATGTGTCGCGTCCTCTCCCAGGGTTGAGTTGGGTCATGGATACGCCGCCCGGCACTCACGCGGAAGAGGATTCGACCCTCGTCGACAAGCTGGGCTAGACCACTCGGATGGCCTATATACCCGGGATCGCCTCGACCAATCGGGCCGTGATGTCCATCGGATTCGTGATCGCGTGACCGACCACGACGGCGTACGCGCCCGCATCGCACACAGCGCGGACGTGTTCGGGCGTACGAATCCTGCCTTCGGCAACGATCGGGCAGTCCAGCTTCGCCGCGAGCTGCCGGACCAGCTCGACGTCTGGTCCGGTCGGCGACGTGCCATTGGTATACCCGGACAGCGTCGTCGCGACCAGGTCGGCGCCCGCCGCACGGGCCGCCAGACCCGCGTCGACGCTGTCCACATCGGCCAGTACCGGTACGCCGAGTTCCTCGTGGATCCGGGCGATCTGCTGGTCCAACCGCTGCCCGTCCGGCCGCGGCCGCATCGTGCCGTCCAGCGCGATCAGGTCGGCGCCGGCCCGGGCCACCCCGACGGCCGAGTCGTACCTCGGGGTGATGAAGACGCCGGCCGGATCGCCGAGTTTGTTCAGCCCGATGATCGGCAGGTCCGTCACCGCCCGGATCGCGGCCACGTCGAGCGCCCCGTTCGCCCGGATCGCCCCGGCCCCGCCCGCCTCGGCCGCGCGGGCCATCAGCGCCATCGCCTCGGGTGAGTAGAACGGGTTGCCGGGCCCGGCCTGGCAGGACACCACGAGGGTGCCGTGGGCAAGAACTCTCATCGTCTGTCATCACCCCCGAGCGAAGCGAGGGCGCCCTTTCTGTTGTGTCTTGCGGTGGATCACGGTGAGGTCGGCATACGGCTGCAGCGATCCGGTCGCGAGCCGCTCGGCGCCGTCGAGCGAGTTGCCGACGGCGGAGGTGAGCCGTGCACGAGCCGACAGCGCCGCGCGGACCGGCTCCAGCAACTGATCGCCGGCACCGCGGAACAGCCCGCCGACACACGCGACCGGCACCGGTCCTTCGCCGGCCAACTGCGCCACAGCCGCGTTGATCGTCTCGCCGATGTCCCCGGCCGCCTGTACGACGAGGTCCGCGGCGACCGGGTCCCCTTCGGCGGCACAGCGCAGTACGTCGGGAGCGAAGCGGGCAACGTCGTCGACCAGCGTCGCGGACCGATAGAGCGTGACGGGATCGAGCGGGGTGTCCGCGAGCTTGGTCACCGGGCCGCGGCCGTCGCGGGCTCGCTGGACGGCGACGAGACCGGCACGGCCGATCGCGAAGGCACTGCCCGCGTCGCCGAACAGGTACCCGTGTCCGTCGAGCTTGTGCCAACTGCCGTCGCGATCCACCGCGAGACACACGAGGCCGGTGCCTGCGGCAACCACCACGCCGTACCCGTCGGGCAGCGCGCCGGCGTGTGCGGTCACCATGTCCTGCGTCAGTCGCACCTCATCGGCGTCCAGCAGTTCGCCGACGTCCGCCGCGAACTCTTCCGCGGCTCCCGGAGCAGGCGGGTAGCCCGTCAACCCGAGAGCGACCACCTCGACCGGTCCGCTCACACCTGCCTCGGCGGCGGCCGCGCCGATGGCGGTGAGCATGCGTCGGAGAGCGTCCGGGCCGTGGGTGTACCCATGGCCCGTGCCGGTCCGCCGGGACGGGAGGGCTCGGAGTCGGAGGGCGGACTGACCGCCGTCGATGGCGAGGTGAGTCATGCGGTGATCCAGTGCGAGTAGTCCTGCCACGGCAGGTGCCAACGGTTCACCTTGCGGGTCCGGCGGTCCTGTCCGGCGATGTCGTTGGCGACCAGGCGGACGGTTCCGAGCGTCTCGTCGTACAGCACGGCCGGTGAACCGGTGAAGTGCAAGGTGCCGACAGGTTCCCACGGGGTGTGACCGCCGCGCACGTCGATCATCGAGCAGTGGTGGATCCGGCGGTCCGCGCCGAGCACGTACACCTCGACCGCGTCGGCGCCGGGGTTGAAGGCGACCACCGGGTCGTCGGCCAGTTCCAGCTCGCCGACTTGTTGCCACCGGCCCTGACCGACGCGGTCGTCCAGGTAGGTGTGGTGCAGGTGGCCGTCCGCGCCGCGGACGTAGATCTCGGTCGATCGGGCCGGCTCGTTCCGCGCCCAGACCGGTTCACCGGCTGCGACCAGATCGCCGAGCACCGCCTGAGCGCCGTCCTGGGTACGGACGATCCGGCCGTCGTCACGCCGCGCGAAACTGACCGGTGCCGGGCGTCCGGTGAGGATCACGTCGAACTCTGCCTGGACCTTGGCGACGGTGTCCTTGTGCTCGGTGCTGGGTTCGGGCGGGAAGAAGGGGTCGCCGTTCAGGTAGAGCATCGCGCCGATCAGCGCGGGCGCCACGGACCAGCCGGTCTCGACGCAGTACGGTCCCCAGCCGATGTCCGCGTTCGAACCGAAGTACTCCCACGCTTCGAAGTCGAACGCCCGCTGCCAGGTCCCGTCGAGTTGCTCGTCGTCGGGGTCGTCGATCTGGATCCGGCTCAGATAGTCGAGTACGCCGTGCGCCAGCTCCTCGAACACCTTCTCCCCGGTGACCTGGTACGCGAGCGGCAGCGCCCAGGCGGCGAACGGGGTGCCGTACAGCTGGTCGGTGATCGGGTCGCCGTTGGCCTGGAAGATCGACGCCTCGTCGACGCCGTACGCCTCGTTGCTCGGCGGACACTTGCCGTCCCACTCGGCGAACCCTCCGTCCGGGCCCTGCCGGCTCTTCAGGTACTCCGCCAGCGAGCGGAGCGTGTCCAGGTAGAGGGGCTTGCGGGTGTAGTGGTAGGCGCCGACCAGCGGCAGGAGGAAACGCCCGGCCTCACAGGTCCGGCTGGTCTCCAGGCGGGCGCGCGGATGATGGCTCGCCATGTGGTCCAGTCCGCGGGTGGCGATGTCGAGGTACCGCTGCTCACCGGTCAGGCCGTACGCGTACAGGTAGGCGCACTGCGCCGAGCTCTGCCAGTGCGAGGTCAGGTCGAGGCCGTCCTCGATCGGGGTCCGGGCGATCTCCTCCCAGCCCTTCACCAGGATCGTCGACGGCGTTCGCCACGGGTCGACCTGCAGGCCGAGCTCGTCGTTCGCGGTCCGCATCAGCGACTCGACGCCGCGCAGCCCGGCCTCGGTCGCACCGGAGATCAGCGCGAAGAGCGAGATCCAGCCGTTGTCGTCGGCGAACAGGTTGTTCGTCGCGGTCAGGTCGGTGCGGGCTCCACGCGGTTCCCAGGCGCCGAACAGCTGGTTGCGGTCGGTGAGCTGTTCCTCCTCGACCACGAGCCGCATCAGGTTGTCGGCGATCGCGTGACCGCGCGGGAAGTCCGCCAGGTCGGCGTACATCCGGAAGGCGTGCGCTGTCTGGGTGAAGCAGTCGCCGCGCGGCACCGGACGGAACGGGAGTCTGCCGTCGACGTCGACCTCGTTGGAGAAGCCTTCCGCGACGCCCTTGGACCCGTCCGGCCGGTCGTAGAACATGCCGGCCCGGTCGAACCACGCAATGCCTTTGTCGACCATCCGGCGATAGCGCTCCGCCCGCGGCCCGACCGTGACGGTCGTCTGCCGGTCGCCGACGGTGAAGGTGTGTTCGCCGTCGTCGAGGTACTGCGGCTCGGACTCGAACCTCCCCGTCGCGATCTCGGTCAGGTCGAGATCGGGGGACGACGGCTTGGTCGCGGACCGCGCGACCAGACGGACCGGTTCGCCGGACGCAACCCAGACGCGCGGCTCGGTGAAGACCTCGAGATCCGGTGGGATCTCGGTGCCGGTGACCTCGGCGACGATCACCTGCATCAGGCGCTGCCAGCGGCGTACCGGCTTGTAGCGGCCCACGAGATGATGGCTGAGGGCAGTCGTGGCGTAGAGCAATCGGCCGTCGCCGACCGGGATGTCCAGCAGGGCTGGGAAGGTGTGTTCGGGTGGGCCGAAGACCGCCTTGTGCGTGCCGGCGACCGTGCCGTAGCTGAGCAGCTCGACCGCATTGCGCGGGGCAGCTACTTGCTGAGCGCGCGACAGGTGCTCGTCCAGGATGCTGAGCGGCTCCAGCCCTGGCAGCGCCGCCGTGGTGAAGATCCGCTCGATGTGCGCCTCCCGCACGTCGCCCGCCGGAAGGAATCCGCTCGCGTCGAGGGCGAACTCGACGTACGCCGATCCGCCTGACGCGACGTACTTCGCCAGCGCGCCGGTGTCGAGGCGGTCGAGTTCCGGATAGCGGCCGGCGAGGACGAACACCGCACGATGACCGGTGAGCTCGGGGGGCTGGGCGTCGTACCGGACGTAGGGGAGTCCGGCCCGGTCGAGGGCACCGGTGAGCGTGGCCGCCGGGCCGGGTGGTCCGATGACGGCGACAGGCGCGGATGCGGTCACCGGTTCACTGTCGCCGACTCCGCCCGGCCGGGTAAAGCACCTTGAGTAGACCACTCGGGGCTTCCGGGACCCTCAGGTCTCACCCGGTCCGCCGATGGTCGCCTGTTGACCGGCCACGGCCTCTAGGGTCGTTCGCCATGGGTGACTTCAACGGGCTCGACGTTCATCTCGGCAACGTGGCGCGGTTGTCGGCGGCACGGACCTACTCGATCAGTGCGGAGAATCCGGACGGCGCGAAGGCGGGCGGCGCGCGGGCGACCGAGGGCGCGTATTCACGGCAGGCCCGCGAGCTCGGCCCGGGCTGGAAGATGGCGCCGTGCATCCCGCTCGCACCGGAGTCGACCACGACGATCGCGGACATCGAGGGACCGGGAGCGATCACGCACGTGTGGATCACGGTCGACTCGAAGCTGTGGCGGTCGCTGGTGCTGCGCGCGTACTGGGACGACGAGGAGACGCCGTCGATCGAAGTACCGCTGGGCGACTTCTTCTGCAACGGCTGGGGTCAGCACTGCCAGGTCAGCTCGGTGCCGATCGCGGTGAACCCGTCCGGCGGTTTCAACAGCTACTGGCAGATGCCGTTCCGCGGCCGCGCCAGGCTGACGATCGAGAACCTCCTGGAGACAGAGGTCCCGGAGCTCTTCTACCAGGTCGACTTCGTCAAGACCGAGGTCCCGGACGACACGGCGTACCTGCACGCGCAGTGGCGACGCAGCAACCCGATCCCGTACGGCGAGGTGCACACGCTGCTGGACGGCGTCCGCGGCCAAGGGCAGTACGTCGGCACGTACCTCGCGTGGGGCTGCAACAACTCGGGGTGGTGGGGTGAGGGCGAGGTCAAGTTCTACCTCGACGGCGACGACGAGTACCCGACCATCTGCGGGACCGGGACCGAGGACTACTTCGGCGGCGCCTGGGGGTTCGTCCACCCGGAGGGCGTGTACGCGACGTTCACGACGCCGTACCTCGGCATGCCGCAGGCGATCCAGCCGGACGGGTTCATGAAGAACCAGCAGCGGTTCGGGCTCTACCGCTGGCACATCGCCGACACGATCCGCTTCACCGAGGACCTGAGGGTCACCGTCCAGGCCCTCGGCTGGCGGCGCGACGGCCGGCTGCTGCCACTCCAGGACGACGTGGCCTCCACGTCGTACTGGTACCAGACCGAGCCGCACGCACCGTTCCCGTCGCTGCCGGGAAAGGACTACCTCGAGGTCGTCTAGCTGCGGTGCCGTGCACCCTGACAGGAGGTGTTACCTGTGGCGTGAACTTGTGCCGCTCGTCGAACCTGCTCGGCGGAAGAATTGGGCCGACACCTCCTGTCGAGCTGCACGGAGCTGCCCTAAACCTCGATGTTGGACATGACGTGCTTGATGCGGGTGTAGTCCTCGAGGCCGTACATGGACAGGTCCTTGCCGTGGCCGGAGTGCTTGAAGCCGCCGTGCGGCATCTCGGCGACGATCGGGATGTGGGTGTTGATCCAGACGCAGCCGAAGTCGAGGCGGCGGGCCATCCGCATCGCGCGGCCGTGGTCGCGGGTGAACACCGACGAGGCCAGGCCGTACTCGACGCCGTTGGCCCAGCGCAGCGCCTCGTCCTCGTCGGTGAACCGCTGGACCGTGATGACCGGGCCGAAGATCTCCTGCTGGATCGCCTCGTCGTCCTGGCGCAGACCGGAGACGACCGTCGGTGCGTAGAAGTACCCGCGCTCGCCGACGACCGCACCGCCGGTGCGCACCGACGCGTGGTCGGGCAGGCGATGGACGAAGCCGTCCACCCGGTGCAACTGGGCCTCGTTGTTCAAGGCGCCGTACGCGACGTCGGGGTCGTCGGGGCGGCCGGTCCGGGTGCGGTTGGCGCGGACGGTGAGCGCGTCGACGAAGTCGTCATGGATCCGGGGACCGGCCAGCACCCGGGTCGCGGCGGTGCAGTCCTGCCCGGCGTTGTAGTAGCCGGCGTCGGCGATCGCCTCCGCGGCCTGCTCCAGGTCGGCGTCGTCGAAGACCACGACCGGCGCCTTGCCACCGAGTTCGAGGTGGGTGCGCTTGAGCTGCCGGGCCGCCGACGACGCGACCTCCATCCCGGCCCGGACCGAACCGGTGATGGCCACCAACTGCGGGATCTCGTGGTCGACCAGAGCACGGCCGGTGTCGCGGTCGCCGCAGACGACGTTGAACACACCCGGTGGCAGGAACTCGTTGCACAGTTCGGCGAGGAGCACGGTCGATGCCGGCGTGGTGTCGCTCGGCTTGAGCACGATCGTGTTCCCGGCGGCAAGCGCCGGTGCGATCTTCCAGACCGCCATCATCAGCGGATAGTTCCACGGCGTCACCTGACCGACGACCCCGATCGGTTCGCGGCGTACCCACGACGTGTGGCCGGCCAGGTACTCGCCCGCCGAGCGGCCCTCCAGCACCCGGGCCGCACCGGCGAAGAACCGCAACTGGTCCACACAGGGCGGCACCTCGTCGGTCGCGGCGATCGCCAGCGGCTTGCCGGTGTTGCGGCTCTCCACCGCGACGAACTCGTCCGCGCGTCGCTCCATCGCGTCGGCGATCCGGAGCAAAGCCAGCTGCCGCTCGGCCGGCGTGGTGTCGCGCCAGGTCTCGAACGCCCGCGCGGCCGCGGTCATCGCCTGATCCACGTCCTCCGGACCCGACAACGGCGCGCGGGTGTACGTCTCACCGGTGGCCGGCGCGATCACGTCGTACGTCGCGCCGCTCTGGGCCGGGACCGGCTTGCCGTCCACGAGGTTGGTGAGGGTTTGCTCCATGACGGTCCCTTATCTCGTTGAGTGATCGCCGAAGACGCACTCGCCCTCGACATAGGTGGCCCGCACCCGGGCGGCTCCGATCTCGTCGGGCGGGCCGGTGAACGGGTCCCGGTCGAGGACGACCAGATCCGCGAGCGCTCCGCCCTCGATCCGGCCGGAATCGTCGGCGTGGTTCAGCCAGGCACTCCCCGAGGTGTACGCCGCCAGCGCCGTACTCAGGTCCAGGGCCTGCTCGGGAAGGAAAGCGTCGGGATCGCCAGGCGCCCGGCGATTCACCGCGACGTGGATAGCGGCCAGCGGGTCCGGGCTCGACACCGGCCAGTCGGAACCGGCCGCGAGCCGGGCACCGGAGCGGGCGAGGTCGCCGAAGGGGTACTGCCACGAGGTCCGCTCCGGACCGAGGAACGGGATGGTCAGCTCGACCATCTGCGGGTCGTACACCGCCCACAACGCCTGCAGGTTCGCGGCGACTCCGAGGTGAGCGAACCGGCCGATGTCGTCAGGGTGGATCACCTGAAGATGCGCGATGTGGTGCCGCAGGTCGCTGTCGCCGTTCGCCGTCCGTGCCGCCTCGAACGCATCCAGCGCCTCCCGAACCGCGCGGTCGCCGATGGCGTGCACGTGGACCTGAAATCCCGCGGCGTCCAACTGCGTGACATGGCTCCACAACGCGACCGGATCCACGAACGAGAGACCCGCGCTGGCGGTGCGGCAACCACAGCCGTCGAAGTACGGCTCGAGCATCCCCGCGGTGAAGTTCTCCGCCACACCGTCCTGCATGATCTTCACGCTGTCCGCCCGGAACCGCGGGAACTTCACCGCGTGCCGTCGTTCGATGAGTTCCTGCAGTTGCTCGGCGCCACGGTCCCGTTGCCACCACAGCGCGCCGACGACTCGTGCCGTCAGCCGTCCGTCGCGCGCGAGTTCGGCGTACGCCGGAGTCGCGTCGCTGATGTTCGCGTAATCGCCGAGGATGGCGTCCTGCCACCCGGTGACGCCATGAGAGTGGAGGTAGGCCTGCGCGTCGAGGAGGGCGGCGACCTGCTCATCGTGGGTCGTCGGTGGAACCAGGCGGTGGACGAGACTCATGGCGCCCTCGTGCAGGGTCCCGGTCGGCGTACCGTCCGGGCCGCGCTCGATCCGGCCGTCCGGTGGATCCGGTGTGGTCTTGTCGATCCCGGCGTACTGGAGCGCCTTCGTGTTGACCCAGGCGCCGTGGTGGTCCGCGTTCACCAGGAAGGCCGGGCGGTCGCCGGTGACCGCGTCGAGGTCGGCAGCGAGTGGCGCGGCGCCGGCGAAGTCGGGCTGATGCCAGCCGCCGCCGAGGATCCACGGGACGTCCGGGTGCGATGCGACGTACTGCGCGATCGTCTCCTGGTACGCCGCGAGTCCCTGGGCGGGTGAGAGGTCACAGTGGGCGCGTTCGAGGCCGCCCTGCACCGGGTGGACATGGGCGTCCACGAATCCGGGCAGCAGCAGGCCGCCGGCGAGATCGACCACCTCGGTCCGCGGACCACGCAGTCCGGCGGGGTCGGCGGTGACCGCCGCGATCCGGCCGGCCCGCACACCGACCGTCAGGCCCGGTCGGTGGCGGTGGCCGTCGAAAACCGATCCGTTCACGAACAGGGTGTCCACCCCGGCAACCTCCCCGTGGTACGGATTTCGCATCAGAAGCCTATGCGAACCGATGACATCGACACCATATCGGCTGGATGGGCACGAAATCACTTGCCTGAACGCTTTTTCCCAGGCAGGATGACCAACTACACACAGGCACCGGAGACGAAGGATCTGACCATGTCGTTCGACGACGCAGAGTTCACCACCCTGCAGAAGTCGGCGCGCGACCACCTCTGGATGCACTTCACCCGGATGTCCAGCTACGAGACGGCCGACATCCCGGTGATCGTCCGCGGCGACGGCGCCTACATCTACGACGCCCGCGGCAAGCGGTACCTGGACGGTCTGGCCGGACTGTTCGTCAACCAGCTCGGGCACGGGCGCACCGAGCTCGCCGAAGCGGCCGCCAAACAGGCGTCCGAACTGGCGTTCTTCCCGCTCTGGTCGTACGCACACCCCAAGTCGATCGAGCTGGCCGAACGCGTCGCCGGGTACGCGCCGGGCGACCTGAACCGGGTCTTCTTCACCAGCGGCGGCGGCGAGGCGGTCGAGACCGCCTGGAAGCTGGCCAAGCAGTACTTCAAGCTCACCGGCAAACCCGGCAAGCACAAGGTGATCAGCCGTGCGATCGCGTACCACGGCACCTCCCAGGGGGCCCTGTCCATCACCGGGCTCCCGGATCTCAAGGCGCCGTTCGAGCCGCTGGTGCCGTCGACGTTCCGGGTCCCGAACACGAACATCTACCGCGCCCCGGTCCACGGCGACGACCCGGCCGCGTTCGGCCGCTGGGCCGCCGACCAGATCGCGGTCGCGATCGAGAACGAGGGCGCCGACACCGTCGCCGCCGTCTTCCTCGAACCGGTGCAGAACGCCGGCGGTTGCTTCCCGCCACCGCCCGGCTACTTCGACCGGGTCCGCGAGATCTGTGACGAGTACGACGTACTGCTCGTCAGTGACGAGGTGATCTGCGCGTTCGGCCGGCTCGGGCACATGTTCGGCGCCGAACGCTACGGCTACCAGCCCGACATCATCACCTGCGCGAAAGGCATCACCTCCGGCTACTCACCGCTCGGCGCGATGATCGCGACCGACCGGCTGTTCGAGCCGTTCCGGCACGGGGACACCACATTCGCCCATGGCTACACCTTCGGCGGCCATCCGGTATCAGCCGCGGTCGCGCTGACCAACTTGGACATCTTCGAGCGCGAAGGAATCAACGAGCACGTCCGGGCCCGGGAGGGGGAGTTCCGGGCGACGCTCGAGAGATTGCTCGATTTGCCCTTGGTCGGCGACGTCCGCGGTGCGGGGTACTTCTACGGGATCGAACTGGTCAAGGACAAGGCGACCAAGGAGACCTTCGACGACGACGAATCCGAACGGCTACTCCGCGGATTCCTGTCCAAAGCCCTCTTCGACGCCGGCCTCTACTGCCGAGCCGACGACCGAGGCGACCCCGTCATCCAACTCTCCCCACCCCTGATCTGCGACCAGCCCCACTTCGACGAAATGGAACAGATCATCCGCACCGTCCTCACCGAGGCCGAATCCAAACTGTAGTTCTTCCCCCGCGTGCTACGCAGCCGGGAAATCGTCTAGAAGTCGAAGCCGAGGCCTAGTTTGTCGAGGGTTCTCAGCCAGAGGTTTCGGTGGCCTTGGTGGGTGTCGGCGCGGGACATGGACCAGCGGGTCAGGTGGATGGCGGCGGAGCGGATGGGTTCGGGTGGGAAGGCCATGGGGCGTTCGCGGACCATGCGGAGGCGGGTGCGGTCGGTCTCTTCGCCGTACAGGAGGTCGAGCATGACGTCGGCGCCGAAGCGGGTGGCGCCTACGCCGAGGCCGGTGTAGCCGAGGGCATACCCGACCTGGCCGGAGTGCGCCGTACCGAAGAAGGCGCAGAAGCGGGTGCTGGTGTCGATCACGCCGCCCCAGCGGTGGGTGAAGTGCAGGCCCTCCAGCTGGGGGAACGTCGTGAAGAAGTGGCGCGCGAGCATCTCGTGGATGCTGTGGCGCAGCTCGTGGCGGGGATCGATCCGGCTGCCGTAGTAGTACAGCGGGATGTAGCCGCCCCACAGGATGCGATCGTCACGGGTCAGGCGGTAGTAGTGGAAGAGGTTCGACGCGTCCCCGACACCCTGGCGGTTGCGCCAGCCGATGGAGTCGAGCTGTACGTCGGACAACGGCTCCGTGACCAGGACCAGGTCGTAGACGGGGACCGTGTAGCGGCGGAGGCGCCGGAGTAGGGACGGAAAGGCGTTCGTGGCCAGGGCGATCCGGTCCGCCCGGACCGAACCAGTTGCTGTGGACAACGTTTTGCCGTGCATCCTGTTCACCTGCGACATTTCGTGGATGCGTACGCCGTGCAGCAGGCAGGCATGGCGCAGACCCCAAGCCAGCCGGGCCGGCTCGACCAGCGCCAGGCGACTCGGGTCGGACAGTGCGCCGAGGTACGTCGGTGAGTTGACCTCAGCACGGGCGGCGTCCTGGTCCAGCAGCGTGACACCGTCGCGCTGACTCACCTCCTCGGCCAGTTCGTCGAGGTGATGTGGCTCGGTGGCAACGGTGAGCTCGCCACTCAGTTGCCAGTCGCAATCGATTCCGTAGCGCCGGATCGTGTCACCGATCGCAGCGAGATTGTCGGCTCCGAGCTGCTCGAGCTGACCGATCTCCTCGGGCCACCGCGCGAGACCGTTGGCGAATCCGTGCGTGAGGCTGGCGTCGCAGAACCCGCCGTTCCGTCCGCTGGCCGCGGATCCACAGATCTCCGATTCCAGCAGTACGACGTCCAGTTCCGGGTACCGTTCCTTCGCCCGCAACGCCGTCCAGAGGCCGGTGTAGCCACCGCCGACCACGGCCAGGTCGGCCTGGGTCGGCCCGAGGAGCGAGGGCGAATGCTCCGGCGCGGCCTTGTCGTCGAGCCAGAACACTCGCGGTTCTGCGTCCGCCAGCGCCGCAAGTTTCATCGCGTCCGTCGGCGGCGGGTGAGCTCGCCACCCACGACGAGCAGGAGGGCCAGCAGGAACATCGCCGTACCGACGACGTTGATCTGTGGCGGGATCTCGCGCTGGGCCGACCCCCAGACGAACATCGGGAACGTCACCGTGGTCCCGGCGTTCAGGTTGGTGATGATGAAGTCGTCGAAGGACAGCGAGAAGCTGAGCAGCGCGGCGGCCAGGATGCCGGGGAAGACCAGCGGGAACGTGATTCGCCAGTACGTCTGCCACTCGGTCGCGTACAGGTCCATCGCCGCCTGTTCCATCCGGGTGTCCATCCCGGCCAGCCGAGCCTTCACGGTCACCACCACGAACGACATGCAGAACATCACGTGCGCGATCAGGATCGTCCAGAACCCCAGCTGCCCGCCGAACCCGCCGGACACGAACAGCGCCAGCAGCGACGAGCCGAGCACGATCTCCGGTGACGCCATCGGCAAGAAGATGAACAGGTTGGTCGCCGACCGGCCGCGGAACTGGTGCCGCACCATCGCGAACGCCATCAGCGTGCCGAGCGCGGTCGCGATGACGGTCGCGAGCAGGCCGATCCGCAGGCTGGTGCTGACCGCGTCGCACAGACCGAACGGCCGGCACGGATGCTGCCAGTTGTCCAGGGTGAAGCCGTCGAACGTGTAGGACAGCTTGCTCTTCGGGGCGTTGAACGACATCAGCATCACGACGACGATCGGCGCGAACAGGTACAGCAGGACGACGATCGCGACCATCATCACGAGGTTCCGCCCGACCCACCGCCCGGCCCTGGTCATACCAGGTCCTCCGTCCCGGCGCGCCGGATGTAGATGAGCACGAGTACGACGATGGCGGCCATCAGCGTCACCGACAACGCCGCCGCCGTCGGGTAGGCGCCGGCCGCGAACAGTCGCTGAATGTCGTTGCCGATCATCCGCTGCTTCGGCGTACCGAGCAGCTGCGCGTTGATGTAGTCGCCGGCCGACGGGATGAAGGTCAGCAGCGTGCCCGCGATCACGCCCGGCATCGACAGCGGCAGCGTGATCTTCCGGAACGTCGTGAAAGGCCCGGCGAACAGGTCCCCTCCCGCCTCGAGCAGCCGCTTGTCGATCCGCTCCAGGCTGGCGTACAGCGGCAGCACCATGAACGGCAGGAAGTTGTACGTCAGCCCGGTGACGACCGCGGACGTGGTGGCCAGCAGCCGTCCGTCCGGCCCGAGGATGTGCAGCCACTTCAGCGCGTCGACCACGAAGCCGTTGTCACTCAGCAGCAGCTTCCAGGACAGTGTCCGGATCAGGAAGCTGGTGAAGAACGGCGCGATCACCAGCGCCAGCATCAGGTTCTTCCAGCGGCCGGACTTGATCGCGATCGCGTAGGCGAGCGGGTACCCGAGCAGCAAGCAGAACGCGGTGGTGAGCAGCGCGTAGAACAGCGACCGTCCGAACGGGCGGGCGTAGTCCGACATCGTGTCCACGAAGTTCTGCCAGTGCCAGGTCATCGAGAACCCGTTCTCGATGGACCCGTTCGGGTCGTACAGGCTGGCCGCGAGCAGAGTCACCAGCGGGATAACGAAGAACAGCAGCAGGAACAGCCCGCCCGGGAGCAGCAACAGGTACGCCGTCAGCCGCCGGCCGGATTTCGGCTCGGGAGGAGGCGCCGGTGTCGCGGTGGTCGCACCCAGCTGGCCGACCGCACTCATCCGGCACCACCGCTGTCGTCGATGTCCTCGACCCCGGCGAGTGCGTCCTGCTCGGCATCGAGCACGAACGTGTGCGCCGGCTGCCAGTGCAGGTCGACCTGGTCCCCGACCGCGAGCGTGCCCCGGGCGCCGGTGTTCTGCTCGAACACCGTCAGCTCCTGGTCCCACGGCAGCTTGACCAGGTACTGCGTACTCACGCCCACGTAGCTGACATCGGTGACGACCGCACCCTTGAGCTGGTTGACGCCGTTGCTCTGCTCGGTGCCGGCCCGCGACAGGAACACCTTCTCCGGTCTGATCCCCATCCAGACGTCGCCCTCGGTGACCCGGCAGCGCGGCAACGGCACCGTCACCTTGCGGCCTTGTACGTCGACGATCAGGTTCTGCTCGGCGCGCCCGATGATCGTTGCCCGGAGCAAGTTGGACTGCCCGAGGAAGTTGGCCACGAACGTGGTCGCGGGCAGGTCGTACAGCTCGGCCGGCGTACCCAGTTGCTCGATCGCCCCGCCGTTCATCACCGCGATGGTGTCGGCCATCGTCATGGCCTCTTCCTGGTCGTGGGTGACGTGGACGAACGTGATGCCGACCTCGGTCTGGATCCGCTTCAGCTCGATCTGCATCTGCCGGCGCAGCTTCAGGTCGAGCGCACCGAGCGGCTCGTCCAGCAGCAGTACCTGCGGCTGGTTGATCAGCGCGCGGGCCAGCGCCACTCGTTGCTGCTGGCCACCGGACAGCTGCGCGGGCCGGCGCTTGCCGAAGGCACCGAGCTCGACCAGGTCGAGCATCTCCGTCACCTTCGGTTTGAAGTCCTTGACGCCGCGGCGGCGCAGCCCGAACGCGACGTTCTCGAAGATGTCGAGATGCGGGAACAGCGCGTAGTTCTGGAACACCGTGTTGACCGGCCGCTTGTACGGGCGCAGTCCGGTGATCTCCTGCTCTCCCAGCCGGATGGTGCCGGTACTCGGCTCCTCCAGCCCGGCGATCATCCGAAGGGTCGTGGTCTTGCCGCAGCCGGACGGACCGAGCAACGCGAAGAAGGCGCCGGCCGGCACGGTCAGATCGATCTGCTGCACCGCGTTCTGGGCGCCGAAGCGCTTGCTGATGCCGGTGAGTACGAGATCACTGGTCATGTCAGCCGCCGATCGCGAGATTGAAGTCGGTTTCGTAGAGCTTGGCCTTGGCCGTGTCCAGCGCCATGAAGGAGCTGGTCTTGGCGAGCACGTCCTTGTCGGGGAAGATCAGCGGACTCTCGACGAGCTCGGGATCGATCGCCTCCATCGCCTTCTGGGCGCCTTCGACCGGGCAGATGTAGTTCACCCAGGCCGCCAGCGTGGCCGCGACCTCGGGGTCGTAGTAGTAGTTCATCAAGGCTTCGGCGTTCGCCTTGTGGGTCGCCTTGTTCGGCACCAGCATGTTGTCGGACCAGAGGTTGAGTCCCTCCTCGGGGACGACGAACTTGATGTCGGGGTTGTCGGCCTGCATCGCCAGGACGTCGCCCGACCAGGCCTCGCACGCGGCGATGTTGCCGGCGTTGAGGTCCTGCACGTAGTCGTTGCCGGTGAAGCGGCGGATCTGCCCGGACGCGACCACGTCCTCGAGGTGCTGCAGCGCCCTGCTCCACTCCGCGTCGTTGAACTTGCTCGGGTCGGCGCCTTCGAGCCGGAGCATGAACGCCATCGTGTCGGGCATCTCGGACAGCAGCGTGATCCGGCCCTTGAGGTCGCTCCGGCTGAGCAGGTCCGCGAAGCTGCCGACCTCGCTGGTGACCTTCGCGTTGTAGGCGATCCCGGTCAGCCCGCTCTGCCACGGCACGCTGTAGTCGCGGTGCGGATCCCAGCTCGGCGACTTCAGTTGCGCGAGCAGATGGGCGTTGACGTTCGGCATGGTCTTGTGGTCGAGCTGCTGGATCCAGCCGAGCGAGACCATCCGCGCCGCCATCCAGTCGGTCAGCACGAAGATGTCCCGCCCGCAGGGCTGGCAACTTCCGAGTTGGTCGCGCACCTTCGCGTAGAACTCGGCGTTGTCGTTCACGTCGGCGGTATAGGTGACCTGGATGCCGCTCTGGGACTGGAACTCCTCCAGCGTCGGCAGCACGGTCTTGCCGTTCACCTTCTCGTCGGACTCGTCCATATAACTGGGCCAGTTCGAGAAGATCAGCGCCTTCTGGGCCGAGGACCGGTCGGTGCTCACGCAATCGCCGGCGTTCTGTTTCGCGGCCGGAATGCCGCACCCGGTCAGCAACGAGCCCCCGGCCAGACCGAGGGCGGACAGCGACATCCCGCGAAGGACCGTCCGGCGCCCCACGACGGATTGTTGACGAAGACTCATCGCACACCTCCCCGGATGCGTCTGTCGCGGGCGATACTGTCAAACAGAATGGATCGAGACAAGGGATTCCGTAGGTAATAGCCCGATTTGCAACGAATTCCGCTGCATTGACTTGCTTACACCAGGTAACCCTGAAAGGATCTCCGGGTGGCTGTGCGAACGGGGAACTCCGACAAGAACCAGGCGCTGCTGGACGACACCTCGAAGGCGATCATCGAGCAACTCCAGAAGGACGGACGCCGTTCGTACGCCGCGATCGGCAAGGCGGTCGGACTGTCCGAGGCGGCGGTGCGGCAGCGGGTGCAACGACTGACCGAGGCCGGCGTAATGCAGGTGGTCGCGGTCACCGATCCGCTCGAGCTGGGCTTCGACCGGCAGGCGATGATCGGGATCAAGGCCGAGGGTTCGCTGGAGCCGATCGCCGACGAACTCGCGAAAATGGACGAGGTCGAGTACGTCGTGATCACGGCCGGCTCGTTCGACCTGCTGGCCGAGGTGCTGTGCGAGAGCGACGAGCACCTGCTGCAGGTGCTGTCGGAGCGGGTCCGGCGGATCGAAGGCGTGAAGGCGACCGAGACGTTCGTCTACCTGAAGCTGGTCAAACAGACGTATTCGTGGGGTGTGCGCTGATCCTCTGGGCCGAGACGACCGAGCCCGCGGCCGCACGCCCCGGGCTCGCGGGTGACCGGCACGCCGACGTGGCGATCGTCGGCGCCGGCTACACCGGCCTGTGGACCGCGTACTACCTCGCGAAAGCCGATCCTTCGCTGCGCATCGTCGTACTCGAGGCTCGGACAGCCGGGTTCGGGGCGTCTGGCCGCAACGGGGGTTGGTGTTCCGCCTTGTTCCCGGTCTCGTCGCGACGGCTGGCGGCGCTGCCCGGATCGAGCCGTGCGTCGGCGATCGAGTTGCACCGGGCGATGCAGGCGACGGTCAACGAGGTCGGGTTGGTGACCGCTGCCGAGGGCATCGACTGCGATTACCACAAGGGCGGCACGATCGTGTTCGCCCGGACCAAGGCGCAGCTCGCCCGGGCCCGCGCCGAGGTGGCCGCAGCGCACGACTGGGGTCCTGGCGACCTGCGGTTCCTCGAGCCGGACGAGGTCGCGGCACAGGTGCGGGCCACAAAGGTGCTCGGGGCAACGTTCACGCCACACTGTGCCGCGATCCATCCGGGCAAGCTGGTGCGTGGACTGGCCACCGTGGTCGAGGGCCTTGGCGTGACGATCCACGAGAACACTCCGGTGACCGCGATCGAGTCCGGCCGCGCGGTCACGCCGTACGGCGTCGTCCGCGCCGAGGTGGTGGTCCGGGCGACCGAGGGGTTCACGCCGGAGCTCGACGGGCAGTCGCGGGCGGTGGCGCCGGTGTACTCGTTGATGGTTGCGACCGAGCCGCTCGACGATGCGAGCTGGGAGCGGATCGGGCTGGCGGACCGGCCGACGTTCAGCGATCACCGGCACCTGATCATCTACGGGCAGCGCACGGCCGACGGGCGACTCGCTTTCGGTGGGCGCGGGGCGCCGTACCACTTCCGGTCGCGGGTCAAGGCGTCGTACGACGAGGTGCCACGGGTGTTCAAGGTGTTGCAGGCGACGTTGCGTGATCTGTTCGACGGGCTGGACGACGTTGGGTTCACGCATGCCTGGGGCGGGCCGCTCGGCATACCCCGGGACTGGTGTGCGTCGGTCGGGTTCGATCGTGGATCCGGGCTGGCGTGGGCGGGTGGGTACGTCGGGGACGGCGTCAGTACGGCGAATCTCGCCGGGCGGACGTTGACGGATCTGATCCTCGGTCGCGACACCGCACTGGTGCGACTGCCGTGGGTGGGGCATCGGTCGCGGCGCTGGGAGCCGGAACCGCTGCGTTGGCTCGGAATCAACGCCGGGCTGCGCGCGATGACGTTCGCCGACACGGAGGAACGCGTGACCGGTCGGGACAGCCGGATCGCTCGTCTGATGGCGCCCTTGATCGGTCGCTAGCGAAGCGCCAGCTGGGTGGTGCCTTCTTCGAGCAGCGACGCCAGCGGGCGGCCGGTCAGTTGGATGCTGGGCCGCATCCAGTCGTTGAGGATCGGCTCCTCGGTGGTGAGGTGATCGGTCAGTTCGGTGCGGCTCAGCTCGAAGACGTGGGCCGGGTTGCCGGTCAGGTCCACGACGGTCTGCATCAGCCGGCCGGCCTGTTCCTCCCACAGCACATCACCGGCGTCGAGGTGGTCCGGGCGGATCAGCAGCAGGTCGACGTCGCTGTCCATGTCACCGTCACCTCGGGCGATCGCGCCGTACAGGCTGGCGTGTACCGGCGGGATCCGCCAGGCGCTGATCTCGTCCGCGAGCCGGCTGACCAACGTACTGCGGAGATCCGCGAGGAACTCGACCGCCGGGGCGACCAGATGTCTGCGATTGAGTCGATAGAGCAACGAGTTGCCGAGGTCATCGACATGCACGAGCCCGGTCGTCGCCAACCGCTGCAGCACCAGCCGCACACCGGCGACGCTGCCCGTGCCGGCCAGCTTGTGGATCTGCCGTCCGGACAGCCCCTCGTCGCTGCGCGCCAGCACCTGCAGCACGGGACCGTCGAGCGACGGCACGACGGTACTGATCGGAGTCCTGAGATCCATAACCCGACCCACCCTAGTGATCACCTCCCCACTCACCGTAATCACCATGACCCGTCAACCACCTTGCCTACTGGTAGCCGCGCTTCAGCAGGTACTTGGCTCCCGCGTCGAAGCCCTCCGGGGTGAGGATCTCGAAGGCGAACGCGTCGGCGAGGCGGTCGGTGATGTTGAAGGCGGCGCAGACCGCCAGTGCGTCCTTGATCTGCTGGGGTGAGACACCTGCGGACAGCACCTCCCGCATGTCCTCGGCGCCCACCTTTCCTTCCCGGGTCAGCTTGCCGAGCATCCGCAGCGTTGCCCGAAGCCCGTTCTCGACGGGAGCCGTTTCCAGGTCGTCGAGGACCGCGGCGACCCGTGGCCCGTCCTGATAGGCCTGGCTCGCGGTCGCGGTGTGCGCGCCGATGCAGAACGCGGTCTCGTTCACCTTCGACACGTACGCCGCCATCAGCTCCCGGTCGCCGACCGACCACTCGGACGGGCCGCGCATCGCCTCGTGCGTGAACACCTTGGCGCGATTCCCGTAGAAATCGGGCCGGTAGAAGACCAGCTTGGCGGCGTCCGGCACCGGCTGCCGCGAGAACAGCCGGATCATCGCGAAGAGCAGCTTGGTTCCGGGCTTGTACCCGCTGTTCAGGATCTCGGGGCGCATCAGCCGACCTCCCCTTCGGCCAGCGCGGCCAGTCCCGCTTCGTACTGCCGGGTGGACTGACCGACCGCAGCACACACCACCAGCTCGAACAACTGGTCCTCGCTGAAGCCGGCTGCCTTCGCCGCAGCGAAGTCCGCGCCGGTCACCTCCGACGGCGTCATCGCGACCTTCCCGATCAGCGCCTGCAAGGGCGGAGGTACGTCGGCGTTGCCGAAGGCACGGGCCCGATCCTCGGCGGATGCCGTTCCCTCTCCGGTCAGCACACGATCCACCAGGGCCTGGTGCGCTCCTCGTTTCTTGTCCTCATCCGGCACGGCGCACTCCGCTTCTCGATCTCGGTTGTCTGCTCACATGTATATGACGATCGGCGCGCCGCCGAACACGACATCCACCCGAAGAAGGTGGTAATTGGTCTAGCTGAGCTGGGTTCGACGGCGGTGGAAAGGGTTCACGGTGGGGTCTGCGGAGTGTTACGCAAGACCAATGCACAGTTCGCTGCCCGGGAAGGCTGCTGAGATCCGGGCGTTGTTGCTCAGCCTGATCGACACGCTGCCGGAGGGTGCCGCACTCCCGCCGGAGCGCGAACTGGCTGTGCGCTGGAACGTCGCCCGGATGACGCTGCGCCGGGCCGTCGACGAGCTCGTGATCGAGGAACTCCTGGTCCGCCGCCACGGCAGCGGGACCTACACCACCCGCCCGAAGGTCGCCCGCTGGCTCGGGATGATCGGGTTCTCCGAGGACATCCGCCGGCGCGGCATGAGGCCGGGCAGCAAGATGCTGGAGTTCCGCCACCAGAAGGCCGAGCGCGCCGCCGCGCGAAGGCTGCGGATCCCGGTCGGCGACCCGATCATCGCGTTCACCCGGCTCCGCCTCGCCGACGATCTCCCGATGGTCGTCGAACGCACCACGATGCCCGCGGCGTACGTCCCCGGTCTCCAGGCCGAGGACCTGAACGGTTCCCTCTACGACCTGCTCACCAACCGCTACGGCATCGACCTCGTCAGCGGCACCTCGCGCCTCGAGCCCGTCATGCCCGACGCCAAGACCGCGTCCTGGCTTGGCATCCCCACCACCCAGCCGTGCTTGGCCCTGCACGGCGTCAGCTTCGACCGCCGCGATCGAGTCTTCGAGTACACCTCCGCCCTCTACCGCGGTGACCGCTACGCCTTCACCACCGAACTGCGAACCACCCCAACTCCCCGAGCCAACGCCAAGGGCCTCTGACCCACATTCGACTGGACCAGAGTGCCTTGCCCCGGTGCGTGCGGGGACCGGATAGCAAGTAACGTCCGGCACATGGGCATCGGTGAGCGGAGTGCGCTTGTTGTCGGGGCGGGGATCGGTGGGTTGGCCGCGGCAGTGGCGTTGCGGCGGATCGGGTGGTCGGTCAGCGTGCTGGAGCGGGCGCCGATCATCGCGGAGGTGGGCGCCGGCCTGACGCTCTGGCCGAATGCGGTCCGGGCGCTCGAAGCACTCGATCTGGATGTCACCGATCGCACGGTCAAGACAGTGTCGCGCGGCAACATCCTCACTCCGAAGGGCCGTTGGGTACGGCGCAGTCACCCGCAGGACGTCGGCGTTCTCGCGATCCATCGCGCGGATCTGCACGACGTACTGCGAGAGAAACTGCCTGACTCGGTGCTGCACACGGATGCCGAAGTGACCGCGGTGTCGTCCGATGGCACGGTGACCTGCTCTGGTGAGGAACTGACCGCCGACCTGGTGGTTGCCGCCGATGGCGTCAACAGCATCACGCGGCGGACGCTGTGGTCCGGCGACGCGGTCTTCCAGCGCCGGGCGGTCTGGCGGGGCGTCACGCCACCGGAGTCGGTGTGGCCGGTCCAGGAGTCACTCACGCTCGGTCGTGGTGTGCAGGTCGGCGTACTCCCCTTGCCGAGAGAGCGCGTCTACTGGTTCGTCACCGTCAACGCCGATCAGCCCAACCAGTTGTACGCCGACGATCGCCGCGAGGTACTCAATCGGGTCGGGGACTGGCACGACCCGATCCCGGCGCTGGTCGCGGCGACGCCACCGGACCAGGTGCTGCACAACGACATCGTCGACATCGACCCGGTGCCGACGTACGTGAAGGACCGCGTCGTTCTGCTCGGCGACGCGGCGCACGCGATGCCGCCGGACCTCGGGCAAGGTGCGTGCCAGGCGATCGAGGATGCCGTCGTGCTCGCCGCGGCGCTGGCCGACGACGATCTGCCGCGGTACGACCGGGAACGCCGCGCGCGGGTGCAGCCGATGGCGGCCGAAGCCCGCGAGTCGGTCAAGCGGAACTCCAACACGAGCGCGGTCGCACATTTCGGGCTGACCCTCGCGGCCCGGTTCATCCCACCGAAGGCGTGGCGGGAGGCCACCGCCAAGTGGGCCGACTGGACCCCACCGAAGCTGCCGACCTAGAAAACAAGCACCCTTGCTTCTTTTTCCTGGGCGTGCCAGTCTCGGCTGCACGATCCCCACCCAGGGAGTGCAGCGTGCAACTGGACGAAGTGCTGGCGGACCTGTGGGCCGAGAGTGCGGAGCTGGACCGGCTGGTCGGCGGACTCGCCGCCGACGCGTGGGCAACGCCGACCCCGGCGGAGGGCTGGACGATCGCGCACCAGATCGCCCACCTGGCCTGGACCGACGAGGCCGCGCATCTCGCCGCCACCGATCCCGACGGCTTCAAGGCCTCACTGCAGAAGGCGGCGGCCAACCCGACCGGATACGTCGACGAGGGTGCTGCCGAGACCGCGGCGCTGCCACCCGACCAACTCCTGCCGTACTGGCGTGAGACCCGCGCCGAGCTCGCTGACGCGCTGAAGAAGGTCGCGCCGGGCGAGCGGGTCCTCTGGTACGGCCCGCCGATGAGCCCGACCTCGATGGCGACGGCACGGTTGATGGAGACGTGGGCGCACGGCCAGGACGTGTTCGACGCGCTCGGCGTCCATCGTCAGCCGAGCAGCCGGCTGCGTCACGTCGCGCACCTGGCCGTCCGGACCCGCGACTTCGCGTACTTGCTGAACGATCGCACCCCGCCGGCCGAGCCGTTCCACGTGGAACTCACCGGGCCTGACGGCCAGACCTGGACGTGGGGTCCGGACGACGCCGCGCAACGGGTGAGCGGCCCGGCGCTCGACTTCTGTCTGCTGGCGACGCAGCGCCGGCATCGCGACGACCTCGCCGTACAGGCTGAGGGCGCGGACGCGGAGGAGTGGCTGGGCATCATCCAGGCGTTCGCGGGGCTGCCGGGGAAGGGCCGGGAGCGAGGGCAGTTCGGATGACCGCGCCCCTCCGGATCGGCAACGCGTCCGGGTTCTACGGCGACCGCTTCAGCGCGGTCCACGAGATGCTGACCGGCGGCCCGCTCGACGTGCTGACCGGTGACTACCTGGCCGAGCTGACCATGCTGATCCTCGGTCGGGACCGCCTGAAGGACCCGTCGCTCGGGTACGCGCGCACGTTCCTCAAGCAACTGGAGACCGGCCTCGGCGAAGCGCTCGACCGCGGCGTCAAGATCGTCAGCAACGCCGGCGGCCTGAACCCGTCCGGCCTCGCCCAGGCGATCCAGGAGCTCGCGGATCGCCTCGGACTGCACCCCAAGATCGCGTACGTCGAAGGCGACGACCTCCTGTCACGTGCGGCCGAGCTCGACCTCGGCGAGCCGCTGACCGCCAACGCCTACCTCGGTGCCTGGGGTATCGCCGAGGCACTGCAAGCCGGCGCGGACGTCGTCGTGACCGGCCGCGTCACCGACGCCTCGGTCATCGTCGGACCCGCCGCCGCCCACCACGGCTGGAAGCGGACGCAGTACGACGAACTGGCCGGCGCCGTGGCCGCGGGTCACGTGATCGAGTGCGGCTGCCAGGCGACCGGCGGGAACTTCGCGTTCTTCAGCGAGATCCGCAACCTCGGCCGGCCCGGATTCCCGATCGCGGAGATCCATGCCGACGGCAGCAGCGTGATCACCAAGCACGACAACACCGGCGGCGCGGTCACGATCGACACGGTCAAGGCACAGCTGCTCTACGAGATCACGGGCGCCCGGTACGCCGGTCCGGACGTGACCACGCGGCTGGACACGATCGAGCTCGACACGGACGGACCCGACCGCGTGCGCATCTCCGGGGTCCGCGGTGAGCCGCCACCTCCGACGTACAAGGTGTCGCTGAACAGCGTCGGCGGGTTCCGCAACGAGGTGGACTTCGTGCTCACCGGGCTGCAACTGGAGGAGAAGGCCGAGCTGGTTCAGCAGCAGCTCGAGCAGGCGCTGCCCAAGCGGCCGGCGGACCTTCGGTGGACTCTCGCGTGGACCGAGAAGCCGAACGCGGCGTCCGAGGAGGAGGCCAGCGTGTTCCTCCGGTGTGCGGTCAAGGACCCGGATCCGAAGGTCGTCGGCCGCGCGTTCTCCAGCGCTGCGATCGAGCTGGCGCTGGCGAGCTACCCCGGTTTCCACGTCACCGCGCCGCCTGGCGACGGATCGCCGTACGGCGTCTTCCGGGCCGGGTACGTCGACATCCATGAGGTGGAGCACACCGTCGTACTGCCGGACGGGTCGCAGCAGGTCGTCGAGCCGGCGGTGGAGACGCAGCCCCTGAGTCCGGTCGAAGACATCGAACTGCCGATTCCGTTGCCACAGCTGGCGTCCAGCGGGCGTCCGCGAACCCGGGAGGTCCCGCTCGGACGGATCGCCGGCGCGCGGTCCGGCGACAAGGGCGGGGACGCGAACGTCGGTGTGTGGGTGCGGGACGAGAAGACGTGGCGGTGGATCGCGCACACGCTGACAGTCGAGCTGTTCCAGGAGCTGCTCCCGGAGACTCAGTCGCTGACCGTGACGCGCTATGTGCTGCCGAATCTGTGGGCGGTCAACTTCGTCGTCGAGGGACTGCTGGGTGAGGGCGTCGCCTCGCAGGCGCGATTCGATCCGCAGGCGAAGGCGGTCGGCGAATGGCTGCGTTCCCGGTACATCGACGTACCGGAGGTGCTGCTGTGAACGACTACCGGCAGACCGTACGGCGGTTCATGGCGACCGAGGTGCTGCCGCAGCTGGACCGGTGGGAGCGGGACGGCGAGCTGCCGCGTGAGCTGCACAAGAAGGCCGGCCAGATCGGGATGCTCGGCGTCGGGTTCCCGGAGGCGGTCGGCGGTGGCGGCGGTTCGCTGCCGGACGCGATCGCGGTGGTCGAGGAGATGCACTACGCCGGCGGCTCCGGCGGTCTGGTCGCCTCGCTGCTGACCTGCGGGATCGCCCTTCCGCATATCGTTGCGGCAGGCAACCAGGAGCAGATCGACCGGTGGGTCCGGCCGACGCTCGACGGGGTTCTGATCGGCGCGCTGGCGATCACCGAAGCCGACGGCGGCTCGGATGTCGCGTCGATCCGTACGACGGCTCGGCGCGAGGGTGACGTGTTCGTCGTGAACGGTGCGAAGACCTACATCACCTCGGGCTGCCGTGCGGACTTCGTCACGACCGCGGTCCGGACGGACGGGCCGGGCGCCCACGGGATCAGCCTGCTGGTGATCGAGAAGGGGACACCGGGCTTCGTGGTGTCCCGGAAGCTCGAGAAGCTGGGTTGGCTGTGCTCGGACACGGCCGAGTTGTCGTTCACCGACGTCCGGGTGCCGGTGGCCAACCTGGTCGGGGCCCAGGGCACCGGGTTCGTCCAGCTCGCGACGAACTTCGTGGCCGAGCGGCTGACGCTCGCGACGCAGGCGTACGCCGGAGCGCAGCGAGCACTCGACCTCACCGTGGAGTGGTGCCGGGCGCGGGAGACGTTCGGACGGCCGTTGATCTCGCGGCAGACCGTGCAGCACACGCTCACCGAGATGGCTCGCCGGATCGACGTGGCCCGGGTCTACGTCCACGAGGTCGCCCGCAGGTCCGACGCCGGCGAGGACGTGATCGCCGAGGTGTGCTTCGCGAAGAACACGGCAGTCGAGGCCGGGCAGTGGGTGTGTGACCAGGCGCTGCAGTTGCACGGCGGTCTGGGCTACATGCGGGAGGCCGAGGTCGAACGCCAGTACCGCGATCAGAAGATCCTCGCCATCGGCGGCGGCACCACCGAGATCCTGACCGGCCTGGCCTCCAAACGACTGGGGTTCACCACATGAGCAATCGCGAGGCGATGCTGGAGAAGCTGACGGCGCTGGAGGCCGAGCACGCCAAGGCGCTGGCCGGTGGTGGCGAGAAGTACGTCGACCGGCACCACAAGCGCGGCAAGTTGCTCGCCCGGGAGCGGATCGAGTTGCTGCTCGACCCGGACTCGCCGTTCCTCGAGTTGTCGACGCTGGCCGGCTGGGGCTCGGACTTCACCGTCGGCGCCAGCCTGGTGACCGGGATCGGCGTGGTGTCGGGCGTCGAGTGTCTGATCACGGCCAACGATCCGACGGTCAAGGGCGGCGCGAGCAATCCGTGGACGCTGCGCAAGGCCCTGCGGGCGGACGAGATCGCGCGGGCGAACCGGTTGCCGGTGATCAGCCTGGTGGAGTCGGGCGGTGCGGACCTGCCGACGCAGAAGGAGATCTTCATCCCGGGCGGCGCGATGTTCCGCGATCTGACCCGGTTGTCGGCGGAGGGCATTCCGACGATCGCGCTGGTGTTCGGCAACTCGACCGCGGGCGGCGCGTACATCCCCGGCATGAGCGACTACGTGGTGATGGTCGACGGCGGAGCCAAGGTGTTCCTGGCCGGTCCGCCGCTGGTGAAGATGGCGACCGGCGAGGACGCCGACGACGAGTCGCTCGGCGGCGCCTCGATGCACGCCCGGAAGTCCGGACTGGCCGACTACTTCGCGGTCGACGAACAGGACGCGATCCGGCTCGGCCGCCAGATCGTGTCCCGGCTGAACTGGCGCAAACTCGGTCCGCCGCCGGCTCCGGCGTACGCCTCGCCGCTGTTCGACGAGGACGAGTTGCTCGGGATCGTTCCGGAGGACCTGAAGATCCCGTTCGATCCGCGGGACGTGATCGCCCGGGTGGTGGACGGGTCGGTGTTCGACGAGTTCAAGCCGCTGTACGGGTCGTCGCTGGCGACCGGCTGGGCGTCGGTGCACGGGTATCCGGTCGGCATCCTGGCCAACGCGCGCGGCGTCCTGTTCAGCGAGGAGTCGCAGAAGGCGGCGCAGTTCATCCAGCTGGCGAACCGCGCGAACACGCCGCTGATCTTCCTGCACAACACCACCGGCTACATGGTCGGGCAGGAGTACGAGCAGGGCGGGATCATCAAGCACGGCGCACAGATGATCAACGCGGTCGCGAACTCCAAGGTCCCGCACATCTCGATCCTGATGGGCGCGTCGTACGGCGCCGGCCACTACGGGATGTGCGGCCGGGCCTTCGATCCACGGTTCCTGTTCGCCTGGCCGTCGGCGAAGTCGGCGGTGATGGGTCCGCAGCAGCTCGCGGGCGTCCTGTCGATCGTGGCGCGGGCCGCCGCGGCAGCGAAGAACCAGCCGTACGACGAGGACGGCGACGCCACGATGCGCGCGTACGTCGAGGGCCAGATCGAGGCGGAGTCGCTGCCGATGTTCCTGTCCGGCCGCCTGTACGACGACGGCGTGATCGACCCTCGCGACACCCGAACAGTCCTGGGCATCTGCCTGTCCGCGATCCACTCGGCACCGGTGGAGGGCACGTCCTCCTTCGGCGTCTTCAGGATGTGAGAGGCCCATGCTGACAAGTGTTCTGGTGGCGAACCGTGGCGAGATCGCGCGGCGGATCTTCCGGACCGCGCGGTCGCTCGGTCTGTCGGCGGTCGCGGTGCACTCGAGCGCCGACGCCGCGATGCCGTTCGTCGGTGAAGCGGATGCGGCTGTGCACCTGCCGGGGAACGCGGCATCCGACACCTATCTCCGTGGTGACCTGGTGATCGAGGCCGCGTTGAAGGCGGGCGCGGATGCGGTGCATCCCGGGTACGGGTTCCTGTCGGAGAACGCCGGGTTCGCGCAGGCGGTGATCGACGCCGGGCTGACGTGGATCGGGCCACCGGTGGACGCGATCTCGTCGATGGGCTCGAAGATCGAGGCGAAGAAGCTGATGGCGGCCGCCGGGGTGCCGGTGCTCGCCGAGCTGACGCCGGCCGAGGTGTCCGCGGACGACCTGCCGGTGTTGGTGAAGGCGTCGGCCGGCGGTGGCGGGCGTGGGATGCGGGTGGTCTCGCGGCTGGCGGAGCTGCCGGGTGAGATCGAGGCCGCGTCGGCGGAAGCGCTGTCTGCCTTCGGTGACGGGACGGTGTTCTGCGAGCGGTACCTCACGGCCGGCCGGCACCTCGAGGTGCAGATCATGGCCGATCAGCACGGCACGATCTGGGCGGTCGGCGAACGCGAGTGCTCCATCCAGCGCCGCCACCAGAAGGTGATCGAGGAAGCCCCGTCGCCGTTGGTCGACCGCATCCCGTCCCTGCGAGCCGAGTTGTTCGACGCGGCCCGCAAGGCCGCCGCCGCAATCAACTATGTGGGTGCGGGCACGGTCGAATTCCTGGCGGACGAGTCCGGGGCGTTCTACTTCCTGGAAATGAACACCCGCCTCCAGGTCGAGCACCCAGTCACCGAGGAGACCACGGGACTGGACCTGGTCGAACTACAGTTCGCGGTCGCGACCGGCGCTCACCTCCCGCCCGAGCCACCCCCGACAGTCGGCCACGCGATCGAGGTCCGGCTGTACGCCGAGGACCCGGTCAACGACTGGCAACCGCAGACCGGAGTGGTCCGGCGGTTCGAGGTTTGCGGAAAGAAGTCGCCGCCTGGGGGCGAGAATGTTCCGGAAAGCGGCGGCCGGGCCGGGCTTCGGGTGGACTCCGGGGTCGAGGTTGGTTCGGAGGTTTCGCCGTACTACGACGCGATGCTGGCCAAGGTGATCGCGTCGGGCGCGGATCGGACTGCGGTGGCGCGGCGGTTGGCTGGGGAGTTGCAGCGGGCTCGGATTCATGGGGTGGGGACAAACCGGGATCTGCTGATGTGGGTTTTGCGGCATCCGGCTTTTCTTGCTGGGGAGACCGACACCGGGTTCTTCGAGCGCCACGGGATCGGCCGACCAGTGGATCCGCAGGTGGTGAAGGTGTCGGCGTTGGCGGCCGCGTTGGCGGATGCTGCTGGGCGGGTGCTGCCCGTGGCAGTGCCTGGCGGCTGGCGGAACGTGCCGTCGCAACGGCAGCGGAAGGCCTACCGCGTCGGTGATGC
Source organism: Kribbella sp. NPDC049227 (assembly GCF_043197265.1). Taxonomy (NCBI): domain Bacteria; kingdom Bacillati; phylum Actinomycetota; class Actinomycetes; order Propionibacteriales; family Kribbellaceae; genus Kribbella; species Kribbella sp. NPDC049227. The sequence goes on along the minus strand of NZ_JBICST010000004.1, from coordinate 679,164 downwards.
GACGGTGGAGGTCGGGTATCGGCTGACCCGGGACGGCTTGGTTGTCGAGGGCAACATCACGCTCGTGGACTCCACGCCGGAGCGGGTGGTGCTGGAGGTTGACGGCGTACGCCGGTCGTTCGACGTGGCGGTGTATGACGGACTCGTGTGCGTGGATTCCTCGGCGGGAAGTGTCGCGTTGACGCCGGTGGAGCGGTTCGTGGATCCGTCGCAGCAGGTCTCCGCGGGATCGTTGGTGGCGCCGATGCCGGGAACGGTGATCCGGGTCGGCGTGCAGGTGGGTGACCGGGTGAAGCAGGGACAGCCGCTGCTCTGGTTGGAGGCGATGAAGATGGAACACACCATCTCTGCCCCGGCCGACGGCGTGCTCAGTGAGCTCAGAGTCGAAGCAGGTCAACAAGTCGAGGTCGGCGCCGTACTGGCGGTCGTTGGGGAGGAAGCATGAGCTTCGTGGAATCCGAGGAACGCCGAGCGCTGCGCAAGGCGGTGGGTGAGCTCGGGAAGAAGTACGGCTACGGCTGGTTCAACCAGCAGGCTCGGACCGGTGGGCACACGACCGAGCTCTGGCTGGAGGCCGGCAAGCTCGGCTACCTCGGTGTGAACCTGCCCGAGGAGTACGGCGGCGGAGGCGGCGGGATGGCCGACCTGTCGATCGTGCTGGAGGAGCTCGGCGCGGCCGGATCCCCGCTGCTGATGATGGTCGTCTCACCATCGATCTGCGGCACCGTGATCTCCCGGTTCGGCACCGACGAGCAGAAGCAGCGCTGGCTCCCCGGCCTGGCCGACGGCACGACGATCATGGCGTTCGCGATCACCGAGCCGGACGCCGGATCGAACTCGCACCAGATCACCACCACCGCGCGCCGTACCGACGACGGCTGGTCGCTGTCCGGCCGGAAGGTCTTCATCTCCGGCCTGGACGTCGCGCAGGCGGTCCTCGTGGTCGGCCGCACCGAGGATGCCCGGACCGGCAAGCTCAAGCCGGCCCTGTTCATCGTCCCCGTCGATGCACCGGGCGTGGAGTTCCAGCAGATCGAGATGGATCTGATCAGCCCGGACAAGCAGTTCTCGCTGTTCCTGGACGACGTACGCCTGCCGCGGGAGGCGCTGGTCGGCGCCGAGGATGCCGCCCTGATGCAGCTGTTCGCCGGGCTCAACCCCGAGCGGATCATGGCGTCCGCGTTCGCGGTCGGCATCGCCCGGCACGCGCTCGACAAGGCGACCGCGTACGTCAAGGAACGCCAGGTCTGGAAGGCTCCGATCGGCGCACACCAGGGACTCGCGCACCCGCTCGCGCAGATCAAGATCGAGCTCGAGTTGGCCAGGCTGATGATGCAGAAGGCGGCCGCGCTGTACGACGCCGGGGACGACCTGGGCGCCGGCGAGGCCGCGAACATGGCGAAGTACGCGGCCGGCGAAGTCGCGGTCCGCGCGACCGACCAGGCCGTCCAGTCGCTCGGCGGAAACGGCATGACGGTGGAGTACGGCGTCGCCTCGCTGGTCGCCGCCGCACGTGCCACCCGGATCGCGCCGGTGAGCCGCGAGATGATCCTGAACTTCGTCGCCCAGCACTCGCTGGGGCTACCCAAGTCCTACTAGTGTCCGGCGTCGGAGGTCCCTTGAGTGATTGCGGTGTCCAGGTGCGTGCATCGCAAGGCGGAGAAGCGTCCTCGATGCGGAGCATCGTGGATGCTTCTCCAACGCCGCGAGGTGCGTGCCTGGGCGCCGCAAGCGCCAAGGGATCTCCGGCGCCGGGCACTTAGGTCCGACACAGTCTGATCACCCACCGGGCCAGGAGAGGATCCCCGCCGATGATCATCACGAGCCAGTTCCCACCCGTCGAGGTCCTCGACGTACCCATCCACGACGCCGTCCTCGGCCGGGCCCAGGAGTACGGCGACCGGCCGGCCATGGTCGACGGCGTCACCGGCAAGGAGCTCAGCTACGCCCAGCTGGATGCGATGACCCGCCGGGTCGCGGCCGGTCTCGCCGAGCTCGGCATCCGGCATGGCGACGTGATCGCGCTCTACAGCCCGAACACGATCCTCTACCCGGTCGTCTTCTACGGCGCCACCCGCGCCGGCGCGACCGTCACCACTGTGAACGCGCTCTACACCGCCGACGAACTGCACAAGCAGCTGGTCGACTCGAAGGCGAAGCTGCTGGTGACGATCTCGCTGTTCCTGCCGGCCGCGACCGCGGCGATCGAGGGCACCGACGTGACCGAGATCTTCGTCTGCGACAGCGCCGAGGGGTATCGCTCGGTGATGGAGCTGCTCGCGTCGACCGCACCCGAGCCGGAGGTGATGATCGATCCGGCGAACGACGTCGCCGTACTGCCGTACTCGAGCGGGACGACCGGCGTGGCGAAGGGCGTGATGCTGACGCACCGGAACATCGCCACCAACATCTCGCAGGCCGAGGTGATGATCAGGCTCGGGGAGGACGAGCGGATCATCGCGATCCTGCCGTTCTTCCACATCTACGGCCTGTCGGTGCTGATGAACCTGCCGCTGCGCCTCGGCGCGACCGTGGTCGTGCTGCCGAAGTTCGAGCTGCAACAGTTCCTGACCACGCTCGACCAGCAACGGATCACCCGGGCGTTCGTGGCTCCACCGGTCGTACTGGCGCTGGCGAAACACCCTGCGGTCGACGGCGTCGATCTGTCCGCACTGAAGCACGTGACGTCAGCGGCCGCACCACTGGACGGCGAACTGGCCGAGGCGTGCGCGAAACGGCTCGGGCTGCACGCGGTGTTACAGGCGTACGGCATGACCGAGCTGTCACCGGGTACGCATGCCGTGCCGCAGGACGACCCGGAGCCGCCGCCGGGTGCCGTCGGCAAGCTCTTCCCGTCCACCGAGATGCGACTGGTCGGTGCCGATGGCAACGATGTGGGCGACGATGAGACCGGCGAGATCTGGATCCGCGGACCGCAGGTGATGAAGGGGTACCTGGGCCGCCTGGCGGAGACCGACGCGACCGTCGACCAGGACGGCTGGCTGCACACCGGCGACATCGGCCGGATCGACGCACGCGGGTACCTGTACGTCGTCGACCGGGTGAAGGAACTGATCAAGTACCACGGCTACCAGGTGCCGCCGGCCGAGTTGGAGGCCGTGCTGCTCACCGACGACCGGATCGCGGACGCGGCGGTGATCGGCGTCCAGGCCGAAGGCAACGAGGTGCCGAAGGCGTTCGTGGTGCCGATGCCCGGTGTCGAACTGACCGCCGACGACGTGATCGACTACGTCGCCGCCCGGGTGGCGCCGTACAAGAAGATCCGGCAGGTGGAGTTCATCGACGCGGTGCCGAAGGCGGCGTCGGGCAAGATCCTGCGGCGTGAACTGCGGGCGCGGGAGGCTGCCGCCCGTGAGTGAAGCCCTCAAGGCACCCCAGCAGGACCGCAGCCGGGCCACCCGGCAGCGGTTGCTCGAGGCGGCCGTGGAGTCGCTCGCCGAGGTCGGGTACGCCGCGACGACGGTGAGCGTCGTGGCCACCCGGGCCGGGGTGTCGCGGGGTGCCGCCCAGCACCACTTCCCGACGCGGGCGGACCTGTTCGAGGCGGCGGTCGAGTACATGACCGAGATACGGCTCGCGGAGATCAAGGCGCAGGCGGCGGCGTTGCCCAGCGGCCCGGCGCGGACCGAGGCGATCGTCGGGATGCTGGCGGACGTCTACACCGGACCACTGTTCCGGGCCGCGCTGCACCTGTGGGTGGCTGCATCGACGGAGGACGCGCTGCGAAGGCAGATCGTCCGGCTGGAAGCACATGTGGGACGCCAGGCCCACCGGGCTCTGCTGGAGGTGCTGGAGGTGAGTGAACGGACTCCCGGAGTACGGGAGACCGTGCAGGGCGTGCTGGACATGGCACGCGGGCTGGGACTCGCCGACCTGCTGACGGACGACAGCGCACGCCGCAAGGGCATCGTCCGGCAGTGGAGCCGCATCCTCGATCAGGCTCTGCGCGCTCCCGGGGTGTGACCGAACGCCGCCCGGAAGGTGTCGATAAAGGCACTCGTCGACGCCCAGCCGCACTGATGCGCGACCCTGGTCACCGACTCCCCGGTCGCCAGGAGCCTGAGCGCCTGGTGCAGCCGGAGCTGCGTCCGCCATTGCGGGAAGGTCATGCCGAGGTCCGTCCGGCACAACCGGCTGAGAGTCCGCTCACTCGCCCCGACTTCCCGGCCCAGCTCGGTCAGCGTTCGGGGGTCCGCAGGATCATCACGTAGCAGGTCGCAGACGGCGGCCAGTCGTGCGTCGGTGGGCGTCGGCAGATACGTAGGACGCTGGGGCGATCGCCTCAGCTGATCAAGCAGCACCAGGTGGAGCCGCCGCCGTTCGTCCGCGTCCACCGCTTCGTCTGTCGTGTAGGTGAGGAGCAGTTCGCGAAGAAGTGGGCTCACGACGAGCGCTGATGGTGCGGCGAGGCCCAGTGGATTCTCCTCGAGTCCCACGGTGTGCAGTGCGGTCTCGCCGTACGCGCGGTGCTCGTGCAGGGTGCCGGCCGGGACCCAGATCGCTCTGGTCCCCGGGACGATCCAGCTGCCTGCGTCGGTGGTCACGGAGAGAACGCCGCGGCCGGCGTACACGATCTGGTTCCGGTCGTGCCAGTGCGCCTCGATCGCGCCGCCGGCCGGGATCGGCCGGATTCCGGTGGTCGCGGGACGGAGCTGGCGGGTTTCCGGCATAGGTTGGCATTTTATCGGAAGCCAGACAGCGGCGTCCGCGACAACGATCGACGGTGTGCTGAGACTTCGACCGATCGGGCTGATGGCGATCGGGCACGCGTGCGTGGATGTGTACCAGGGCGCCGTACCGGCGCTGGTGCCGTTCCTGGTCGCCGAGCGCGGGCTCGGGTACGTCGCGGTGTCCGGGATCACGTTGGCTGCGACGCTGCTGTCCTCGGTGGTGCAGCCAGTGTTCGGCGTACTGACCGATCGGCGGCCGCTGGCTTGGCTGATCCCGGTCGCGATGACGACGGCGGGACTCGGGATCGCACTGGTCGGCGTCGGCGACACGTACCTGCTCAGCTGGCTGGCGGCCGCGCTGTCCGGGCTCGGGGTCGCGGCCTACCATCCGGAGGCGGCACGGATGGCGCGTGCGGTGAGTGGCGGCAGCCATGTCGGGATGAGCTGGTTCTCGGTCGGCGGGAACGTCGGGTTCGCACTGGCGCCGGTGCTGGTCACGCCGATCATGGCGGCGGGTGGACTGTCGCTGACTCCGCTGCTCATCGTACCGGCGCTGGTCGGTGCGGTGATCACCAGGCTGGCTGTTCGCTCCGCACGCTTGGTTGCTGGAGGCAATCGAATGCATCGGCCCGGGAGTGACGACTGGCCGTCGTTCCTGCGGCTGTCGGCGATCATGGTGTGCCGCTCGATCGTGTTCGTCGGGCTCGGCACCTTCATCGCCCTGTACGCCGGCCAGCGGGTCGGCGGTGGAACGACGACCGGTGGGGTGGCGTTGTTCGTGCTGTTCGCGGCCGGCGCCCTCGGCACGCTGCTCGGCGGCCGGTTCGCCACCCGGTACGGGCGGGTCCGGACGATGCGGGCTTCGTACGCCGTCGCCGTGCCGGCCATCGCGGCGCTGGTGTTCGTGCCCGGTCCGGCGTTCTTCGGCTTTCTCGCGCTGACCGCGATCGCGATGTCGATCCCGTTCTCGCTGCACGTCACCCTCGGCCAGGACTTCCTCCCGGGCCGGGTCGGTACCGCGGGCGGCATGACGCTCGGTCTCGCGGTCAGCATCGGCGGAGTCGCCACCCCGGTCCTCGGCACGATCGCCGAACACACCTCCCTGCGCGTCGCGCTCAGCCCGCTGATCGCGCTGGTCCTGACCGGCTGCCTGATGGGCTTCGCGCTGAACGAACCCGCTACCGGGTAGCGGCAGCCGCCCGCTGGGCGATCCGGCGGTCGACCTTCTCGGCCAGGTGGTTGGGCGAGCACTCGGCCAGGTGGTCGCGGACAAGGAGGTGGATGAAGGAGTACTCACCGCGTCCGGTGCGGGCGAGCACGTACCGGTCGGCGGCGTACCGGAGGAAGGCGCGGCGGCGCCAGGGGAGGTACCCGGTCCAGCGGATCAGGAAGTCGTGCAGCAGGCGGGAGAGCGGTCCGGCGAACAGCGGTGGGCGACGGCGCCACGCCTTCGCGGCGACAGCGCCGGTGATCACACCGGCCACCGCTTCGAGGTCAGGGGAGGTCAGATCGGCGCCGAGTGCCACGGCCAGCAGGAATCCGGCGACTGCACCGCCCAGCACCCACAGATCCATCCACCAGCCATGTCCAGCGGGCTGCTGAACCACGTGGTCGGTCGGTAGCGACTTGACCAGCCGGATGCCTTGCGCGACGAGCAGTCCGATCGCCAGACCGGTCGCGAAACTGCCGGGCCGATCACCGATGCTGAGCGTCAACCAGCCGGCCGCGACCACCACAGCGAGCCGGACTCCCAGCAGCAACCGACGCCTGTTGCTGTGCGAGACCACTTGCTCGACGACGTACGACGCTGCGATCGCTGCCGCCTCGACACCGAGCGCCAGCCACACCGGCAGGAACTCGACCAGTCCCATCACGGCGACGATCAGGACGACCGTGCACGCCGTACTCAGGACGAGCGTGAGCGCGAGCAGTGCCGCCCGCTGCGGCTTGGGCCCTTCGGTCATGAGCGCCTGCCACGGATGCGGCTTGATGTGCACGAGCAGCAGTGCCGCTCCGGCCACGGCCAGCCCGGCCAGTACGCCGTACTGCGCGAGCGTCACGAGGATCGCACCGGCGGCGAGCCCGGCGAAGATGGCGGGCAGGCTGACCGCGTGGGCCAGGTAGTCCACCTCCGGCAGGGACAGTCCGTACCAGCCGTTGGGGATCAGCCACCGCGGTACGGCGGTGCGGTCGCCGGCGCGGCTGCGGGTCCACCACGCCAGGCACCAGAGCGAACGGACCGCCGTCCTCGCGTCGTACTGGCGACTTGTCGAGCGATGTCTGGCCAGGACCTCGCTGATGTAGGTGTCGAACAGCTCGCGGCGCAGGTCGGCGACACCGCCGGCGACGACCTCCTCCGGCACACGGCCGTGGTACGCGAGGATCATCACGTTCAGCATGAGCGGTGAGTTGACCAGGTCCCACAGTTCGTCGTCCTGCTCGATCGCTGCGCGCGCACCGTCCAGGTCCGGACCGACAGCGGCGAAGTAGTCGAGCACCTGCTGCCTGGTGAGCGGCCTGATGTGCACAGCGCCGTGCAGGCTGAGCTGGTCAGGGAGCAATTCGTAGTCCTGCGTGCGGCAGGTGATGGCGAGCCTGCCGATCAGGTAGCCGCGGCGGAGCTCTTCGAGGACCGGTGCGAGCTTGGCGCGGCTCGGTTTGGCGATCTCGTCGAGACCGTCGAGCAGGAGTGCCAGGCGACCGCGGCGCAGCCAGGTGCGGCCGACGGCGGCCGGGATGCCGTAGCGGGTGTTGAGCTCACCCAGCAGCCAACGGACGAAGCCGGCCAGGAGCGGACTGTCCTGCGGTTCGTCGTCGTCCTTCCGCGACGGCTGCGCGGTCCAGCCGGCCAGATCGATCAGGACCGGGATCGGCTTGCTCTCGTCTGCGTGGGCCTGCTCGGCGAGGGCGCGGGCGAGCTCCAGGAGCAGCGTGGTCTTGCCGGCGCCCGGTGCGCCCAGGATCAGCATCGAGTCCTGCAGTTGGTCGAACACCGTGGCGATGTCGGTGTCGTCGGAGACCGGTCGGGGCGAGCTGTCGAGTGGCTGGACCAGCAGGTCGTACGGGCGGATGACGGCTTCGGGACGCTCCTCGAGGGCCAGCGCGATGCGGGTGCGGGATGCGAGTGACCCGGCCACGCGCTGGGACAGGTAGCGGTCGACGCGAGCCAGCGCGTTCGGCCGGTTGCGCGGCTGGTCGGCGGAGCGGCCGGAGACGGTGGGCAGCCGTCGGCTGCGGACCTCGAACAGCGCGGTGACGATCGCGACCAACCAGAGCGCACCGATCACCGGCCAGGTCCAGTCCGCGTACGGCGCCAGGAAGCCGGGTGCGGTGCCACCGGTGCCGACGTTGATCGCGATCGGCAGCAGCACCAGCGTGAGCGACACGGTCACCACGAGCACGACGGCACGCAGCATCCCATCCCGAATCCTCACCCCCCGGAGCGTAGCCGCGTACTAGCCGACCGTGCCTGGCCTAGTGCGCGTCCATCTGGCGATCCGGCGCTGCGGGAATCGTTGTCCCGGCAGTTAGATTGACCTTTGTCATGACTACTGAGCGGATCGACCGGGCGAGTGTGGGGCTTCGGTCGGAGCGGGGACCGATCCTGCTCGCGGTGATGCTGAGCGTGGGACTGGTGGCGATCGACGCGACCATCCTGGCCACCGCCGTTCCGTCGGTGGTCGACGACCTCGGCGGGTTCACCCAGTTCCCCTGGCTGTTCTCGATCTACCTGCTGGCCCAGGCCGTCTCGGTGCCGATCTACGGCAAGCTCGCCGACCTGCGCGGCCGCAAGCCGATCATGCTGGTCGGCGTCGGGCTGTTCCTGCTCGGCTCGGTGCTGTGCGGGTTCGCCTGGAGCATGCCGGCGCTGATCGCGTTCCGGCTGATCCAGGGACTCGGTGCGGGCGCGATCCAGCCGATCGGGATGACGATCGTCGGCGACATCTACACGGTGGCCGAGCGGGCCAAGGTCCAGGGCTACCTCGCCAGCGTGTGGGGGATCTCGTCGTTCGTCGGCCCGACCCTCGGAGGGGTGTTCTCCGACTTCATCTCGTGGCGCTGGATCTTCTTCGTGAACATCCCGCTCGGCATCGCCGCAGCCTGGGCGCTGGTGCGTCGCTTCCACGAGAACGTCGTACCGCGGACCAGCCACCGGATCGACTACGCCGGTGCGGTGCTGCTCGCGGTCGGCGGCTCGATGCTGTTGCTCGGCCTGCTCGAGGGCGGCGTGATGTGGTCCTGGGACTCGACCGCGAGCATCGCGATCCTGGCCGGTGCGGTCGTCCTGCTGACCGCGTTCGTCGTCGTCGAGCGCCGCGCGGCCGAGCCGGTGCTCCCGCTGTGGGTGCTCGGCCGGCGCGTCCTGAACTCCGCCAACTCGGCGGCCCTTCTGATCGGCGTGCTGATGATCGGCCTGTCGACGTACGTCCCGCTCTTCGCCCAGAGCGTGCTGGGTACGTCGGCTCTGGTCGCCGGGTTCGCGTTGGCCGCGATGACGCTGGGGTGGCCGATCGCTGCCTCGGTGGCCGGGCGGATCTACCTGCGGCTCGGGTTCCGTACGACGATGCTGTTCGGAGCGTGCATCGTGGTCATCGGCGCTGGGCTGCTGCTCACGGTCGGACCCGAGAGTTCTGTGTTGCACCTGGCCGCTGCCTGCTTCGTCATCGGCATCGGACTCGGCTTCTCCGCGTCGCCGTCGGTCGTGGCGGCGCAGTCGTCGGTCGAGTGGCAGACACGTGGTGTGGTGACGGGCGCGAACATGTTCGCCCGATCGGTCGGTAGCGCGATCGGAGTGGCCGCCTTCGGCGCCGTGGCCAACGGTGTGGTCGCCGCACGTCTCGGCGACGACCACGCCGATCTCGAGACGCTGCCCGGCGACGTCCTGGCCCCGGCGATCCACGACGTCTACTACGGCGCCGCCGGAGCCGCCGTCCTACTCGTCGCTGCCGTTCTCTTCATGCCGAACCGGATCCCCGAGCAGCCCAGCCGGGTCTAGCCCGACCTCGGTGCGCCAGGTGGCGTGCAGTGCTCGGAGCCGTTGGGCGATCTCGGGCTCGTCGGTCATCCGGTTGTGCTGCTCACCCAGGTCGGCGGCGAGGTCGGTCAACTGCCAGCCGGAGCCCATCGGGGCGTGCTCGTACTGGCTGAGGTGAGCGACGGACGGGCTGTCGCTGTCGACCCAGCTGAGCTTCCAGTCGCCGGATCGGACGGCCCACTGGAAGCCGCAGTCCCAGTGCAGGGCCGTGTGAGCGCACTGGGTCTCGCCGGTGAGCACCGGCAGCAGGTCGACACCATCCGACTCGGCTTCACCACCTGCGGCAGCGACCAGGGTGGGCACGAGGTCCAGCGTGCTGACCAGTGCATCCGTCTGCTGCGTGGCCGGCAGCCGCTCGGGCCAGCGCCACAGCATCGGGACCCGGATGCCGCCTTCCCAGACCGTGTACTTCGTCCCGCGCAGTGGAGTGTTGTCGGCGAAGTTGCAGGTCGAGCCACCGTTGTCGGTGGTGTAGACGACCAGAGTGTTGTCCGCCTGACCAGTGGCGTCGAGCAGGTCGAGCAGCTTCCCGATCTCGGCGTCCATCAGTTCGAGCTGCGCCAGGTAGTACTCGCGCCCGTGAGGGAGGTTGGGCACGATGACATCGTCGTACCACTCGGTGTAGGTGCGTCCGGACTCCGGCTTCCAGTCGTTGTACTCCGGCAGGCCGCGGCGGGCGAGTTCGTCGGCGGGCAACTGCCAGCAGAAGTTGTGCACCGCGTTGAACGCGAGCATGCAGAAGTACGGGCGTTCGTCCTCGGCCTCGATGAACTCCGCGGCGCGGCGGCCGAGCTCGCTGGTCAGGAAGCCCTCATGCTCGACCGGCTCGTCACCGGACAACAGTGGCTGCACCGCCATGTACTTGGCGGCATCGGCGCCGTACTCGCTCTGGGACTGCTCGGAGTGGTGCAGGTAGTTGAGCCGGCCGAGCGACTGCCCGGCCAGGCCGTACAGCGTCTCCTCGAAGCCGTGCTGTGGTGGGCAGGCCCGGTCCCCGACGTTCTCGCCGCCGTAGTGGACCTTGCCGAAGTACCCGGTCCGGTAGCCGCGCTCCTGCAGCAGCTCAGCCAGACTCGGTACGTCGTCCGGTGCGAAGGAGGCCGAGTCGAACCACTGACCACCCCACCGCTGCTGGTACCGCCCCGAGATGATCCCCGCCCGCGACGGACTACAGATCGGCGCGGTCACGTAGGCACTCGAGCAGCTGACCCCACCGCTGGCCAGCCGATCCAGCCCCGGCGTCCGCACCGCGGAGTGCACCCCCAGCGCACTCCGATCCGCATACCCATGGTCATCCGACACGATCAGCAGAATGTTGGGCGCCGACATCACCACTCCTCGCGAAATCGCTTGTTGCGTCGCACAACACCCTACTTACGAACAAGATCGATCAAAACCGCGGTGGAGCACAGGTGATTGCCGGCCTCAGTCGACGGGCTCGAACTCGTTGAGTCTCCAGGTCTGGTCGAACCACGGCTGGAGCGGACCGTAGAGCCTGAACAGCTGGAACCAGGACTTGCCGGGGATGGTCTCCACCCAGTTCGACTCCTTGCCTTGCGGAGCGGTGGGCCCGAAGTACAGGTCGTGCGATCCGTCGGCGTTGGCCTGGAGCGTTCCGGAGTTGCTCGCCAGCGCGGGCCAGATGGTCGACGGGACCTGGAGCAGGGAGCGGGTCTGGGAGTCGTAGACGTCGACGGCCCAGAAGTTCTTCGCCGGCGGGTTGGGGTCGACGTGCAGCCGGTAGTTCCGCGAGCCGTCGAGCAGGTCTCCGTTGCTGTCGTGGACTGTGTACGCGTAGGCGGAGCCCGCTCCGACGCGGGCATGGGCCATCGCGGGAGTCACCACCGTCGCGAGGTAGTGGAACTGGGTGCGCGCATCGAGCAGGCGGGCGCCGTTGCGGAGGAACTCGTAGCTGCCGCCGACGAAGCCGTTCTTCCACGATCCGTACAGCTCGGCCTCGGGATCCCGCGGAGCGAACGCGATCGTGCGCGCCAGCCCGGCGCCGATCTCGGCCGCCCTGGAGAGAATCCCGCGCATCCGCGCGTCCGGCGCGAACGGCTGCCCGCTCACCAGCCCGATCGCCGCGAGCTGTCCGGCCCGCTCCGGGTCGAGCGCGTCCACAGGTTCCTCCTGGACGAGCTCGGCGACCTCCTCGAAGAACGAGAAGTCGTTGCCATGCACCGTGTTCATGATCTCGTCGGCGAGGTTGACGAACTGGTTGTCCTCGGGTGCGCCGGCCTGCGACAGCGGGTAGATCCGAGTCTGCTTCATCGCCGGTACTCCGCCGAGCGCACGGAGAACGACCCAGTTGGAGTACGTCGGGCAGTAGTAGCTGTAGTAGCCGTCCGGGATCTTGCCGTCGTACCCGGGTGGCAGGAACAGGTAGTTCCCGCCCAGGCCCCGGTCGGGTCCGGCGATGCCCATGTCGGCGACGTACCGGAACCAGAAGTCGTCGACGACGCACAGCGATTCCGCGGGCGCCTCGATCACCGTCGGACCCCAGGCCTTCAGATCCAGGAACGTGGTCCCGTAGGTGGTCTCGGTGTTCGGCGTCAGGAAGAGACTCTGCGAGTTGGCTCGCGGATCCGTGATCCCGATGATGCCGGGCGACGTGATCCCCGCGGACCGCAGACCTCTTCGCATCGCGACCAGCGACGCACCCGGGACGGCGTTGAGGAACACCTCGATGCCGCGCATCAGATCGAGCGCGTCGTACGCGGTCGACACCGTGGCCGGCCGAGGGAGTCCGTCGAAGAAGTCGAGCCGGCCGAACGGCGACTCCACCGTGTCAGGGGACGACAGTGACGCGATCGCCTCCTGCAACTCCTCGGTCGACAGTCCTGAATCCGCAGTACCCGCACTCGACATGTTTCGCTCCAGCCCGCAGTCGACGACCTTTGTCTCCCGACCGTCGCAGGCACTCACCCCGGCAGTCCTCACCCCGCAGAGGTGAAGCTCCGTCAACGTCAGGGCCTCCGGCCGGGCTAGGTTGCTGGTATGCGTGCAGTCGACTGTGTGGGTGCCTTGATCCGGGACGAGCAGCAGCGTGTCTACGTGCAGCGGCGTACGGCGGACCGGCGGTTGCTGCCGGGGATCTGGGACATCGTCGGCGGGCATCTGGAAGCGGGAGAGTCACCGGAGCAGGCGCTGGCGCGGGAGGTCGAGGAGGAGACCGGCTGGAAGGTCCGCGACATCCTCTGGACCGTCGCCGACTGGGAGTGGGAGTACGAGGGCCGGGTACGGCGTGAGCTCGACTACCTGATCACGGTCGACGGGGACCTGAGCCGCCCGCGACTGGAAGAGGGCAAGCACGACGCGTCGGCCTGGGTCGGGCCGGACGACCTCGAACTGCTGATGGTCGGCCGCACCGACGTCGACCGGAGGCTGCGCGACATCGTGGCGCAGGCCGTCCGCACCCGGTTCACCGAGCGCCTCCGGCTCGAACCGATGACCGCGCCGGGCGACGTCCTGCCCGGACATGCCGCGGACCTCGAGATCCTGCACGCCGATCCGTGGGTCGCCCGCTGGTTCGCCGGCACCTGGTCCGCCGAGGAGTCGCTCGAGCGAGCCACCGGGATGCACGAGGCATGGGAGCGCGACGGCGTCAGCAAGTGGATGGCCTACGACCGGACGTCCGGTGCAATGGTCGGTCGGGGCGGACTCTCGCGTCTGGGGGACTCAGAGCAGATGGCCGCGCTCGTGGGGCCCGAGTGGGCGACCGATCGGCTCGAACTCGGGTGGAGTGTGCTCACGGCGTACCGCGGCCAGGGCATCGCGACCGAGATCGGCCGGGCCGGACTGGACTTCGCGTTCCGCACACTCGGTGCGAGCTCGGTCGTCGCGTTCACCGAGCGGATCAACAGCGCGTCCCGGGCGGTGATGGAGCGGCTCGGGATGACCTACGTGGGTGAAGCCGGCTACGAAGGGCTGGTCGAGGGCTCGGCCGAGGTCCACCCGAACGCGCCGTTCGCGGTCTACATCACCGGACCCGAAGCGGACATCCAGCGGTCATAGCCGGTCGAAACCGCTCACGAACCGGGTCAACAGGTCCGCGAAGGTCTCCCGCTCCGCGTCCGTCCAGCCGGCTCGCCCGGGGTCGGTCGACGCCGAGGGCCGCGGCCACGGACGGGCTCCGCTGGCGGGTTATTTCGTGAATGGCGTCCGATAGGCCGCCAGCGATCAAACAACCCGCCATCGACTCAGCTCCGAACACCGCCCCGGCCCCAATGGAAAGGCTCCGCTGTGTGATCGCCCAGGCGCGGCGGTCACACAGCGGAGCCGGCCACCTCAGGGGGTGGCTCTCGGTGAGGTGTCAAGAGCCACCGGTGTCCTACCGCCCAGGACACTCGGCCCGGCCTGGCCCGAGGTGTCGGCCAGGAGGTGGTTTGGAACGGCTGGGCGGCGGTGATACAGGGAGCTCAACCGCCAGGCCCAGCCGGGTCGATGGGCGGTGTGGTCCGGAGCTGAGGAGTGCTCCGGACCACACCTGGGTTTCGTCCGGGACTGAGGAGTGTCTCGGACCTTCCAGAGCTGCCCCTGAGCGTGAGGAGACCCCAGGGCGCAGCGAACCGGGTCTGAGGAGGACCCGGAAGGTCACGGTGTTTCAGTCGGTGCTGTCGAGCGGGCCGAGTACGTCGTTGGTGACTCGGAGACCGGCGAAACGGCGCCGCATCGCCTGCTCGTAGCGGGCCGCCAACGGCGCCTCCGCGACGTACTGAGCGATCACGTGCTCGCCGAACCAGACCCGAACTCGGCGCCGGTGCTGTCTCGACGTCATTTCCGCGATGGTCACTACTTCTCACCCCGTAACTCTGAGCCCTTGCAACCAGTTGGACTTACTGGTTGTCATGGCAGTAATGGTGCACGAGCCCAACGTGACCGCTCTAGGACCTGGACCGGACCTTTGCCGGACCTCTTCCGGACCTCTCGCGGACATCTGGGGGACCGCACCTTGTCGTGGGGCATCAGTCGAGACAACGTCTGATCTGACGTGAACGGGAGGAACGATGGCGGGGAGGTACACGCCAAAGACGGTCCTGGCGCACCTGATCCAGCGCCGGAACCAGACCTACTCCGAGATCGTCGCCGAGTTCGTCGAGCTGGGTGGAACCATCACCGAGCGGCACCTGCGGCGCCTCGCATCGGGCGAGCGCGCGGGGACCACTCCTCAGACCCGGCGCACCCTGCAACGCATGTTCGGCAAGCCGGTCGAGGAACTCTTCTCGCCGTACGTCCCCGAGCAGGCATCCCAGGTGGTGCCGGCACCTGCCGCGAGTGGACGGATCACGACAGGTAATGAGATGGAGGTTCTCGACATGGCTGCCAGCCGAGCGAGGGCGTTTGCCCTCGCGGCCCAGTCCGGTCTCGGAAGCGAGGCCATGGAACAGGTGTACGACGACGTGCGTCACGTCGCGAAGGCCTACCCGCAGCGTCCGCTGCCAGAAATCCTCGGCCAGCTGGTCGAGACGCAGGACCTGGTCTTCGCGCTGCTGGAGAGCAGGCAACGCCCGGAACACCTGCGGCAGCTGTACTTCCTCGGTGGCGTGACCGGCGGTCTGCTGGCCAAGGCATCCCACGACCTCGGCAACCCCCATGCCGCCCTGACCCAGGCGCGGACGGCCTTCCTCTGCGCCGACAACGCCGACCACCACGGCCTGCGCGCCTGGGTGCGCGGCCTGCAGTCGCTGGTGTCCTACTGGGCCGGCAACCCCCACGACTCCGTCCGGTACGCACAGCTCGGCGCCGGGTACGCCGAGCAGGCGAACAGCACCACCAGCGTCTGGCTGCCCGTGAGCGAGGCCCGTGCCTGGGCCGCGCTGGGCAACCCGGAGGCCACTCGGGCCGCGCTCGAGCGGGCCGAAGAGGCCTGGAACACGGTGCGCAACGACGACCTCGACGACATGGGCGGCCTGTGCACCTTCGGCCGGCACCGGCAGCTGTACTACGCGGCCGACGCGCTGGCGTGGCTGCCCGGTGAAGTCGACCAGGCCACGCGGTACTCGAGCCAGGCGGTCGACGCCTACACCGACCAGAACCACCCGGAGTGGGCCTTCGGCGACGCCGCGGGCAGCCAGGCCGCGATGGCGATCAACCGGATCGCCAGTGGCGAGCTCGACGGTGCGGCCGACGCGATCGCGCCGGTGCTGGGCCTTCCGGCCGAACGCCGGATCAACGGCGTGGTGCACTCGGCCCGCCGGGTCCACCAGGCGCTGCGGCAGTCCGGGCGCGCGGACGACGCCCGGGAGCTGCAGGAGGAGATCGAGATGTTCACCCGGACCCCGATGCAGACGTTCCCCCGGTAGCCGCCCGGATGGATCCACTGATCGGCGACCTGACCACGCTGCGCGAATTCCGCCCCACCGATCTGGACGACTATCTGGCCGTCGCCGGTGACGACAGGGTGACCACCTGGATGGCCTTCGACAGCTACGACCGCGCCAAAGCGGCCGAGGCGCTGGCCGGCATCATCGAACGGTCGGCCCGGGACGACCGGCCGGATCACATGCTCGCCGTCACCCGCCGGGACGACGACCGGGTGATCGGCTTCGCCCGGCTGGCGCCCAGCGGGCCGTGGGGAGCGAAGCTCGGCTACGCCATCCACGCCGACCACTGGGGGCACGGCTACGCCACCGACGCCTCCCGGGTGATGCTGCGCTTCGCGTTCACCACCCAGGGCCGGCACCGCGTGACCGCCGCGATCGGCCCCGAGAACGAGGCCTCGATCGCTGTGGTGAAGCGTCTCGCCTTCACCTACGAAGGTCACCTCCGCGACCATGTCTTCACCAACGGCGCCTGGCGCGACTCCCTGCTCTACTCCCTCCTGGAGAACGAGTACGCCGGCTGACGGGTTGGGGCCTAGGGGGAGACTGACTGTATGGCCGCCACCACTGCTGGACCGCTGGACCCGCTGCGGGACGGGTTGGCGAAGCTGATCATGACCAAGGTGGCGGGTCCGGACCCGCGCGCCGAACGCAACCGGGTCCACAACACGCCGGGTCCCCGCTGGTTCGCCCCGGACAGCCCGATCCGGCGGGTGCACGGCGACGCCTCGATGTTCGCCGGTGGACTCCGGGCTCTGCTCCTCCAGTCGTTGCACCCGCTCGCGATGGCCGCGGTGTCGGCCCACTCCGGCTACCGCGGCGACCCGTGGGGCCGGCTGCGCCGGACCAGCTACTTCCTGGCCATCACGACGTACGGCGCGATCCCGGATGCCGAGGAGGCGATCGCGCGGGTCAAGTCCGTGCACGAGCGGGTCCGCGGGACCAGTCCGGACGGGGTGAAGTACCGCGCCTCCGATCCACACCTGCTCAAGTGGGTCCACGTGGCGGAGGTCGACAGCTTCCTTGCCGCCCACCAGCAGTACGGCGTCGCACCGCTGAACGCCGAGGAGCAGGACCTGTACGTCGAAGACGCGGCACTCGTGGCCCGCAAGCTCGGAGTCATCGACCCACCGACCACCGTGGCCGAGCTGCGGCAGACACTGACGGCGTACCAGCCGGAGCTGCGCGGCACGACCGAAGCCCGCCAGGCCGCCCGGTTCATGCTCGTGCACCCACCGGTGCCGTGGGCCGCGCGCCCGGCGTACGGCGTACTCACGGCTGCCGCGGTGGGTCTGCTGCCGTGGTGGACCCGGCTGCCGCTGCGGCTGCCGTACCTCCCGCTCGCCGAGCGGACCGTCGTACGCGCCGCCGGCAACGGCCTGACCAGGACCATCCGGTGGGCCCTCACGTCGCCAACACTGGGAGAAATCGAAGCGGCGGTAGTGACGCGCCGGTAGGTTGTTCTCGTGCCGCTGCGTCCTCATCGTCCGCTCCCCCTGGCCACGCCGGCGGGAGTCGAGGTGCTGACCAGGATTCTGACTCAGGGCCCGATCCCGCGGGTGGAGATCGCGCGCCGGACCGGACTGTCCCAGGCGGCCGTCACGAAGGCCGTCGCGCCGCTGATCGAGACCGGGTTCGTCACCGACCAGGCACCCGTGCCGGCGGAGGACAGCCAGCTCGGCATCGGCCGGCCGGTGAGCCCGCTGACCGTGGTCCGCGAGAGTGTCTCGCTGATCGGGTTGAAGGTGACCCCGACCAGCCTGATCGGCGTGACCACAGACTTCACCGCCGGGATCCTGACCGTCCGGCACAAACGGCTCGAGGACACGACGCCCGAGCGAGTGATCGACCAACTGGCCGACCTTTCCAGGGAACTGATCACCTCGCTCAAGACAGGTGAGGCGATGGCCGGACCACTGGTCGGGATCGGTGTCGCGGTGTCCGGCGACGTCGACGCTGCGCACGGGGTCGTCCGGGACTCGCCGTTCATGGGCTGGCGCGACGTGCCGGTCGCGGAGCTGATGGGTCAGCGGCTCCGGGTCCCGGTCGTGGTGACGAACGACGTACGGGCGCTGACCGTCGCCGAGCACTGGTTCGGGGTCGGCGTCGACGCCGACTCATTCGCGGTCGTGACGATCGGGTCCGGCATCGGATGCGGGCTCTACATCAACGGTGAGGTCGTGTCCGGGGCGTACGGCGTCTCCGGCGAACTCGGCCATCTACCGCTGGCCCCCGGTGACCTCGTCTGCACCTGCGGCCGGCGCGGCTGCGTGGAGACGGTCGCTTCGTCCGATGCCATCCTGGCCCGGACCCGGGAGACCACCGGGCGGGCTGACCTGGATCTGGCCGGGGCGATCAAGCTCGCGCACGAAGGCGACGAACATGCGCGCGAGGCGTTCGACCGGGCCGGCGAGGTGATCGGTGCGGCGCTGGCCGCGATGGTGAACCTGGTCGGGCCGGAGCTCGTGGTGATCGCGGGCGAGGGCGTGGCGGAGTACGACCTGTACGAGGAGCGACTGCGGCGGACTTTCGCGGAGCATGCGTTCGGCGCCGCCGGCGACTGCCGCCTGATGCTGCGCTCGCACACTTTCGACGACTGGGCGCGCGGCGCGGCCGCCACGGTGATCCGCTCCTACGTCCGCGGCGAACCGCCACTCAACCGCTGAGCCGGGCACACAGCCGCACCGTGCGCCCGGGCTCTCACGAACCTCAGGTCCTGGCCGCGGCCAGGATCTTGCGCCAGACCTTCTTGTAGGACTCCAGGCCGTCGGCGGCGAGCGGGCCGCTGGGGCCGGCCGTGATCGACACGCGCTCCGGGATCGTGCCCCAGACCGGGATGCCTTCCTCGGCGTACTGCTGCATCGCTTCCTGATAGCTCCGGGTGTACGTCCGGGCCGAGCAGATCACCAGGCCTGACGGGACGCCGTCCGGAACCAGTTCCAGGACCGCCTTGACGCGGGGCGTCTCCACTCCGCCGATCCGGGTCGGGATGACCACGATCCGGGCTCGCTCGAGGGCCTTGTTCAGCAGCCGCTCGTGCGACGGCGGCATGTCCACGATGCCGATGCCTTCGGGCGGCACTTTGTCCAGTGCCTTGTTCAGCAGCCGCTCGGTCGGAGCCTCCTCGATCTCGATCCTGTTCAGATGGTCGTCCTCGGAGGAGTCGACCCAGTCGGCGGCACTGCCTTGTGGATCGGCGTCGACCAGGGTTGCTGTGCGACGGTTGGAAGATGCCAGCGCGGCCAAGTACACCGACGTGGTTGTCTTTCCGACCCCGCCCTTCAGTGCAGCTGTCACGATGATCATGAGAGTGAACTTACCCGGTCCTGTCCGATTTCCGGCGTGTCGTCGGCGTTGCTCACCCACATCGTGATAGTTGCCCCCAGCCCATGTGAACAAGCTCAAGTGTCCTTCAGCCGCGAATCCTTTCGCCCGGGCGCTGCCTCTTACTCCTGTGCCGGCACCCTGCCGGGCAGAACCTGGAGACCGTCATGACCACCGTGAGGATCGTCGTCGCCGTCGTTGCCGCAGCGGCACTGCTCTGCACCTGTACCGTCGTCGTCCTCCGTCGCGGGCGGGCTCGTGGCTGACTCGGCCTGGCCCGACGACCGGCTGATCGTCGCCGCGCAGGACGGTGACGTCGACGCGCTCACCGCGCTGGTGACAGGCTCGAACCCGAAACGGCGCTTCGCCCGTTCCCTGTGCGCCACGCCCGAGGACGCGGAGGACGCGGCCCAGGAGGCGTTGATCATCCTGTACCGCAAGATCGGCATGCTCCGGGCTACCGGAGCCCTTGCCTCGTGGATGTTCCGCATCGTCCGCAACGAATGCCTGCGGCGCGCCCGCACGATGCTGTCGGACCAACCACTGGCCGGGGACACGGCGACGCTGTCGGCCGAGGACGAAGTACTGCAGCGACTGGAGGCGAGTGCGGTCGCCGCCGCGGTCGCCGCACTGCCCGCGGACCAACGCGGCGTACTGATCATGCGCGACGTCCAGGGCTACAGCGGACGCATGGTCGCCGACGCCCTGGGCCTCACCACAGCCGCAATGAAGTCCCGCCTGCACCGAGCCCGCTCAGCAGTGCGGCACACACTCGAGGGAGGACGACCATGAGCTTTGCCAGTACGTCGGTACCGCGGCATCTGGCCCGCGGTGCACTCGGGTTCGGCGGGCTGATCGGAGCGATCGCCCTGCTTCCCGTGACCGGACCGGTCAGCCTGCTGCTCCTGCCGCTCGGCATCCTCGCGCTGAAGGGTTGCCCGACGTGCTGGGTGATCGGACTGATCGAGACGATCTCTCGGGGCAGGTTGCAGCGCGCCTGCGGCGACGGTCGATGCACCTTGACCGCCGCCGCTCGCGAGTAGCGGACTCAGGCGGCCGGAGTGCGGACCATCTCGACCAGCGAGGCCAGACCGTCGGCGCTGTGGCCGGCTGCTACGGCGCGGGCGAACAGGGTGGCCAGTGCGCGTGGCAGTCCGGTGTCCAGACCGGCCTGTTCGAAGGCCTCGACCACGTGCTCACTGCCGATCGCCTGCATCTGCAGGTTGTTCTGGCCGCCGGGATAGACACCTGCGTCGACGGCTGCGGTCAGCAGCTGGAGAAAGCCCATCGGCCCGTCTTCGGTGAGATCGGTGAGCATCGTCGCGACGTACGGGCGCAGGTCCTCGGCCTTGATCCCCGCGGTCCCGACCAGGGCGACCGAGTGGAAGTAGCTGACCAGGGTGGTCCAGAAGACATTGAGCATCGCCTGGTAGTAGAGCATCGCCAGACCTGGGTCGTTACCCACATAGTCGACGCGGCCGAGCGCCGACAACGCCCCCTGATGCGTCTCCAGTACGTCGTGCGGACCGGCGTAGAAGGCGTATGCGCCGGGCTTGCCGATGCCCGGCGGCGGGACCATGATGCCGCCGGTGATCAGGGTGGCACCACGCTCGGCCGCCCACTCGCTTCCCGCGCGCAACCGGTCCGGGCTGTCGGAGCTGAGGTTGACCACGACCCGCCCGGACAGGTCCGCGGAGGCCAGCGATTCCTCCATTGCCGGGTAGTCGACCTGACTGACGACGACCAGGGTGCTCGCGGCGACCGCGTCGGCGGCGGTCGCCGCCTCGGTGGCCGCCAGCCCGGCCGCCTTGCCCGGCGTCCGGTTCCACACGGTGGTGGGGTGACCGGCGGCCAGGAAGACCTCGGCCATGGTCGATCCCATCGCACCGAGGCCGATCACTGTGACTGCTTCTCGAGAACTCATGGACCGATCGTGCGAAGGCTCGCTACGGGTTCGCTACGGCTACTGTGGCGAGGTGTTCTTCGGGGTACTCGGTCCGCTGGTGGTGCGGACAGACGCCGGTGACCCGGTCACGGTCCCCGACACCAAGGTCCGCACGCTGCTCCTGGACCTCCTGGTGAACCAGGGTCGCCCGGTCAGCGCGGACCGCCTGATCGACGACCTCTGGGGCGACCACCCGCCGCGCAATGCGACCGGCACCCTGCAGGCGAGGATCTCCCAACTCCGTACGGCGCTCGACCGGGCCGAGCCCGGCAGTCGCGGGCTCGTCATCCATGGACCGGCCGGCTACACGCTCGCCGCGGAGGTTGTCGACAGCAACATGTTCGAGGAGTTGGTCGCGGCCGGCCGGATGCGCGAGGCGCTCGCTCTCTGGCACGGCACCGCGTACGCCGACGTCCCGGACCACGAATTCGCCCGGGCTGCTCGGGACCGGCTCGAGGAGATCCGCCTCACCGCGCTCGAGGAGCTGGCCGACCGGGGTGAGGATGTCCTGCCCGAGACGACCGAACTGGTCCGGCGACATCCCCTCCACGAGCGGCTGCGCGCCGTACACCTGCGGGCCCTCTACCGCGCCGGACGGCAGGACGAGGCCTTGCGCTCGTACGCCGAACTTCGGGAGACGCTGGCCGAAGAGCTCGGTGCCGACCCTGGTCCGGAGCTGACGGAGCTCCATCAGGCGATCCTCCGGCACGACCCTGTGCTGCGGAACTCCGCAGCACTGCCGGCGCCGATCAACGACCTCATCGGCCGGGACGAGGCACTCACAGAGGCGCAACACTTGCTGGCGGCCAACCGCCTGCTCACGCTGGTAGGTCCGGGCGGCGTCGGCAAGACCCGTCTGGCGCTGGAACTCGGCCGCCACCACCAGGGCGACGTACGCCTGGTCGAACTCGCATCCCAGCGGCAGGACGACGTACTGGAGGCACTCGCCACTGTGCTGGACATCCGGGACGAGTCGACCGACCTCCTCCCGCGTCTGGTCGACTCACTCAGTACTCGGCAGCTCCTGCTGATCCTCGACAACTGCGAGCATCTGGACCTCGCAGACCTCGTACGACGCTTGCTCGAGGCAGCACCGGGGCTGCGCGTACTGGCGACGAGCCGGGAGCCACTGGGTCTCGCCGGTGAACGGGCGCTCGACGTACCACCGCTGGATCTCGCGGCGGCGATCAAGCTCTTCCAAGCGCGCGCAGGGGTCACCGAGAACGTCGAGTCGATCTGTCAGCGGCTCGACGGGATCCCGCTCGCACTGGAGTTGGCGGCGACCCGGGTACGGGCGCTCGGAGTGCAAGGTCTGGCGGACCGGCTGAGCGACCGCTTCCGCGTCCTGTCAGGTGGTCGCGGCGTACCGGAGCGGCAGCGGACGCTGCGAGCAACGATCGACTGGAGCTGGGACCTGCTGGACGAGGAGGAGCGCATGATGCTCCGCCGGCTGGCCGTGCATGCGGGCACCTTCTCGCTGGAGGCGGCGACCGCGGTCAGCCGCCTGCCGGAGCAGACCGTCCTGAGCCTTGTCGACAAATCACTCGTCGTGGCGGCCGCCGGCCGTTACCGGCTGCTGGAGTCGGTGGCGGACTACAGTCTCGAGCGACTGACTGAAGCCGGTGAGGAAGCGGCGACCCGGCGGCAGCACGCGGAGTACTATCTCTCGCTCGCGCAGAGGGCCGAGCTTCGCGGGCCGGAGCAACAGGCGTGGTTGCGCCGCCTCGACCAGGAGTCCGCCAACTTCCGGGCCGCACTCGATACGGTTCCGGACCTGAAGCTGGTCAACGCCCTCGCGTGGTACTGGTACCTCCGCGGCCGTCTGGGTGAGGCACGCCGGTCGCTCGCCGCAGCCCTCGCCGTTACCGGGCAGGATCCGGCAGACCGTGCGGCTGCCACGGTCTGGTACGTCGGCATGACCGCGACCGATGCCAAGGGCACCAACCTCACCGCGGCGAGTGAGGAGGCGCTGAAGCTCTACCCGGAGGAGGGACTCGGGCAGGCGCGGGCACTGTGGTTTCTGACCACGACACAGTGGGCGTACGGCGACCGGACCCTCCTGCGCGAACGCATCGACCGGGCGATCGCGACCTTCGCACAACGCGGCGAGAGGTGGGGGCTGGCCGCTGCGCTCAGCACCCGGGCGCAGCTGAACATCGTGCACGCCGGTGTGGACGACATGGTGCGCGACAGCCGACGCAGCCTGGAGCTCTTCGACGAGTTGGGCGACGACTGGGGACGGCTGCAGGCGACGTACTCGCTGATCGTGGCCGCAGAGATCAGTGGGGACTACCCGACCGCGGCGAGGTATCTCGACGATGCGATCCGGCGGGCGGAGGATCTCGGCCTGTGGACCGAGGTGTCGTTCCGGACCGCCGGGTTGGGCCGGATCGCGTTGCTCACCGGCGACTACGATCGAGCCGACGAGCTGCACGAGCGGGCCCGGCGGCTGGCGATCGAGCAGTCCAACAAGTCCGCCGAGGAATACGCCGAGGTCGGACTCGGGCTGTCCGCGCGCTGGCAGGGCCGGCTCGAGCAGGCCGAGACACACTTCACCAAGTGGCTCGGGTGGCTCGAGCAGGTCGGCGGCACACCCGGCATCGCGTTCATCCGCGCCCAGCTCGGCTTCGTCGCCGAACAACGCGGGGAGTTCACCAAGGCACAAGGCCTGCACCAGCAGAGCTACGAGGCCGCCGTCCAGGTCGGTGACGAGCGGGCGATCGCCCTGGCTCTCGAGGGTCTGGCGGGCGCGGCCAGGGATCCCGGCCGCGCCCTCGAACTGCTTGACGAGGCCGACGCACTGCGCCGCTCGGTGGGTGTACCGCTCCCACCCGGTGAGCGCTTCGACGTCGACCGGATCAGCCGCCGGGCTACTTCTTGCCCAGCCAGGCGTCGACCTTCGACTGGTTGTCCTTGATCCACTTCTCGGCGGCCGCGTCCGGTGTCATCTTGTCGACGGCGATCATCCGGGCCACGGCGTTCTGGTCCTCGTTGGTCCACTGGAAGTTCTTGACCAGGTCGTACGCCGGGCTGCCCGAGTCGGCGAACTTCTTCGAGACCACCTTGTCCAGGTCGTACGGCGGGTAGTCGCAGGCAACCTTCGCCGGGTCGACGTCGCAGCCGGACTTGTACGGCGGCAGGTCGATCTTCACCAGCTTGAGCTCGTTGAAGAACCACTGCGGCTCGTAGAAGTACGCCAGCAGCGGCTTCTTGTTCTTCTCCGCGTCCCGGAACGCCTGGATCAACGCGGTCTCGCTGCCGCTCTGCACGACCTTGTAGTTCAGCGACAGGTTCTTCACCAGCGCCTCGTCGTTCGTCACGTACGACGGGTCGCCGTCGAGCAGCTGGCCCTTGCCGCCGGACTCCGACGTCTTGAACTGGGCGGCGTACTTGTTCAGGTTCTTCCAGTCGGTGATGTCGGGGTACTTCGCGGCCATCCACGGCGGCACGTACCACCCGATCACGCCCTTGACCCCGGTCGAACCCGTCTCGACCGCGACCTTCTGGTCCTCGATGTACTTCTTCTTCAGGTCCTCGTGGCCCCAGTTCTCCAGCACCGCGTCGACCTCGCCGGTGCCGAAGCCCTGCCAGGAGATCTCCTCCTTGAGGTTCTTCTTCACCACCGTGCAGCCGAGATTCTTGCTGGCCACGTACCCGACCACGGCCGCGTTCGCCTCGTACCCGACCCATGGGTTGACGGCCAGGTTGAACGTGCCGCAGTCCTTCCCACCGCTCGCGACCGGTTCGTCCGCACCGACCTTCTCCCCACCGCATCCGGCGAGCGCGAGTGCCGCGGCCGTCAGGACACCGGCGTACCGGAGCTTCTTCACAGCTTGTCTCCTCTAACTGTTCCGTTGAACTTCTGGGTCCGCGCGGCCGCCTGGGTGATGCGGTCGAGCAGAACCCCGAGCAGCACGATCGCCAGCCCGGCGGCCAGTCCCTTGCCGTACAGCTCACTCTGCGCGAAGCCGGCGGCGACGTCGTACCCGAGGGCACCGGCGCCGACCAGGCCGCCGACCACCACCATCGCGAGCACGTAGATCAGGCCCTGGTTGACCGCCAGTGTGATCGCTCTGCGGGCCACCGGCAGCTGCACCTTGCTGATCACCTGCCAACTGCTGGAGCCGACCGAGTTCGCCGCCTCCACCGTCGCCACCGGCACCGCCTTGATGCCGTCAGCAACGATCTTGGTGGTGACCGGTACGGCGTACACGACGGCGGCCGCGATCGCGGTGAACCGGCTGGTGCCGAAGAGCGCCAGGAACGGCACCAGGTACACGAACGGCGGCATCGTCTGCCCGGCGTCCAGCACCGGCCGGATCCACGTGTCGACCCGATGCTTGCGCCCGGCCCATACTCCGAGCGCAAGCCCGACGACGACGACCACGACGGTCGCGAGCAACGTCGAAGCCAGCGTGATCATGCTGTCGTGCCACACCCCGGTGGCCACCAGCAACCCCGAGCACACCGCCGCCGGCACCGCACCCCGCCAGCCCCCGAGTACGGCGGCCAGCGCCACCACGACCGTGGCCACGAGCCACCACGGCGATCCGGTCAGCAGTGCCTCGAGCGGGTTCAGCAGGCCGTTGGTCACCGCGTCACGGACGCCGTACGTGAAACCGCCGAAGGTGTCCTGCACCCAGTTCGTCACGTCGGTGGCGATCACGGCGATCCGCGAGCCGATGTTCACCGTGTCCGGGAACTCGGCCGCCCACACGTAGGTCCGGGAGAACCAGACCGCGACCAGCACACCGACCGCGCCCGCGCCGAGCAGGACCTTCCGGCGGACGCTCGCCGTACGCCACGGCCGGTCGCCGGCCGCGGTGGTGACGCGGTCGAGGACGATCGCGATGACCACGATCGCCAGGCCCGCGTTGAACGCGACGCCGACGTCGAGCGTCTGCAGGGCCGTCAGCACGGTCTGCCCGAGACCTGGCGCGTCGATCAGCGCGGCGACCGTCACCATCGACAGCGCGGCCATGATCGTCTGGTTGATGCCGACCACAACAGTGCTGCGCGACATCGGCAGGAGCACCTTGGTCAGCGTCTGGCCGCGGGTGGATCCGAGCGAACGGGCCGCCTCGACACTCTCCAGCGGGACCGAACGGATCGCGTGCGCGGTCAGCCGGACGGCCGGCGGTGCGGCGTAGATCACGGTCGCGATGGTGGCGGCGGCCGGCCCGATCGCGAAGAACAGCGTCAGCGGCGCGAGGTACACGAACGTCGGCAGCGTCTGCATCAGGTCGAGCACGAGTGTCGCGACCCGGAACGCACGATTCGACAGACCGGCCCAGATACCGAGCGGGATCGCGATGAGCAAGGACAACAGCACGGCCGCGATGGTCAACGAGAGCGTGTCCATGCTCTCCTGCCACAGACCTTGCAACCCGACGAACCCGAGCCCGGCCGCGGTCAGCAGCGCGACCTTCCAGCTCCCGAACGCCCAAGCCAGGTACGCCGCCACCGCGACCACTCCGAGCCAGCCGATCACCGGGACCGGACGCCCATACGACGGTTGGGCCAGGACGTTCTGGAGCAGTACGACGAAGTGGTCGACCCCGACCCGGATCGCGTCGAAGACGGCGTTGCCCTGGCCGACGTCGTCGCGGTGATCGGTCAGCCAGCGGTGGAACGCGGTCGTCTCCTGCCCACCGAGAACGAGCGTGTCGATCCCGCGGAGCAGGAAGTACGCCGCGACCCACACGACGAGCAGGATCCCGACGATCACGCTGCGGCGCGGCCGTCGTACCTCGAACTCGACCGAGCCGGTGATGGAGGCCATCAGACCGACTTTTTGTGCGGCGGCGCTACGACGGCGAGGATCTCCTCGTCACCGATCACACCGAGCAGCGTGCCGTTCGAGACGACCTTGACCGGGCGGTCCGACTCCAGCACCAGCCGGGTCGCCTCCCGGACCAGCACATCCGGGCCGAGCTCCGGTCCGTCCAGCGGCTCCTCCGGGCGCGGTTCGCGGACGATCCAGCGCAGCGTGAGTACGTCGGCCCGCTGAACGTCCCGCACGAACTCGCGAACGTAGTCGTCGGCCGGAGCACCGACCAGTTCGTCGCCGGTGCCGAACTGCACCGCCGCGCCGTCGCGCATCAGCAGGATCCGGTCACCCAGCTTGAGCGCCTCGGACAGGTCGTGGGTGATGAACACCATCGTCTTGCCGACCTCGCGATGCAGGCGCACGACCTCGGTCTGCATCTCGCGACGGATCAGCGGGTCGAGCGCGGAGAACGGTTCGTCGAAGAGCAGTACGTCGGGGTCGTTGGCGAGCGCACGGGCCAGGCCGACGCGCTGCTGCATGCCGCCGGACAACTGCTCGGGGTAGAGGTTCTCGTTGCCGGCCAGTCCGACCAGGTCGATGACCTCCTGGGCGCGGCGACGCCGGTCCGGCTTGCTCTCGCCGCGGATCTCCAGGCCGTACGAGACGTTGTCGATCACCTTGCGGTGCGGCAGCAGCCCGAAGTGCTGGAACACCATCGAGAACTTGCTCCGGCGCAGGGCGCGCAGCCGCTTCTCGTCGGCCGCGCGGAGGTCCTCGCCCTCGAAGATCAGGCTGCCCGCGGTCGGTTCGATCAAGCGCGTGAGACACCGGACCAGCGTGGACTTGCCCGAACCGGACAGGCCCATCACCACGAACACCTCGCCGGGTGCCACGTCGAAGCTGAGGTCGCGGACGGCCGCCGTACATCCGGTCCGGCTGTACAGCGCGGCGCGGTCGAGCGAGGCGAGCTCCGGCCGGCGGGGGACGCGTTGCGCCTTCGGGCCGAACACCTTCCACAGGCCGTGGATCGACAGCAGCGCGTTGTCGTCCTGCACCCCGGGATACTCGAGCTGAGCGGTCACTGGTTCACCCTCGCATCCCCGCCACGCGGATTCGTCGTGAACCGCGACTGTATCCAACCCACAGTCCCCCGGCGCGGGCGCGGGGGTGTCTGCGACGTCAGTGAACGGCCCCCGGCGTCGGCGAAACTGGTGGCCCCCACGATGCGAGGAGTGGCGCCATGCCTGACGTTCCCGCCGAAACCCAGCCCGCCGGGCCTGCCCCGGCGTCCGTGCGGGCACAGATCCTGTCCACCGAGCACTGGAGTCTGCTGGCGACCCGCAGCCTGGCGTGGAGCGAGAGCTTCAGTCGCGCGAGCTGGTTCGTGACGGTGGTTTCGGCGGCCATGGTCGCGCTTGCCCTGGTCGCGCAGAGCACCGACTTCGGCGTCGGGTTCCGCGTCTTCGCGCTGCTCGTCATCCCGTTGCTGGTGGTCGTCGGCGTGGCCACCGTCATCCGCCTGGTGCAACTCAACGGCGAGGACGTCGAACTGGTGATCGGCATGAACCGGCTGCGGCGGGGCTATCTCGACATCGCGCCCGAACTCGAGGAGTACTTCGTGACCGGGCATCGCGAGGACGTCGCCGGGATCATGCGGACCTACGGCACCCGCCGTACGCGGATCCCGGCGACGCAGTACCTGTCGAGCATCGCGCTGCTCGTCAGCGTCATCGTGGCGGTCCTGGTCGGCGCACTGGCCGGTCTCGTCGGCGACGCGCTCGGCACCGGCCTCGCTGTGTCCGTCGTCATCGGGATCGTCGCAGGCGTCGCTGCGCTCGCGGCCGTCGTCCTGCTCGTCGTCCGTCACGTCCGCCAGACCTGGGGCCGGCGGACCTGACGGATGACGGCACCTACGGCTGGTACGGCGGTGCTTCACCCCAGCCCCAGTGGGGGACGGGCGCCTCGGGAGGTGGGGTGGCGCCGGGCTGGGAGTTGGACAGGGCGATCCTCGTGCCCCACTCGACGTAGGCGACGAAGGCCGAGCGGAACTCCGGGTCGTCGGGGAGCCCGGCCGGGTCGGCGCTCTGCGCGATCAGGGCAGCCCAGCGCGAACGCTGCTCTTCGGTGAGCGCCAGGCCGAGGTGGTGGCCCAGCATCGCCGGGTAGCCGCCGAGCTCGTCGGTGTACCGGCTGTGGCCGCGGAAGACCTCGCCCAGCCAGATCGCCACATGCTCGCGGTGCTGGTCGCTCATGTGCGCGAACACCGGCGCGAGGACCGGGTCGTTCGGCACCTTGTCGTAGAACACCTGGGTCAGGCGCAGCAGCGCCTCATGCCCACCGGCCCACTCGTACAGCGTCGGAGTCGTCGTCATGTAATGATGTAATCACGAGTACAGGGCATCGGCGACTGCGGCCAACTCGGCCTCGATCCGGGTCGCTCCGCCCTCGGTGTCCCACAGCACGTTCTGCAGGATGCGGCCGGCCGTCCAGCCGAGCGCGCGGCCCCGATCGATCCCGGTGACCTCGAGCATCAGGTCGAACCGGTCCCGGATCGCCTGCGGCAGATCGCCGGTCGCGACCAGGTCGTCCCACCGGTTCCACAACACCGGGAAGACCTCGAAGCCGGGATCACCGGCCAGTGGCTTGGGGTCGATCACCAGCCACGGCTGCCGCTGCGCGGCCATCACGTTGTAGTAGTGCAGATCCCAGTGCAGCAGCCGGTCACCGGAGTCCGGCAGCAGTTCGGTCACCTGCGCGGCGAAACGCCGTACCAGCCGCTGCTCGGCCGGATCGGCCAGCCGGGGGATCAGGCCGGGCGCGTCCTCGACCATGACGCCGGCGATGTCCGCGAGGCGCCGGATCCCGGCCGGCGCCTGGACGGCGCTCAGCCGGACCAGAAGCCCGGCCAGGATGCGAGTCGCCTCGACGTGGTCGGGCAGGTCGTCGAGAGTGCGGGGTTCGAGCCGTTCGAGCAGCAGGGTCGACGTCGCCGGGTCGTCCTCGAGCACCTCCACGACGTCGTCGTGGTGCCAGGTGCGCAGGGCCAGCGCCTCGTCCTCGCTCTCGTCGTTGACCGACTGGAGCTTGAGCATCGCCTCGGTGCCGTCCCGCCGGACGACCGGAAGAATCAGCGACGCCTCACCGCTGAGCGGCTCGCCCGTGACGGACAACTGCCACCGGTCGAGGTACGTCGCGGCCGTGCCGGGCAGGCTCTCCAGCCACTCGGCCGACCGCTCGCTGTGGTTCCTGATCAGCTTCGCGGGAATCTCGATCACCCTCGGCACAGTAGGTGGTTCGGTCGGGATGTGCTTGGGTTTTCTCCGTGACCGAGGTGGAACGCAGGCACCGGCGAGTGCAACGTGTGGTGGCAGTGACGTATCTGGGCATCCCGCTGCTGTTGCTGGGGATCGTGGCGTGGATCAGCACGCAGGGACCGGCCTCGACCTGGATCGGTTGTGTCGTGCCGGCCGGGATGCTGGTGCTCGGCTGGGTGCTGTGGCGACGGCATCGGTACATGCCGCGTTGGTGGGCCGGCGTCGGGGGACGGTTCGGCGGGATCGCCGGATTGTTCGCGACGCTCTATCCGCTGGTGCTCGGCGTCTGGTGGCCCGCACTCCTGGCGTTGCCGGCGCTCATCGCCGGACTGGTCGTGGGGCTCGCGCTGGCCCGTGCCGCCGATCGGGCGCTGCTGGTCCCCGTCGTACCTGAACTGGCGGAGACGCCGTACGAACTGGTGTTCCGGTTGCGCGGGATGCCGCTGGCCGCGGTCCTGCTGGGCGCGGACTCGGTGACGATCCAGGGCCACCCGTTCCCGCGATCCGAGGAGCAGTCGCGGTCGTATCCGTTGGCCTCGATCACCGGGACCTTCGAGGTGTCGCTGAGTGGTGCCGAGCGGCTCAAGTTCCCGATCGCGATTCCTCACCCGCCGATCGCGACCGAGGGGCCGGCGATCATCCTGCAGGCCTCCGGCGACGACTGGGTTCTGCCGAGCAATCAGGCGCCGACGCTTATCGAACTCCTGGACCGGCGCAGGTCCATCGCATAGCCAGCGCGAACCCGACGTCGTCGTACTGCGCTCCAGGGAACACGTCGTCGTACACCTCGCGGAACTGGGCGCGGGACAGGTAGCGGTCGCTCGCCAGGTGGTCGAGCCACGGCTTGCTGTGCCAGAACCGGAACTCGAACCACGCGTCCCGCAGCCCGAGCCGGCGGATCTCCCGCGGAAACCCCAGCCAGGCACCGAGCACATACATGTACCGGGGCGGCGTCGGATACGGATCGCACACGTTGTCGACCACCGCGACCGTCCCGCCCGGCCGGACCAGGCTCTTGAGGTGCTCGAGGCCGGCCCGGTAGTCGGGCAGGTGGTGCATCATCGTGTGGCTGTAGACCAGGTCGAAGCCGTCGTCGTCGATCGTGAACACGTCGGCCGTGCGGTACTCGAGGTTCGGCCGGGACCGCGTCCGCCGGGCGAGCTCGATCATCGGCTCGCTCAGGTCGACGCCGACGACGTGGTCGTACTGCCCGGCCAGCCGCTCGGTCGCATGTCCGGAGCCACAGCCCGCGTCCAGCGCACGCTCGCCGTGCAGCCCGAGGCCAAGCACCCACTCGGTGTGCTGGCCGGGCTGCAGGCTGACGAACCGGTCGTACTCGGCCGCGAACCGATCGAACGAGGCAGGGTCATCCATGCTTCGTACGATGCCGCCCGGACCGACCTGGTTCGCTGCCGCCGTCAGGAACCTTCGCGCTCCTTGCGCGCGGTCTCGGCCTTCTCCGCCTGCCAGCCGTCCTCGTTCTTGCCCAGCCGCCAGTAGCCGGACAGCGAGACCCGCTCGCGCGGCAGGCCGCGCTCCTGGAAGAGGTTCTTGCGGATCCGGAAGACGAAGCCGGCCTCGCCGTGCACGAACACCTGGACGTCGCCGGCCGGGAAGTCGAGCGCCTCGACCGCGGCGACCAGCCCGTCGCCACGACCGTCCGAACTGCTCGCGCGGTGGAACCAGGTCACATCGACGTCGCCGGAGCCGTTGAGCTTCTGCTCCTCGGTCTCGTCCCCCACCTCGACCAGGACGGTCGCCCGCGCACCCGGCGGCAACTGCTCGACCGCGGCGCCGATCGCCGGAAGCGCACTCTCGTCGCCGACCAGCAGATGCCAGTCCGCCACCTCGTCCGGCGCGTAGGCGCCGCCCGGACCGTTGAACCACAGGACGTCACCCGGCTTGGCCGAAGCAGCCCACGGCCCGGCGACACCTTCGTCGCCGTGGTAGACGAAGTCGATCGCGAGTTCCTTCGCGTCCTCGTCCCAGCTGCGCACGGTGTAGGTCCGCATCGTCGGCCACTGCTCGCGCGGGTAGGTCTCCCGGACCACACCCATGTCGAGCGGCTCCGGGTACTCGACCCCGGGCTGGCTGAACAGCAGCTTCACGTAGTGGTCGGTGAAGCCGTTGTCGGCGAAGTCCTCGGAGCTGAACACGACCCGGATCATGTGCGGAGTGAGCTGCTCGGTACGGCGAACGGTCGCGCGCTTGCACACGCGGTTGCGACGGGGTGCGGGGCTGGTCACACGACCACGGTCCTCTCGGCGGAAGTTAGGTCTACCTAACTCAGGTTAACCCACCGACGCCACCCGCCGTCCCACGTTCCGGGATGGTGAAGGTCTTGCTGACCCCCGCTGGAACATGTCGCACTGCGGGTGGCGGTTGACGGCACGTGACCGGCCCACTCCAGATGCCGTCCTGCACCGTCCCCGCGGACCGCGGCAGATTCGTCGAGTACCTGACTCCGGGTGGATCGGGCTCCTGTCTGAGGTGTGGGTCGGGTTCGGCCGGGGCTGCGGCGTGCAGATCGACAGGAGGTGTCTCCCCGGAGGATGGTGCAGTTGAGCGCAGATGCGTTCTGTGTACGGTGTCTCACTGGTGCACTACCTGTCGACCTGTACAACGCCTCAGCAGTGGGACGAAGCCGAGGTGTCGAGGTCACAGATCACCGCCGCTGCTCCCCGATCAGGTCGCTGACGGTGCCCTCGGTCTTGCTGGGTATCCGCGCCGGACGCTTCCTCTGGAGCGGCGGCCGCACCTTTCCCTCGGCCACCAGTTGCTGAAGCCTGGTCGGGCCGTCGACCGGCACGATGCGGGCGATCGGCTTGCCGTGGTCCGTGACGGTGATTGTCCGTCCGTCGCGCACCTCCGCGAGATGGCGACTCAGGTCGTCGCGAAGCTCCCGGATCCCAACGTCCATCGGACCTCCTACTGCCACCGTTCCTCCTTCAGTTCGAGCCACATTGTGGGACTCCACCACTGTGGAGCACGCAGGCGGCCGAGGCGAAGGGCAGATCGTGGGGCAGGTAGGCCCAGATCGGTCACGGCCAGATGGAGGTGATCCATTCGGGGTGGTCGATGAACGGGTTCCGGTTGTGTTGGTAGGTGGTGTAGATGACCTCGTTGCGGCGCTTCTCGAAGGCGTCGGGCGGGTCGGCGGCGGCCCAGGCCTTGAGGACGGAGAGCTTGCCGATGTACGGCGCGGAGCCGTTGCCGACGGAGTTGTTCGGCTCGAGGTCGGCGAAGCCGTCGCCGCCGTCGTACCGGACCGCCATGTAGAAGATCATCCGGGCGACATCACCGCGGGCGGCGGGACGCGGGGCGAAGGAGTCGGAGTCCGCGGTGCAGCCGGAGCACTGGGCGACGGCCGAGCCGCCGTTGTCGAAGTCGAGGTTCCCACGTGCCCCGTTCACCGACACGTCCTCGGGCCGCAGGTGGTGGATGTCGGTGCCGGGTCCGGTCGCCGTACCGAAGTCGCCGTGGGACTTGGCCCAGACATGCTCGCGGTTCCAGTCGTCCGGGTCGCCGCCGTTGCTGCTCTTGCTCTGCGACCGGCCGGAGTAGATGTCGATCACGTTGTTGCTGTTCGCCGGGTCCTGGTCGGTGTCCTTGAGCGCATTCCAGACCTGGTCGTAGGTGAGCTTGGTCTGGCTCGAGATGATCGTGTGCAGCGCGGCCTTCAGCGCCGGACCGGACTTGCCCTCCGCGCCGGCGTAGTAGTCACCCGGATCCGGCCCCGGATCGTCCGACCCGCCGCCGCCGAACGCGGTGGCGTTCTTCAGGCCCGGGTGCGAGAAGTAGGCCGACAGCGTCCCGGTGACGGTGATCTTCTGACCCATCCGCCCGGGGTTGCTCTGCAGTCCGTACGACGCCCTGAACGCGGAGGGGATCTGGACGTACACCATCGCCGACGTACTGGTCTGCGAGGCCGAGTCCGCCAGCGCCAGCGCGAAGTCGTTCGGGAAGTTGCTCCGGACAACGGTGCTGGTCGCGGTCGGCTGACCGACCACGTACCCCTCGACCGTCGCGGTGGATCCGTCCTGCCGGCCGATCGCCGTACTGACGGAGATCGTCGCGGTGGTCGCCGCCGTCGACGGCGTGATGCCGAAGCCGAGCAGGGCGAGCACAACGGAGACGACCAGGGCGGGACGAAGTGCGCGTGGAATGGGCACGGCAACTCCCAGGGGCGGTTGGGGTCCGGTCGCCCTCAGTCTGCCCACCGGATCGGGTCACCGAACGTCCGGCGGTGAAACCGTAGATGAATTGAGTCGGTGGGGCGGTGAGCATGTGAGTGACGCTCAACCGCCCCACCTGGGTGTATGGGCCCCCATCAGGCCGCGACGAGCCGCCGCGGGCCGCTCTGCCCATCCACCAGTGAGGCGCTACTGGCGGGCAGCACCTCACCGCACAGGAGGAGGGCACAGCCCCAGACGAGCGGCCCTCCTGCGGTGGCGTGGTGCGGACGCCGTTTACGGACCGTACTCAGTCGAGCACGCGTTGTCCATGCCTCAGCGCGGTCGTCTCACCCTACTGACGGGAAACTGACCCGGCAGTCACCTTGGCCAGTACGGCGCTCGCCACCGCGGCGTCGGCCGCACCGATCCCGGTCAGATCGGCCACCGACCGGCGGCTCCGGTCCACGCCGTCCCGCAGTACGGCGCCGACCGCCAGGTCGATGTCGTTGCCCACGACACCGGCCCGTACGGCGTTCCCGAAGTCACCGTGGTCGAGGCACTGCTCGTGGTCGTCGGTGGCGATGAGCGCCCCCGCGAACACCTCGACCGGCAACTCACCCTTCCCTGGCATGTCGGTCCCGATCCCGGTCACGTGCATCGCGGACCGGAACGCCTCGGCCGGCAACGGCTCCCGGGCAGCGGTCGTCGCGATCACGCACGCCGCGCCATCCAAGGCGTCCGGCCGCGCGTCCAGGCCGTCCTCGGCGAAGGCCGCGCAGAGCGCATCGACAGCCTCGGGGCGACGTCCCCACACCTTGACCCGGCGCAGCGACCGCAACTCGCACAACCACCGCACCTGCATCCGGGCCTGCTCGCCGGTTCCGAGGACGGCGACCTCGTCCACGTCGGCTGGTGTCATCGCGTCGGTGATCAGCGCTCCGGCGGCCGCCGTACGCCACGCGGTCAGCAGGCCTTCGTCGGCGAGCACCGCGGCGGGAGCGCCGTTCGTTGCGTCGACGAGGAGCATCAGCCCGTTGTTGACCGAGGCGAACGTGCTGGCGATCTTCACCACGAAGTATGGCGACCCGTCGACGTACCCGGCCTTCACATGGCAGTCGCCGGCGTGCTCCGGGAAGTCCAGCACCATCGGCGCCGGGACCGACGTACGACCCTCGGCGTGGGCGATCAACGCATCGCGAACCGCGCCGAAGACAAGGTCCGGTGTGGCGACTCTCGTGATCTCGGCCAGACCGATCACAGGCAACGTCATCCGCGCTTCTCCAACCAGTCGCCCCACACGGCCAAGGCCTCACCGGGATCACTCCGCCCGATGCCGACCCGGAAGCGGTCGGTCGGGGTCTCGGTCAGCGCCGAGCTGTAGATGCTCGACGGCAGCAGCAGTACGCCGGCCTGTTCGACGAGGTCGGTGCACATGGCCTCGACGCCGTCCGCACCGAGGTAGCGCGGGAAACAGACACAGCCGCCGTCCGGCGCGGCGAACTCGAACAGCTCGGGATAACGGGCGAAGAACTCGGTAAACACCGGCAGGTTCTCCGCGACGATGCCGCGGTTGCGGCCGAGTACTTGCTCGCGGGCCCGCAGTGCGATCAGTGCGAGCACCTCGCTCGGTGCGGAGTTGCAGATCGTGGTGTAGTGCTTGGCGCGCTCGAGCTTGTCCAGCACGGCCCGATCCCGGCAGGCGATCCAGCCGATCCGCAGGCCGGGCAGCCCGTACGCCTTGGACATCACGTTCAGCGAGAGCGCCGTACCGGACAGATCTGTTGCTTGTGGCAATGATGGCGCGGACAGTTCCAGCCCGCGGTACACCTCGTCGCTGAACAGAGTGATCTCACGCTCGGCGCACAGCCGCACCAATCGGTACCAGCTGTCGAGGGACGGGACCGCCCCGGTCGGATTGTTCGGGAAGTTCACCGACACCAGCCGGGTGTTCGGCCGGAGTGCGCGCTCGATCGCGTCGACGTCGAGCGCCCAGCCGTCCTCGGGCCGCAGCGCGACACCGCTGACCTCGCACACCGACAGCGGGACGGTCTCGGCCGCCTGGTAGTTCGGGGTCAGGACGACCGCATGATCCGTGGGCTCGAGCAACGCTCGCATCGCCAGGTAGAGCGCCTCCTCGGCCCCGGCGAAGCACAGTACGTCGTCCGCCTCGGCGTACTCGTACGTCGCGGCGATCTCCTCCCGGAGCGCGGGCAGTCCGCGCGTCTCGGTGTAGCCGAGGGCCAGCGACTCCCACCGCTCCCGGCCGTCGTCGTCGGCCAGCGCGAGCAACTCGGCCAGCGACAACGTCTGCGCGTCCGAGGCCGTCAGGTGGTAGCGAGCACTGAACTCCCACTGCGCGAAGTAGGTCTCCAACCGGAAGTCAGGCAGGGTCGGCATCGGCGGGTTCCTTCCGGGCCTCGGCGAGCAGTTGATAGAGCGCGGAACGGGAGATCCCCAGTGCACGAGCAACGGCCGGAACCGATCGCCGCTGACTCAGCACGCCGGCGGCGTCCAGCTGACCGAGCAACTCGTGCCTGTCCGCGCGGCTCAATCGGTCGACCGGCGCGCCGCGCTCGCGGACGTACGCACCGACGATCTCGTTGAGCGTCTCGGACCAGTCGTGCTCGAACAGCACCCGCGGCTGGCCGGCCACCGGCGCCGCGAAGGCCGCCAGCAGCCGGCTCGCGTCCTCGAAGGCCGTCCGGTCGACGTTGACGCACAGGACGTACGCCGGTTTGCCGTCGTCGTCGCGAATCACGGCACTGACGCTCGACAGCCGGCGGCCGTCGGGCAGCGTCTTCGGGTACGGGCCGTAGACGCCTTCGCCGGTCGCGGTCAGCTCGGCCAGCTCACCGAGCAGCGAGGGTTCGCCGGGCTCGCGGCCGGACAGCGGGTTCCAGATGCCGGCGACCTGGTCGGTCACGGCGTCGTGCAGCACGACCTCCGCGTGCGGCGACAGCAGCCGCGCCAGAGCGTCACCGATCGGTGCGAGTTGATCCGGCTTCACGTGTGGACAATAGGTCCACCATGGACAGTCTGTCTAGCCGGCGGCCGACTGCTGTGCGGTCATGACCTCGATGGTGCCGGGGCTGGCGTGGTTGCGCCATGTCGCAGGGACGGCAGTGATGGACAGGCCGGATCCCCGTGACCTGATTGCAAACTCTGTCGGAAGAAGAGGTGGTCCTGCCCCCAACCTCTCGAAGGAGAATCCGACCATGTCCCAACCACGGATCACTGCTGCCACCCTCGCAGCGGTGCTGGCCCTCGGCGCGGTCTCGGTGACCCCGGCCGCCGCCGCGTCACCACCCCCGACCGGGAACACCAGCCCGAAGAGCAGTGCGGTCACCCTGATCACGGGCGACGTCGTCGAAGTGACCGACGCCGGTGGCGGCCGGAAGGCGGCCAGCGTCCACCCGGCTCCGGGCCGCGAAGGCGTCTCGTTCCACACCATCGAGGCCGACGGCGGCCTCCGCGTCCTGCCGAGCGACGCCGTTCCGTACGTCTCCACCGGCGTCCTCGACGTCGACCTGTTCGACGTGGACGAGCTGATCGCCGACGGGTACGGCGACGCTGCCGCCCGGCAACTCCCGCTGATCGTCAAGTACACCCCGGGCCTCCGCACGTCTGAGGCACTCGCCGGTACGACGACCACCCGTCAGCTCTCGTCGATCGGCGGAGAAGCCGTGGACGCGGCCATGGACCAGCTGCCCGAGCTGTGGAAGTCCTTGGCCCCGGCGGTCGGTGCCCGCTCGCTGAGCAGCGGTGTCAGCAAGATCTGGCTCGACGGCAAGGTGAAGCCGGTGCTCGACAAGAGCGTCCCGCAGATCGGCGCACCGGACGCGTGGAAGGCCGGCTACGAGGGCTCCGGCGTCCAGGTCGCCGTACTGGACACCGGTGTCGACGCGCAGCACCCGGACCTGGTCGGCAAGGTGAAGGAGGCCGAGGACTTCTCCGGTAGCCCGACCGGCGCGCAGGACCACTTCGGCCACGGCACTCACGTCGCCGCAACCATCGCGGGCACGGGAGCCGGCGCGGGCGGTACCCGGAAGGGCGTCGCACCGAAGGCCGACCTGCTGGTCGGCAAGGTGCTCGGCGACGACGGCTACGGCTACGACTCCTGGATCATCGCCGGGATGGAGTGGGCTGCCGCCGAGGGCGCGAAGGTCGTCAACATGAGCCTCGGCGGTGGTCCGACCGACGGCACCGACCCGCTCAGCCAGGCGGTGAACGACATCACCGCTCAGACCGGCACGCTGTTCGTCGTCTCGGCCGGCAACGACGGCGCGGACGAGACGATCGGTACGCCGGGAGCCGCGGCGTCCGCGCTGACGGTCGGCGCCGTGGACCGGACCGACGGGCTGGCCGACTTCTCGAGCCGCGGACCGCGTCTCGGCGACGCCGGACTCAAGCCGGAGATCACCGCACCCGGTGTGGATATCATCGCCGCCCGAGCGGCCGGGACGGCCATGGGTGCACCGGTGGACGAGCTCTACACCGCTGCGTCCGGTACGTCGATGGCCGCGCCGCACGTGACCGGAGCGGCCGCCTTGCTGGCGCAGCAGCACCCGGATTGGAAGTCCGACCAGCTGAAGAACGCGCTGGTCAGCACCGCCAAGACCCAACCGAACCAGAGCGTCTACGCCCAGGGCGCAGGTCGTGTCGACCTGACCCGCGCGGTCGCGCAGAAGGTGTTCGCCACCGGTGTGGCGGACTTCGGCCTGCAGACGACGACCGGTTCGTCCACCCGGACCATCAACTACCGCAACGACTCGGACGCGCCCGTCACCCTCGCCCTGTCCGTTGCCGTTAGCAACCTGGACGCCGGCAAGCCGGAGACCGACGCCTTCGGCGTCCCCGCCACCGTCACCGTGCCCGCACACGGCAACAGCGACGTACCGGTGGACCTGACCGCGGCCAAGCTCGACCGTGGCCTGCACAGCGGCTGGATCGTTGCCACCGGCCCGGATGGCGTCGTCACCCACACCGCGGTCGGCGCGCTCCGGCAGGGTCCGAAGCACACCGTCACACTGCGGGCGGTCGGCCTCGACGGACAGCCCACCGGCGTCCCGGTGATCTCGCTGTACGGCGACAACTCGCGCTCCGACGTACTGGCCTGGATCCCGGACGGCTCCAGCTACACCGCCGAGGTCGAGGAGGGCACGTACCTGCTGCACTCACTGGTCGAGAACGGCGACCCGCAGGACGAGAAGGTCAGCCTGTTCACCGACCCGAACATCGAGGTGAGCAAGGACATCGAGGTGGTGATCGACGCGCGTAAGGCGGTGCCGATCACGATCCGGACGCCGAAGCCGTCCGAGCAGCAGGCGGTGCTGAGCTACTACGTGCACCGCGAGTACGGCAACGGCCGCTCGATCAGCCACGGCGTCATGCACTTCAGCACGGTCAAGGAAGTCAGCGTCACCCCGACCAGACCGGTCAAGGACGGCACCTTCGAGTTCTCGTCCCGCTGGCAACTGGTCGCGCCGCTGGTGCAGGCCACGGTCTCCGGTGTCACCGGACCGCTGGACATCAACCTGCTGCACCAGTCGCCGTCGTACGAAGGCAAGAAGCGCTTCCCGCTGGTGTCCGCCGACTCCTCGTTCCAGGGAGTGAAGGGCGCGGTGGCTGTACTGGACTCGAGTCAGGACGGCAGTGAGCAGGACCAGATCGAGGCGGCCGCGAAGGCCGGTGCCGCTGGGGTGATCCTGGTGCGGCCGGCGGACTGGTCCGCGTGGACGGTCTGGCGCCCGACCGGCGACCGCGAGCCGATCCCGGCGATGGTCACCACGTTCAAGGACGGTCACCGGCTGATCGACCGGGCCGAGCGCGGCCACGCCACGATCGACCTGACCCTGACGACCTCGAGCCCGTACCTGTACGACGTCCAGCAGGTCTCGACCGGGTCCATCCCGAGCAAGATCGACTACAAGGTGACGCCGGCCAACAGCGCGCGGATCACCACCGGGTACGCCGACAACGGCGGCTTCGACTGGGCCAAGGAGCAGCGGTTCGGGTGGCGGCCGTGGCAGGAGTACTCCTGGAACGACTCGCAGCGGTTCGTGCAGACGCCGAAGGTACGGGAGGAGTGGGTGACGTCCGGTGACTCTCTCTGGCAGCACCGGGTGCACCACCTCTACACGTGGGACGACATGAACCCGCTCGCCGGTGGCATGACCACGGTGCCGCGCACCTACAGGAACGGCAACT
This sequence comes from Kribbella sp. NPDC049227, assembly GCF_043197265.1. Lineage (NCBI taxonomy): Bacteria > Bacillati > Actinomycetota > Actinomycetes > Propionibacteriales > Kribbellaceae > Kribbella > Kribbella sp. NPDC049227. Next base: position 638,383 of record NZ_JBICST010000004.1, on the reverse strand, counting down.
CAAGCGAGACCTGGTTCGGTCCGGTGGTCCGCCCTGCCGTCGCACCGGGCGTGGTGTCGAGCCGGACCGGCGACCGGCTGTCGCTTCGGATCCCGTCGTTCGTGGACGCGGACGGGCACTACACCGTCGGCGAGACCAGCTCGGCCAGCGCCAAGCTGTCGCGCAACGGTCAGGTGATCGCCGAACTGCCGGACGCGTGGGAGGACGTGATCACCTCCAGCGACACCGCGGCGTACAAACTGGACCTCGCCACCTCTCGGATCGACGCCGCCGGGGAGTGGAACTGGGCGACGAAGACGGAGACCTCGTGGGAGTTCCGGTCCGGTAAGCAGGCGGAGGACAAGGCGACTCCGCTGCCGCTGCTGCAGGTCGGCTACAAGGTCCCGACCGACCTGACCGGTCGCGTCGGCGCCAGGACGCATGTCGTCGGCTTCGAGGCACCCCGGTCAACCACGTTGAGTGCCTGGGCCTCCTTCGACGAGGGCAGGACCTGGCGGAAACTCCTCGTGGTAGGTGCCCTCGGCCACTATGTGGCCGCGGTCCCCAGCGCCCACGACACCGTCTCGCTGAAGGTGCAAGCCACCGGACCGGACGGCGCGAAGTTCACCCAGACAGTGATTCGCGCGTACGGCGTGAAGTAGTAGTCCTGGGCGGGCCTGCCTGGTGAGGCAGGCCCGCTCAGATCCAGCCGCGCTTGGCGGCCTGGAACGCCAGGCCGGTGCGGGTGTCGACGCCGGCCAGCGCCATCATCCGATCGAGCCGGCGCTGGACGGTACGACGACTGATGCCCAGCTGCGACGCGATCGACTTGTCCGGCACACCGGCGACCAGCAGCGACAGCAGGAACCGCTCGTTGTCGTCGAGACCTTCGGAATCCTCGGAGTCGCCGCGCTGGAGTTTGACCGGCGTCGCCTGCTCCCAGTGACTCTCGAACAGCGCCAGCAGCGCGTCCAGGAGTTGGCCGCGGCTGATGACCGCGGCCGTCGGCTCGCCGATCCCCAGCTCGTCGTCACGAACCAACGGGCAGACCGCTGTCGAGCGGTCGACGATCGCCAGCCGGACCGGGAGGGTCGGCAACGCGCGAGCCTCCTCGCCCCAGCTCACCCCTTCGGCGATCGAGTCGAGTTCGCCCGGCGTCTCGAGCAGGGCGCGTTCGTAGATCGCGCGGTACCGGACGCCGCGGGTCAGAGCGCCGTACTCCTCGGTGTTGTCCGCACCCTGCATCGCCAGTGGGTTGGCGCGGCAGAACCAGAGGATCTCCTCGCGGGCCGACTCCTGCAGGTCGCGCAGCCGTTCCCGGAGCGCGGTCGCGCCGACGATCACCTCGACCAGGTGGTGCGCGTCGCGGCGACTCGCACTGGCGCGGAACTCCTCGCTCAACGCCGCCACGGTCTTGCGGGCCGTCTCCAGCGACTCCTGCCGGCGGAGCAGTGTCGTACCGAGAGCCACGTCGGGCGGGAGCGGGCGGAACACCGGGTCGTCGACCTCGGTGGCCGCGACCAGCCCCTTCGCCTGCAACCGCTGCAGTACCTCGTCCGCTTCGTGCCGGGTCAGCTCCGCGACTTCGGCGAGCTCCCCGGACCGGGCGGCGGACAGCCCGACCAGCAGGCGGTAGGCCTGCTCCTCCCGGGCATCAAGCAACAAGCCTTCCTGCATGGGCGGCCCCCTCTCGGCGCGGTAGTCCACCTAATCAGGCGTTACAACGCTGAAGCGAGCCGATTCCCGCTGGCCGTTCCGTGCCACGGCACGCCAGTGTCATCACGGATTTGCTGAGGGACCGTCACTTCCGGTCAGAAGTTCGCGGAACTCGCCGCCGCCGAGCACCCGCCCGCCCTCGAAAGAGAAGTCTCATGAATCTGACCGACTACGCCGGGATCGCCGGCCTGGTAGCCGCGGCCGTCCTCGCCCTGTGGATGCTCCTGGGCGCCCGAAGCGTCACCAATGCCCGTCACCGGGGGACTCCCAAGCCGGGGCTACCCCGCCTCCGCCGGTGACGCCTTCCGCGCGTTGTAGTAAGTAAGGCCGCCGTACGCGTACATCCCGAGGCCGAGTGCGGCCATCCCCGCGATCACCAGCCAAGGCCACGGGCTCGGCACGTAGAGCGCGAGGAACCAGGACTTGGTGTCCTGGTTGTTGGTCAGCAGGAAGATCGCCGGTACGAGCGCCTGCGGGAACAACGGGATGGCGCCGAAGCCGAGACAGAAGCCGGCCGTCGTCCGCTTCCAGCGGGGGAGTGCGTCGTACTGCGCCTTCTTCTTGACCTCTTCGACGGTTCGACCATGCCTGAGCAGGGTCAGCAGCTCGGGTCCGCGCTGTTCGAGCCGCGTGATGGCGAGCCGGCCCAGGTACCACCACGCCAGTACGCCGGACAGGATCCCGATCGGGACGCCCCACCACGACCAGTACAGCGCGACGACCAGTGCGGGTACCGCGGTCACGGACACCAGGACGAGCATCACGTAGACGAGGCCCACGGTCTCGCCCTCGTTCTCACCCGAGTTGAGCGGGTTCCCGGACCGCTTGTGCGCGTCGGTCGTCGGTACGGCGGCCCACACCGAGCAGGCCACGATCAGACCGGCCGCGCCACCGAGGAGCGCCGGCATCACGCTGAGCACGAGCGGCCAGGCACCGGCGTCGCCTGCCCACCAGGTGAAGAGCACGGTGCTCAGGACGGTGAGCGGTCCGAAGACGAGCAGGAACGCACGCTGGCGCGCCCGCACATCCGGTCCGGCCGATCCGGGCGTCATCAGCGTCGTCCAGAGCGCCGTACCGTCGGCGCCGTACAGGTTGGAGGCCATCGCACCGGCCATGATGACGGCCGCCGGACCGGCCCAGGGCAGCATGTAGGTCGCCTTGAGCGCGAGCGGCATCATGCAGAAGAAGAGTCCGTAGCAGACCGCGAAGACCGCCTTGTGACCGTAGAGCAGGTCCCGCGTCCACGAGCGGAGTTCCTTCGCTCCAGCCGCGCTGCTCGGTCCCGTGGCGGACAGTGGTCGCCGTACTTTGTGGCTGCTGTGGCTGGCGGTGGTACGGCGTACCAGGAGAGCGGACCAGGCGATCAGCATCACAGCGGCGAGCAGGACCAGGCCGACCAGCGGTAGCAGCACTTCGAGCCAGTCGCCACGGCCGGCGGCCTCGACCGCTGTCAGACCCCAGCCCGACGGTGCGATGCGCGCAGCGGTTGCCACAGTGCCCTGCACATCAGTGGAGACATACGCGACGATCAGCGCCCAGCCCTGGGCCGCGAACGCCAGGATGAACGCGTTGACCACCGCGGCGAGTACGGCACCCGATCGCACCTGCAGCAGTACGCCGTACACAGCGACAGCTAGCCGGGAGGCCAGGATGAAGCAGAAAAGCTGCAGTACAAGGGCCGGCAAGGCGATGAGTGCTGCTGCGACGCTCAGCTGCGCACCGGCGACGACCAGACTCAGCAGGGCCACCAGACTGATCACCGGCGCGACACCGGCAACCGCGGCGACCAGCAGTCCGGTCGACAGTGTGCGCGGCGGCAGCGGCAGCATGCTGAAGTACTCCGGCTTGAGCGTCTCGTCACCGCCACCCGCGAACAGCGGCCCGACCACCCAACCGAGCATCCAGATCCCGAGTGCGACGACCAGTCCGTCGTTGTCACCGCGGGCCGCGATCCAGATCGTGCCACCGGCGAGCACCAGGCCACAGAACGCACCGGTGCCGATCCAGGAGACCCGGTTCTGGTCCTTGAGCGCATGCCGGAACGAGGACAGCCGCATCCGGACCAGCGTGTGCGAGGTGGTGTAGGTCAGGCCGAGAGCCACGACAGGCCCTCCGCACCCCGGGTCGACGCACCGACCAGCGACACGAACGCATCCTCCAGGCTGCCGCCGGCCTGCACCTCGGAAACGGTGCCCGAGGCAACGACCTTGCCGTCGGCGACGACCGCCACCCGGTCACACAGCTGCTCGACCAGCGCCATCACGTGACTCGACATCACCACCGAGCCGCCGCCGGCGATGAACCTGTTCAGGATGGTCCGGATGGTCGCCGCCGACACCGGGTCGACCGCCTCGAACGGTTCGTCGAGCACCAGTAGCCGGGGTGCGTGCAGCAGCGCGACGGCCAGCCCGAGCTTCTTCCGCATCCCGGTCGAGTAGCCGATCACCTGCTTCTCGTCCTCGTGATCGAGCTCGAGCACCTCGAGGAGTTCCGTCGTACGCCGCCGGACCTCGTCCTCGGGCAGACCGCGCAGCAGTCCCAGGTAGGTCAGCACCTCACGCCCGGTCAGCCGCTCCGGCATCCCGAGCCCGTCCGGCAGCACCCCGACGAGCGCCTTCGCCCTGGTCGGCTCGGCCCACACGTCCACCCCGAAGATCCGCGCCGTCCCCTCGTCCGGCCGCAGCAACCCGACCGCCATCGACAGCGAGGTCGTCTTCCCCGCCCCGTTCGGCCCGAGCATCCCGAAGAACGACCCGGTCGGGACGGACAGACTCAGCCCGTCGACCGCGCGCTCCTCGCCGAACACCTTGGTCAGCCCGACCAACTCGAACGCCGCACTCTCCATACCGGCAGTTTCCTTCCAGCTCACACCCCTCGAAGTCAAACTCTGTCACCCAACGGCCGCGCCGGTCGTCATTCCCCCGGCCGACCTACGGTGTCCCCCGCACGGCTTACGCCTTCCTTTCGGACGGGGTCAGAGTGCGGTCTTGTCGCGGGAGCGGGGGTCGTCGACGGCTCGGGTGCGGTAGATGTCGCCCTTCACGGCGGTGGCGCGCCAGGGACGGGCGTGCTGGAACGGAACAGTAAGGGCGGGGTCGTCGCGGTCCAGGGTGGTGATGGCGAGACCGGAGTTGCCGCTGAGTTGGGCGGCGTACGTGCCGGTGGGCGTGATCAGACCGGACGGCATCAGGTCGACGGTCTGCGCGGGCAGCGACATCGAAACCCAGTAGCAGTTGATCGCGGCGTACGCGCGGGCCTTCAGCTCGAAGATCGAGTCGACTGGGTACGCCGACAGCAGCAGACACTCGACGCCAAGACGCTCGTACTGGCTGAACAAGTGCGGAAAGTTGACCTCGACACAGATCGCGCAGCCGAATCGATAGCCGTCGACATCGAACACGACCGGGTCGAAGCCAGGACTGTAGAAGTGGTTGATCTCGGTGTTCGAGCAGAAGCGCTTGTCGTACCGGTCGACCAGTTCGCCGGCGTCGGAGATCACGTACAAGCTGTTGTGCGGCCGATGCGGCGGCGTCAACGGATGCGCCGATCCCAGCACCACCCACAGCCGCAGCTCAGCAGCCAGCGCCATGATCCGCTCGAGCTCCTCACGGACCACATCCCAGTCAACCTGGGACCAGTCGGCGATCTGCTCCTTCGCATACCCGCTCAACGCACCCTCAGGAAACTGCACCAACCGCGCCCGCCCAGCCGCCGCCTTCCGCATCAACGACCGAACCGTCTTCCCGTTCACCCGCGCGTCCGCACTGATCCCCGGCTGCGCAAGAGCCACCCGAATCCCCGTCATCGCCCTACAGTCGCACCCAGCACCGACAGAACCACGCAGCGCCACACACCTCCTGATGCTTAGGAGGCTCCACCCGTCCACAGGCGCTCGTGCTCCCAGTTCACGGGGAAACCCATGCTGTCGGTCGGCGACAGGGATGCGGTCGCCGGAAACGCCCGTACATGAGTGAGCAGGGAGCGTGGCCAGGAGTTGTCCTGGACAACAGCACTCGACAGGTAGGCCGCGATCGCCAGACTCGAGTAGACCTTGTCGGTTGGAACCGCGCCCGCCAGGTGATCCAGCACCGGACCCACCTGGTGGCGATTGAATCGCCGGATCTTGTAGGTCATCGAGCGATTCCACAATCGCGCGTGGTGTGCGGCGACGTTGCGCAGGTAGTTGATCGCCTCGAGCCAGCCGCCGACCAGTCCGCCGCCCTTGACGCCGAACTCCCCGGCGATCACCGTGCGGTCCTCCGGTCGCATGAGGTTGAAGAGCCTGACCAGGGATCCGAAGGTGAGGACTTCGACGGCGATCCACACCGGAAGTTCGTCGTACTTGTGCAGGTTGTGCCGAAGGAAGTCCTCCCGGCCAGCATCGCGAATCGCCTGCCGATAGTTCCTCGACCACGCCTGGTGCCTCGTCTCCCGGCGACCATCGCGTCGAACCGGCTCGCCGCACGCGGCCGCGTCGAGTGAGCCCACCCGGAGATGTCCGAACGGATCTCTGGCGCCAAGAACGTAGGCGACCTTTGTTCGCAGCCCGATCTCCACCGTCTCGATGACGTCCAGGACGAGGAGCCGGAGCCTGCGGTCGAAAGCCCACAACCGATCAACCTGCTCGAACGTCGTACCGGCGGTGATCGACTCCGAGCGGTAGTGCGCCGGACTCGCGACAGCACGCTCGTCCATCGGGAGCAGTTCCCGGAACGGATAGACGTACGCCGACAATCGGTAGTAGCCCACGCTCTTCAGCAGACGCAGCGCGGCTGCCTCATCGTTCACCTCGAGCCCTCGGCTGCGAAGCAGCTTCAACTGCTCCTGGTACGGCAGATGCGGCTTGGTGTAGGCGACAGGCATCGGGCGAGGGCTCCAAAAGAAAACCGGCCCTTGCAGCCTGGACGACTAGCAGCGGGGCCGGTGTTGATGCACCCATCGTAACGAAAAGTATTCGTGGCCACCAGTTCGCCGTCAGTAGCCCGGCGGCCCGGCTGCGGGGTTCATCACAGTCTGTCTGGGAATGTGAAAAGTCCCGGTCGTTGACCGGGACTTTGTGCGCGAGGGGGGAGTTGAACCCCCACGCCCTTTCGGGCACACGGACCTGAACCGTGCGCGTCTGCCTATTCCGCCACCCGCGCGCTGGCCGCTCCGACGATGTCGTTCGCGACCGAGGAAGACAGTAGCACGGGATGTGGCGGACCTTCACATTGCGGGTTCGGTCGAACCTCCCGATACGATCGATCGTCGTACCCGGTGTGTCCACCGTGACGGTGGACGCGGCGTACGGCGTGCCTGCTGAGGGCGCCGGACGGCAGGCACGATCGTTGGCACCAGCCGGCGACCGACCGTGGAGGAGGAGGCGTGCGACCGCTGCAGCGCTTCGAGCGACGCCTGGAGGGCATTGTGAGCGGTGTCTTCGCGCGTGCGTTCAAGGGCGACGTCGAGCCGATCGAGCTGGCGGCGGCGCTCAAGCGTGAGATCGACAACACCGCGCGGATCCTGTCCAGGGACCGCCGGCTGGTGCCGAACCACTTCACCATCGAGCTCGGTCCGGGCGATTTCGAGCGTCTGAACGCCTACGGCCGGACCCTCAACCACGAACTGGCCAACGAACTGCGCGACCACGCCGACATCCAGCGGTACACGTTCTCCGGCCCGATCGAGATCGAGCTGACCCAGCAGGACGAGCTGCCGACCGGTAAGTTCCGGGTGGTCAGTGCCACCGTCGGTTCACCGCAACGGCGGTCCCAGCCCTACCCGCAGGAGCCCTACGTGCCGCCGAACGACGGCCCGGTGCTGAGCACCCCGGCCAGCCCGCCCCCGCAGCAACAGCAGCCTCGCCGCGGTCACCCCCAGGTGATGCTCGAGGTGAACGGCCGACGCCGCCCGGTCAACCCGCCCGGCGTGGTCCTCGGCCGCGGTACCGACGCGGACATCCAGATCAACGACCCCGGCGTCTCCCGGCGGCATGCCGAGATCCGGCTGATGCCGGAGGGCCCCGGCGGCATCCGCGTGGTGCTGGTCGATCTGGGCTCCACCAACGGCACCCTGGTGAACGGCCGGCGGACCACCGAGGCCGAGCTGGTCGACGGCTCGACCGTGCGGATCGGCAACACAACCATGACGCTGCGCCTCGCGGACGAGCCGATGGCCCAGCCGCCGAGCAGCGGGTGGTGACTGAGCTTCCATGTCGGAACTGACCCTGACCCTGATCAAACTGGGGTTCCTGGCGCTGCTGTGGATGTTCGTCCTGGCGGTGCTGTCCGTGATCAGGTCCGACCTGTTCGGTGCCAAGGTCGACAGCCGCGCCGCGGCCGCCGTCGTACCGCAGAACTCCCGTACGCCGAAGCCCGCCAAGCCGACCAAGAAACGCAAGGGCCTGCCCGGGTCGGTGACGATCGCGGACGGGCCCCAGGCAGGCGTCGGCGCGACCCTGGTCGACGAGCCGGTGATCATCGGCCGCGGCTCGGACTGTCAGATCCGGCTCGATGACGACTACTCTTCGACCCGGCACGCCCGGCTGTTCTCTTCCGAGGGACAGTGGTGGGTCGAGGACCTCGGCTCGACCAACGGGACGTACCTGGACGGCCAGCGGGTGACCCGCCCGGTGCCGGCCGAGATCGGCGGCTCGATCCGGATCGGCCGGACGACGCTGAACATCGCGAAGTAGGCCTGCCTCGATGACCCTGTCGCTCGACTACGCAGCACTGTCCGACGTCGGACGGGTGCGCCGCAACAACGAGGACTCGGCGTACGCCGGTCCGCACCTGCTGCTGCTCGCCGACGGGATGGGCGGCGCGGCGGCCGGTGAGGTGGCCAGCGCGGCGGCGGTTCAGGTGATCCGGCGGCTGGACAACCCGGAGATCAGCGGCGAGGACATGATCGAGGCGCTGGCCGGCGCGGTGCACCGGGCCAACGAGCGGCTGTCCGAGCTGGTCGAGGAGGACCCGGAGCGCGAGGGGATGGGCTCCACCGTCACCGCGCTGATGTTCGACGGTCAGCAGCTCGGGCTGGCTCATCTCGGCGACTCCCGCGCGTACCGGATGCGGGACGGCCAGCTGTACCAGCTGAGCCACGACCATACTTTTGTGCAGTCGCTGGTGGACGAGGGCCGGATCTCCAAGGAGGAGGCTTTCACCCATCCACACCGCAACCTGATCCTGCGGGTGCTCGACGGCCGGCCGGACTCCGATCCGGACCTGGAGATGCTCGACGTCCGGGCCGGCGACCGGCTGCTGCTGTGCAGTGACGGCCTGCCCGACTACGTGAGCGACGAGGTGATCGCGGCCTCGATGGCCGACGGTACGCCGGACTCCGTGGTGGTCGAGCTGATCACGCACGCCCTTGAGGCCGGGTCGAACGACAACGTCACCTGTGTCGTCGCGGACGTGATCGAGACGCCGCCCGTCAGCGGCGAGACACCGCAGCTGGTCGGTGCCGCGGCCGAGTTGGCACAAGGCAGCACGGGCCGCGGCGAGCCGACCACGGCAGTCCGGGGTGGCGGCCACGGTGGTGGCGGTCATGCGACCGCGCTGGACCCGGAGGAACTGCGGTACGCCCCGAGGCCGCCGAAGCGGTTCCCGTGGCTGCGGCGGATCGCCGTACTCGTGGTGATTCTCGGCCTGATCGGCGGCGGCATCTGGTTCGCGTACAGCTGGACCCAGAAGCAGTACTTCGTCGGCACCGACGGCGACTACGTGGCGATCTTCAAGGGTGTGGAAGGCGACCTCCCGGGCCTGACGCTGTCGAAGGTGTACGAGCGACAGACGCTGCAAGTGGACAAGCTGCCGACCTACAGCCGGGAGCAGGTGGAGGCCAACATCCAGGCCGACAACCTGGCCGGGGCACACGCGATCGTCAGCGAACTGCAGCACACCGCGGACGAGTGCGCGCGGGTCAAGCCGACCCCGAGCCCGACACCGCGGCCGAGCACGCCGCGTCCGAGTACGGCGCCGCCGCCGACCGGCAAGCCTGTGTCCACGCCGCCGAAGCCCCCCGCCACGGTTCCTGTGACCTCACCGTCGACCACGCCGAGTACGCCGGTCGACCCTGACGACTGTGACGGCGTTCGATGAGCATCGCGTCGACGTCGGTCATCCAGATCATCCCGCGCACCCGGCGCGGGGTGGAGTTGTTCCTGCTCATCATCGCGGTCGGCGTCTCGGTCGCGGCGTACGTGAACATCGGCATCACCGTGCAGGACAAGGTCCCGGCCAGTACCGGGTACTACGCCGCCGGGATCGGTCTGCTCGCCCTGATCGCCCACCTCGCGCTGCGCTACCGGGCGCCGTACGCCGATCCGGTGCTGCTGCCGTGCGCGGTGCTGCTGAACGGGCTTGGCGTGGCGATGATCCACCGCATCGACCTCGGCCTGGCCTCGATCGCCGAGGCGAACGGCCGGACCCCGAAGGCACCGGCCGCGCCACAGCAGATCACCTGGACCGCGGTCGGCATCGTGCTGTTCCTCGTGGTGATCCTTGTGATCAGAGATCACAGGCGCCTGCAGGCCCTCACCTACACCGCCGGACTGGCCGGTCTGATTCTGCTGGTCCTGCCGCTGATCCCCGGACTCGGCGTGAACCTGAACGGCGCCCGGATCTGGATCCGGCTGGCCGGGATGTCGTTCCAGCCCGGTGAGTTCGCGAAAGTGTGTCTGGTCATCTTCTTCGCCGGCTATCTGGTGGTGAAGCGCGACGTACTGACGCTGGCCGGGCACCGCTTCCTCGGGCTCGACCTGCCGCGGGCGCGGGACCTGGGCCCGATCCTGATCGCCTGGGCGGTCAGCCTGGGTGTGCTGGTGTTCGAGAGCGACCTCGGGTCGTCGCTGCTGTTCTTCGGTCTGTTCCTGTTCCTGCTGTACGTGTCCACCGAGCGGGCCGGCTGGCTGATCATCGGTGGCCTGCTGTTCGCGGCCGGTGCGTTCTTCGCCTACCAGACCTTCGGGCACGTCCACAAACGAATCCAGGACTGGCTCGACCCGTTCTCGATCGACGGCGGTCAGGTCGCGACCGGGCTGATGGGCCAGGCCTGGGGTGGCGTCCTCGGCCGCGGCCTCGGTCAGGGCCGCCCGGAGATCACGCTGTACGGCCAGAGCGACATGATCATCTCCTCGTTCGCCGAGGAGCTCGGCCTGACCGGGCTGATCGCGATCATCCTGGTCTACACGCTGATCATCGAGCGCGGCCTGCGGACCGCGCTCGGCTGCCGCGACATCTTCGGCAAGCTCATCGCGACCGGTCTGGCGATGTCGTTCGCCCTGCAGATCTTCGTGATCGTCGGCGGCGTCACCGGGCTGATCCCGCTGACCGGTCTGGCCACGCCGTTCATGGCGCTGGGCGGTACGTCGCTGGTCGCGAACTGGGCCATCATCGCGCTGCTGCTGCGAATCAGTGACCAAGCACGCCGGCCGCAGACGCCGGCCGCTCCCGTGTCCGACGAAACGATCGCCATGGCGGTGCAGAAGCAGTGAATTCAGCGATCCGACGACTGGCCGTGGCAGCGATCATCCTGATGCTCGCGCTGATGGCGAACTCGACGTACCTGCAGGCGTTCCGGGCCGGTGAGCTCAACGGCCGCAACGACAACCGCCGGGTGCGCGACTCGCAGTTCTCGGTGAACCGCGGTCCGATCCTGATCGGCAGTACGCCGATCGCCAAGAGCGAGCAGTCGAACGACCGGTTCAAGTTCCAGCGCACCTACCCGGCCGGACCGACGTACGCACCACTCACCGGGTTCTACTCCTACCTGTTCGGCCGTGGCGGGATCGAGCTGACGATGAACTCCGAGCTGAACGGCTCGGACCCGTCGATGGCGTTCCGCCGGATCATCGACGTGATCAGCAACCGCCCGCAGCAGGGTGGCAGCGTGACCCTGACCCTGAACGCCGCGGCCCAGCAGGCGGCGTACGCCGGGCTGGCCGGCAAGACCGGCGCGGTCGTCGCGCTGGAGCCGAAGACGGGCAAGGTGCTGGCGATGGCGAGCCGGCCGTCGTACGACCCGAACCAGCTGGCCTCGCACGACCTGGACAAGGTCAGCGACGCGTGGAAGAGGCTGAACGCGGACCCGAACAAGCCGCTGTCGAACCGGGCGGCGAAGGAGCTCTACCCGCCGGGCTCGACGTTCAAGCTGGTGACGGCGGCGGCCGCGCTGTCGAGCGGGAAGTACACGCCGGAGACGAAGGTCAACTCGCCGGCAGAGCTGCCGTTGCCGCAGACCACGCAGCCGCTGGTGAACGAGGACCGCCGCAACTGCGGCGGCAGCGACAACGCGACCCTCACGGTGGCGCTGCGCTTCTCGTGCAACACGGCGTTCGGCAGTGTCGGCCTCGACCTCGGTCCGGACGTCCTGCGTGACCAGGCGGCGAAGTTCGGCTTCGGCGAGAAGCAGTTGCCGGAGCTCGGTGCCGTGGCCAGCCAGTTCCCCGGCGACCCGAACCAGCCGCAGACCGCGCAGTCGGCGATCGGCCAGTTCGACGTCCGGGCCACCCCACTGCAGATGGCGATGGTGTCGGCCGGGATCGCGAACAAGGGCGAGGTGATGAAGCCCTACCTGGTCCAGAACGTGAAGACGGCGGACCTGAAGACGGTGTCGGAGACCAAGCCCGAGTCGCTGCACCAGGCGGTCACGCCGGAGGTCGCGTCCCAGCTGACCACGATGATGATCGACGTCGTGAACAACGGCACCGGCAAGCCGGGCCGGATCAGCGGGGTGCAGGTGGCCGGCAAGACCGGTACGGCGCAGACCTCGCCGGACCGGCCGCCGTTCGCCTGGTTCACCGCGTTCGCGCCGGCCGACGACCCGAAGATCGCGGTCGCCGTGCTGATCGAGAAGGCGAACATCTCCCGCGACGACATCGCCGGCGGCAGGCTCGCCGCGCCGATCGCGAAGAGCGTCATGGAGGCGGTGCTGAACCAATGAGCACCATACGGAATGATGCCGTGACAGTGCGTCTTTCCCACGGGGATCCACGCGTGGCGGCCGCTACGGTGGGCAAGTCGAGTGAGTGTTTCCGGACGGGTTGGAAGGCTGAGTCATGACATCGCAGGCACGTCTCGTCGGCGGCCGGTACGAAGAGGGCGAACCGCTCGGCCGCGGCGGCATGGCCGATGTGCGCAGGGGCGTCGACAACCGGCTCGGCCGGGCCGTCGCGATCAAGCGGCTCCGGGTCGACCTGGCGAGTGACGCGACCTTCCAGGCGAGGTTCCGGCGCGAGGCGCAGTCGGCGGCCTCGCTGAACCACCCGACCATCGTGTCGGTGTACGACACCGGTGAGGAGCCCGACCCGAACGGCTCCGGCGTCACGATCCCGTACATCGTGATGGAGCTGGTGACCGGCAAGACGCTGCGCGACCTGATCCGCGAGGGCCGCAAGATCATGCCGGAGCGGGCGCTGGAGATCACCTCCGGTGTCCTCGAGGCACTCGACTACAGCCACCGGGCCGGCATCGTGCACCGCGACATCAAGCCCGGGAACGTGATGCTGACCCCGCAGGGCCAGGTCAAGGTGATGGACTTCGGCATCGCCCGGGCGGTCGCGGACACTTCGTCCACGATGACGCAGACAGCGGCCGTCATCGGCACCGCGCAGTACCTGTCGCCGGAGCAGGCGCGCGGCGAGACCGTGGACGCCCGCTCCGACCTGTACTCGACCGGCTGCCTGCTGTACGAACTGCTCACCGGCCGGCCACCGTTCGTCGGCGAGTCGCCGGTTTCGGTGGCGTACCAGCACGTTCGGGAGCAGCCGCTGCCGCCGTCGTCGTTCGACCCGGACATCCCGCCGGAGGTCGACGCCGTCGTACTGAAGGCCCTGGCAAAGAGCCGCGAGGAGCGGTACCAGAGCGCCTCGGAGATGCGGCAGGACATCCACCGGGTGCTGGCCGGACAGCAGGTGACGGCGCCGATGGCGTCGGTTGCCGAGACCCGTGCGATCCCGGCGACCGTGGCCTCGACCGCGACGCAGGCGTACCGGCAGGGTCCGGCCGACGACCTGCTGCCGCCCGGCGGCGACCCGGACGACCTCGAGGACTCCCGGTCGCGGCGCAACCGCGGCCTCGCCTACTTCCTGCTCGGCCTGGCCATCGTCGCGATCGCGGTCGGTGCCTACGCGCTGTTCACCAACCTCGGCAAGGACGACGGCGGTACGGCGAACACTCCGCCGGCGAAGGTCCAGGTGCCGGACGTGAGCGGCATGACGGCGACGCAGGCGACCGCGGCGCTGACCGAGAAGGGCCTGAAGTTCGCGCAGGGGCCGAGCCAGACGAGTGACACGGTCGGCCGCGGAATCGCGCTCAGCCAGACGCCGGAGCCGGCCACCCAGGCCGACCCGGGCTCGACCGTCACCGTGGTGTTCTCGTCCGGCCGGGCTGCGTTCCCGGTGCCGGATGTGATCGGCAAGTCCGAGTCGCAGGCCCGCAAGGCGCTGGAGGACTCGCCCGGGAAGTTCAAGGTCAAGGAAGAGACGGTCAAGCAGGACAGCGGCGAGAAGGCCGGCACCGTCCTCGCGGTCAGCCCGGACCCGAACGGCCAGTACCCGTCCGGCGCCGAGTTCACCCTGACCGTGTCCAGCGGCAAGGAGATGGTCGAGGTCCCGAACGTCGTCAGCGTGCCGCAGGACGACGCGACCAAGCAGCTGAAGGATCTCGGCTTCCAGGTCGGCTACAAGAACGGCACCGACCCGAACTACGGTCCGGACGCGGTGATCGCGCAGAGCGAGAAGGCCGGCACCAAGATCGCGAAGGGCTCGACGATCACGCTGACCGTCAACACGGAGCCCGAGCCGACCGACACTCCGAGCGAAACCCCGTCCACGCCGGAGAGCCCGGGCACGCCGGGGATCACGATCGGCGGCTGACCGCCGGACGATGCACAAAGGCCCCCGCCTCGGCGGGGGCCTTTCGCGTTGGTGTCAGCTGACGACGGGCGCCAAGCCGGCCGAGCGGGCGACAGCGTCGGGGTCGCCGCAGATCGCGAGCCAGTTGGCCAGCATCCGGTGGCCGCCCTCGGTGAGCACGGACTCCGGGTGGAACTGGACGCCCTCGACCGGGAGGTCGCGGTGCCGGGCCGCCATGATCACACCGGCGTCGGTCCGGGCCGTCACCTGCAGCTCGTCCGGCACGGTGTCCTGGGCGATCGCGAGCGAGTGGTACCGGGTCGCGGTGAACGGCGACGGCAGTCCGGCGAGCACACCGGCGCCCTCGTGGAACACCTGGCTCGTCTTCCCGTGCAGCAACTCGTCCGCGCGTCCGACCACGCCGCCGTACGCGACTCCGATGGCCTGCAGGCCGAGGCAGACGCCGAAGATCGGCACCTCGCCACCCTTGTCCCGCACGATGTCCACGCAGGCGCCGGCTTCCTCCGGCGTTCCGGGGCCGGGCGAGAGGAGGACTCCGTCGTACTCGGTGACCTGGTCAGGGGTGACCTCGTCGTTGCGCAGCACAGTGGTCTCGGCCTGCAGCTGCTGGAGGTACTGCACCAGGTTGTAGACGAAGGAGTCGTAGTTGTCGACGACAAGGATCCGCGGCATGCGGACCATTGTGACAGCTAGCGGCCGCTGGCCGTCGGGCTGACCGACGGGGTGTGCTCGAACCCGGGCACCGTCGCGCTCTGCAGGTCGAGGGTGCCCTCGTACGCCGGCATCGCGATCGACGACTCGCTCTTCACCTCGTAGCCGAGCTGGAACTTCACCACGTAGTCCTGCAGGTTCTCGATGTACTGCGAGTCGTCGAGCGCCTGCTGCAGCTTCCGCCGGTCACCGATCGCCGTGATCTTGTACGGCGGCAGGTAGGGCACACCGTGCAGTACGACGGAGTTCCCGACGCACTTGATCCCGGTGGTGGAGATGACCCGGTGGTTCTGGATCGAGAGCGCGTCGGCACCACCGGCCCAGAGCGCGTTCACCACTGCCTGGATGTCCTGCTGGTGGATCACCAACCAGTCCGCGTCGACGTCCGGGTTCTCCTTGACCACCTCGGACGGCGCGTCCTTCAGCGTGACCGTCAGACCCGGACCGGTGACCGGCGTGGTGCCGACGTCCTCGGACAGGTCCTGGAGCTTCTTGGCCAGCGCCGGATCGATCGAACCCTGCTGCTCCTGCAGCTTCTCGATGTCCTGGGTCAGCGCCGCGTGCTGGCGGACCAGGCTCGCGCTGCGCCGGCTCTGTTCCTCCACGAGCCCGGCGAGCGTAGTGTTGCGAGAAGGACGCAGGTCGGTGCCTCGGGCGTTGGTGGCGCTGGTCGCGAACAGCAGACCGGCGCACAGCAGCGCCAGGGGTGCCCCCACGCGCCACAGCGAAATCCGCTTGAACCTACGCACCTGTGATCTCCATGTTGCTGTCTGCACTACGCTAACCCCGGACCGGACCCGACAGGTCCGGGCCTCCTGGCCTCAGAGGTCAGCTTATGCGTCCTTACAAGGAGTTCAGCCGTGCCCGAGTCGAGCAGTCGCAACAAGAAGAAGACCGAGAAGGTCAAGGTCGAGAAGACGCCGAAGAAGCCGCGCACCACGAGCCGCGTGTGGGTCGCGCCGGTGATGCTCGCCTGCTGGCTGCTCGGGCTCGCCTGGCTGGTCGTCTTCTATGTGGCCGGGCAGAGCATTCCGGTGATGGACGACCTGGGCAACTGGAACCTGCTGATCGGCATGGGCCTGATCGCGGTCGGCTTCGTCGTCTCCACCCAGTGGGTCTGACGCACTGATCCCATCGGGTGAACCGGACTTGTCCGGAATCACAGCAGTGGAGTTATCCACATCCATATCCCCAGTTGTGCACACCGTTTTGGCGACGTTGTCCCCAGCTCACCGTCGACTTCTCCACCGAATCCGGCCGAAACTCGGCGAAATCTGTGGATAAGTCAGGTTTGAGTGGATGAGTTTCCACACCGTTCACGTCGGCAGCGGGCGGTTGTCCACCACCTTCTTCATCACGATCGTCGAGGTCAGCCGCTGGACTCCGGGCAGCCGCGCCAGCCGCTCGTCGCGCAGCCGCTGGAACGCGCCGATGTCGGCCGTCGCCACCCGGACGAAGTAGTCCGGCTCCCCGAACAGCCGCTCGGCATGCACCACCTCGGGGATCTCGGCCAGCCCGGACTCGAACCCGGCCACCGACTCCTCCCGGTCCATCGTGACCGCGAGCAGCACCTCGAACCCGCGCCCGACCGCGCCCGGATCGATGACGGCCCGGTATCCACTGATGACTCCGGACCGCTCCAGCTCCCGCAACCGCCGGTGACAGGGCGCCGCACTCAGCCCGATCCGTTGGGCGAGCTCGGTGACGGTCAGCCGGCCCTCCGCCTGAAGCACCGCAAGGATCTTGCGATCGATCGCATCCATGCCACAGATCCTAGCCGTTGTCCCGCGATGTGAGCATGAATTCGCACGATATCGTCGCCGATTCAGCAGTAATCTTGCGCCATGCTCGACTTCTTGCCCATCCTCGCCGCCTGCTTCGGGATTCCGCAGTACCTGCCGCAGCTGCTCAAGCTCCGCGGCACGGATGACACGGCCGGCGTCTCCTGGTCCTGGGCGACGCTGACGAGTGCGAACAACGCGGCCTGGTTCGCGTACTTCATGGCCTCGGGTTACTGGACCGCGAGCCTGCCGTCCACAGGGGCAGCCATCCTGGCCGGCACCCTCTCGGTGATGCTGGTACGCCGTGGCGCGGTGAACCGCCGTGCGATCGTCTGGATCTGCGGCTGGGTGGGGCTGCTCGTGCTCGCGGCAGCCGTCGGTGGACGGATCGGCCTGGGCACCTTGCTCGCCGCCGCCTCGATCGTCCAGGTCACGCCGTCGGTGTGGACGGCGTACCGGACCGCACGCCCCACCGGCATCTCCCAAGGCACGTGGGCCTTGGTGTTCGGCGAACTGTCGTGCTGGTTCGTCTTCGGCCTGTGGAAAACGGACCCGCGCCTGATCACCCTAGGTGCCACCGGCATCCTCGCCAGCCTCCTCATGCTGGCCCGCATCCGAAGCGCCACGCGCCTCCCATCCACAGGCATCGACCGGGTGAACGCACCGGCGTAGCGTCGAAGTGCGACCTGGGGGAGACAGGGGAGGTCTCACCGATGTTCGTTCAGGTCATTCAGGGGCAGATCACCGATGCCGAGCAGGCGCACACCGCGTTCGACCGGTGGATGGAAGAACTGGCGCCCGAGGCGACCGGCTGGCTGGGGAGCACCGCCGGGGTCACCGCGGACGGGCGGTTCATCGTGCTGGCTCGGTTCGAGTCCGCCGACGCCGCGCGGCGGAACAGCGAGTCACCCGCGCAGGACAAGTGGTGGCACGAGTTCTCGACGCTGCTCACCGGCGGCGCCGTCTTCCACGAGACCGAGGATGTGACGGTCGACCAGTCCGGCGACCCGAATGCGGCAGGTTTCGTCCAGGTGATCCAGGGACGGGTGTCGAACCCCGAGCGAGCCCGCGCGCTGATGGCTGCGCATCCGGAGGAGTGGGCTGCCTTCCGGCCGGACATCCTCGGCAGTCTGCTCGCGACGTACGACGAGGGTGCCTTCACGACCGCGCTGTACTTCACCTCCGAGGCGGAGGCCCGCGAGGGCGAGCGGAAGGAGCCGCCGGCAAGCCTGAAGTCGACGATGGACGAACTGAACTCGCTCGACGCGGAACAGCCGGTGTTCTTCGATCTCGACCATCCCTGGCTGTTCTCACCTCGCTGAGCCGGCCGGTTCCACCTCTACGTAGAGATATATGTAGACACGGCCCACCCTCGTACGTATAGTTCTACGTAGGAGGAGTGAGAACCATGCCGAACAAGACGATCTACGTGTCGGACGACGACCTGCCGCTGTACAAGAAGGCGCAGGAGCTCGCCGGGAACCTGTCCTCGGCGATCTCGATCGCACTGCGCAAGTACGTCGAACTGGAGGAAGGCCGGCTCGAGGGGTACGACGAGATCACCGTGCGGGTGGGCCGGGGGACCGGCCGCAAGCAGCGGTTCTCCGGCGTACTGCTCGCCGAGGGCGGCCGATCCAGCAAGCACGGCTACGAGGCCTTCAAGGTGTATCGGAGCCGGACTGGCAAGTACGTGCTGCACGCGGACCGCAGCAACCTCTTCACCGTGGGCGCCGACGACGAGCAGTACCTGAGCGGCTGGCGCTCGTGGATCGGCAACTGGAGCACCGACCAGTCCTGGAGCGTGGCCCAGGGCGAGGCCACCCTCGATGTCGTCGACACCATCGAGGAGCTCCGCGAGCTGATCCCCGAGGACCTCTACGAACTGGTCGAGGAAGCCTCGAACCACCCCACGGTGGAGGACCTCGACATCTAGTCCCCCTCCCTCCTCGCTGATCCGGCGCCTTCGACGAAGGCCGGCCGGCTGGATCAGCACGCCCTGAATCTCCTCCCACAGACCCTTTCAGCCATTGGGTCAGGTTCACCCTGCCCACTTCACAGCCGAGGAAGACCCATGTCATCAGCCATCGACGTCCGTGGACTGCACAAGTCCTACGGCGACAAGCTCGTGCTGGACGGCATCGACCTGAACGTTGCCGAAGGCACCATCTTTGCCCTGCTCGGCCCGAACGGCGCCGGCAAGACCACCGCGGTGCAGATCCTGTCCACCCTGATCGCGGCCGACGCCGGCGAGATCCGGGTCGCCGGGTTCGACCTGCACCAGAACCCCGAGGACGTCCGGTCCGCGATCGGCGTCACCGGCCAGTTCTCCGCGGTCGACGGCCTGCTCACCGGCCGCGAGAACCTGATCATGATGGCCGACCTGCACCACCTCGGCCGTCGCGAGGGCCGCCTCCGGGCGGACGAACTACTGGAGCGGTTCGACCTCGTCGAAGCCGGCTCGAAGATGGCCTCGACGTACTCCGGCGGCATGAAGCGCCGGCTCGACCTGGCGATGACGCTGGTCGGGGATCCACGGATCATCTTCCTGGACGAGCCGACCACCGGTCTGGACCCACGCAGCCGGCACAGCATGTGGCAGCTGATCCGCGAACTGGTCGCCGGAGGCGTCACCGTCCTCCTCACCACGCAGTACCTGGACGAGGCGGATGAGCTCGCCGACCGGATCGCCGTACTCGATCATGGGCGGCTGGTTGCGCAGGGCACGCCCGAGCAGCTGAAGCGGCTGGTGCCGGGCGGGCATGTCCGGCTCCGGTTCACCGCGCCCGACGAGTTCGCCCTCGCGTCCCAGGTCCTGCCGGACGCGGCGCGGGACGAGGAGGCACTGGTCCTGCAGGTGCCGAACGACGGCAGCGTGCACTCGCTGCGCGCCCTGCTGGCCCAGATCGACGACGCCTCGGTCGAGGTCGACGAACTGACTGTCCACACCCCCGACCTGGACGACGTGTTCTTCGCCGTCACCGGTCAGCCCACTGTTGAGACTTCGCACGAGAAGGTGACGACGAAATGAGCTACGCACTGCAAGACACCGCCACCATGCTGCGCCGCAACCTACGGCACGCCCAGCGCTACCCCGGTCTGTCCCTCGGCGCCCTCGCGATGCCGGTGATCATGATCCTGCTGTTCGGGCTCGTCTTCGGCGACACGTTCTCAGCAGGGCTCGGCGGCGGCGGCGCCGGCTTCGACTACATCGACTTCCTCACCCCGGGCATCCTGCTGATGTCGATCGCGTCCGGGACGATGTCTCCCGCGGTGGCCGTCTGCATGGACATGACCGAGGGCATCGTCGCCCGGTTCCGGACGATGGCGATCTTCCGGCCCGCCGTACTGACCGGACATGTGCTGGGCAACGTGCTCGTCACGATCGTCAGCCTGGCGTTGGTGGTCGGCTTCGCCGTCCTGATCGGGTTCCGCCCGAACGCGTCGCCGGGAGACTGGTTGCTGGCAGCCGGCCTCCTGATCGCGCTGACCGTCGCGCTGACCTGGTTCGCGATCGCGCTGGGCCTGACCAGCAAGACACCGGAGGCGGCGAGCAACGTCGTCCTGCCGATCTCCCTGCTGCTGCCGTTCCTGAGCAACACCTTCATCCCGTTGGATTCGATGCCGAGCGGAATCCGCTGGTTCGCCGAGTACCAGCCGTTCACCCCGACCATCAACACCCTGCGGCACCTGCTGCTGGGTACGCCGATGGACAGCGGCGACGGCTGGCTCGCGCTGGCCTGGTGCGCGGCGATCGCCGTGGTCGGCTACTTCTGGGCCCAGAAGAACTACAACAAGGGGACGGTGGCCTAGGACGGTGCGCCGAGCAGGTTCGCCTTCGTGCGGACGTGAGCGGGCACCAGCAGGTCGCAGTCAGGGTTGTTCTCCGGTTCGCCGGCAACGACGTGGAGCGGGATCACACCAGTCCAGTAGGGCAGGTCGAGGTCCTGCTCCTCGTCGTTGGCCGGCCCGGAGCGGGTCTTCACCGAGGCTTCGGTCAGTGAGAGCGCGAGGACCGAGGTCTTCGCGAGTTCCTTGCGGTTCGGCGGGCGGACCGCGGTGGAGCGGCCGGGGACGAGGTGGTCGACGATGCGGTTGAGGGCGTGCAGCTTCTCATCCGGATCGGTCACCAGCCTCGGTACGCCGAAGATCACCGCCGAGCGGTAGTTGACCGAGTGGTGGAACGCGGAGCGGGCAAGCACCAGGCCGTCCGCGTGCGTGATGGTCACGCAGATCGTCTGCTGCGGCGCCGCGACCACACTGCGGGCGGCGACCGACCCATGAAGGTACAGCGTCCCGTCGGGTCCCTCATCCAGATCCACGCCGTACGCCGTCGGCAGTACCAGCGGTGCACCGTCGACGACGACGCCGAGATGGCAGAACATGCCGTCGAGGAGTACGTCGTACAGCGCCTGCCGGTCGGTAGCAGCGCGCTCCTTGGAGCGGCGGAGGGAGGTCCGGTCGGTCGGCTGCAGCGGCGTGGTGGTCATGTCACCAGAGTCCCGTCCGGAGTGGCATGCTGGCACGGTCCATTCCCGCGCGAATCAGGTAGTCCATTCGTGGAAAGCTCCCTGCCGCTGACCATCGATCGCCGTACCGGTCTGCCGCTGCACCTGCAGCTGGCCGAGCAGTTCCGGGCCGCGATCCTGGACGGGCGGCTCCGGTCCGGCCACCGGCTCCCGTCCACTCGCGATCTCGCCCGCGACCTGTCCGTGTCCCGGTCGGTGACTCAAGCGGCGTACGACCAGCTCCACGCCGAGGGGTGGATCGAGGGTCGTACGGGTGCCGGGACCTACGTGACGGACGTCGTACCGCTGCAGCCCGCCGTACGGCACCGGGCCGCACCCCAGCCGAATCCGGCGGCTGAGCTGCTCAGCCTGCGCCCCGGCATCCCATACATCGCACCGACGCCGGACCCCGGCTGGCGACGTGCTTGGCGGGAGGTGTCGACGCAGTCGCCGCCACGTGGGTACGACGATGCCGCCGGGCTGCCGGAGCTCCGCGCTGCGCTGGCTGACCACGTCGGCCGGGTCCGCGGGATCGCCTGCGGGCCGGAGAACATCCTGATCACCAACGGCACCGTGCACGGCCTCCGGTTGCTGCTCACGGTGACCCGGAGTCCGGGCGACCGGATCGCGATCGAGGACCCCGGCTACCTGAACGCGGTCGTCGCGGCGCGGGACCACCACCTCGACATCGTCGACGTACCGGTGGACGCCGACGGGCTGCAGGTCTCCGCGCTGACCGAGGTCCCGGCCGTCTACGTGACCCCGTCGCACCAGTACCCGCTCGGCGGCCGGCTACCCGTTGCCCGACGCAACGAGTTGGTCCGGTGGGCACGACGGAACGACGCGATGCTGATCGAGGACGACTACGACAGCGAGTTCCGGTACGACGTCGCGCCGCTGCCCGCGCTCGCCCAACTCGACCTGGATCGGGTGGTCCATCTCGGCACGCTCTCCAAGACCATCAGCCCGGCGCTCCGGCTCGGCTGGCTGGTCGCGTCCGACACGATGGTCGATCGCCTCGCCCGCTTCCGCGCCGAGTCCGGCGACTGGCCCGGCTGGCCGATGCAGGCCGCCCTCCTCGCCATGCTCCGCGACGGCTACCTCGACCAGACCGTCCGCAAAGGCCGCCGCCTGTACGCCGACCGCCGCCTCCACACCTGCACCGCCCTCGCGCCCTACGGCCAGATCATCGGCCAGGAAGCGGGCCTCCACATCACCCTGCTCCTCCCCGACCCCCTCAACGACCATCAAATCACTGCCGAAGCCCGCCAAGCCGGCGTAGTAGTAGCCCCCTTGTCGGAGTACCGCCGCTCCACCCCCGGCCCACCCGGCCTGGTCATCGGCTACGCCACCCCTTCAACCCCAGACCTACACCGAGCCCTCGACATCCTGATCGGCGTACTCGACCGTTTCGGCCCCTCTCGAAAGGCTCCCGCTTGATGCGCGACCAGCGGGACAGGTTTTGGCCGGTCTCGATCGCCATTCAGCGGGTCGAACACGAACTACAGGAGCGCGCGAACGAGGGGCGGGTGCAGGGTGCGACGAAGGAGCGGACGTGCGGGCGCGGGGGCTTCTACGGGGTGAGCGGGTTGAGCCGGAGGGGCGGTTGGACGGTGGGGATGTCGTTGGGCCAGGTGAGTTCGGAGAGCCACATGGTGCGGCCTTTGGGGTCGGTGCCTGCCTGGGTTGGGTTCCAGGCGTGGTAGACGAACCAGTCGCGGCCGTCCTTGTGGATGACCATGTTGTGACCGGGGCCGGCGGCGTCGGGAGAGGAGGACAAGATGGGGTCGCCGGACTTCGTGCAGGGGCCGGTGGGGGATGAGCAGCGCGCGTGGCCGACGGCGTACGCCGCCTTGTCGAAGGCGTTGGCCGAGTAGAAGAGATGGAAGACGCCAGAGCGTTCCACCATGTACGGCGCTTCGACCAGCGCACCCTCCCACGGGAGGTCCTGCTTGATCAGCCGATGCACCGGACCGATCAGCGTCAGACCGTCGGCCGACAACTCCGACACGTAGATCCAGGTGTCGACGCCGATCGCGTTGCCGTCGTTCTTCCAGTACAGCCAGCGGCGCCCGGACGAGTCCTGGAACGGCGACGCGTCGATCGAACCACCCTCGTCTGCCTGACAGATCAACGGCTCAGACGATTTGTCGATATATGGACCTGTCGGCTCGGCCGCCACCGCGACCCCGATGCACTGCCGGCCGGAAGCGGTCCCACGCGTCGTGTAGTACATGACGTACCGATCGGGCCCGTGCACCGCGACCTCCGGCGCCCAGACCCGACCCGGCGACGACCAATCCGGCAACGACGGCAGAGCATCGCCGACCTGCTCCCACGCCACCAGGTCGGCAGACTTCAACGTCTGCACGTTCCCCAACGGCCCGTTGGTCGCGAAGGCGTAGAAGCCGTTGCTCACCGCAATGACGGCGGGGTCGGCGAAGTTGCCGTCGTAGACCGGATTGGTGAATCCCACGTGTCTCCTTACTTGCTCTCGTAGAACCGCAGATAGTCGAACGTCGCCACCGGGGCCGGGTTCGCACCGGTGAACTCGCCATGCGCATAGAGCCCGAGCTTCGGCGTCTGCCCCGCGGGCAGCACCCACGACGCACCCCACGTCCAACTCTTCCCATCGACCGAAGTCCCGGCACGGTAGACGTTCTCACCCGCAGCGTTCTTGCTGTACGCGATCCGCAGCCACAACGTCGACGCCGACCGCCCGATCGCCGCCGCACCGTACGTCGTCGCACCGTCCGACGGTCGCGCCACCAACTCGCGCCCGTACTCCGTCTGCCGTGTCTTCCAGATCGAGACGGAGCCCAGCCGCGCGAAGTCGTTGTCGTTCAGATAGACGATCATCCCGGCCTGCTGATAGTTGCGTACGTCGTTCGCACCGAGGTCGAGATGCAGTTTGGTCTCGGCGATCCAACTGTCCCCGGCCGGCGTCTCGTGGAACAGCAACCCGGCGTTGTTCCCACTGCCGACCATGTCCGCGTTCTCCAACGGCCACGACAGCTTGCCGTCAGCAACAACCGCGTTGGCGTCCGCACGCAGCCACGACCAGTCGTCACCCAGGTCCGAGGAGAAGTCGTCTCCGGACAACAACTCCCCGGTCCGCGGGACGTCGGCCATCCGTCGTACCGGCTCCGCCACCGGGCGGACGGTCAGGTTGTCCACCTCGGCCGACCCGAGCCACCGCACCGGCGCAACCCCAAGCTTCAGCCCGGGTACGGCGAGTTGTGCCTCGGCGTACACGTCACCCAGGCCGGCGTCGTTCACGCGAGCGGTGACAGTCGTACCGGAGACCTGCACGCTGAGCTTGTTCCACTGCGACCGGTCGAAGTCGGCAGGCAGTGCGGCCGACGCGGTCCGGTGACCCGCCACAACGGTCACTTTGCCGCCAGACACAGTGGCGACGACCTCGTTGCCGAGCACGGTGGTGAACGAATTCCCCAGCCGTACGTCGGCCTCCACGCGGAGCGAACCACCCGGCGCCGACTGGCGCGTCTGCGCGGCACCGGAGATGGACGCCGTCGGGCCGCCCAGAGCGTCACCGGGCTGCCGACTGGCACCGAGCACACCACCAGCCGGATCGGTCGAGTCGATCCCGAGTCCGGACCCGGTTGCCGGCGCGGGCACCGGCCCCTCGGACGGTCCGAGCCCGGCGCGGGTCCGCGGCCAGCCGTCGATCCAGTCGATCCGGTCGATCAGCATCGGCCGGCGGTTGACCCCGAGCGGGTTGGTCAGCCACGGCGTACCGCGGTCGATCGCGTGGTAGACGATGTGGTCCTGGCCGGCCGCGTCGGTGATGAACGCGTGGTGGCCGGGTCCGATCCACCGGTTCCCGTTCTGCGTGATGACCGTCGTACCGCCGACGTGTGAGTCGGTCAGCGCGACACCGTCCTTGTCGAGGAACGGGCCGCGCGGCGAGCGGGACCGGCCGGCGAAGACCGAGTAGCCCGTGGTCGGGCCGGCGCAGCAGTTCATCGACGAGCCCATGAAGTAGTACCAGCCGTCGCGGTAGACGACGTACGAACCCTCGTAGCGGTCGCCGATGGTCACCTGGGTCGGCGCACCGACCGAATGCAGGCCGTCCGGCGACAGTTCGGTGACGGAGATGCCGCCGTTGAAGCCGCCGTAGTACAGGTACCGCTTGCCGTCGGCGGCGGTCAACAGAGCGGGGTCGATCGTGCCGAGGAAGCCGCCGTTGCCGTCCGGTCTCGGCGCGACGACCGGTCCGTCGGTAGCGGTCCACGGTCCGGCCGGGGTCGGGGCGGTGGCCACGCCGATCGCGGGATCGCCGCCGGCGTTGGCCGTGGTGTCGGTGACGGTGAAGTACATGACGTACCGGCCGCCGAAGTAGCGGATGTCCGGCGCCCAGAAGAACGACCCGGGCGCGGCCCAGGCCGGCTTGGTCGCGTCGGTGAAGACGGTGCCCAGGTACTGCCAGGAACCGAAGTCCTTGGTGCGGGCCATGTGCATCAGGCCGAACGGGCCGTTCGCGACCAGCGGGTCGGAGGTGGCGTAGGCGTACCAGTAGCCGTCCCGGCCCTGGATGATCGACGGATCGGCGAACGTGTCGGCGAAGCTGGACGTGATGGGGTTGGTGGTCTTCACCGCGGGGTCGGGTGCGGCCGTGGCGGCCGTCGTACCGGCGGCCAGGGCAGCCACAGCGCAGACTGCGGCGAGGAATCTTCTCGGAGGCACGGGCGGGTTCCTCTCTGTTCGGTGCATCAGCCTTCGTCGGTGCGGAGGCGGATCAGGTGCCACGACGCGGGCGGCAGCGTGGCAGTGCAGTTCCCGTCGACGACCTCGGTGCCGTCGACGGACCGGGGCACCACCCGGTCCGGGTCGTCCGCGGTGTTCGCCGCGGCCCGGTCGTCGTCGTACAGGGCCAGGTGCTCGAGCACGCGCAGACCGCGGCCGAGCGGGATCTCCAGGTCGACCTTGTCGGTCTCGCTCCGGTTCACCACGAAGATCGCGGTCTCGCCGGTGTTCTCGTCGTACGTCGCTGTGCTCCACAGTGCCGGTATGCGGCCGAACGCGGCGGTGTCGATGTCCGGTCCGTCGCCGATCGCGGTCTGCAGAACGGTCGGACCGGCGTACCGGGCCGTGAGCGCGAACGGATGGAAGATGGTCTGCCGCCAGGCCCGGCCGTCCGGCTCGGTCCGGATCGGCGCGATCACGTTGACCAGTTGCGCGAGGCAAGCGATCTTCACCCGGTCGGCGTGCCGCAGCAGCGTGATCAGCAGGCTGCCGACCACCACCGCGTCGTCGACGGTGTAGGTGTCCTCGATCAGCGGGCTCACCTCGCGGATGCCGAGGCCGAGCTCGCCGGGGAAGTGCCGCTGGTTCCAGACGTTCCACTCGTCGAACGACAAGGTGATCTCCTTGTCGCTGCGCTTCAGCGCCTTCACGTGGTCGGCGGTCGCGACCACCGCGGAGATCATCCGGTCCATCTCCTCGGCCGCCGCGAGGAAACTGCCCTGATCACCGTCGTGAGGTTCGTAGTACGCGTGCAGGCTGACGTGGTCGACCAGGTCGTAGGTGCGTTCCAGCACGACCCGCTCCCACTCGCCGAACGTCGGCATCCCGGCGTTGCTCGAACCGCAGGCGACCAGTTCGAGACCGGGCTCGACCCGGCGCATCGCATTCGCGGTCTCCTCGGCCAGCCGGGCGTACTCCTCGGCGGTCTTGTGGCCGATCTGCCAGGGGCCGTCCATCTCGTTGCCCAGGCACCACACCTTGATGCCGTACGGC
Organism: Kribbella sp. NPDC049227; assembly: GCF_043197265.1. NCBI lineage: Bacteria > Bacillati > Actinomycetota > Actinomycetes > Propionibacteriales > Kribbellaceae > Kribbella > Kribbella sp. NPDC049227. The sequence goes on along the minus strand of NZ_JBICST010000004.1, from coordinate 611,078 downwards.
GCCTCGTGGCCGTTGGCGACCCGGCGATCGGGCAGCTCCGTGCCGGCCGTGAGGTTGCAGTACTCCAGCAGCTCGACCGCTTCCCTGATCCCGCGGGTGCCGAGGTTGACCGCCCAGACCGGCTCGACGTCCGCCTTGCCGGCCCAGGCGACGAACTCGTCGGTGCCGAACTGGTTCGGCTCGATCGCCCGCCAGGCCAGGTCGAGCCGGCGCGGCCGCTGGTCCTTCGGTCCGACGCCGTCCTCCCAGTCGTAGTTCGAGACGAAGTTCCCGCCGGGGTAGCGGATCGCGGTGACACCGAGCTCGCGGACCAGCTCCAGCACGTCCTGGCGGAAGCCGTCCGGGTCGGCGGTCGCGTGGCCGGGCTCGTAGATCCCGGTGTAGACGCAGCGGCCCATGTGCTCGACGAACGAGCCGAACAGGCGCCGGTCGAGCGCACCGACCACGAACGCACGATCCACGACAAGACGTGCCACGAGGCCTCCCAGCGAACGTTTACAACGTTTAACGTGGATGTCTACAACGATTGATATCCGGTGTAAAGGGTTCACCCCCCGCAGGCATGGCACACTCAGGCGACAGGTGGTGACAGGAGGTACGGATGGCGACCAGGCTGAGCGACGTGGCGGCACGGGCCGGCGTGTCGGTGAAGACCGTGTCGAACGTCATCAACGACTACCCGCACATCACCGCGCACACCCGGGCCAAGGTCGAGGCCGCGATCGCCGCGCTGGACTACAAGCCGAACGTCAGCGCCCGCTCGCTGCGCAAGGGCCGGTCGGATTTCATCGCCCTGGCCATCCCGGAGATGGCCTCGCCGTACTTCGCCGAGCTCGGCGCGGCGATCAGCCGGGCGGCGAAACGGCGGGGCATCACCGTGCTGATCGATCAGACCGAGGGCGAGGCCGCGGCCGAGAAGCTGGTCCTGGACGGGATGCGCGGGCAACTGATCGACGGCATCGTCTTCTCGCCGATCACCACCGCCCCGGCGAAGATCGGCACGGCCGGTACGGCGAAACCCCTTGTCCTGCTCGGTGAACGGCCCACCGGCGGAACCTTCGACCATGTCGCGGTCGACTCGGTCCAGGCGTCGTACGACGCGACGACGCACCTGATCTCGATCGGCCGGCGGCGGATCGCGGCGATCGGAGTCGGTGGGGGAGCCGGCACCGGAGCGGTCCGGCGGAAGGGATACCGGAAGGCGTTGAAGGCGGCGGGGTTGCCGCACGACCCGGCGCTCGAGCTGGCCGGGACCGGCTATCACCGCGACGACGGCGCGGCCTCGATGCGTGAACTGCTGGCGTTGCCCGAGCGACCGGACGCCGTGTTCTGTTTCAACGACCTGCTCGCGCTCGGCGCGCTGCGGACGCTCGCCGACGCGGGGCTGTCGGTGCCGGACGACGTCGCGGTCGTGGGCTTCGACGACATCGAGGACGGCCGGTACCACTCGCCGTCGCTGACCACGATCTCGCCGGACAAGGAGTGGCTGGCGCGCAACGCGGTCGATCTGCTGCTGGAGCGGATCTCCGGCAGCGGTGAGGCCGCGCGCCGCGACCTCACCGTTCCGTACACGTTGGAGATTCGCGAGTCGACCGCCGGCTGATCAGCGGCCGGGGAAGCCGGCGAGCTGTTTCGCGAAGGCGACCTGGACCTTCTCGCGGCGGCCGGCCAGGCCGAGGATGGCGTTGCGGACCGGGCGCAGCGGGCGCGGGAGGTTGGCCAGCCGGGTCAGCCGGTGGGCCAGCCCGATCACCCGAACGGCCTCGGCACGCGAGTTGGTGGCGTAGGCGTCGAGATCCGACTCGTCGTCGCGGGTCAGCGCGACCGAGAGCGCATCGGCCAGCACCATCGCGTCGCGCAGACCGAGGTTCATGCCCTGACCTCCCGCCGGGCTGTGGGTGTGCGCCGCGTCGCCGGCCAGCAGCACCCGTCCGGCGCGATACTCGTCGGCCACCCGCTCGTGGATCCGGAACCGGGAACCCCAGATCACCTCGGTGACCTTGGGTGCGCTCTTGCGCGGACCACGGCTGACCAGCAACTGCTGCGCGTACGCCGCGTCCGGGTGTTCCGGTGCGTCGCCCACCTCCGCGACCAGCCGGAAGCTGCCGTCCGGCAGCGGCGCGACAACGAGCAGTCCGGCGTGGGAGAAGTACAGCGCGACCTCGTCGACCGGGAGCCCGCCGTCGACGCGGACGTCGACCAGGCTGCAGGACAGCTGCAGTGTGTTGCCCGGCATCCGTAGTCCGGCCAGCTCGCGGATGGTGCTGTTCATGCCGTCGGCGGCAACGACGTACCGCGCCTTGATCACGTCGCCGCTGTCCAGGGTCACCTCGACGCCGTCCGCGGTCTGGGTCAGGCCGGTGGCCGCGTACGGACGCAGTACCGAACCTCCGAGCTCCTCGAGCCGCTCGAGCAGGATCCGCTCGGTGAGGTACTGCGGGAGCATCACGATGAAGGGGTAGTCGGTCGGCAGGTCGCCGAAGCCGACCGGCACGAGCCGCCGGTCACCGTCGCGGACGGCGAAGTCCTCCAACTCCAGGCCGAGCTCGACCAGGCGCTTGGTGACGCCGATCCGATCCAGCATCTCCAACGTCCGCGGGTGGATCACGCAGGCCCGGGAGGTGTTCGCCCCCTCGGCCTGCCGGTCGACCACCACGACCGAGTGCCCCTGCAGCCGCAAGCCGGCCGCCACCGCGAGCCCGACCGGACCCGCACCCACCACCACGACATCCGCACGCTCCGGAGTCATCGTTGCTCCTTCCCGAGATTTATCAACGCTTGTTGACTTTTACTGTAGGAGTGCCGGGAAGAAAAGTCAACAAGTGTTGGCATATGCTGTGGGCATGGCGGAACGGAAGTCGGACCGGACCCGGGCGGCGATCCTCGCGGCGGCCCGGGAGCGCTTCGGCGCGGACGGGTACGAGCGGGCCACGATCCGGGCGATCGCGGCGGACGCGGCGATCGACCCGGCGATGGTGATGCGGTATTTCGGCACCAAGGAGAAGCTGTTCGCGGCGGCAGCCGAGTTCGATCTCCGGCTGCCCGACCTGGGCGATCTGCCACCGGAAGAACTGGGCGACGCGCTGGTGCGGCACTTCGTCACTCGGTGGGAGGGCGACGACACGCTTCGGGCGCTACTGAGGTCATCGGTCACCAACGAGGCCGCGGCCGACCGGATGCGGGACATCTTCACCGCGCAGCTCGCGCCGACGCTGCGCGCGCTCGCGGTCGAGGAACCGGGCGTCCGGGCCGGCCTGGTCGCGAGCCAGACCCTCGGCTTCGCGCTCTGCCGCTACATCCTGGAGATCGCGCCGATCGCCACCATGTCCCACGACGAAGTGGTCGCGTGGCTCGGCCCGACCATCACGCGTTACCTGACCTCGTCACCCTGATCGAGCCAGGCCTGCGTGGCCGGAAGGGCCTCCTCCAGCGGCGGGAGATGCGGGTGCCACTTGAGTTCCCATTCCAGGGACAGCGGGTGGTCCGTGCCGTCGAGGACCTGCAGTAGGTCCCGGATCGGGTAGTCACCGGCGCCCATCGCGACCGGGCGGTAGTCCTGGCTCGAGTCGCTGTCCTTGATCTGCACGAACTCGATCCACGGCTTCAGCAGTTCGAACGCCTCGGCCGGGGTCTCGCCGTGCGACCAGGTGTGCGCGCTGTCCCAGATCACCTTGACGTTGTGGCCGGGGACGTCGGTGTCGAGCAGCGTGCACAACGCGGCCATCTTCCGGCCGGCCGAGTGCGAGTCGTGGGTTTCCAGCAGGATCTGCGAATCCCTCGGAGCGGACGTGACCCGGTCGAGCGCCCGGATCTCGCCGGCGCTGGGGCCGTCCGTCGTACCGCTGTCGACATCGCCGGGGAAGACCCGGACGCCGCGGGCGCCGAGGTCGGCCGCGAGTTCCAGGTGGGCCTCGAGCGGCTGGTCCTCGACCGCGCAGAGCTTGACGTAGCTGCTGACGGCGAGAATCTCCAGGCCCGCGTCCTCGATCCGGGTCCGCAGTTCACGGCGCTGCGACGTACTCAGACCGGTGTTGGTGAACTCGTCCGGCGCGGTCCGCAGCTCCAGGCCGGAATTATCGTTGCCTTTGGCAAGTTCCAGGACGTGGTCGAGTGGTGCTCCGGGGCAGCCGAGCGTGGAGAAGGCGAATCTCATACCGCTATCAGATCAGACCCAGCGCCGCCGCGGGTGAGTGCGTGGCGTGGTGGGCTGGTCAGGCTCCTGCTCCGGCTGCTGGTGCTGCTCGGGGGTGTAGTACGCCTGCTGCTGGTACTCCGACGGCTGCTGCTCGGCCTGCGAGTAGTCCGGGGTGTACGGCGCCCCATAGGACTCCGTCGCGTAGTTCGGGCTGTAGGTCTCGTAGGACTCGGTGCTGCCGCTGTACTCCGTGCTGTACTCCGAGCCGCTGTACGACGTCGGGCTGTAGGAGTCGTACGACGGCGTCTCGTAGCTGTTGCTCGGGTAGTCCGAGTTCGGGCTGCTGTAGCCGTAGTCGGTCGACTCGTAGTTGCCGGTGCTCGTGTACTCCGAGCTGTACGACGAGTAGTCCGAGGTCGGCTCGTACGACGTCTGGTAGCTCGAGGACGAGTCGTCGTACGACGAGCTGTAGTCCGAGGTGTAGCTGGTCTGCTCCGGCGTGTACGTCGGCTCCGGGCTGTAGGACGGCTCGGGCGTGTACGTCGGCTCCGGCGTGTAGGACGGCTCAGGTCCGTACGACGGGACCGGCGGGAGCGGCTTGGACGGGGTCAGGAAGTCGTCCTGTTGCTGCTGCCCGAGGGCGGGTGCCGACGGCTCGTAGTAGCCGGAGGAGGCCGACACGTGCGACGACGGCATCGTGTGCGAGGACGGCGCGTGCACCGAGTGCGAGGTGACCGTCGGCTGCTCGATCGCCGACGGGCTGTCCACCGCGACCCGAGCGGCCCGGCGGCCGGCGCGCGCAACTGGCGCGGGCTCAGGCTCGGGTGCGGGTTCGGCCTCCACCGGGGAGGTCGTCTGGGTGAGGTAGTCCGGAGTGCTGTCGTACGTGTAGGGCTCGGAGTAGTTGGCGGCCCAGGACGGCTCCGGCTGGGCCGGCTGCTGCGGCTGGTAGCTGTACGGGTCGGGCTGCACGACGGTCAGCGGCGGGGTCTCGTCGCGCCAGCTGCTCGGCTGCGAGTCGCCCGACAGCGGGTCGTCGCTGCCGGCGCTCAGGTAGTCGCTCCAGCTCGTCCGCGGACCCGGCTCGGGCTCCGGCTCGTAGCTGGTCTGCTGGGCCTGCTGCTCGTCCCGCCAGGTCTCGACCGCGTTGAACTGCTCGGTGGCCGGGCCGCTGTCGACGTCCTCGTTCTGCCAGCTCTCCACGACCGGGGCGAACGGGCTCCACTTCGGAGCCTCCTCGACGGGCGCGTCACCACCGAACGCGGCGGGCGCTGCCGGACCCGCGGCGAACGGGCTGCCGCCGACCGGGAGGTCGCCCGCGGCCGCACCGTCGCCCGGGAAGCCTGCCGGGGGGACCGGGGACGCCGGAGACGGCGCGAACGGGTTGGCGGCCGGACCGCCACCGGCCATCTGCAGCTCCCGCCGGCGCGCCGCCGGGGGGAGGACCGAGGCCGCGATCGGCTCGGAGATGGCGGGCTGCTCGTCGGTGTCGTCGTTCGCGTACGTCGGCACCGCCATCAGCTTCGGCTCGCGCTGGTCCCACCACGGCACCCACTCGCGGGTGGTCTGCATCGTGTTGATCCGGCGGATCACCATCGTCGCGGCGACCGCCGACACCGCGGTCAGCACCAGCGACGCCGTACCGGCCAGGGCGATGCCGCGCAGCGACCCGACGGTCGCTTCCATCCACATCAGGAACCGGCGGACGACCACGTCGAACGCGAGTGCGCCGATCCAGGCCACCCACCACACGGACGTGAGAGCGGGAGTCCTGAACCGGCGCAGGTCATCGGCGTACACCGGGGTCTTCGGATCGCTCGCCAGCCAGACGTCATCGACGATCTGCTTGGGATACCAGAGGTTCGGTCCGGGACAGAACCAACTGGCCAGCACCCAGCCGTGGCTCCGGCGATGATCGGCCTGGCAGAAGACCTCGGAGTTGACCCGGGCCCGCCACAACCAGATGACGAAGACGACCGCGGCGGCGACGGAGATGATCACGTTCGGGACCGCGGTGACCTTGGCGATCGCGTCGGCGCGGTTCAGGTCGGCGTCATCGACGTTCGGCATCCCGCCGAGGTAGCGATGGACGACGCTGTAGGTGTTCCAGTCCGACCAGGTGGAGAGCAGGTGGGTGATCGTGGATGCACCGAGCAACCCGATGGCGAGCTTGCCGACCGTCCCTACGTGCTGGAACTCCTCGGCTGCGTGCGGCTGCCAATCTTCCTGATCTGGGGAGGACAAGACAAGGACTGCTGGCTGCGGGTGGCTCACGTCGTGCGTCCCTCGCGTTGCTGGAACTCCGTCTGTTCGGCGTCTCGGCCAAATCCTGCCCCCGCATGACCGAGCCACATTGATACCACGAAGTAGGTACGCGTGTGCAGTCGGTCCCAGCACAGAGGGTATCGACTTAACGTGTTCTTTTCGTGCGCCCATCACCTCTTGTAACGAGGCATTGGACCCTGCGTGACGGTTTGGTTTACCGCGCAGGAGGTTGGAAGCCGGTCTGCTGCTGGCCGGAGGCCCACCACGGCACCCACGGCCGCTGCGTCTGCAGCGCGTCGATCCGCTGGATCAGGAGCACCCCGAGAACGGCGGCCGCGGTCGTGAACAGGGCAGAGATGCTGGACAGGATCACGTTCGTCCGCAGCTGCCCGACCTCGGTCGCGCCGCCGAGCACGCCGCGCTGCACCACGTTGCCGGTCACCAGTCCGGCCACCCAGGTCAGCCACCAGGCCCACACCAACTGGGTGCCGGGAATGCTCTTCAGCGAGACGGTCTGCGGCGGGGTCCGCGGATCGCTGGCGGCGACGATGTCGTCGACGACCTGCTTGGGGTACCAGAGATTCACCACCGGGCAGATCCAGCTGCCGAGCACCCAGCCCCGGGTGAACCGGTGCTCGCCGCGGCAGAACATCTCCGCGTTCCACCGGACCCGCCACAGCCAGACGATGAACACCGCCGCGGCCGCCAGCAGCGCCAGCGCCGCGACGATGCCGAGCGAACCGGAGACCAGGTCGGCCTCGGCCAGCTGATCGGGGTCGTCGCCGTACTTCTTCAGCGTCTGGAACGAGTACCAGTCGGACCAGGCGGTGGCCCAGGTGGTCGCCGTGACCACACCGATCAGGATCGACGCGGCCAGCCCCATCGCGCGCTCTGAGCTGAACCAGCGGTCCAGCGGCGGCTGCTGCGCCTGGCTCGGCATGGATCAGAAATAGCACAACACCGCGTGACCGGGCGAGGACATCAGGTCGCGAACCCGCTGGTGTCGGTATCCGTCGCAATTCCGCCGGAATCTGTCGGTGCCCGGCGCGAAGATGATCGGTATGCGCTGGTCCGTGGTCGACTCACCCATCGGCGACCTGTCCCTGGCCGTCGACGAGACCGGGCTGTGCCGGCTGCACTTCGGTCGCGCCGACCGGCCGCTCGAGACCGATCCGCTGCTGACCGAGACCCAGGAGCAGTTGAAGGCGTACTTCGCCGGCGAACTGCAGGAGTTCACCGTGCCGCTCTCGGTCCGCGGCGGCTCCGAGTTCGAGCGCGCCGTCTGGGCGCAGCTCCGCCGGATCCCCTACGGGGAGATGCAGACATACGGCGAGGTCGCCAAGATCGTCGGGGACGCGGGAGCCGCCCGGGCCGTCGGCACCGCCTGCAACCGGAACCCGATCGCCGTCGTGGTGCCCTGCCACCGGGTCGTCGGCGCCGGCGGCAAGATGGTCGGCTTCGGCGGCGGGATCCCGCTCAAACGCCACCTGCTCGAGCTCGAGGCGCGGATCACTCTCGAGACGCTGTGGACCTGACGATCAGGCACACACCCGGCACGCTGCGAAACCTGACGAAGATCTGACACCGGGCGACGCGTGCGAAAGCGCGGTAAGGACTACTGGAGGACTACCGTTGCTAACAGCGATCGGATCGTCACGCTTGAAGCGAGCGATTCAGTCGTCACCAACCCTGCCCCGGAAGACGCATAGATGACCAAAACCCGCTCCACCGCACACCTCCACCCCGACCTGAGCGCACTGATGGACAAGAGTGCCGAGGAGTGGTCCGCGCCTGAGATCCAGAACGCGGCCCGCTCGGCCCTGCAACTGCACGCCCCCGACCGCGAACCACTGACCTGGGTCAAGCGCTTCGGCGTCCTGCCCTGGCTGCACCGCAACGATGCCGTCTGCCTGCACTGCGGCGGCACCTACCCGTGCATCACGCACCGCTATGCCACCCAGCTCCTGTCGGCCGGCCGCTACACCATGACCAAGCCGGACCACGACGACGAGCACGACGAGCATGGCGACCAGCACGACGACGACCAGGATCCGCGACCGAACTGACGCCGTACGCGCAAGGCGCCGTCAGCAAACGAAGGCCGCGAACCCCAGCCGGGGATCGCGGCCTTCGCCGTTGCGGTGTGTCGGGTCAGGAGTCGGACGGCTTCGGGTTGCTCGTCTTCCGCGGAGCGGCCGTCTTCTTCGTGGTGCCGTTGGCCGCTGCGTTCACCTCGGTGTCGTCGGTCTTCGCCTCAGCCGGCTTGGCGGGCTCCGGCTTCGACTCGGCCTTCGGACCGTCGGTCTTCGGCGACTCGGCCTTGGTCGTGTCCGTCCCGGTCGTGTCCGTCCTCGTCGAGTCCGTCCCGGTCGTGTCCGTCTTGGCCGTGTCCGTCTTGCCGTTCGAGGACGCGGCGGTGTCCGGACGGGACGTCGTACCGGCCGGGGCGGAGCTGTAGTCGCGGCCGCTGGTCGGGGTCGACTGCCAGGCCGGCTCCGGCGGGGTCAGCAGCTTCTTCACGGCCGCCGCCGCCAGGGCCCCGAAGCCCAGGAACAGCACGACCTTGCGGAGCCTGTGGCTCTTCTTCTTCGGCGCGTCGATCTCACCGTTGAGCGCGGCCTTGGTGGCCCTGCCCCGGCGTGAGGTCTCCTGCACGACCGGCTCGGCCGCGGCCGCCAGCGACGCCAGTGCGGCGGTCACCTTCGGCAGCACGTCGTCGTTGAACCGCTCGCGCGCCCGCTCGGCGGCCTGCTCGGTGGCCGGGCCGACCTTGGCCAGCGCGTCGTCGATCATCGGGCTGGCCTTCTCCACCGCGACTCCGGCGTAGTGGGCGCCGCGCTCGACGGCCTTCTCGGCGTACGGCGACACCTTCTCCCGTGCGGTGCCGACAGCCGGCCCGAGGTGCTCGCGGACCTGGCCGACAGCCGGCCCGATCTTCTCCGACGCCGACTCGGCGAGTGGCTTGACCCGGTCCTTCGCGGTCTCCACCCTGCCCTTGGTCTTCCTCGAACCCACGATTCCCTCCTCGGTGCCGTCCGTCCCGGACGGCGTTCCGGCCCATCGGCGACATGGACGCTGTGCTGGTACGGATCTGGACATTTCCGCTCTGGTTTGCATCGTACGACGTACTCAGCCGACAAACCGGCCTACTGGTACCCACTACCGGCCGGTTCGATCACACTCCGGCCAGCCGCTCCGCCTCCGGTTGGACTCACATGACAGGATCGAGGGGTAAGCCGTTTCTGATGAGGAGTGAACACCCGTGGCCGAAGAGCTGTACGCGACCCTGCAGACGACGAAGGGTGACGTCGTCATCAGGCTGTTCCCCAACCACGCGCCGAAGACGGTCAGCAACTTCGTCGGCCTGGCCGAGGGCACCAAGGAATGGACCGACCCGCAGACCGGCGCGCCGAGCACCGCGCGGTTCTACGACGGCCTGACCTTCCACCGGGTGATCGACGGATTCATGATCCAGGGCGGCTGCCCGCTCGGCACCGGCACCGGCTCGCCGGGGTACTCGTTCGACGACGAGATCCACCCGGAGCTGCAGTTCGACCGGCCGTACCTGCTCGCGATGGCGAACGCCGGTATCCAGTTCGGCCGCGGCACCAACGGCTCGCAGTTCTTCGTGACCGTGGTCCCGACGCCGCACCTGAACCGCAAGCACACGATCTTCGGCGAGGTCGCCGACGACGAGTCGAAGAAGGTCGTCGACGCGATCGCGACCGCGAAGACCGCACCCGGCGACCGGCCGATCGAGCCGATCGTGATCAACAGCGTCACCATCGAACGCAAGAACGCCTGATTTCCGCGCGGGGCCGAGCCGGCGTGCCCGGCCCCGCGCGCCTCTTGGGAGGAACCCACCCGCGTGACCGAGACCGTTTGCTACCGGCACCCGGATCGGCCCGCCGGGGTCCGGTGCCAGCGCTGTGACCGGCCGATCTGCCCGCAGTGCATGAACAGCGCCGCCGTCGGCTTCCAGTGCCCGAGTTGCTTCAACGAAGGCGTGAAGTCGGTCCCGCGCACCCGGACGTCACTCGGCGGCGTCGCCCGCATCAACGGCCAGATCGTCACGATCGTGATCCTGGCCCTCAACGTACTGGTGTTCATCGCCGTGCGCACCGGCAGCAGCCGGGTCGTCAACGACCTGGTGCTGGTCCCGTTCCTGGTGGATTCCGAGCCGTGGCGGCTGCTCACGTCGGCCTTCACCCACGTGCAGATCTTCCACATCTTCTCGAACCTGTTCATGCTCTACCAGCTCGGTCCGCCACTGGAGCAGATGCTCGGCCGGCTCCGGTTCTCGATCCTCTACGTACTGTCCGCCCTCGGCGGCAGCGTGGCGGTGTGGATGCTGGCCTCCCCGGTCTCCGCGACGCTCGGTGCGTCCGGCGCCGTACTGGGTCTCGTCGGCGCGATGCTGGTGATCAGCCGGGCCCGCAACCTCGACGTCACCTGGATCATCGCCTACGTGGCGATCACGGCGGTCATCTCGTTCGCGATCCCGAACATCTCCTGGGAAGGCCACCTCGGCGGGTTCGTCACCGGCGCGGCCGTCGCGTGGATCTTCCTGCAGATGAGCAAACACCGCCGCAGCAAAGCCCGGACCTAGACCGCGGTGTGGTCGGTCCGGCGCGGGCCGAACTCCTCCTGGTCGTGGTCGACCGGGCGGCCGTCGAGGTGCCAGCTCCAGGTGGTCGTCGGCGTGATCCGCAGGTACGTGCCGTCGCCGAAACGACCGTCGCGGGTGACGACCTCGGCCGTGCCGTAGACGCGGAGGAAGCGCGGCGACCACGGGTTGGTCGAGACCAGGTCGTCGATGACCAGCGCCACCTGTTCGTGGCCGGCTTCGACGTTGCGGACCTTGCGCGTCCTCGCCGGGTCGACCCCGCCGACGTAGAAGTAGCGGCCGTCGTACTCGAAGCCGACCGGAACCACGTCCGGCTGGCCGTCGGGGCCGACGGTGGCGAGCCGGGCCAGTGGCTGGGACTTCAGGTACGCCAGTTCTTCTGTCGTGAATGCCATACCTGTTAAAGTACAACGGTCGTTGTAACTACGCCAGGAGACGCCATGGCACGGGCCGGGAAGCGGCAGGAGGTGCTGGCCGGCGCGTTGACCGTGTTCGCGCGGGACGGGTACGCGCGGGCGAGCATCGACGTCATCGCGGCCGAGGCGTGCGTCTCGAGCCGCACGCTCTACAACCACTTCGGCGACAAGGCCGGGCTCTTCCGGGCGGTCATCCAGGAGAGCGCGACGCGGGTCGCCGCCGCCCAGCTCGAGATCATCGAGCAGCACCTCGGTCACGTCACCGACCTCGAGGCCGACCTGGTTGCCTTTGGCATCCACTGGCGTACGCCGATGCCGGACTACGCCGAGCACTCGGCACTGGTCCGCCAGGTCAACGCCGAGGCCGGCCACATCCCCCAGGAGGCCGTCGACGCCTGGCAGGACGCCGGGCCTCTCGCCGTACGACGTGCTCTCGCCGAGCGACTGGCCGCCTTCGCAGCCGATGGACTACTGCGGATCGACGACCCGATGCGGGCGGCTCTGCACTTCTCCCTCCTCATCTCCGGCGCGAATCCGTCATACCGCGGCGGACCGATGACGCCGGACGAGATCACCGAGGCCGTCACCACCGGCGTCCACGCCTTCCTGCACGGGTACGCCGGCTGACCCGTTCAATCCGCAACTAATCGGCCTAGGCCACAACTTTCCTTCGGTTCGATGAATCCGGATGACAGACGGGCCCGGATGCTCGTCTAATCAGGTGACGTCCCGACGGGGGACCACATCGGTAAGGACATCCACATGAGCCCACGCGCAGTGGACAAACGGGCCCGCCCGGGCAACGAGCGGTATCTGCCGCCGCCGTCAACGCAGCAGCAGGCAAACGTCGCCGAACTCGTGCCAGAGGTAGTGCTCGTTCAGGGCGGCGGTGTAGGCACGCTGGACGGCGTCGGGGCCGGCGACCGACTCCAGCAGGAGCAGATGCGAGGCCTCCGGGGCGTGCATCCCCGTGATCAGGCCGTCGACGACGCGGGACGGGTGATCCGGGCCGAGGACAAGATCCGTCCAGCCGTGTGACCGGGTGACTGTGCCGTCGGAGGTGACGGCTGACTCGATGGCTCGGACCGCGGTCGTGCCGACGGCGATCACACGACCGCCGTTGGCCCTGACCCAGTTGACGAGACGGGCGGTGTGCTCGGGTACGTCGTACCGCTCGGGCAGCGGAGGTTCGTGGCTCTCCAGGGACGAGACACCGCAGTGCAACAGGATCGGTGCGATCAGGACGCCCTGCGCTGCCAGGTGGCTCACCAGCTCGAAGCTGAACGGCCTTGCAGCGCTGGGCATCTCCGCACTACCGGGCTCACGGGCGAAGACAGTCTGGTACGACGCCAGCGGCCAGCGTCGCCCAACATAGCTGTAGGTGATCGGCCGGCCGTGACGAGCCAGATAGCCGAGCACATCGGGCACCGGCGGCTTGGCACGCCACAGACGGTTGGACTCCGATTGGTACGGCGCCAGCAGCGTCAGCACGCCCTCGGGCATCTCCACCTGGTCGCCCGCCGTACCTCCGAGCATCGGCGAGCGGGCGTTGCGCAGTTCGACGACCCAGGTGCCGTCGTCGAGCGCAGTGGAGAAATGCACGACGACAGGGGCCACACCGGCGCCGGTGATCCACGAGCCGTCCACCGCCGCGGGCAGTGTGCCGGAAGTGTTCACCAGCAGCAGGTCACCCGGCCGCAGATGTTCACCGATCCGGTCGAACCGGGTGTGCGTGATGGTCGACCCCTCCGCGACCAGCAGCTTCACCTGATCCCGCGAGAGCCCTCTGGCCTCGGGTGGTTCGGAAGCGTTCAGCGCATCGGGCAGGACGAATCGGGTCTGTGGATGGACCGTCACGGCGCCACCGCCGCGGCGAAGTCGGCTGCTCGGTAGCGACCACTCGCCGGCCGGCTGTCCAGCAGTCGCAGGAACGCCGGTACGACGGTCGCCGGCTCAGGCCGGTCCGAGATGTCCTCACCGGGGAACGCGGCTTGGTGCATCGCCGTCCGGAGGTCGCCCGGATCGACGGCGTACACAGCCAGCGAAGGGTGCTCGGCGGCCAGCACTCGGCTGGCGTGGTCGAGTGCGGCTTTGGCCGAGCCGTAGCCGCCCCAGCCTTCGTACGCCTCGACCGCGGCGTCGGAGCTGATGTTGAGCACCACACCGGATGCTGTGGTGAGTGCAGGCAGCAAAGCCTGGGCCAGTGCGATCGGCGCGACCACGTCGACCTCGTAGACGCGGCGCAGTTCGTCGAGGTCCGCGGCGCCCAACTGCTGCAGGGGACTCGGGCCGAGGTAGCTGGCGTTGTTGACCAGTAGGTCGAGGCGGCCGAGCTCGCTGACGGCATCGACCAGGTCGGCACGGTGTTCGGGGTCGGTGACGTCGCCCGCGAGCGGGACCACGTCGGTGCGGCCGGCCAGCGCGTCGGCCGCGTCCTTGAGGGCGTCGGCGCCGCGGGCGTCGATGACCAGCGCCCAGCCGCGGTCGGCCAGGCCGTGCGCCAGCGCGAGTCCGAGGCCGGCGGACGCGCCGGTGACGAGAGCGACAGGACGGTTGGCGGATTCAGGTGTCATGTCCGTCACTGTCATACTTCAAGTCGACTTCAGGTCAAGAGGATCCCCGGGCTGAGAATGTGGCCGGGGTCGAGCACGTGCTTGACGGCCTGGAGAGCTTCGACCGCCAGCGGGCCGATCTCGTCCGCGTACGCCTCACGATGGTCGGTGCCCACACCGTGGTGGTGGCTGATCGTGCCGCCGGCCACCGCGATCGCCTGGCTTGCCGCGGCTTTCGCCGTACGCCATTGGCCGACGGGATCGCCGGCCTGCGCGGAGATGACAGTGAAGTAGAGGGAGGCCCCTGTTTCGTAGACATGCGAGACATGGCACAGCACGAGCGGCGGAGTGCCTTGGTCGGTCAGTGACCTCACGAGTGCCTCGGTCACGGCGGCCTTCAGTGCAGGCACCTTCGACCAGAAGGCGGCCGTCTCGAGCGTCTCGACCAACGCACCTTCGTCCAGCAAGGGATCCCGCAGGTACGGCGCCCGGTAGCGGCCGACCCGCCAGGTCTCGCCAGGCCCTTCGCCGACGTTCTGCCCACCGGCTGCGGTCAGCACAGCTGCCGTCGCCTGTTGGTACGGACCGTCGAACCCGACGATCGCCAGTACGCCGCCCGTCCCGCCACCGAGCACATCCGGATCCGCCAGGTTCACCGCGGTCTCCGCTTCGTCGGACAACCGCAGTACGGTCGGCAACGGCCCGTCCTGCGCCAGCCGTCTGATCGCGGTCAGCCCCGCCTCGAAGTTCTCGAACCGCCAGCCCTCGAAGTGCCGCTCGGTGGGCCGCGGCCGGATCCGTACGACGACCGACGTGATGATCCCGAACGCGCCTTCGGACCCGAGCACCAACTGACGCAGATCCGGACCGGCCGCGGACATCGGCGCCCGGCCGAGTTCCACGGTCCCGCGCGGAGTCGCCAGCGTCAGCCCGACAACCATCTGATCGAACCGCCCGTACCCGGCCGAGGACTGCCCACTCGACCGCGCGGCCGCATAGCCGCCGATGCTCGCGCCCTCGTAGGACTGTGGAAAGTGGCCCAGGGTGTAGCCGCGGGCGGCGAGCAGCGCCTCCGCCGCCGGACCTCGTACGCCGGCCTGCAGCGTGGCGGTGCGCGACACCTCGTCGATCTCGACCAGTTGGTCCAGCCGCCGCAGGTCCACGGTGACGAACCGCCGCGACGCCGCCAGCCCGCCCACCACCGACGTACCGCCGGAGTACGGCACCACCGCCAGGTCGTGGCCCGAGCAAGCCGCCAGCACTGCCATCACCTCGTCGTGGCTCCCTGGGTACACCACCGCGTCCGGCATGTCCGACGTGTCGCCGGCGCGGTGCCGCAGCAGGTCCGGAGTCGAGTAGCCGCGCGTGTGCGCCCACCGGGAGTCCAGGTCGGTCGTGACGTGCTCCGCTCCGACCACTCCGGCCAGGAAGCTCAGCTGTGTGGCCGTCAGCCCAGGCCGGTCCACCGGGTCCACGGGACCTGTGGCGGGCCGTCGTACGCCGAGATGCTTCAACGCCTCCACGGCCGCGGCGGGCAGGTCGACGGGGTGGGCTGGATCGCCCCAGCGTCCCGGCGTGAGTTGCACAACAGGGAGGTCCGATTCGGTCAAGGTGGGCTCCCTTTCGGTGCACCTGCGAGGTAGCGTCCGTGGGAGGTGGAACCCCCTGGCTCCCACCTCCCACGGACAGTTCCAGGACGGCAGAGTCGCTGATACACTCTGACGTGTGATGTCTCAGCGTAGCAGCGACCACGAGCCGGAGACCAGCGCGCGTCCGGCGCCCGCGAACGCGATCGGCGAGGAACGGATTCTGGACGCGGCCTACGAGCTGCTGCTGGCGATCGGGATGCGCCGGATGACGATGGCCGACATCGCCCGGCACGCCGAGGTTTCCCGCGCCACGCTCTACCGCCGCTGGCCGAACGTGCAGGCCGTGGTCGCAGCTCTGATGACCCGGGAGTGGACCACCGCGCTGATGTCGGCGTTCCAGCCGGACGCGGCCGACGGCCGGTCCCGGCTGGTCGAGGGCGTGGTCGAGGTGGTCGCGAAGACCCGGGTGCACCCGCTGATGCGCAAGATCATCGAGCTCGACCCCGAGTTCCTCACGCCGTACCTGCTCGAGCGCCGTGGCAGCAGCACGGTCGCGCACCTGGCGCTGGTCGAGGAGGGCATCAAGGCCGGGCAGGCGGACGGCTCGATCCGGACCGGCGACCCGATGTGGCTGGCCCGGCAGATCATCCTGGTCTCGCTGGCCTCGGCGGTGTCCGGGCCGGTGATGGCCGCGAAGGACGAGTACCCGATGCTCGACGAGCAGCTCCGGGAGATGCTCACCAGGTACCTGGCGCCATGATCGACCGGGGCGGCGGGGCGGGGAAGGCCTTCACGACCGTGGGCAACGCCGGCCTGAACGCGGCTCGCCGCGCCCGCGAACTGGACTGGCTGGAGACGACCGGCAAGGTCGACGTGCTGGTCATCGGCGGCGGGGTCACCGGTGCCGGCGTCGCCCTGGACGCGGCCGCCCGCGGACTGTCCGTCGCCCTGGTGGAGAAGCACGACCTGGCGTTCGGCACCAGCCGGTGGAGCTCGAAGCTGGTGCATGGCGGGCTGCGCTACCTGGTGTCGGGCCACGTCGGCATCGCGTACGAGAGCGCGGTCGAGCGCGGCATCCTGATGAAGACGACCGCGCCGCATCTGGTCCATCCGGTCCCGCAGGTCGCACCGTGGTTGCCGCAGGCAAAGTTCGCGCAGGCGGCGTTGCTGCGCGGCGCGTTCCTCGGCGGCGACATCCTGCGCACGTTCGCACGGACCAGCGACGACTACCTGCCGCACTCGCGCCGGGTCAGCTCGGCGGAGATCCTGCGGTACGCACCGACACTGCGGCCGGACGGCATGCGCGGCGGCTTCCTGACCTGGGACGGGCAGTTGTACGACGACGCGCGGTTGGTGATCGCGATCGCGCGGACAGCGGCGCAGTACGGCGCTCGCGTGCTCACCCGGGTCGCGGCCACCGAGGTGACCGGACGTGGCGCCGTACTGGTCGACCAGTTGACCGGGCACCGGCTGCAGGTGGACGCGTCGGCGGTGATCAACGCAACCGGGATCTGGGCCGATCAGGTCGCCTCCGGCATCAAACTGCGCCCGAGCCGGGGGACGCATCTGGTCTTCCCGCAGTCCGCGTTCGGCGGCCTGTCCGCCGTCCTGACCGTGCCGGTGCCGGGTCAGTTGCGCCGGGTCGTGATGGCGATCCCGGCGCCGGACGACCGGGTGTACGTCGGGCTGACCGACGAGGACGCGCCCGGTCCGGTGAGCGACGTACCACGGGCGACCGAGGGGGAGATCGACTTCCTGCTGGACACCATCAGCCATGCGGTGCAGACGCCGCTGACGCGGGCCGACCTGCTCGGGACGTACGCCGGACTCCGGCCGCTGCTCGACACCGGGCACCACAACGGCGAGCACAAGACCGCGGACATCTCCCGCCGGCACGCGGTGATCACCGGTGCGGACGGACTGGTGACGATCGTCGGCGGGAAGCTCACGACGTACCGGCGGATGGCGCAGGACGCGCTCGACACGGCGCTCGACCGGTCCGATCTCGCGGTACGACGGCCGTGCCTGACGCACCGGATCCCGCTGGTGGGGGCGGCCGACCGGGTCCGGTTGGCCGCCGTACGAGCACCGTCGCGGTTCGTCCAGCGGTACGGCGTGGAGGCACCGGAGGTGATCGCGGGGGCGCCGACCATGTTGGAGCCGATCGCACCGGGGCTGCGGACGACGTACGCCGAGTTGCTGTTCGCGGTTCGGCATGAGGGGGCGCTGACGGAGGACGACGTACTGGACCGGAGGACGCGGATCGGGCTGTCCGCGGCGGACCGGGAGCTTGCGCTGCCCGCGGTCCGGGAGGCGTTCGCGGCGGTCTGACGTCGTCTCTGGACGCGACAGGTTGAACGCTCCCGCCGCTGGGTTAGCTTGGCTGGGGGAGGTGAGCACATGTCGCAGCCGTGGCCGTACGCCTATCCGCATCAACCGGGGCCATACACCCCGCCGCCGGCGCCGCCGAAGTACCGGCCGTTGCGGCGGATCGCGCAGGTCAGCATCGTGCTGATGGGGCTGACCGCGGTCGCCGCGGTGATCCAGTCGGTCCTGCTCTGGCGCTCGTACGACGACGTGAAGCGGTTCGTGTACGGCCTGCTCTCCGAGGAGGAGATCGACCGGGGTGCTCGATCGATCGCCGGCAGCGGCCCTCTGCTCGACCTGGTCGGCTACCTTCTGGTCGGCACGGCCATCACCTTCATCCTGTGGCTCTGGCAGGCCCGTGAGAACACCGACTTCATCACCTCGCCGTTCGGTCCGAAGCCGTCGGACCTGAGGCCGCACCGGCTCGTGCAGGGCTGGGTCGTCGGGTCGTGGTTCTGCCCGATCGTGCAGTTCTGGTACCCGCTGCGGATCGTCGAGGACGTCGTCGCCGCGAGCGAGCCGCGGGACCAGCCGGGTGCGTCCCGGACCGGCGAGGTGCGCGGGCTGCTGTACGGCTGGTGGGCGGCGTGGACGGGGTTCTGGGTGATCCTGGTCGGCGGCGGCGGGATCGCGCTGATCGGCTTCGTCGTGTGGATCGTCCGCCTGGTCGACGCGGCCGACGCCGCCGACGCGACCGGTGAGTACGTCGATATCTACGACCTGCAGGACTTCATGGTCCGGGTCGCGCTGGGCGTCAACATCGGCTTCACCGTGGCGACGGTCCTGCTCATCGCGGCGGGGGTGGCCGCGTCACTGCTGCTGCTCCGCGTCAGCCGGTGGCAGCACGACCAGGTCGCCGTTCCGCCGGTTGCCGTCGCGCCACCGCCCCCTCCGCAGTACGCGCCGCGGTACACCAACCCGGGTCCGACGTTCCCTTCCTACCGACCGCCGTCCTAGAGCCGGACTCTAGAGTCGACACAGTACGGCGGTCGCGTCGTCGTACCGCTTGCCGCGAAAGGTGTCCGGGTGGGCTGCCTCGTCGTACTTCCAGACGCGGTCGACCAGCGTTGCCGGGCCAGCCGTCTCGAGCACCTCGAGGAGGTCCTCCCACGAGTGCCCGTAGCGCTCGGCGAACCGCGCCGCTCCGTCACTCAGTACGGCGATCAGCTCGACGTCCGCGCGATCCGTCGTACCCGTGAGTGCCTCGTACGCCGCCTTCGGCTCGGTGCTCGCGGCCCAGAACCCACCGGGCTGGTTGCGGAGCCTGCGGACGGCCTCGAACGTGTACTCGGGCAAGCGATCGACGCGGTTGTCGCTGTGGACGGTGATCGCTCCGTCCGGAGCCCGTACGACCAGAGGTGAATCGGCGAGGACCAGGTGTTCGACGTGGTCCGGCCCGGCGCGGAACATCGCGACTGTCGAGGAAGGACTGTCCGGGTTCGTGAGGTCACAGGTACCGGCGTGCACGGCGCAGACGGCCGCGATCGCGTCGGCCAGCAGTTCGGGCAGCGGCGCGGACGACTGCGAGAGGAGCGGTACGGCGAGCTGGCGGGCCAGCTGAGCGACGAGCCAGGCGACCGTGTGCCGGCAGCCGGAGTCGATGCCTTGCCCGGCAGTCGCACCGTCGAGCACGACGGCGAAGTAAGGTCCGGTCAGCGCGAGGTCCTCGTTCACTGCGGGCGGTCGCCGATCCGGCGCGGGCAGACTGATCGAGCGGATCTCCACCCGGCCATTCTCCCTTCCCGCCCGGCCCACCCCGGGCTAGGTCTGGGCGGCCCAGCTGTCGGTGAGCGACTGGTCGAGGGAGATCTTCGGCGACCAGCCGAGGTGCTTGCCGATCAGGGCAGTGTCGGCCTGCTGCCAGGCGACCGCCGGTGTGCCGTCGTGGATGTCCTCGACGATCCGGGCCGGCTGACCGCTCAGCTCGAACAACTGGCCGGCGACGTCCCGCGCCAGCACCGCCCGTCCGGTCCCGACGTTCAGCACCGGCGGCACCTTGACGTCGGTGAGAGCGACGGCGACCACCGCCTCAGCCACATCCCGCACATCGACGAAGTCCCGCCAGACGTCCAGCGACCCGACCTCGATCAGCTGCCGGCCGCGAAGATCCCGGATGACCCGGCCCGTGAGCGTGCTCTCGGGCGCACCAGGCCCGATCACGTCGAAGATCCGGAGTACGACGGCATCCGCGCCGTTGCGCTGGGCGCGAAGGACCAGTTCCGAGCCGGCCAGTTTGGTGATGCCGTACGGGCCGGCGGGGCGGGGCTCGCCCTGTTCGTCCTGGCTGGTGCCGTGCGACGCACCGCCGTACTCGGCGGCCGAGCCGAGCTGGACGAAGCGGGCGTGGCTGGCGTTGTCGCGGACCGAGGCGAGCAGGGCCTCGACGGCCGTCACGTTCGCGCGGACCAGGGTGGCCGGCTCACCCAGCGTGGCGCCGGCCGCGTTGATGACCACAGTGGGCTTGTACATGCCGATCTGCGTGTCCAGGGCGTAGGAGTGCATCGTGGCCAGGTCGCACAGCCGGTGTGGCTCACCCCGGCTCCGGCTCAGACCGCGGTGCTCCACCCCCCGATCGGCGAGCAGTGCGCAGATCCTGGCGCCGAGGAAACCTCCAGCGCCGAACACCATCACCCGCTCAGTTCCGGTCACGCTTCCATCGTGCGGCTCGTATTTGTCGGTGGGCTGAACGTTGGCCCTCGTCACCATCACAACTGCCTCGCGGACATCTCGGCGTACCCGGGTGTCAGTACGGCGTGGCAGGGTGGGGAACTCCGGCGAGCGGGTGGAGGGTGAGCGATGGCAGACCGAGGGCACGTGGCGGTGCCGACGGAGTCGACGATCCGGGACTGGGACGACGCCGATCCGTCCGGGCAGACGTACGAGCGGGTGCTGTTCATCGACAGTGACTTCACCGAACTGGAGAACCGGGGCGGGACCTTCCAGGAGTGCACGTTCCGCGGCGTCAGGTTCAACGCCTCCACCCACACGGACGCGGCGTTCGTGAACTGCACCTTCGTCCGGTGCTCGCTGTTCGACGCCACGTTCACCGGGTGCAAGCTGCTCGGCAGCTTCTTCGACGACTGCACCTACAACCTGCTGAAGGTGTCGGGTGGCGACTGGTCGTTCGCCGGGCTGCCGGGTGAAGATCTGCGCGGGACCGAGTTCACCGGGGTGAAGTTCCGTGAGGCGGATCTGACCGGCGTGCGGGCGGGGAAGGCGGTGCTGCGGGATCTCGACCTGTCGGGGGCGTCGCTGCATCGGGCCGACTTCACCGGCGCCGACCTGCGCGGATCCGACCTGTCCACGCTCGACCCGCTCACGGTCGAGCTGAAGGACGCGCGGGTGGACGTCACCCAGGCGATGGTCATCGCGACCTCCCTCGGGCTGGACGTACGCCCCTGAACCTGTGGATATCTCCGCGTAGTCGCGCAGTTATCCCCCGTTTTCATCCACAACCTGTGGATAAGTATCCGGAATGTCGTCATCGGGCCCGGGCCGCCGCCCGGAAGCCGTGGGGTGGTTTCGCCACCGGGATCGGCCGCGGGACGAGCCGGCCGCGGCGGTGGCGGGCCGGCTGCCGCCCGCGGACGACGATCATCGCGGCGTGCTCGACGACGTACGGACCGGTGACGAGGCGGCTCGGGCGGGTCAGCGTCCGTAGGCCGGCGACCAGACCGACACCGGCGAAGGTGCCGAGCGTGTTCGCGATCAGGTCATGCAGTTGGCAGGAGCGCCCGAGCTGCGGGATCAGCGCCTGAACCGCCTCCACCGACGCGGACAGCCCGATGCCGGCCGCGATTCCGTCGACCGGGCGTCCGCTGGCGAGCGCCAGCATTCCGGCCGCCGGCACGAACAGCAGGACGTTGAGCAGGCCCTGGAGCGAGGTCAGACCGCCGGTGGTGGCCAGGTGTGTTCCGCACTGGCCCACGCTCGCCAGCCGGTGCGCGGTCGGGCTGAGCGTCGCCGCCAGGACCAGAGCGAGCGCCGGCGGCAGGCAGAAGGCGGCCAGCCGAGGGACCAGCTCCCCCGGCCGCCGCAACGACGAGAGCGCGACCGGCAGTGCCATGCCGGTCAGAACGAGCCACGTGTCCAGTAGGTGTGGGATGCCGCGATAAGTCTCGAGCACTCGTCGGACCCTCCCGTGGTCGACCGGCTGACTCGAACGCTTTCTCGTCGATTTCTTCCACATCAGACGATCTGTCGTCCGATCCCACGCTCGCCAGAGGGGTCCGGACATCTGCATGCACCCGCAAACAGTCCGTGACAATCCGTGCACAAAATGTCACGGAAGGAAGGTGCTCTAGGCAACGATCATTTGCTCCACGCCCATCCGCGGCCCGCTCGCGGTGGAGCTGGGATCAACCGATCGGTTGAGTCGGGTGGGGCTGGGTGAGCGATGTGGGGGAGGGGTGCTGCGCGCGACCGTGGAGGTATGGAGATCGAGGGAAGGCGAGCAGGGATGACTGTGGATGTGGAGCAGCCGCGGGTGGCGGCTGCGCTGCGGGCGGTGCGGCTTCTGGTGGCGGCGTACGTGGGGATCAGCGTGCTGACGCTGGGAGCCATCATTGCCTTGCGCAACGACGCGAGTGCGGTGAACGACGCGGCGTGGGTGCGGGGGACGATCGTGGTGGCCAGTGCGCTGCTGACGTTCTCGTTCGTACGGCGGGCGGCGAAGGGCTCGCGGCGGGCGTTTCTGCGGTTGCGGATCGTGTCGGCGGTCATGCTGGTCGCGATCGTGGTGATCGACACGCTGCCGGGCACGTTCCCGCTGTGGCTGAAGTTCGAGCAGGGGATCTGCGGGTTGCTGCTGCTCGGCGTCGCACTGATCGTGAACGGGAAGCCCCTGCGCTCGGTGTTCACTGGGCGGTAGGCGACGGCGAGGAGCGGGCGTGAGTGAACGAGTGTGGCCGGTGCGGCTGACCGTGGTGCCGTCTGTACTGCTCGCCGTCCTCGCCGCGCTGACCGTGCTGATCAAGCGCACCGAACCACGATCGCTGCTGATCGACCTGGCCCTCTGTGCGCTCATCGCGCTGTGGATCCTCGGCATGTTCACCCTGCGTCCGGCCTGGCGCGAGCAGCCTCGGCTGATGGGGGTGTTCCTGGCCGGCTTCGTGGTGATCCTGGCGGTGCTCGTGGTCCGCGATCCGTGGTTCGGCTTCCTCACCCCGGCCGGGTACTTCTACGCGTTCATGCTGCTCCCTTGGCCGTCGCGGCTGGCCGGGATCACCGCGGTGGCCGTCCTCGCCGGCACCGCGCAGGCGTACGGCGTACCGAAGAACGAGGTGTGGGGCTGGTTCGCGTACGCCGCTGTCGTCGGGGTCAACGTGGTCGCGATGTGCCTGGCCGGCTGGCTCGGCTGGAGGTCCGACGTCCTGAGCCGGCAGCGCCAGGATGCGGTCGACGAGCTGACCGAGACCAACCGAAGGCTCGAGCAGACGCTGGCCGAGAACGCCGTTCTGCACAGGGAACTGGTGACGCAGGCGCGCGAGTCCGCTGTTCACGACGAGCGGGAGCGAATGGCCCGCGAGATCCATGACACGCTCGCCCAGGGCCTGACCGGGATCGTCACCCAGTTGCAGGCCGCCGAGCACACGAGCGAGGACCCGGCGAACCGGCACCTCACCGCTGCGATCGACCTGGCCCGGGAGAGCCTGACCGAGGCCCGCCGCTCCGTGCACGCCCTGCGCCCACAGCCCTTGCAGGCGGCCACCCTGAGCGAGGCGATCGAGAACGTCGTACGACGCTGGACCGCGCTGCACGGGATCGACGTCCAGCTCACTACCACCGGTACGCCGCGAGCCATTGATCCGGAGGCCGAGTCGACGCTGCTGAGGGCGGCGCAGGAGGCGCTCGCGAACGTCGCGAAGTACGCGCGAGCGAGCCGGGTCGGTGTGACGCTGTCCTACATGGAGAAGGAGGTCGCCTTGGACGTCCGCGACGACGGCGTCGGCTTCGACCCGTCCCGCCGTACCTCGTCCGACGGCAGCGGCTTCGGCCTGTTCGCGATGCGGCAACGCGTCGAAGCGCTGGACGGGACACTCGAGATCGAGTCCGAACCAGGAGCCGGTACGGCGATCTCGGCCTCGGTCCCCACCCTCGCCGTCGGAGGGCCGGCGTGATCACGCTGCTGATCGCGGACGACCACCCGGTGGTGCGGGACGGGTTGAGCGGGATGTTCGCGGCCGATCCGGAGTTCGAGGTGATCGGCGAGGCGAGTGACGGCGCGGAGGCGATCCGGCTCGCTCAGGCGCTGCGGCCGGACGTGATCCTGATGGATCTGCAGATGCCTGGCGTGAACGGGCTGGCCGCGATCACCGAGCTCACGAAGCGCGGCGTGGAGTCGCACGTCCTGGTGCTCACCACCTACGACACCGACGCCCACGTCGTCCCCGCGATCGAGGCGGGAGCGACCGGCTACCTGCTCAAGGATGCTCCGCGGGACGAGCTGCTCCGGGCGGTGCGAGCCGCGTCCCAGGGGCAGTCCGTACTGGCTCCGTCGGTGGCGAGCGTGTTGATGAACCGCGTGCGTACGCCGCCGGCAGCCGAGCTGCTGAGTCAGCGCGAGATCGAGGTGCTGCAACTCGTGGCCGCCGGCAAGACGAACCGTGAGGCGGCCGCGCGGCTGTTCATCAGCGAGGCGACGATCAAGACACACCTCATCAACATCTACGCCAAGCTCGATGTCCCCGACCGCGCGTCCGCTGTGGCTGCGGCGTACAACCTCGGTCTGCTGAGGCCTCCGGGTTAGCGGCGGTGCTGGGCGACGGCGGTGGCCGTGGCCCCTTCGCCGTCGGCGGTGAGGCCGGTGATCACCCCGTCGACGTCCGCCTCCGGCCGGTTCTGGCTGAGCTTGAACTTCGCCTCGATCCGCTTGATCGCGATCTCGACGCCGACGATCGCCCGCAACTGCCCGCTCACAAACTTCTCCGGCGCATCGTCCACCGACCACGGCTCCACCCGGCCCGCCTCGTGCAGGTCGGACAGCCGCCGTACGACGGTCTCGACCCAGGCCGGATCGTCGTACACGGTCATCGTCCCGTGCACGTGCGCGGTGATGTAGTTCCAGGTCGGGACCACTCGGCCGTGTTCGCGCTTGGAGGCGTACCAGGCCGGCGAGACATACGCATCCGGCCCGCGCACGATCACCAGCGCGTCTCCGAGCACGGGCTTCTGCCAGTGGTCGTTGTTGCGGGCGAAGTGCCCGAGCAGGACGTTCCTCGAGCGGTCGTAGATGAACGGCAGCATGGTCGCCACCAGTCCATCCGGCGTCATGGTCACCAGGTCGGCGGCTCGGTGGCGGGCGAGCAGTTCGTGCACCGCCTCGTCGTCGGCGGCGAAGTGCGCGGGAACATACATGCAGGGATCCTTGTCGATGGCGAACAGCCCCAGTCTCCCTGGCGCCGGCCGCCCGGCGACAGGTCCATTCCGGTCAGGCTTCGCCCAGGCCACTCAGTGCAGGACTTCGTGTGTCCACTCGGCGCGCGGCTGGATGTGCAGTCGCCAGTACTGCTCGGCGATGCCGTCCGGGTCCCACGCCCCACCGGGTGCGACCCCTCCGGCGACCGTGACGGTGGCCGCGTGCACGCCCAAGGCGCCGTACTGCTGGTCGAGCAGTGTCACCAGCGTGCGTACGCCGGCCTTGCCCAGCGACAGGCTGGCGTAGTCCGGCTTCGGCTCGGGCATCCCGCCGGTGATGATGAACGTGCCGCTGCCCCGCTCGGCCATCGCGGGTACGACGTGCGCCGCGGTGGTGATCGCTCCGCCCACGTTGACCGCCCACGCGTCCAGGTGTTCCCGGGCGGTCAGCTCGCCGACCGCGTCCGACCGGATGATCGCGGCGTTGTAGACGACCACGTCCGGTACGCCGTACTCCTCGGTCGCTCGATCGAGCGCGGCCCGCAGGCCGGCCTCGTCCGTGCTGTCAGCCGTCGCCGTGAACACCTCGGCACCGGCGAGCGCATCGGCCGCGACCTTGAGCGTCTGCTCGGACCGCGCGATCAGCGCGGCACTCATACCCTCCCGTACGAACCGCTTCGCCACCGCGAGGCCGATCCCCGGCCCGACTCCGACAATCAGTACTCCTGCCATACCCGGACCGTACGACCTGACACCAATGTCAGAGTCAAATCGGCTAGGACCGCAGTTTGGCGGCGTACTCGTAGTCGCGGCGCCAGTCGCCGGAGGGAGCGATGATCACGCGTTCGGTGCCCGCCGCCGCGTAGGCCTGCAGTTGGTCGGCCGCGCGCGACGGGTCGGCGTCGAGCTGCGGCGCGACGACGGTCGCCTTCAGCGGCGGACGGTCGTGGTCCGCGGCGAGCTTGTTGATCTGGGCAAGGTTCGTCCGGATCTCCGTCGGTGACATCGCGATCGTCGCCCATCCGTCGCCGTACCGGGCCGCCCGTCGTACCGCCGGCTTACCGTTGCCCGCGACAACTATCGGCGGGACGACGGAGCCGGGTGCGAGCTTGGCCTCGAGCCCGTCCGCGAGCACCGCGGACCGGCCGGCGATCAGATCCGGCAGCACCTTCAACGCTTCGTCGGTGCGGCGGCCGCGATCCGCGAACTCCACGCCCGCCGCCCGCCAGCCGATGTCGCCATGAGCCGGATTCCCTGTCCCCACACCGAGAACGAGCCGGTTGCCGGACACCAGCTGCAGCGTGTTGACCTGCTTGGCCGCCCACGCGACCGGCCGCAGCGCCAGCAGCATCACGTTGAACCCAACTGTGATCCGCTCAGTCACGGCGGCCGCGGTCGCAAGCACGACCGAGCTGTCCAGCATCGGCCCACTCGCGATCAGATGATCCGTGGACCACACGGAATCCAGCCCGATCTCCTCCGCGAACCGGGCGCTCTCCCGTACGTCGCCCAGAATCGGCCGCGACGGATCCGGCGTCGACGTCGGCAGGATCACTCCGATCTCAAGTCCCATACCAGCCGCAACTCGTCGTTCTCCGCTGCTATTCCAGTGCCGTGGGATGCTGGGGCATGACCTCGCTGTTCGCCGACGCCAACCGCGTCCAGAAGGCGCTGCGCACCTTCGCCGCGAGCAGCGCGGGGGCGTGGTTCTTCAGCCGTACGGCGCACCACCTCGATAGCGCACTGGCCAGGGCTACCAAGGGCCGCAAGACGGTGGCGGGTGTCGTCTTCGGCGTACCGACGGTGCTGCTGACCACAACCGGCGCCAAAACCGGCCAGCCGCGGCAAGTGCCTGTGCTCGGCGTACCGTACGGCGCCTTCCTGGGCCTGATCGCCTCGAACTGGGGCCAGGCGAAGCATCCCGCGTGGTACTACAACCTGAAGGCCAACCCCGAGGCCGAGATCTCCGTCGACGGCGACCAGCATCCGGTCCGCGCCCGGCTGGCCACCCCCGCCGAACGCGACGAGATCTGGACTGCCGGCCTGGCCTACTACCCGGGTTGGCGCAACTACGAGGTCCGAGCCGGCGCCCGCCACATCGAAGCGTTCGTCCTCGACCGCCGCGTACCGTGACGGGATGGACACTGCACCACGAATCCGCCTCGGCGCACTGACCATCACGGCCGAACGCCCCCGAGAGCTGGGCCGGTTCTACTCCCAGTTCCTCAGCTGGCCGTACATCCGCTACGAAGACCCTGGCCCCGACGACCCACCGCATGCCGGCTACGCCCTGGTCTGCCCGCCCGAGGGTGTCGCCGAGCCGGCGCTGAACTTCGACTACGACCCCAACTACCGCCGACCGGTCTGGCCGACCGAACCGGGCGAGCAGACGCCCACGGTCCACCTCGATGTCACCGTCGACAACCTCGACACCGCCGTCGCCTGGGCCACCACCTGCGGCGCCACCCTGGCCCCCGTCCAGCCCAACCCTTCCGCCCACCGCGTCGTACTCGACCCAGAAGGCCACCCCATCTGCCTCTGCCTGCCTTAACTCTCCACTGCCCAGAGCCAAGATATTCATTGACAAGAATATTCTTGGTGGTGAATACTTCGAGGCATGGACCAGATCGCATCAGCTCTTGGGGACGGGGCGCGGTGGCGCCTCGTCGAGCTGCTCGCCGAGCGGCCGCGGTCCGTCGGTGAGTTGGCCGAGCTGACCGGGCTGCGCCAGCCGCAGACCACCAAGCACCTCCAGACCCTGGGTCGGGCCGGCCTGGTCACGGTCACCCCGCTCGGGCAACGGCGCGTCTACGCCCTCGAGGCCGCGCCACTGCGGTCCCTCGAACGCCGACTCGGTGAACTGATCGGAGCGGTCGAGGCACAGGCGGGCGATCGAGCCGTGATCGCGCGCCACCGAGCCTCCATCGACGCCGAGGCCGCGATCGCGGACCGGGAACGCTGGGCCGACGGACGGACCTTCTCGTTCGAGCGCATCCTGGCCGCAGCCCCGGAGGTCGTCTGGCAGTACTGGGTCGATCCGGACCTGCTCGCAACCTGGTGGGCGCCGCCGTCCGTCACGATCGCCGACTGCGTCCTCGAGCCGAAGGCCGGTGGTCGCGCCGTCCTCGACTACCGCGACGGCGAGCAGCTCTACCGCTCGCGCGGACAGGTCCATATCGCGGAAGCGGCGTCGCGTCTCGGGTTCGATCTGAGGTTGCTGGACGACTCCGACGCGGTCTCCTTTCACAGCGACTACGACGTGACGTTCGCGGCGGTCCCCGAGGGCACCCGGCTGCAGGTCGACGTACGCATCAACGAGACGACCGTCGAGGCCGTCCCGTACATCGCCGGCATCGCCGCCGGCTGGGGCCAGGTCCTCGACAACCTCGCCACCCAACTCGACAACAAGGGAGTACAGCGATGACACGCACTGTCAAAGCCAACATCAGCCTCACCCTCGACGGTCGGTACAACGGTCCCGGCGGCCCCGGTGATCTCGGAGCGATCGTCCCGTACGCCGTCACCGACGTCGCCCGCGACCACCTCACCCGCATCTGGGAAGGCTCGACGACGGCACTGCTCGGTCGAGTGAACGCCGAGGGGTTCCTGGGCTACTGGCCCCCGCTCGCCGACGACGAGACGGCCGACCCGCGCGATCGCGGCTATGCGAAGTGGCTCCGCGACACCGAGAAGGTGGTCCTCTCGACCACGCTGACCGAGGCCCCCTGGGAGCGCACCCGCATCGTGAACGAGCCCGCCGCCGACGTCGTCACCGAACTCAAGGCCACCGGCGAAGGCGACATCCTCGTCAACAACAGCACCACCGTGATCAAGGCTCTCCTGGCAGCCGACCTCCTCGACCGCCTCTACCTGATGATCACTCCCGAAATCGCCGGCAACGGCGACCGCCTCTTCGACGACAACCTCCCCGCCTCCAAGTGGGCCCTCACCCGCCAGGACACCGGCAAGCTGGGCGAACTAGCCCTCATCTACGACCGCACCCGCTGACTCAAGCGGGCTTGGTTGCTTGGAGGGAGTAGGTGACAGGGAGGTCCTGGCCGCCGATGGGTAGCCGGTACCAGCCGTCGGGGTCGCGGACCAGCACGCCTGACCGGTGTTCCTGTTCGTCGCGGAGGTACTCGGTCAGGTCGTCGACGGCGAAGCCCGCCCGGACCGCTGCCGTGACGACCTCACCCAGTCCATGCGGATAGCCGACCGACGGTTGCGAGATGGGCACGTCTCCGCCGGCGTACGTTCCCTCCCACTGATCGACCTGGGCGGCGCCGCCCAGGTACGCCGTACCGAACGCCACCGGTGCCACCGAGTCGACCATCAGCATCAACGGGTGTACTTCGACCACGACGAGCCTGCCGCCGGGTCGCAGTACGCGAGCCGCTCCGCCGAACCACGCGTCCAGCGAGGCGATCCAGCAGAGCGAACCGTACGACGCGAACACCACATCGGACGTGCCGTCCAATTCCTCCGGCAACTGCTGGACGTCCGCCTGGACGAACGTCGCGGCAAGGCCCGCCCGGGTCGCCAGCCCGCGCGCATACTCGACCGCGGCCGGCGAGAAGTCCACGCCGGTCACTCGCGCGCCTTCTCTCGCGAACGACAGTGTGTCGAGCCCGAAGTGGCACTGCAGGTGCAGCAGATCCAGACCGTCGACAGGCCCGACCGCTGACCGCACGATCGAGGTCA
Organism: Kribbella sp. NPDC049227; assembly: GCF_043197265.1. Classification (NCBI taxonomy): domain Bacteria; kingdom Bacillati; phylum Actinomycetota; class Actinomycetes; order Propionibacteriales; family Kribbellaceae; genus Kribbella; species Kribbella sp. NPDC049227. Next base: position 581,070 of record NZ_JBICST010000004.1, on the reverse strand, counting down.
GCGACGACCGGCCCGCAAGAAGGCCGTCGATGTCGTAGTACGTCGACTCCCCGGTCGTGTGGACCTCGGTGAGCCGATCCCACAACTGCCTGTTCACCTCGAGGTCGGTGTTCTCGTCCGTCATGCAGCCCACCATGACGACCTCGGGCTCCGGTGTCACCCGTTGACGCCCCGAGGTTGTCAGGCTTAACCTGACAAGCGCGTCAGGGGAGTCCTGACACGATGGGAGAGCGCCATGCCGGACAACGTGATGCGTTGCTCGTTCTGTGGGAAGGCCAAGGACGAGGTGAGCCGGCTCATCGCCGGGCCCGGGGCGTTCATCTGCAACGAGTGCGTGGTCCTGTGCGAACAACTGATCAGCGGCCAGCCCATGACGACGTTCCCGCCACTCGACGGCAAGACCGACGACGAACTCCTCGCCGAGATGGTCCAACTCGACGCCTCCCGCGGCCAGGTCGAGGCCGCCGTCCACGACCGCGTGCAGGTACTCCGCGCCCGCTCCGTCACCTGGGCCAAGATCGGCGAAACCCTTGGCACCACCCGCCAATCAGCCTGGGAACGCTTCTCCAACGAGGAATAGCCCCAGCCTCAGAGCGCACCACCAGCCAGCGCTTGAGCAGGGCGGGGGAGACACGCGAAAGGCCGGTCCCCAGTGGAGACCGGCCTTTTCGTGTGGTGGAGACGAGGGGACTTGAACCCCTAACCCCTGCCTTGCAAAGGCAGTGCTCTGCCAGTTGAGCTACGCCCCCGTGGGGGTATTGGTCAGCGGCCCGGGGCGACCGGGTCGACGGCCTCGGCCCAGAGGTCCTTCTCGGCGCGGGACTGCTGGGTCTTCTTGTAGGCGAAGTATCCACCGATGCCGGCGACCAGCACCAGCAGGATCTTTCTCAGCACCGGGACTCCTCGAATCGGGGTTCGCCATGGGGATGGTGGGCCTAACTGGACTTGAACCAGTGACCTCTGCCTTATCAGGGCAGCGCTCTAACCGTCTGAGCTATAGGCCCGCGTTCTGCGGGATCGAACCCGGGAGAGATTACCGCACCAAGTGCCCCTCTCCCAAACCGGTTCCGGTCAGGCCCGCGCGGGGCCCGACCGGAGACTCGGGTACGCCGTCAGTCCTCCGACGCCAGCGTGACTTCGAGGCCGCCGAGCAGCGTGGCGGCGATGTTGTAGAGGAAGGATCCGAGCGTCGCGAGCGCGGTGATGATGAGTACGTCGGCACACGCCAGCAGCGTGGTGAATCCCATCACCTTTCCGGTGTTGATGTAGTTCTCGATCCGGAACGGTTCGGCGGTCGGCGTACCCAGGACTTCCTGGACGGTGTTGTTGATGTTGTCGAACACACCGGCCGCGCCGATCGCGGACCAGACGATGAACACCGCGACCCAGGTGACGATGCCGAACGCGATCGACAGCAGGAACGCCGTCTTCATCACCGACCACGGGTCGATCCGGGACATCCGCAGCCGGGCCTTGCGGGTCTGCGGCCGGTGCGATGCCTTCGGCGCCTTCTCGGCCTTGGCCGAGAGCCTGGTCTCGGTCTTCTCCGGCTTGGCGTTCGTCACCGACGACGCCTTGTCGAGCACCGCCTGACGCGCCGCGCTGAGCCGGTCACCCAACGACTCGGTCTTGGCCGGCTCCTCGGTCAGCCCGTACGACGCTGCCGCCGGCCCAGTGGCTCGCGGCGCACCCGTCGCACCGGGGGACCAGGGCTCGGGGCGACCAGGAGTGCTCGGGCCGGGCGCGACCTGCCCCGGGCGCTGCTGCTGAGGGCGGACCGGCTGCTGCTGCGGCGGCCGAGCGGTCTGGCCAGACAGCGGCGCGGCACCCGGCGTGGAGCCGGGTCGCTGCTGCGGCCGGTACTCACTGGCACGCTGGCCGTTCGGAGCACCTGTTCTCGGCTGGCCGTTGGAACGACCGTTGGAGGCCGGGTCGGCCGGTGGCGTGGACTGCTCCCGGCCCTGCGCTGGCCGCTGGGTCTTGGAGCTGTCCGCCGCACCGTCTGGCCATGTCGGCCTCGCGCGGTTGGTCATCAGTCACCCTCCTGGCCGGCATCGTCGTCTTCGACGGTAGCCGCGCCGTCGACGTCCGTCGAACGCTGGTCACCATTGTTGACGCCCTCAGGGGTGGATTCGGTTGTCGATCCGTCCACATCCTGGGCACCTTCGGAGGGTGTACCCGCTTCGGCCGCTCCGGATTCCTCGCCGTCGAGATCCCCGTCGAGTTCGCCGTTCACGGTCAGATCGGTGTTCCGGGCGATCGCGACCACCGCGTCGGACTCGCCGACGCCGGCGAACCGGACGCCCATCGTGTCGCGGCCCTTCACCGGCACGCTGTCGACCCGGCTGCGGACGACCTGGCCGCTGGCCTTGATCGCCAGCACCTGGTCCTCGGCGACCACGATGATCGCGCCGACCAGCGAACCGCGCTCGTCGTTCAGCTTGACCGCCTTGATGCCGAGGCCGCCGCGGCCCTGCTGGCGGTACTCGGAGACCCGGCTGCGCTTGGCGTACCCGGCGTCGGTGACGGTGAAGACGTACTGCGTCTCCTCGTCGGCGCCGGCCCGGATCACCGACATCGAGAGCAGCTCGTCGCCGGAGCGGAATTTCATCCCGGTCACGCCGGAGGTGGCCCGGCCCATCGGGCGGAGCTGCTCGTCGTTCGCGGTGAAGCGGATCGACTGGCCCTTGCGGGACACCAGCAGCAGGTCGTCATCGGCGGTGGCCAGGTCGGCGCCGATCAGCTCGTCGTCCTCCTCGCGGAAGTTCACCGCGATGATGCCGCTCTGCCGGGCCGAGTCGTAGTCGGTCAGCGCCGTCTTCTTGACCAGGCCCTTCTTGGTCGCGAGCACCAGGTAGTCGGACTGCTCGTAGTCGCGCAGCGTCAGTACCTGTGCGATGTCCTCGTCCGGCTGGAACGAGAGCAGGCCGGCCACGTGCGAGCCCTTGGCGTCGCGGGCCGACTCGGGCAGCTGCCACACCTTGGCCCGGTAGACCCGGCCCTTGGTGGTGAAGAACAGCATCCAGTGGTGGTTCGTGGTGGCGAAGAAATGGCTGATCTCGTCCTCGGCCCGCAGCTGCGCGCCCCGGACACCCTTGCCGCCCCGGTTCTGGGTCCGGTACAGGTCGGTCTTGGTCCGCTTCGCGTAGCCGCCGCGGGTGATGGTGACGACGACGTCCTCGTCCGGCACCAGGTCCTGCACCGACAGGTCGCCGTCGGCCGCGATGATCTCGGTCCGCCGCTCGTCGCCGTACCGGTCGACGATCTCGGCGAGCTCGTCCTTGACGATCGACCGCTGCCGCTCCGGGCTGGCCAGGATGTCCTCGAGGTCGGCGATGATCGCCTCGAGCTCCTGCAACCGCTCGATGATCTTCTGCCGTTCCAGTGCGGCCAGCCGGCGCAGCTGCATGTCCAGGATCGCCTGGGCCTGGATCTCGTCGATCTCCAGCAGCTCGATCAGGCCGGTGCGGGCCTCGTCGACATCGGGGCTGCGCCGGATCAGCGCGATCACCTCGTCGAGGGCGTCCAGCGCCTTCACGTAGCCGCGGTAGATGTGCGCGTTCTTCTCCGCCTCACGCAGGCGGAACCGGGTCCGCCGCTGGATGACCTCGATCTGGTGGTCGATCCAGTGGCTGATGAACAGGTTCACGCTGAGCGTGCGCGGTACGCCGTCGACCAGCGCGAGCATGTTGCAGCCGAAGGTGTCCTGCAGTTGCGTGTGTTTGTAGAGGTTGTTCAGTACGACGCGCGGCTGAGCATCCCGCTTCAGCACGACGACCAGCCGCTGCCCGGTCCGCGACGAGCTGTCGTCGCGGATGTCGGCGATCCCGCTCATCTTGCCGGTGTTGACCAGCTCGGCGATCTTCAAGGCCAGGTTGTCCGGGTTGACCATGTACGGCAGCTCGGTGACGACCAGGCTGGTCCGGCCCTTGGCGTCTTCCTCGATGTCGACCACCGCGCGCATCGTGACCGAACCACGGCCGGTGCGGTAGGCGTCGTCGATGCCCTTGTAGCCGACGATCAGTGCACCGTTCGGGAAGTCGGGGCCCTTGATGTACTGCAGGCAGGCGTCGAGCAGCTCCTCCTGGGTAGCGTCCGGGTGCTCCAGTGCCCAGTCGACCGCGGCGGCGACCTCGCGCAGGTTGTGCGGCGGGATGTTCGTCGCCATGCCGACCGCGATGCCGGACGAGCCGTTCACCAGCAGGTTCGGGAAGCGGGCCGGCAGGATCACCGGCTCCTGCGACTTGCCGTCGTAGTTGGCCCGGAAGTCGACCGTGTCCTGGTCGATGTCGCGGACCATCTCCATCGCCAGCGGCGCCATCCGGCACTCGGTGTACCGCATCGCGGCCGCCGGGTCGTTGCCCGGGGAACCGAAGTTGCCCTGGCCCTGGATCAGCGGGGCACGCATCACCCACGGCTGCGCCAGCCGGACCAGGGTGTCGTAGATCGCCGAGTCGCCGTGCGGGTGGTACTGACCCATCACGTCACCGACGACACGAGAGCACTTGTTGAAACCACGGTCCGGCCGGTAGCCGCCGTCGTACATCGCGTAGAGGATGCGGCGATGCACCGGCTTGAGGCCGTCGCGAACCTCGGGCAGTGCGCGGCCGACGATGACCGCCATCGCATAGTCGAGGTACGACTGCTGCATCTCGGTCTGCAGGTCGAGTGGCTCGACCCGGTCGTGGCCCGGAGTGGTGGGGGTCTCGGTCATGAAAAGCTCGTCCCGTTCAGGTCAGTACGTCGGTCGATGGCGCCAACGGATCGTGGCCCGGGGCAACGGGCCACGCATCCATCAGATGTCGAGGAAGCGAACGTCCTTGGCGTTGCGCTGGATGAAGCTGCGCCGCGCCTCGATGTCGTCGCCCATCAGCGTCTGGAACGTCTCGTCGGCGCGGATCGCGTCGTCCAGGGTGATCTGCAGCAGCACCCGGTTGGCCGGGTCCATCGTGGTGTCCCACAGTTCGTTCGCGTTCATCTCGCCCAGACCCTTGTAGCGCTGGATCGGGTTCTCCTTGGGCAGCTTCCGGCCCGCCTCGGCGCCGGCCTCGAGCAGACCGTCGCGCTCCCGGTCGGTGTACGCGAGCTCGTCGGCGTGGTTGCTCCAGCGGATCTTGTACAGCGGCGGCTGCGCGGCGTACACGTGCCCACGCTCGATCAGCGGCCGCATGAACCGGAACAGCAGCGTGAGCAGCAGGGTCCGGATGTGCTGGCCGTCGACATCGGCGTCGGCCATGATCACGATCTTGTGGTACCGGAGCTTGTCCTCGTCGAAGTCCTCGTGGATACCGGTCCCGAGCGCGGAGATGATCGCCTGGACCTCGTTGTTCTGCAGGACCTTGTCGATCCGGGCCTTCTCGACGTTCAGGATCTTGCCGCGGATCGGCAGGATGGCCTGGAACTTCGGGTCCCGGCCGCCCTTCGCGGAGCCACCCGCCGAGTCACCCTCGACGATGTAGACCTCGCACTCCTCCGGGTTGGTCGACTGGCAGTCGGCCAGCTTGCCGGGCAGACCGCCGCCACCCAGCAGACCCTTGCGGTTGCGGGCCAGGTCGCGCGCCTTCCGGGCGGCGATCCGGGCACTCGCGGCCGCGGTGGCCTTGCGGATGATCTCGCGACCCTCCTGCGGGTTCTGCTCGAACCAGGCGCCGAGCCGGTCGTTCACGACCCGCTGGACGAAACCCTTGACCTCGGTGTTGCCGAGCTTGGTCTTGGTCTGGCCCTCGAACTGCGGCTCGGCGAGCTTGACCGAGATGATCGCGGTCAGACCCTCCCGGATGTCGTCACCGGTGAGCCGGTCCTCCTTCTTCTTGATCATGCCCTGGTCCTCGCCGAACGAGTTGACCAGCGAGGTGAGCGCGGCCCGGAAGCCCTCCTCGTGCGTACCACCCTCGTGGGTGTTGATCGCGTTCGCGAAGGTGTGCACGGATTCCTGGAACGAGCCGCTCCACTGCAGCGCGACCTCGAGGCTCATGCTGTTCTCACCGTTGGCCGCGGCCTCGAACGAGATCACGTCGCGGTGCACGGTCTCCCGGATGCCGGTCAGGTACTTCACGTAGTCGACCAGGCCGTTCTCGGCCTTGAAGGACTGCTCGACCGGGTGACCGTCCTCGGTGTGGTCCGGACGCTCGTCCCGGATCACGATCTCCAGGCCCTTGTTCAGGAACGCCATCTCGCGGAACCGCGTGCACAGCGTCTCGTAGGAGTACGTCGTGGTCTCGAAGACGTCGGGGTCGGCCCAGAACGTCACGGTGGTCCCGTTCGAGTCCGACGTACCGATCTCGGCGAGGTCCTCGTCCGGGACGCCGTGCGTGAAGGACTGCGTGTACAGCTTGCCCTTCAGCTTCACGTCGACCTTGAGCCGGGTGGACAGCGCGTTCACGACGGACACACCGACCCCGTGCAGACCACCGGACACCTTGTAGCCACCGCCGCCGAACTTGCCGCCGGCGTGCAGGACGGTCAGTACGACGGTGACGGCCGGCTTGCCCTCGGACTCGACGATGTCGACCGGGATACCGCGGCCGTTGTCCTCGACGCTGACCGCGCCGTCGGGCAGCAGGGTCACGACGATGCGATCGCCGTACCCGGCCATCGCCTCGTCCACGGCGTTGTCGACCACCTCGGTGACGAGATGGTGCAGACCACGCTCACCGGTGGACCCGATGTACATCCCCGGACGCTTCCGAACCGCGTCCAGACCCTCCAGGACCTGGATCGCACTGGCGTCGTACTCGCGGTCCACGATGTTCGACGGGATCTCGTCGAGCATCGCGGGAAGTTCACCGCTGTCGGGTGCGACGGTGCCGATGGGGTCGGCGGACTGGTTGGCGTCGATCTCGGTCGGCTCGTCGGTCACCGGCTGTTGTCCTCCTCGGACCCCGCGTTCGCGAGGCATCGCTGCACAGTGGAAACCGCCCCCTACAGTGTTGTCAGAGGCGCGGCTCGCTCTACAGGCTCCATCTTACCTGTCGACCGAAGCAGAACCTGCCACCAGGCGCCTGAAACTCGGGTCAGGGCGTCTTTTCTCCCTCGTCGCCATGTCCCCTCTCGCGGGTGGGGGGCCGGAAAGCGCTCAAGGCCGCTCAGTGGCCTCCGGCCGGTTCACCACTGACCGTCTGGGACCCGAGACGATCCGAACCGGTACAGGCCGGTTCAACAGACCGGGGCGAGCGCGGACGAGGCGGTCCGTCGCGCACCCCATCACCCTTAGGATCGCTGCCGTGGAAAGTCTCGACGACGTCATCGACGCCATGATCGCGGAGCGGGTGATCCACCGGCATCGGCGCAAGTGGCTGATCGCGATCGCCCTCGTCGTCGTCCTGGCCCTGATCGTCCTCGCCACCGGTGGGTGGAAGGAGAAGACGGGCCGGACCGTGCCCACGCTGACCGCGCCGGTGACTGTGACGTCCGGCAAGTGGGAGTACAACTTCACCAAGGCCGAGATCGTCCAGCACCCGAAGAAGGAGTACTCGCCGGCCGAGGCCGAGCTGCTGGTGTACTTCGACCTGAAGAACATGGACGACGAAGAGGACACCAGCGACTCCCTGGACGGCCGGCTGCTCCGCCTGGTCCCCGGCGACGGCAAGGATCTGGTCGAGTCCAATGGAGCGACCTGCCGCGGGCAGATCGGCTGGGTCGTCGTCTTCGGTCTGCCGCCGGTCAGTTGCGTCACCAAGTTCGAGATACCGCCGGACTTCACCGCCGACGTGGTCGAGATCGGTGTCCTCGGCGAGCGCTTCGAGTCCGACCAAGGCTTCCTCGGCGCGAACGAGGACCCGTACTGGCAGCAGCCGGAGGCGGATGCGGTGGTCCAGCTCAAGCCGGCCATCGTCGTCGACAACGGGGAGAAGAAGTGAAGCTGTATCGCCCCGCCACCGTCCTGGTCGGCGTCCTGTTCATCCTGCTCGGTGGACTGACCCGGCTCGCCACCCCGGACCACGTGTACGAGAAGCAGAACATGGAGGTCGTGCACGGCACGATCGGCGAGAAGCTTCCGTACGGCGACTCGTCCGTGACCATCACCCGGATGAAGTTCGCCAAGACGGTGCTGGAGAGCGGCGCCAGTGAGGACGACGAGCCGATCGAGACCGACGGCGTGTTCGTCGCGCTCGAGTGGGACGCCGTCCGCGGGGTCACGGAGCCGTTGTCGGCCAACCCGACGCTGCGTGCCGACGGCGGCACCATCTACCGGCCGCTGGGCGTCACCGAGTCCGGCGTCGACTTCCCGGACCCCGGGTTCGCCCAGATCGGCGCCGTCGTCTTCGAGGTCAACCCGTCGGACCTGAAGGGTCTGACGCTCCGGCTCGATCCCGCGCCGCTCTACAACGTCCTGTACGTCGCCATCGACGTCGACCTCGGCATCCCGAGTGAAGAGGTGGCTCAGCGGCTCGTCGACGGAGCCGCGGCCCAGTACGTGTTCGGGAATCGCGAGGTGAGGGTGGCGTGAAGATGACCAGGCACCGCGCGGTCCGGTGGGGCGTCCAGCTCGCGCTGATGCTCGCGCTGCTGTCGACGAGTGCCTTCCTGATGCTGCGGGACTACATCGACAACGACGAGGAGTTGTTCGACGAGGGCCGGGTCACCGAGGTGGTCAAGCAGGGCCCGGTGACGATCGGCGACGTCGAGTGGAAGCTGGATTCGCTGGAGACCTACACCACCCTCGTCAACGACGAGGGCGAGGAGATCTCGCTCGACGACAAGCCGGCCGGCTCGGTCATCGTGGTCGCGAAGATGACGGTGAAGCCGCTCGACGGCCTGTACATGAAGGAGAACGGCTTCAGCTGCACGGCCAGCTTGCGCGACGACCGCGGCAACCAGTGGCAGACCAAGCAGCCGTTCAAGTTCGCGCTGCCGACGTACTGCACGAACGAGGACCAGCCGTTCTACCGAAACAAGCCGGGGGCGCTCGCCGGGGTGTACGTCGTCCCCGAGTCGGCCGTCCCGCATCTGACCGGCGTCGTCGTCCAGAACCTGTCCGAGCGCCGGCGCATCATCCTCACTCCCTGAGGGCGGCGGCCAACGGTCAGGCGTTGACCGGCTGCTTGTCAGGCTCGTTCGTCTCCGCCGTGGCCTCTTCCGCCTCGGCGGCCTCGGCGCGGCGCTGCGCTCCGACCGAGATACACAGGTCGAACGCGGCCGCCAGCAAGGCGATCCGGAGCGGCTCGAAGATGAGGCTCTGGCCCAGGTCGGCGATCTCGTGGACCATCAGTCCCCAGTGCATGCTCTCCGGTCCGATCGCCCGCTGGATCAGGACGAACGCCCAGTCGCTGCCGAGCAGCCAGAACGTGTAGACCATGCAGACGACGCCGAGGAACACCGGACCGACCCGGACCAGCAGCCGGAACGCGTTCAGCGTCGGGTAGAACTTCTCCCGCAGTCCGCCGAGCAGCAGGTTCGGGGCTTTGTTGGTGAGGGCAACGATCCGGTTCTGCTGCGGTGCCTCCTGCTCGAGCTGACCGCCGAGGCGACGCTCCACCCGGGTGCCCCTGAAGACGCCGCCACTGGTCAGCACCCGGTGACCGAAGACGACGGTCGTGATCGCGAGCCAGGTCAGCGGCTCGGCGACGCCGAGCTTGAACAGCGGCCAGAGGCTCTCCCAGAAGAAGCCCCAGAGGAACTCGATCCCGGCCGGGATCGGGATGTGGATCCCCGCGAAGAAGTCCTTCAGCCCGCCCCACCAGTCCAGCGACCAGTACCAGAACGTCCGCTCGCTGATCCAGTCCTTGGCGTCGGCGACCGCGAACGGGGTGACGACGACCGTGATCAGCAGGAAGAACGCCTCTGCCCAGACCTGGACGAACTTCGCCGGCCGGCTCGGCCAGCGGTCGTCGACCGCCTCGATCACCCGGCGCAGGACCAGCAGGATCACGATCGCCGGCAGGTACTTGTGCCACTGGCCGCCGCCGAGTTCGAAGAAGGCTGCCCCCGACTGCAGACCGCGCTGGACGTTGTTCGTCGACGTCAGCGATCCGATCTGGTCCTCGAGGAAACCCCAGGCCGACCACACCGCGACCAGCGGCAGCAGGGTGACGGCCAGCAACTCCATCACGCCTTGCTGCGTCGGGTCGGAGGTCTCCTCGCTCTTGTTGGACGCTGCGTCGCGCCAGCGGTAGAGCGAGGTCGCACAGGTCCGGATCATGCCGACGGCGGCGGCGATCTGGAGCAGCACACCGATCGAGAACACGCCGGTGCCGAGGCTCGAGTGCGCGTGCTCGTCCAGCCAGATCGCGGCCTCCACGCAGGCCTTGAAGCCGAGGAAGCCGGCCAGCCACCAGGTCGTCAGGGGCAGGAGGTTCCGCCACCAGAGCCGGAAGGTGTCTCCGATCAGGTGGACCATCTCGCGGAAACCATCGACGATCGTGCGCATCGCGCCCGATCCTAGGGCATGGATGGTGCTACCTCGCCTGTCGCGAGCAGGTGCTCGGCGCGGTTCCGAGTGCCGCGCAGTAGGCGGGGTCAGCCGTAGGTGTCGCGGGGGCCGCGGCCGCCGCGGATGGTGCGGGGGCCCTTGCGCCAACTGGGAGTGTGGGGGCCCTGGACGTTGACCTGGGTGACCGTGCCGTCGCCCAGTTCGGTGTTGAGGCGGCGGACCAGATCGGGGGCGAGGAGCTTGAGTTGCGTGGCCCACGCGGTGGACGACGTACGCACGGTGAGCACGGTGTTCTCGTAGGACTCCGGCGTACAGTGCTCGGCCATCTCCGGACCGACGATCGACGGCCAGCGCGCCATCACGCCGTGTACGGCGACGTCCACCTCCCAGCCCTGGTCGCGCATCAGCCGACCGAGCGTGTTGGTCAGCTTCTGTGGATCCCGGTCGTCCGGACGCGCGCTGCTGATCTGGGCGCCGTCGATCCGCGGCCGCCGGCGCGTCCGCTTGACCGGCTTGATCGGGCCGTTCGCGGCCTGCTGCTTCAGCCGCCCGGCGAGCGATTTCGCCAGGTCCAGCCCCTGCTTGTCGTGCTCAGGTTCGCCCGGACGCTCCGGAGCCGCCTCGCTCTCGAAGCCGCTCTCAGAGGAATTCCGGGGTTCAGGCACGCCGCACGGATCCTTCACCGACATCGAACCGGACGCCGCTGAGCTCAGCGGGCACGTCCGCGCCGACCGCCGCGGTCACCAGCACCTGCTCGGCCGGCGCGACCAACTCGGCCAGCCGGTCCCGGCGCTGCGTGTCGAGCTCGGCGAACACGTCGTCCAGGATCAGCACCGGTTCACCCCCGTCCGCTCGAAGCAGCTCGTACGACGCCAGCCGCAGCGCGAGCGCGAACGACCACGACTCACCGTGACTCGCATACCCCTTCGCAGGCAAGTCCCCGAGCCCGAGTACGACGTCGTCGCGATGGGGTCCGACCAGGGACACACCCCGCTCGAGCTCGTCCTGCCGCCTGTCCCGGACCGCTGCGCCCAGCACCTCGGCCAACTGCTCCCGCGACACCACACCGGGCTCGAGCAGGACCGACGACTTGTACTCCAGCCGCGCATTACCCTTGCCTCGGGCAACAGCGTCGTACGCGCCGGAGACCAACGGACGCAGGGACTCCAGCAACTCCAGCCGGGTGGCGAGCAGTTCGGACCCGGCGCGGACGAGATGTGAGTCCCACACCTCGAGCGTGCGCAACTGCCCCTCGGCGGCGCCGGACCGGTTCTGCCGACGGGCCATCGAGGCGCTGCGCAGCAACGAGTTCCGCTGCTTGAGCACGCGGTCGTAGTCCTGCCGTACGCCGGCCATCCTCGGCGACCGCAAGGTCAGCAGCTCGTCCAGGAACCGGCGTCGTTCGGACGGGTCGCCCTTCACCAACGCGAGATCCTCGGGGGCGAACAGCACCGTACGGAGCAGGCCGAGCACTTCCCGTGGCCGCGGTACGGGCGAGCGGTTCACCCGGGCCCGATTTGCCTTCCCAGGATTGATTTCCAGCTCGACGACTACGTCCCGGTCGTACTGGCTGCGGATCTCGGTCCGCACGATCGCCCGGGTGGCCCCGGCCCGGACCAGTGGCGCGTCGTTCGCGACCCGGTGTGATCCGAGCGTCGCGGTGTAGTGGATCGCCTCGACCAGGTTGGTCTTGCCATGGCCGTTCGGCCCGACGAAGGCGGTCACGCCCGGAGCGAGCTCGACCTCCGCCTGCGCGTAGGACCGGAAGTCGAGCAGACCCAGGGCGGTGACATACACCTCAGTGCTTGGGCGGTGTCGCATACGACGGGTCGGCGGCCTCGGCGCCCTTCACCGCGTGACCGCCGAACTGGTTGCGCATCGCGGCGATCGCCTTCATCGCCGGCGAGTCCTCCTGCCGGGAGGCGAAGCGGGCGAACAGCGCGGCCGAGATGGCCGGCATCGGCACCGCGTGGTCGATCGCGGCCTCGACGGTCCAGCGGCCCTCACCGGAGTCGTCGGCGTACCCGCGGATCTTGGCCAGGTGGTTGTCGTCCTTCAGCGAGGCGACCAGCAGGTCGAGCAGCCAGGACCGGATCACGGTGCCCTCGCGCCAGGACTCGAACGCCTCCGGCACGTTCTCCACCACGTCCGCGGCCTCGAGCAGCTCGTAGCCCTCGGCGTATGCCTGCATGATGCCGTACTCGATGCCGTTGTGGACCATCTTCGAGAAGTGCCCGGCGCCGACCTTGCCGGCGTGCACGAAGCCGAACTCGCCCTCGGGTTTCAGCGCCTCGAAGATCGGCATCACGATGTCGACGGTGTCCTTGTCGCCGCCGCACATCAGGGCGTAGCCGTTCTCCAGGCCCCAGACGCCACCGGACACACCACAGTCGACGAAGCGGATGTCCTTCTCGGCGAGCTGAGCGGCCCGGCGGGTGTCGTCGGTCCAGCGACTGTTGCCGCCGTCGATCACGATGTCGCCGGGGGAGAGCAGGTCCGAGAGCTCGGTGACGACGGCATCGATCGCCTGCACCGGCACCATGATCCAGACCACCTTGGGCTGGCCGGGCGCGGTGAGCTTGCCGACCATGTCGGCCAGGTCCTTGGCGTCGGAGATGTCCGGGTTGTGGTCGACCCCGACCACGGTGTGGCCTGCGTTGCGGATCCGCTGGCGCATGTTGCCGCCCATCTTGCCGAGACCGACAAGGCCGAGCTCCATCGTGAATCCCCTTGTTCTGTTGGCTTTCAGCTGTTCAGGCGGACCGGCATCAGGACGTACCGGAACTCGCTGATCGGATCACCGTCGAAGTCCCGCACACCGGTCAGCTCGGCCGGCTTGGTCGCCTGCGTGAAGGCCAGGTGCGCGACCGGCGTACCGATCGCGTTCAGGCCGTCGAGCAGGTACGTCGGGTTGAAGCCTACGGTCACCGGCTCACCGGACACCCGGGCCTCGATCGACTCGGACGCCTGGGCCTCGTCACCGCTGCCGGCGTCCAGGGTCACGGTGTCGTCGCTGAACGTCAGCCGGACCGGCGCGTTCCGCTCGGCCACCAGGGCCACGCGCTTGACCGCCTCGACCAGCGTGGCGGTGTCGATCCGGACCCGGGTCGCGATCGCGGCGTCGGTCGGGATGATGCCGCGAACCTTCGGGAACTCGCCGTCCAGCAGGCGGGTGGTCGCCCGCCGGTTTCCGCCGGAGACCTCGCCCTCGAAGCCGACGATGCCGTCACCGGTGCCCGGCGCGGCCAGCGAGACGATCACGTCGGATCCGGTCATCGCCTTCGCGGTCTCGGACAGCACCCGGGCCGGCACCAGCGCGGCGGCGGACGCGTCGGGGGACTGGGGGTTCCACTCGAGTTCGCGGATCGCCAGCCGGTAGCGGTCGGTCGCCAGCAGCGAGATCGTGGATCCCTCGATCTCGACCCGGACACCGGTCAGCACCGGCAGGGTGTCCTCGCGACCGGCCGCGGTCACCACTTGGGCGACCGCCTGCGCGAAAACGTCGGCCTTGACCGTGCCGCTCGCGGCCGGAAGCTCCGGCAGAGCCGGATATTCCTCGGTGGGAAGCGTCTGGAGCGTGAACCGCGAACTGCCGCAGGTCACTTGAGCCTTGGCGCCGTCCACCGCGATGTCCACGGGCTGGTTCGGAAGACTCTTGGAGATGTCGGCCATCAGCCGGCCGGAGATCAGGCACTTGCCGGAGTCGGCCACCTGGGCGGGCACGGTGACCCGGACCGAGGTCTCGTAGTCGAAGCCGGACAGGGTGATCTGCCCGTCCTCGGCCTCGACCAGAAGGCCGGCAAGGATCGGGACGCTGGGACGACTGGGCAAGCTGCGCGCGGCCCAGGCCACCGACTCGGCCAGTACGTCGCGCTCGACGCGAAACTTCACCGCTGGGTGCCTCCTGATTCGGCTGTGTGCCAGGCAGATCCTGCCACGGACAAGTGTGCTCTGCGCCAATCGGGCGTGACGTGGCGCTTCGGGCGGGTCGCGTCGGCGTCGTTCCGGTGGTTCTGCGTGCTGCCCCTCATTGTGCTCCGAGGACAGCCTGACAGGTGCCTCAAGCCGGCGCGAGACCGGGGTTTTCCCCAGGTTGGGCCGCTCGATCGTTTTGTGGACTGGGAACTCTCTACAGATTCCATAGGGTTCTTAGCACCGGTGGATACTGTGGAAAAGCGACGACTTCGCAGGTCAGGTACCGAATCGGCGTGTGGACGGCATGTGGACGAATCCCGGTCTGTCTGAGGACGCCTGGTGATGACGGATTCTGTCCCCACAGCGAATCCACAACACACAGCGATGTGTCCACGGTGATACCCACAGTTATCCACAGGAGTATCCCCAGCCTGTGTGGTGCCGGTGACCGCGCCGTAGCACTCGGCGTACAGAATTCTGGACGCGGTCACCGGACCTCATTGCTGCTTCGCTTGGTGCTTGATCCGGTTGGTCAGTTCGGTCACCTGGTTGAAGACGCTGCGCCGCTCCGACATCAACTGCCGGATCTTCCGCTCGGCGTGCATCACGGTGGTGTGGTCGCGGCCGCCGAACTGCTGACCGATCTTCGGCAACGACAGGTCGGTGAGCTCGCGGCACAGGTACATGGCGATCTGCCGCGCGGTCACCAGCACCCGGCTCCGGCTCGAGCCACACAGGTCGTCGATCGACAGACCGAAGTACGACGCGGTCTGGCCCATGATCATGCTGGCCGTCACCTCGGGCTTGCTGCCTTCGGGGATCAGGTCCTTCAGCACGATCTCGGCCAGGCTCAGATCGACCGGCTGCCGGTTCAGGCTGGCGAACGCGGTGACGCGGATCAGTGCGCCCTCGAGTTCACGGATGTTGGTCTGCACCTTCGAGGCGATGAACTCCAGCACCTCCGGCGGCGCGGTCAGTCGCTCGGTGGCCGCCTTCTTCCGCAGGATCGCGATCCGGGTCTCCAGGTCGGGCGGCTGGATGTCGGTGATCAGGCCCCACTCGAACCGGTTCCGCAGCCGGTCCTCCAGCGCCTCCAGGCGTTTCGGCGCCCGGTCGGAGCTGATCACGATCTGCTTGTTCGCGTTGTGGAGGGTGTTGAAGGTGTGGAAGAACTCCTCCTGGGTCTGGATCTTGCCCTCGAGGAACTGGATGTCGTCGATCAGCAGGACGTCGACATCGCGGTACCGGCGCTGGAACTGGGACGCCTTGTCGTCGCGGATCGCGTTGATGAAGTCGTTGGTGAACTCTTCGCTCGACACGTACCGGACCCGGGCCCCGGTGTAGAGGCTGCGGACGTAGTGGCCGATCGCGTGCAGCAGGTGGGTCTTGCCGAGACCGGAGTCGCCGTAGATCAGCTGCGGGTTGTAGGCCTTGCCAGGCGCCTCGGCGACGGCGACCGCGGCCGCGTGGGCGAACCGGTTCGAGCTGCCGATGACGAAGGTCTCGAAGGTGTACTTCGGGTTCAGCCGCGCCTCACCCTGTGCCTCGGTGGCCGGCTGGGGCATCCCGTTCGGGGGTGGGGCGACCGATCCGAGCTGGTGGCCGAACGGCTGCTGCTGCGGCGCGGGACCGCGGGGCTGTTCGTAGTGCTGCGGCGCCGGCTCCTGCCGCTGCGGCGGGCTGAACTGTGGTGCGTTGTCCGGTTCGCTGAGCGCGGACTGGATCGTCGGCTGGTACGCCCCGTCGGTCCGCAGCGGCTCGCGTACGACGGGCTGCGGCGGCGCTTGCGGTTCACGCAGTTCCGGGTCGAGCGACGGGTCGACCGTCACGGCGATCCGGATGTCGCGGCCGAAGCTCTCCGACAGGATTCGCTCGAGGTCGGGGCGCAGCCGGGTCTCCAGCTGGCCGCGGGTGAAGTCGTCGGGCACCGCGACGATGGCGGTGCTCTCGTGCAGCGTCACCGGGCGGGAGTTGGTCAGCCAGGCACGCTGGTTGGGCGGGAGGCCCGCGAGGACCCTGGTCCAGGCATCACCGAGGTCCGTCACCGGACCCGGTCCTTCGGCTCGTGGCTCGGCAACCCGAGGCCCACCGATCTGCGGCTCGGCCACCCGAACCTCAGCAGTGCCGCTCTCATTGTTCGCACGCCCATCACCCTCGTTCCGCACCGGTCCTGCTCCGTCCCCGTACACGGGGCGATCGTTTCCCTGCGGTTCAGCCGGTCCTCGTTCACCGGTCCAGTTGTTGCTGGTCTCACCGGAGTACCTGAGATTGCCGACCACCGGTGCGGCACCGAAGTACGCCGTACCCGCTGGAGGCTCGGAAGTGGGCACCGCCGTTGGCGTCGGCATCGGCGCCGGGCCGGTCGGCAGATCGGTGGCTGCTCGCTCCAACTCGGAGCGGTACCCGTAGCCCTGGTACCGCGGGCGGTAGCCGGACTCGGGGGCCTCGGGGAGGGGAATCGGAAGAGAGGGGCTGAGGTGGTCGGCCGGATCGGTCCGCGGCGCCGGCTCCGGGGCCGGCGGGATCTCGGACCGGAAGTCCACCGCTGGTTCCGGCCGCAGATCCTGTCTGCCGTCGACGGTGTATTCCACCTCTGTGAATTCCGCACTGGCGGAATGGTCCTCGACCACGCGTTGCTCCCCGAATCCATCGCTGCGGTGGCCGGCGCGTTCCGGGCTGGACCCGTTCAGCGCGACCTTAGACCCGACACCCGTGCAGCCGGTGCGTCGCCCGTTCCGGCTCGGCGCGGTTGCCGTTGTCCGCAGTCGGGCGCCGTACTTTCCACACGGTTGTCCACAACTGTGAACGACGCGTGGAGCAGGTTGGTTACCGATCGCGGGGTGTGGGACCTCTGGTGTGAGGGGGAGACGCTAACAAGTCTGCCCAGCCTGCTTCAAGCCGTCATCCACAGGCTATGAACAGCAATTTGGGGGAAACGTCCGGCGTGTCGGGTGGACGCCGGAGCGTAGTCGTGTTGAGGGGATCGCGGTCGGTGACCATCCTGACCACTGCGTGACGACCCGTGACTGCCCGTGTGCTCACTATTCTATCCACAGGCCTGTGGATAACTATGGGGATGGCTGGTTTGACCTGTCCACAGGCGGCCACGTACCGTTGATCAGTCGGTGTTGAACCGGCCCTTTTGTGCTGCGCTCCCTGCTGGACCACACTGGTTCCTGAGTGGCGTGTGTGCAGGACTGCACCAGCGGCAGATCTATCAGTGGGTCTGTCGATCATTGTGATCTCGAGTAACCGGAGTCATTCCAGTGAGCAAGCGGACGTTCCAGCCGAACAACCGTCGCCGGCACAAGAAGCACGGCTTCCGTCTTCGGATGCGTACCCGTGCCGGGCGCGCGATCATCGCCGCCCGCCGTGGCAAGGGTCGTCAGCGCCTCGCGGCCTGACCGACCTCCTCGACGGTGACCACCTCGTGTTGCCCGCGTCGAACCGGTTACGCCGGTCCGACGACTTCCGCCGCGCCGTCCGATCTGGACGGCGGGCCGGGCGGCGTGCGGTGGTCCTCCATCTGTTGGTGCGGGACGACCGGGCGGACGACGCTCAGGCCGCGCCCGCTCGCGTCGGATTCGTGGTGAACAAGGCGGTGGGCAACGCGGTTCTGCGGAACCGGGTCCACCGCCGTCTGCGTGCTGTCCTGACCGCGCGGCTCCCTGATCTACCGGCCGGCAGCCTGACCGTCGTCCGCGCCCTTCCGTCGTCCGCTTCGGCGTCGTACGACGAACTGGTCGCGGACGTCGACGGTGCGCTGCGGCGGATCCTGGACCCACGATGAGGATCAATCCCGTGAAGAGCGGGATCATCGGTTTTCTGAAGTTGTACCGACTGACCATCAGCCCGATGTACGGGCAGGTGTGCAGGTTCTACCCGAGTTGTTCGGCGTACGCCCTGGAGGCGGTCGAACGCCACGGTGCGGTGCGCGGTTGCTGGCTGGCGGCGAGGAGACTCGTTCGCTGCCACCCGTGGAACCCCGGCGGCTACGACCCCGTTCCACCCACAGATGTCGACCAGCGCGGAGAGTCGATCTCCGCCAACCAGCCCGGCCCGTCTACCGACGCCGGGCCTGTGCAGCGAGGTGCTTGAGTGACTCTTCTGGCCATCCCCGAACTCGCGTTGTGGGACGGGATCGTAGACCTGTTCAACGCCGTCATGACGCCCCTGTACTGGGCCGTCTCGGCGCTGCTCGTCGGCTGGCACTGGGTGTGGAGCCAGGTGCTCGATCCCAACGGGGGCTGGGCCTGGGCGTTGTCGATCGCCGGCCTGACCATCGTGATCCGCACCCTGCTGATCCCGCTGTTCGTCCGGCAGATCCGCTCCAGCCGGAACATGCAACTGCTGCAGCCGAAGATGAAGGAGCTGCAGAAGAAGTACGGCCACGACCGGGAGAAGCTCGGTCAGGAAATGATGAAGCTGTACAAGGAGACCGGGACGAACCCGTTCTCCTCGTGCCTGCCGCTGCTGCTCCAGTCGCCGATCTTCCTGGCCCTGTTCCGGGTGCTGGACTACGCGGCGAACGGCAAGGCTCACAGCAAGATCATGGAGCCGTACGTCGAGTCGCTGCAGCACGCCAAGATCTTCGGAGCCGAGATCTCGCAGACCTTCCTGAAGGCGAGCGGCCCGGGCGAGAACAACGTCAAGATCGTCGCGGTCGTCCTGATCATCCTGATGACCACGACGATGTTCATCACGCAGCTGCAGCTGATGCGTAAGAACATGCCGAAGGAAGCCCTGACCGGGCAGGCCGCGCAGATGCAGAAGATCATGCTGTACGTCTTCCCGGTCTTCTTCCTGATCGGTGGCTTCAACTTCCCGATCGGTGTGCTGATCTACTGGTTCGTCTCCAACGTGTGGACGATGGGTCAGCAGTTCTACGTGATCCGCCGCAACCCGGCTCCCGGCACTCCGGCGTACGACGCGATGGAGGCCCGCAAGCGCGAGCACAACCTGCGCGCGGGCAAGCCGGCCGACGAGGGCCTGGCGTCCGCCGACGGTACGACGGAGCCCGGTTCGGACCGGCGTCCGGCGCAGCGGCAGCAGCCGAAGCGGCAGTCGCGCAGCGACCGCAGGGGCGGCGCTGCCGCAGGCGGAGCCGCGAGCGGTGCCTCGGACTCCGACGGCTCGGCGGACGGTGCGAAGGCTGCCAGCAACGGGCAGGCGTCGAACGCTCAGCCGAACGCGGCGAAGAATACTCAGGCCGGTGCTGCCAAGAAGCAGCCGGCCGGCAAGAAGAGGACGGCGGCCAAGCGCCAGCCGGCGGCGAAGTCGGCCGCCCAGAAGAAGGCGGCGCAGAAGAAGTCCGGCGGATCACGCTGACCTGCCTGCGCTGATTCCTCTTCCTGCTTGTGTATGACCTGGGTCCCCGTGGGGCGGATCTCGACATTGTGAAGGAGTGGCCGTGAGCGACGGCATGCAGAACAACGAGGCGACAGAGGAGTCCACCGACTCCGCTGCCGATCGTCTGAAGGCGCTCGAGGCGGAGAGCGACATCGCCGCCGACTACCTCGAGGAGTTGCTGGACATCGCCGATCTCGACGGTGACATCGACATGGACATCGACGGCGACCGTGCCGCGGTCTCGATCGTCGGTGCGGAGCTGAACAACCTCGTCGGCGAGAACGGCAAGGTGCTCGAGGCGCTGCAGGAGCTCACCCGGCTGGCCGTGTACCGGGAGACCGGCGAGCGGTCGCGGCTGATGCTGGACGTGTCGAACTACCGGGCGAACCGGAAGGCCGAGCTGGAAGAGGTCGGCCGGAAGGCCGTCGAGGAGGTGAAGGCGACCGGGACCCCGGTACGCCTGGACCCGATGACGCCGTTCGAGCGCAAGGTCGTCCACGACGTGGTGGCCGCCGCCGGCCTGACCAGCGAGTCCGAGGGCGAGGAGCCGCGCCGCCGCGTCGTCGTCCAGCCGTCGTGATCCGATGATCGCCGGACGTGTGACCTTGTGACCGAACCTGTTTCACGTGAAACGCCGCCGCTCGTGGAGAAGCTGTATCCACGGGCGGCGGTCCGGCTTGCGGCGTACGCCGAACTGCTGGCCACCGAGGGAACTCTCCGCGGGCTGATCGGCCCACGCGAGGTTCCGCGGCTGTGGGATCGCCATCTGCTGAACTGCGCGGTCCTCGAGCGGCTGGTCCCCGAGGAGTCGACGGTCGCCGACATCGGCACCGGTGCCGGCCTGCCAGGGATCGTGCTTGCTCTCGTTCGTCCTGACCTCCACGTGTCGCTCGTCGAGCCGTTGCTCCGGCGCACCACGTTCCTCGAGGAGGCGGTCGAGTCCCTCGGACTCGACAACGCCACCGTGGTCCGCGCGCGGGCCGAAGAACTCCCGCCGGCGTCGTACGACGTGGTGACTTCCCGGGCCGTGGCTCCCTTGGGCAAACTGGCCGGGTGGTGCCTGCCACTGTGCGTCGAAGGGGGGCTGATGCTGGCGATGAAAGGCTCGTCCGTCGAGGAGGAACTGGACGCTTCCGAACGCGAACTCGAAACCCTCGGAGCCGAGCTGTGGCACATTCACCAACTCGGCGTCGATGAACTGGCCCAGCCGACGACAGTCGTGAGTATTGTGGCCGGACGTGCTGCAGGGGGATCCCGGCACGGAAGACGCGGGAGGTGAGTGGGTTGGTGAGTCGTGCCCTCGGATGGCCCGAGAAGAGCACCGGGGAAGCCAAGAGTTCCCAGGCGATCGGCTGGCCCGCACAACCCGCATCCAACTCCCAACTGCTGACGGCAGACCCCGAGCCGGCGAGCGATGAGTACCGGCCGCCGATCGACAGTTCTGCTCTCCGCACGGTCGCTGCGACAGGCCTCGACCAAGCACCGGAAACCGCGTCCGCTCCTGACGAGTCTCCCGTTTCACGTGAAACCGGGGAGCCGGGAGATGATGGGGTTTCACGTGAAACGGCATCGCTGGTCGATGCCGACGACAACATCTCCGAGTCTCCACCGCCTGTGGATGACGACCGCATGAAACTGCCTCCGCACACGGGGATTCGTCCACAGAAGCCTGTGGATGAACCTGGGGGCAGACCCGCCCCGACCCCTACCGACATCCTCTTCGGGCCAAGTCCCGCACCTATTGGAATGGGCGCTATGACTGCCGCACAGATCGCCGCGCGGGCCACGTCGGACGAGCGTCAGCGACGACTTCTCGAGACTCCGATCGCCGCCGCCACCGAACGGACCCTGCTGGTGAATGAAGGACGCACTATGGGCCGCGAGTTCCCGCTGCCTGCCGAGACCCGGGTCTTCGTCGTCGCCAACCAGAAAGGTGGCGTCGGCAAGACCACGACGACCGTGAACGTCGCCGCCGGCCTCGCGCTGTACGGTGCGCGGATCCTGGTCATCGACCTCGACCCGCAGGGCAATGCCTCGACTGCTTTGGGCATCGATCACTCGGAAGGCACCCCGGGTGTCTACGAGGCGGTCATCGAGGGCGAATCCCTGGGGAAGCTGCTCCAGCCCTGCGCCGAGCACCCCGGGATCATGGTGATCCCGGCAACCATCGACCTGGCCGGTGCCGAGATCGAACTCGTCAGCATCGTGGCCAGGGAGAGCCGGCTGAAGCGCGCCCTCGACGCGCACCTGGCCGAGACCGAGGCCGCGGGCGAGAAGTACGACTACGTCTTCATCGACTGCCCGCCGTCGCTCGGCCTGCTGACGGTCAACGCGCTGACCGCCGCCCGCGAGGTCCTGGTCCCGATCCAGAGCGAGTACTACGCGCTCGAGGGTCTGTCCCAGCTCCTCCGCCACATCGACATGGTGAAGTCGCACCTGAACCCGGGCCTCGACGTCTCCACGATCCTCCTCACGATGTACGACGCCCGGACCAAGCTGGCCGGTGAAGTCGCGGCGGAGGTCCGGGGTCACTTCCGTGACGCCGTACTGCGGACCGCCGTACCTCGCTCGGTCCGGATCTCTGAGGCACCGAGCCACGGGCAGACGGTCCTCGCGTACGACCCGGCGTCCGCCGGAGCGCTCTCCTACTTGGAGGCCTCCCGTGAGATCGCCATGCGCAACAACACCTGATCGGTCGACGGCCCTGGCCCGCCCGGCGTACTGGGACACCGGTTACGGTTGCTCCAGCAGGATTCCTGGGCGGGCTGTTTCACGTGAAACGGTGCTCGGTAGGACCGCAGGACATCAGCAGGTTGTCGAACTCGAGGGAGCGCGATGAACACCCGACTCGGACGCGGACTTGGTGCGCTGATCCCCAGCACGCCGGCTCCTGGGAGCACCACCACCCTCGGCAGCAAGTCCAGTTCGATTCCGGGAGCGCCGCCGGCCGCACGGCCTGAGTCGGAGCTCGCCGCGGTGCCGGGTGCCGAGTTCGCCGAGATCGAGGTCTCGAAGATCACCCCGAACCCGAAGCAGCCGCGCAGCGTCTTCGACGAGGAGGCGATGGAGGAGCTCGTCCACTCGGTGAAGGAGATCGGGCTGCTGCAGCCGATCGTCGTTCGCCGACTGGAGCACGACAAGTACGAGCTGGTGATGGGTGAGCGCCGCTGGCGTGCGACCCAGGAGGCCGGCCTCGCCACGATCCCGGCCATCGTCCGCGACACCTCGGACGACGTGATGCTCCGGGACGCGCTGCTGGAGAACCTGCACCGAAGCCAGCTGAACCCGCTCGAGGAAGCAGCGGCGTACCAGCAGATGCTCGACGACTTCGGTTGCACCCAGGAAGTCCTCGCCACCCGGATCGGCCGCTCTCGCCCGCAGATCTCGAACACCCTGCGCCTGCTCAAACTGCCGGCCGGCGTACAGCGTCGCGTGGCCGCCGGCGTCCTGTCCGCGGGTCACGCCCGCGCGCTGCTCGGCCTCCCCAGCGGCGACGCGATCGAGCGCCTAGCCCAGCGGATCGTCGCCGAAGGCCTCTCCGTCCGCACCGTCGAGGAGATCGTCGCCCTGGGCGACATGAACGCCGACGACGCCACCCCAGCCCAGCGCCGCCGCAACAAGCCGGTCGCCCCCCGCCTCGTCGACCTGGCCGACCGCCTCTCCGACCGCTTCGAAACCCGCGTCAAGGTGGACCTCGGCAAAACCAAGGGCAAGATCACCGTAGAGTTCGCGTCCCTGGACGACCTAGAACGCATAGTCACCCTCATGGACCCCAACAAGCCCAACCCCTAACCCGGGCCAGCAGGACTCCCACCCTCCGCGGCCAGCGCCACCCCTCGCGGTAGAACCACTAGCTCCGCGGTAGGACCACAAGCCTCGCGGGCAGTACCCCGGCCTCCACGGCCCCGACCTCCCCCGGCAGCCTCCTGCGCGGACACAACCGCGCTCCCGCCTGCCGATGCCATCGCCCGCGCGAGCACTCCCGGAGGAATAGGCCCGGAGGAGGCGGCCCCGAGGAGTAGGCCCCGACGAGTCGGATCCCGCAAGCCACACCAGTACGCCCGGCGCCGGCACCACCCAACTCCGCCACCCACGCACGACCTTTGCTGCACGCGCCTCAGGCAGTCGCTGACAATCACGACGCCAACCCCAAGACCATGGCCATGCACCCCAGGCGTCCCGACTCATCCTGGGCGCCCCGACAGGCCAACCACCGCACCCGCATGACCGGCAACGCTTCTCGCACGGGCTGCCCGACTCGCGCCTCACACGTTGGGGAGGCCTCCTCCCCTCGACGCACCGGAGCCCCGGAGCAGCCGACAGCACCGGAGCAGCCGACAGCACCGGATCACGCTGAGCGGTTGCCGCTCCTCCAGTGCGACTCGTGGCCTGCGCGCACACATCTCACGTGCGCACCCCCCGCGGGACCACCCAGTCTCGGCCTCCGGCCTACTCGGCGGACCAGCGGAGGGAGCAGCCGCTCCGGCGCACATCCATCCACCCGTTCACCCACCCAGCCCGGCGGCGCAGCCGGACACCCGACCTCTGGGCGACCCGCTGCCCAGGCCCTGCGCGGACTGCCCGGCCCGGACCCGCACGGACCGCCCGACCCGGACCCGCACGGACCACCCGAGCAGGCTGGGCCCGGGCAGCCTCGGCCGGTTAGACGCCCGGTCCCGCCCGGCTGCTCGCCTGGCAACGTCGGCGCTGCGCGGGGACCGCCCGACCCGGACCCGCGCGCACCACCCGGGCGGGCTCAGCCGGGCAGCCTCAGCTGGCTGGACGCCCGGTCCCGCCCGGCTGCTCGCCTGGCAACGCCGGCGCTGCGCGAGGACCATCCCACCCGCACCCGCCCGGACGGCCTCACCCGGCCCCGGGCAGCCCCGGGCAGCCCCGGCCGGTTAGACGCCCGGTCCCGCCCAGCGTCTCTTGCTTGGCCTGGCGACGCCGGCGCTCTCGACCAGCTCGGCCGGGCGATGCCGGCGTTCCTTTGGTCCAGCAACTCCTCGGCGGCACGAGCCCACCTCGGGGCAGTCTCCCGCCGATCAGGCGAGCTGGTTGGTCGTTCGGATGTACCGAAGGACGGGTGGTAGTCGTTCCAAGCCGGCCCAGTGCGGCGCCTCGGAGCGGGACTGGCTGCAAGCCGGGGGACTACTACCCGTCCTTCGGTACGGACGGACGCCGGCGGGTCCCGGGTCGGGGAACGAGGGCAGTTGCAGAGAGCACCGGCGCCTGGGGTCGGCGGGGAAGTCGGAGTTCGCTCGGCTCACTCCACCCGTACTCGCTCGCCTCATTCGACCTGTCCTCGCTGGCCGATCTGGCCGCGGCTGCTCATTCGGACGCTTTCGGGTCGAGCCGAACCGCGGGAGGTCGCCCGAAGCCGTCCTGGCCCAAGCTGGCGACGTCGTGGCTGGGTCGACGGGTTGACCTCGCGGACGGCGGCGGTCAGCGAGACGCTTCACCGAGGCCCGTCTGAGCCCTGCCACTGCCCGCGTCTCGATACGGTCGGAGGCTCGGGGATGACAGGACCGGCAGTTGCCTAGGGGGTGCCGGCGCCGGGGTTGGCGGAGGGCGTCGAACTCGCTTGGGGAGATCTGCGCTACCAAGCCCCTCGGATGTTTCACATGAAACATGCGTCCCGCGCTGGCTTGTCGGCCTGGCCGCGGCTGCTCGTCTGGCCGTCTCAGGGTGTGCCGAACGGCGGCGTACTGGTCGGTCGTGATTGGCCCAGGTGGAGTCCCGACGGAGGCCGGGTTGCCGGACTGCGTGGTCGCCGGGTCGCGTGGGTCGGCGGGGACTGTGCGGGATCGCTGGACTCCTCTGTGGGCGCGATTCTTAGCGGACTGCCGTGGCGGGCTTGGTGTGTGAGGGTGCCTAGGATCGCGTTGGGGGAGGAATTCTGGGGGTTTGGTGGGGCGCGGTTTTGCCGAGTCGATCACAGGGATTTGTCGACAAAGCTACTTGGGGACTTGCGGCGAATGTTTCATGTGAAACATTCGCACGCCGGCGGCTTCGATGAGGTCGTGGCGAGCGGGTGAGAGAGGCTCCGGGGGAGCACCTCATCGCCGCAGGAGGAGGTAGGCAGGTGGAGGACTGGCCAGGCCGGTGGCCTCAACAGCCCTCGGGGCCTCGGCGCTCCCCACCACAGATCCACCTGCCACCAACCTCAGCGCGGGAGCCTGGCTATGAGAGCGAGGCGGTTGTCGGGGGTGCGTGGTGGATCCGCAGTTGGCGCGGGGCGGGTGAGTGAGCTCGTGGAGGGGTGTGACGAGAGCGCGGCTGGGCGGATGGCGGGGTTAGCGGCCCAGGAGTTCGTGGGTGGTTTTGCGTTCGGCGTAGAAGGAGAGGAAGGGGATGGTGCCGGCTAGGGCCATCAGGATCAGGCGGGGGAGGGACCAGCGGACTCGGCGGAAGAGGTCGAAGGTGCCGAGGAGGTAGATGACGTACAGGAAGCCGTGGAGTGGGCCGACGACGTCCATGGCGCTCGGGTCGTCGGCGAGGTACTTCAGCGGCATCGCGACGAACAGCAGCACCAGCAGCATGACACCGACGATGTAGGCGATCACGCGATACCGGGTGAGTGCACCGCGGACGGCCGGCGTGAGTGGCTGCGGGGTGGCGGAGGTGGCGGGGTCGGCTGGTGAGGTCACGCTGAAACGGTACCGCTCGACTCCACAGCCGCACCGGCCCGGTCACCTTCACCACCGGGCTCACCACGAGGCTCACCGCCGGACCCGCCATCGGTCCCGTCGCCGGAGCCGTCGCCGGAGTCGTCAGGCTCCGAGTCGGTCCGGTGTGCGTCCATGACCATGCGCCACCACATCCACAAGGTGAAGGCCGCGAAGATCCACCACTGGAAGGCGTACGCGACGTTCCGGAGCCCGGCGTGGTCGGTCGGGGGTGGAGGCGGCGGTACGACGGCCGGCGCGGGGGAAGGTACGTCGCCGGACTCGACCGACGACTGGATGACGAAAGCGTCGTACAACCGGTAGTCGACCATGTGAACGATCGTCGGGATGCGCAGCGACGACAGCACCCGCCCCTTGGCGGCGTCGCCGGACGAGTCCTCAGCCTCCGAGGCCGTCACCGTTCCCGTCAGCTTCGCCGGCCCGGAGGGCGCCGCCGCGGCCGGATCGTTGACCGAGGCAACCCAGCCCCGGATGACCATCACGGCACCCGAACCGTCAACCATCAAAGGGCTCGCGACCCAGAAGCCGTCCCGATCACCCTGCCGCCGATCGGCGATGAACACCTGGTCCGCACCCGCCGCCCAGGTACCGCTCACGGTCACGCGCCGGCCGACAGCCTTCGACGGCAGACCTTCGTCGATCGAGAACAGCGACTGCAACGCGACCGGCGCACCCTCGGCCCGCTTGGCCGTGGCCGCGTCCGTCTTCGACCGGTACACGTCCAGCTGCCAAACACCCAGCATGGACATCACCGCGGCAATGGCCAATGCCAGAAGCAACAACCCGGACCACCGCGGCGTCAGTGCTGTCCGCCACAGCGGCCGTCCGTCCATCAGGACCTCAACAACGAGCCGCGGCCGCAGCCAGCAGGTCGCGGCACAGCACACCCAGCTCGACGCCCGCAGCCTCGGCCGCCAGCGGCACCAGTGACGTCTCCGTCATCCCCGGAGCGACGTTGACCTCGAGGAACCACGGCACGCCCGAAGCGTCCACCACCAGGTCCGACCGCGACAGATCCCGCAAGCCCAACGCCTCATGAGCCGTGACCGCGGCCGAAGCGCAAGCGGCCGCGACGCCGTCACCCAGCTGAGCCGGTACGACGAACTGCGTCGCGCCGGCGGTGTAGCGGGCTTCGTAGTCGTAGAACCCGGAGTCCGGCCGGATCTCCACCGCAGGCAAGGCGCGTGGCCCGTCGCCCGTGTCGACCACGGTCACGGCGATCTCGGTCCCGTCGATGTACTGCTCGATCAGCGCGACCGGCCCGTAGGCGTAGCAGTTCACCATCGCCGACGGCAGCTCCTCGGCCGACCGCACGATGGACGCACCGAGCGCCGAACCGCCTCGGGCCGGCTTCACCACCAGCGGCAACCCGATCTGGTGGATCACCGCCTCCATCAGCGCGGCGGCGCCCAGCTCGCGGAACGTCTCGTGCCCAAGGACCACGGACGAGGGCGTTTGCAGCCCGGCGGCGCCGACCATGGTGGATGCCACCGGCTTGTCGAAGGCCGTCCGGCACGCCGCCGCGTCGGCGCCGACGTACGGAACGCCGTACAGGTCGAGGACCTGGCGGAGCGCGCCGTCCTCGCCCGTGACGCCGTGCAGGACGGGGAAGACCGCGTCCGGCGGATCGTCGCGGAGCCGTTCGACCAGGCTTGCATCGACGTCGCGCTGCTCGACCTCGACGCCGACGCTGCGCAGAGCGTCGGCGACCCGTCGGCCGGACCGGAGCGAGACGTCCCGCTCGTGTGACAGTCCGCCTGCCAGTACCAGCACTCGACCCAGATCACTCATCACAAATATCCCGATCACTCGTGGGCGACTCCGGCACGGTCGCCGGTCCCGAGGCCCACTGGAACGGTACCGCTACCGCGTCAAGGACCCCCGGCCGCCCGCAGATCCATTGCGCAACCTTTGCGCAGTGGCCGTCAGCTCAACTCCGGACCCGGGGCGTCGTACCCGTGCCCGGCGCCTGGTGGCAGCGGGCCGAACGTCTGCCGGAGTTCGAGCTCCTCGTGGATCACCGCGGCCAGCCGGCCGACGCCTTCGGTGATCCGCTCCGGCGTCGGATGACAGTACGACAGCCGCATGCACTGCGACCCGAAACCGTCGGCGAAGAAGGCGGTTCCGGGGACGTACGCCACCCGCGCCGTGACCGCGCGCGGCAGCATCGCCTTCGCGTCCAGCCCGTCCGGCAGGGTCAGCCAGACATAGAACCCGCCGCCCGGCCTGGTCCAGGTCGTTGCCGCAGGCATCTTTTCGGTCAGCGCCGCCAGCATCGCGTCGCGGCGCTCCCGGTACATCTCCCGGAACTGCTTGACCTGCCCGAGCCAGTCGTGCCGGGTCAGGTACGACGAGATCGCGAGCTGACTGAAGACCGGTGGACACAGGGTCGCGGATTCCTGTGCCAGCACCAGTTTCTCGCGTACGGCGTGCGGCGCGACCGCCCAGCCGACCCGGAAGCCCGGCGCGAACGTCTTCGAGAACGAACCGAGGTAGATCACGCCCTCGCGGTCGTCGGCGCGCAGCGCCCGCTGCGGCTCGCCGTCGAAGCCGAGCAATCCGTACGGGTTGTCCTCCAGCACCAGCAAGTCAGCGCGCTGACAGATCTCCAGCACCCGCGCCCGCCGCTCGTTGGACAGCGAGACACCGGCCGGGTTGTGGAAGTTCGGAATCGTGTAGAAGAACTTGATCCGCTTGCCGGCCGCACGCACCGCCGTGATCGCCTGCTCCAGCGCCTCCGGTACGACGCCGTCGTCGTCCATCGCGACGTGGACGACCTCGCACTGGTACGCACGGAAGACGCCGAGGGCACCGACGTACGACGGTGCCTCGCAGATCACCACGTCACCCGGGTCGCAGAACACGCGCGTGACCAGGTCGACGGCCTGCTGGCTCCCGACCGTCACGACGACGTCGTCCGGGTGGGCGTCGATCCCCTCCAGCCGCATCATGTCGCAGATCTGGTCCCGCAGGACCGGATCGCCCTGGCCGGAGCCGTACTGCATCGCCACCGCGCCGTTGTCGCTCACCAGGTCGCGGACCGCGCCGCCGACCACGTCGAGGGGGAGTCCTGCGATGTTCGGCATGCCGCCGGCCAGCGAGACCACCTCGGGCCTGCTGGCGACCGAGAACAGTGCCCGGATCTCGGATGCGGTCATGCCCTTGGTCCGTGCTGCGTACCGGTCGACGTAGTTGTCGAGACGGGTCTGCCGGACATCAGGCACGTCAGCACTCACAGAGCCACTCCACGGTGATCGAGGGGGAAGTCACCAGATTACGCCGGACCATCCCGAGCGCGCCTGGGCTGTGGAACGGCGTGACCTCTCACTACCATGCCTTATAGGGGCAGGTTCCGACCATGCCGCGGACTGGCTGCTGAGACAGTCCGGGGTGGGTGCGGCCTGAGAGGTGGAGCGGAAGGCAGGAATCTGGGATGAGCGTGGGCAAGGCTGCCGGGTGGACGCTCGGTGGACTGCTACTGGGTGTGCTGGCCGGTTTCGCCGGCGAGCTCTTCCGGCGGCAACCGGCCGCCAAGGTGCAGCAACGGTACGTCGCCCCGGAGGCGACCGAGACCCCGGACGTGCGGGCAGCGGCTCCCACTCCGGCCCCGGCGGCCCGGTGAACCGCAGGGTGATAGCCAAAGTGACGAACCTAACAGGCAGTACGCCGCCCTACCGGACACCGGGCACCGCGGACCGGACGCGCTGATGGCCCGACGGCTGGAACCGCTGACGCTCGCCAATCTCGGCGAGCTGCCGGTGCCGTGCCGTGACTGTGTGTTCTGGGAGCTCGACCCGGTCGCCGCCAAGCAAGCCGACCGCAACGGCGACACCGGCCTCGAGAAGGAGGCGTGGCTGTCGCAGTTGCTGCTCGACTGGGGCACCGCCGGCGTCGTCTTGTACGTCGACGACGAGCCGGCCGGATTCGCGGTGTACGCCCCGGCGACGTACCTGCCGAGGATCCAGGCGTTCCCGACCGCGCCGGTGAGCCCGGACGCCGTCGTCCTCGCGACCGGGCGGATCCTGCCGCGCTACCTCGGCCTCGGACTGGGCAAGATCCTGGTCCAGGCGGTGGCGAAGGACGTGCTCAAGCGCGGGTTCCGTGCCGTCGAGGCGTTCGGCGACTCCCGCTGGGACGGGCCGGGATGTGTCTGGCCGACCGAGTTCCTCCGCGCGGTGGGGTTCGCTGTCGTCCGCGAGCACCCGCGGAACCCCAGGCTGCGGCTGGATCTGCGCTCAGCGGTGACATGGCGAAGCGAGATGGAGGCCGCGGTGGAGCGGCTGATGGGCGCGATCCGGCCTGAGCACTCGCCACCGAAGCCGGTGACCGTCCGGGACGCCCTCACTCGTACGCCGAGCTCCTGAGGCGGGATCGCGATGATCTGGCGCTTCCTCGCGGACGTGATGTTCGTGCTGCACGCCGCCTTCCTGCTCTTCTTCGTCCTCGGCGGATTCCTGGCCTGGAAGTGGCCCAGGGTGATCTGGGCGCACCTGGCCATCGTGGTGTGGAGCGTGGCGATCGTGGTCATCGACTACGACTGCCCTTTCACCGGGGCGGAGAAGTTCTTCCTGCGCAAGGGCGGCGTGACGCCGTACGAGGCGGGATACATCAATCACTACCTCAACGGCACGCTGTGGCCGGAAGGCCAGACACCGGTCGCGGAGAAGGTCGGATTCGCCCTGGTGATCATCTCGTACATCGGCTTCTTCGTCCTGCGGCACCGGCGGAGGACCAAGCTCAGGGGAGAGTCAGTGGGACCCCGGACGTGATCGGGTCCCGGCATCCCCATACTGGAAGACGTGTCCAGCACCAGTACGCCGGTTGACGCGTACCTGACCGCACTCGGCAAGGCGCTGCCCGGCCCGCGCAGGCGGAAGGCCGACCTGCTCGCCGAGGCACGGGACCACCTGGTCGACGCGACCGAGGCCTTCGAGGCCGACGGTCTCGACCGGGACGAGGCCGAGCGCGAGGCGGTGGCCGACTTCGGCGAGTTGTCAGACGTCGTCCCCGGCTACCGCGCCGATCTCGCGGTCAGCCAGAGCCGGCGGACCGCGATGCTGCTGTTCCTGGCGCTGATCATCCAGCCGATCGTCTGGCAGGAAGGCGTGTGGAGCTGGAACCAGGACCCGGCGACGCCGAACCCGGTGAACGAGTTCCTGCAGTCGTTCGTTCGGACCGTCGGCATGTTCGCGATCGCCGGTGCGGTGCTGGCCGTCATCGCGGCCGGTATCGGCCTGCGCCACGCACTCGTCCGCCAGCACGTCACTCGCGTGACGGCAGTCTTCGCGCTGGTCAACGCCGTCGTCATCAGCCTGATCGGTGTCGCGATGTCGGCGACCGGCGGTCGCACGCCCGACCTTCCCGCGTTCGGCGTGGTCGGGGCGTTCGTCGTTCTGCCGCTGGCGTTCGTCGGTCTTCAGGCCGGCCGTTGCCTACGCCTGGCCAGGGCGTAGGACGCCTTCCACCACAGCCCGGAAGGTCAGCCACTCCTGCTTGCCTGAGGCAAGCATCTTCTGGCCGGCCGAGGTGAGCTGGTACGTCCGCCGCTTCCGGCCGCCGACCGTGCTCCACTCGCTGGCCAGGTAGCCGGCCCGCTCCAGCCGCCGCAGCGCGGGGTACAGCGTGCCGGTGGGCAGGTCGAGCTCGCCGCCGCTGCGCTCCAGCAGGGCCTCCATGATCGCGTAGCCGTGCAGCGGTTCGGACTCGACGACCGCCAGGATCATCGGGTCAAGGTGCCCACGCAGCGCATCCGCCTTCATGTAGCCAGTCTACTCATATGCCTGCTACTGTCGAGAGACAACATGTAGCCAATCTACTTATCAGGATGTGAGGAGGCCCGGCGATGACCGTGGACACCCCAGTACGACGCCCGCCCCGGAAGGACGGTGGACGGCCCGGATTGCTGCACCGGGTGTCCGGGTGGTCGATGCGGCACGCCGGACTCGCCCTGCTGCTCTGGGTGGTCGCCCTCGTCGCGGTGACCGCCGCGTCGACGGTGGTCGGCGACAGCTACAAGAACGACAACTCGCTCCCCGGGACCGACTCCCAGCGGGTGACCGACATCTTCCGCGAGCACCAGCCGCAGGGTGAGACCGCCTCGGTGCAGATCGTCATGCACGCCGACGGCGGGCTCCGGCCGGAGAAGCCGCGAGTCCTCTCGATGCTGGCGGCCGTCGGCGGGCTCCCGCACGTGGCGTCGGTGGCCGACCCGTTCACTGCTCCCGGATCACTCTCACCAGACGGTCGTACGGCGTACTCGACGGTGAGTCTGGATGTCGCCGTGGCGGACATGCCGATCGAGGACGTCCGCGCGATCATCGAGAAAGCTCAGCAGTTCAGGGTCCCCGGTCTGACGATTGAGGTCGGTGGCGACCTGGCGCGGTCGGCGGCGGAGAGTGCGGGTGGTGCGTCCGAGGGCGCCGGCATCCTGGCCGCGCTGGTGATCCTGGTGTTCCTCTTCGGATCGTTGCTTGCGGCAACTCTGCCGTTGCTGACGGCCTTGTTCGCGGTCGGCAGCACGCTAGGGCTGTTGGTGCTGGCGTCGCACTTGTTCACCGTGCCCGACTACACCGCACCGGTGATGATCCTGGTCGGGCTCGGTGTCGGCATCGACTACGCGTTGCTGATCTTCTCCCGTTACCGCCATGAGTTGCTGAAGGACGGGACCGACCGCGCGACCGCGTCGATCGTTGCCCTGGACACCGCCGGCCGTTCGGTGATGTTCGCCGGCTGCACCGTGGTGATCGCACTGCTGGGCCTGCTCGCCTTGGGGCTTGGTTCGCTGCAAGGCGTCGCGCTCGGTGTCACCCTCACGGTGCTGATGACGATGCTCGCCGCGGTGAGTCTGTTGCCGGCTCTGCTGACGCTGTTCGGGAAGCGCATCGAGCGGAGTGTCCGCAAGCATGCCGCGAAGAAGCGCCGTACGCCGGGAGACGGATGGCGGAAGCTGGCAGCCGCAGTGCAGCGTGGGCCGTGGGTGCCGCTCGTGCTCGGGACTGTCGCGTTGGTCGCGTTGTCATTGCCGGCGCTGGACATGCGGCTTGGGTTCGCGGATGCCGGGACGGACGATCCGGCCAAGACCAGCCGGAAGGCGTACGACCTGCTGGCACAGGGATTCGGGCCCGGGTTCAACGGTCCGCTGGTAGTCGTGTCCGAAGGCGACCAGGCTGCAACTCAGGCGCTCGGCCGTACGCTGGCCGCCGATCCGAACATCGCCGCGGTCACGCCACCGCAGTTGACGCCCGACGGCAAGGTCGCGACCGTACTGGCGTTCCCGAAGTCTGCACCGCAGGACGCAGCGACCAGTGACCTGGTCGAGCGGTTGCGGACCGACACTCTGCCGGCGCTCGAGTCGCAGACCGGGGCGACGTACCTCGTAGGTGGCGCCACCGCGGCGGCCGACGACTTCGCGTCCGCGGTCAGCAATCGGCTGCCGATCTTCGTGCTGGTCGTGGTTGGACTGTCGGCGCTGCTGCTGATGGCGGTGTTCCGGTCCGTGCTGATCCCGCTGAAGGCCGCGGTGCTGAACCTGCTCAGCATCGGTGCCTCGCTCGGCGTCATCACACTGGTCTTCCAGCAGGGCTGGTTTGGTGCGCAGCCGGGTCCGATCGAGGCGTTCGTGCCGGTCATGATCTTCGCGATCGTGTTCGGGTTGTCGATGGACTACGAGGTGTTCCTGGTGTCCCGGATCCATGAGGAGTGGCGGCGTACCAAGGATGCGAACGAGGCAGTCCGCGAAGGGCTGGCCAACACCGGCAGCGTGATCACCGCGGCGGCCGCGATCATGATCGTGGTGTTCGGTGCGTTCCTGCTCAGCCCGGACCGCATGCTGAAGCAGTTCGGGCTCGGGCTGGCGACCGCGGTACTGCTGGACGCGGTGCTGATCCGATGCGTCCTTGTCCCGGCCATCTTGCGGCTGTTCGGCGATCGCGCCTGGTGGCTGCCGCGCGGACTCGACCGAGTGCTCCCGAAGATCGCCCTCGAGAAGGACTGAGCCGATTCGAGGCGGGCCGCCCCCTGCGCGGCCCGCCTCGGGCGATCATTCGCTGGCGGCCACTCCGATCTTGTGGCCCTGGGCGTCGGCGAACACAGCGAAGCTGGTGCCGGGCACCTGCTGCAGCGGCTGGACGACACTGCCGCCCAGCTTCTCGGCGCGCGCGAGTGTGTCCGCCACGTCCTCGACGGCCACGAAGAACAGCACCTCGTCCTCGGCGCCCTGCCGCGGACTGATCGCGACGTACGGACCCTCCGGTGTGCCGGTGTCGATGAACGTATAGCCCGGGAACCCGCCCTCGGACGCGATCTTCCACCCGAACAGGTCCGCGAAGAACTGACGTGTCGCGTCCGGGTCCGCCGATCGGATCTCGGTGTGGACGACTGGATGTGCCATGAGCCCCTCCCAACTGAATGACGTCCCACCCGGCGTGATCGCCGGGCGAGTAGCGCTCATTCAGATGACGAACGACACATCCCGGAATCGACTAGACCGTCAGCTGGCCGAAACGGAGCATGCCGGTAGCGGCGTCCTGCTCCGGCGGGAGGTACACACGCTGGATGGCGACCACGATGGCCTCGGCGATCACGTCGCGGAAGGCCGGGTCGGCCAGGCGCGCGGAGTCGTGTGGGTTGGTCACGTAGCCGATCTCGAGGCGGACCGCCGGCATCTTGGTGCGCCGCAGCAGATCCCAGGTCTTGGCGTGGGTGCGGCAGTTCAGCAGGTCGGTACGGGCGACGATCTCGCGCTGCACCAGCCCGGCGAACTGCTCACCGACGCTCGACGAGGCGCCGTGCAGATCGTTGCCGTAGTAGTACGTCGCCACGCCCTGGGCCTCCGGGTTCATCGACCCGTCGGTGTGCAGCGACACGCACAGGTTGGCGTCCGTCTCGTTCGCGAACGCGGCCCGGGCCAACTCGTCCGGCCCCTGGTCCCGTCCCCGGGACAGGTACGCCCGTACGCCGGTCGCACCCAGGCGACCCTCGATCCGGGAGGCCAGGTCGTACGCGACGTCCGACTCGCGCAGGCCGTAGCCCTCCCAGCCGTAGTCGAAACCGCCGTGACCGGCATCGATCACCACGGTTTTGCCGGACAGCCGCGGGCCGGCGGCGCGAACAGCCTCGGAAGCGCGCAACGCATCCGGTCGGCCACCCGTCGCCATCGGCTTGATCCGCTGCAAGGCCTTGAACGTCGATGGTCCACACGTGCCGTCACCCGGCAGGCCCATGTTGCGCTGGAAGTCTGTCACCGCGCGCTGGGTGTCCGGTCCGAAGATCCCGTCGATCCGGGCGACCGCGAAGCCGAGCTCTTGCAGTTTCGCCTGCAGCGCCAGTACGTCGTCACCGGTGAGCGGGTGCGAGACGACGTACGTCAGCAGCCGGTCGCCCAGCCGCCAGCGTGCGTCGTCGATCGCCCGGTACGTCTGCGGGCCGACAACCCCGTCGATCATCAGGCCCCGTTGCTGCTGGAAGCCCCGAACGGCGTGGGCGGTCGCTTCGTCGTAGACGTCGTGACCGCCCGTGAGCAGTCCTAACCGCTGGAGCTTGCCGATGATCTCGGCGACCGCCTCACCGCTGTCGCCGATCCGGTACACGCCGTGGGGGCCAGACGGTGACACTGTCATCAGAAACTGCTCCTTGCCGTGGCGGACGGGGTCCTACCTTGTTTCAGGAGGTGAAGTCGGCCAGCTCCTTCAGCAGCGCCGCCTTCGGCTTGGCGCCGACGATGGACTTGGCCAGCTCACCGTTCACGTAGACGTTGATGGTAGGGATACCCGTAACACGGTAGTTGCTCGGGGTGACCGGGTTCTCGTCGACGTTCATCTTCAGGAAGGTGAGCTTGTCGCTGTGGTCCTGCGCCAGCTCCTCCAGGATCGGGGAGACCTGGCGGCACGGACCGCACCACTCGGCCCAGAAGTCCACCAGCACCGGCTTGTCGCTCTTCAGCACGGTCTGGTCGAACTCGGCGTCGGTGACGGCGTTCATCTTCTCGCCCACGGGCGTAACTCCTTCAGTGGTTGTGAGGTTCAGACGGAGACAGGCTCGGTGGCCGCGGCAGCCGCGGCCGTCGCCTCGTGCTCCAAGGTGGCCAGGAAGCGCTCGGCGTCCAGGGCGGCGGCACAGCCCGTGCCAGCGGCGGTGATCGCCTGCCGGTAGGTGTGGTCGACCAGGTCACCGGCGGCGAAGACGCCCGGCAGGTTGGTCTCGGTGCTGCCTTCCCGGACCAGGACGTAGCCGTCCTCGTCCAGGTGCACCTGACCCTTCACCAGCTCCGAGCGCGGGTCGTGCCCGATGGCGATGAACAGGCCGGTCACCGGCAGCTCCCGGGTCTCACCGGTCACGGTGTCCCGCAGGGTGACGCCGGTCAGCTTGTCGTCGCCGTGGATCGCCGCGACCTCGGAGTTCCAGGCGAAGTCGATCTTGTCGTTCGCGAACGCCCGGTCGGCCATGATCTTCGACGCGCGCAGCTCGCCGCGGCGGTGCACCAGCGTGACCTTCTTGCCGAACCGGGTCAGGAAGGTGGCCTCCTCGACCGCGGAGTCGCCGCCACCGACGACGGCGATCTCGTGCTCGCGGAAGAAGAACCCGTCACAGGTCGCACACCAGGACACGCCGTGGCCGGACATCCGGTCCTCGTCCGGCAGGCCCAGCTTGCGGTAGCCGGAGCCCATGGCCAGGATGACGGCCTTGGCCCGGTGCTCGGTGCCCGCGGAGTCGGTGACCACCTTGATCTCGCCGGTCAGGTCGACCGAGACGATGTCGTCCGCGACCAGCTCGGCGCCGAAGCGCTCGGCCTGCTGGCGCATCTCGTCCATCAGCGCGGGACCCATGATGCCCTGCGAGAAGCCTGGGTAGTTCTCGACGTCGGTGGTGTTCATCAGTGCGCCACCGGCCGTGACAGAGCCCTCGAACACGAGCGGTTCCAGGCGGGCGCGTGCGGCGTACACGGCGGCCGTGTAACCGGCCGGACCGGAGCCGACGATGATGACGTTGCGAACTGCGGAGTCGCTCATGCAGGCGTTTCCTCGTGTCGTCGAGACTTGTACGTCGTACTCAACGGATCCTAGAGGCCGACCATTCCCACGGTACCCATCGCCGGGCCGTGGTGCCGCATCGCCGTCTCAGCGGTTGCGCAGCGTCACCGTGGTGTCGTAGAAGGGGTCGGCGACGCCCCCGGATTCGCTACATCCGGTCACCACGAAGACCTGGATGTCCTGGGCCGACCCGCCCTGCAGACCGATCACCGTGGCGCGCTTGTCGTCGACCTTGGCGGGCTGCACCAGCCGGAGCTGCGGGTTCGGCCGGCCGGCCGCGAAGTTCTTCGCGCAGGCCAGTTCGTCCGCCGAGCCGTTCAGCAGCGTGCCACCGGAGTTCTCCATCCAACGCTGCGCGTCCGGGCCGACATCCGTGGTGGACAGCGTCGGCGCACCGGTCGGCAGCGCGGTCGTCGGGGTTGTATCGGCCGTGTTCGCGGGCGCGTTGTCCTTGATGGCGAAGACCACACCGACGCCGATCGCCGCGACGACCACAACGGCCGCGGCGGCACCGAGCAGCTTAGGGAGGTGCCGACGAGGCTCCTCGCGGATCTGCGCGAGCGAGTGCACGCCGATCGTCGACGAGCGCATCATCGACTCCGAGACGATCACGGCGTCGAGGTGCTCGGCGACGTCGGCCGGCATCGGGATGTCCGTCCGGCCCTCGTCGGCCAGATCCGCGGACAGTTCCAGCAGCGCGTCGAAGGTCTGCTGGCAGTCCGGACACGCCTTCACATGTTCACGAGCCCGGTGGGCCTCGGGTGCGGGTAGCAGGTTCTCGATCAGGTCGGCGATGGTGTCCGTGTCCAGGTGCTCGAGGTGCTCACTGGTCGGAAGACCGGAATCGGTCATCGGGAACTCGCCTCCTCACGGGAGGTGCCCAGGATCGGGCGCGGTGTGCTCATGGCTGAAGTGCTCCGGTCGAGGCATCGGGCAGCGTAGTCGCCAGAACGAGGCGACTCCGCTTCGACGGTGTACCCGCTCATTCGGTTCCCACCGCTTCGGCAGCAGTTTTCGCCGGTACGTCGGGCGCCTCGGAACCGGCTCGAGTGGTCTGCCAGTGTCTGAGCAGTGGCAGCAGCCGGGCCCGTCCACGGGCACAGCGGGACTTCACCGTGCCGGGCGCGCAGCCCAGGATCGCGGCGGCCTCCTCGATCGAGTAGCCCTCCATGTCGACCAGGACGAGGGCACTGCGCTGGTCGGAGTTGATCTGCTTGAGCGCGTTCAGTACGTCGAGCCGGCGTTCGCGGACCTCGGCCGGGTCGTCCTCGGCCGGGCCGGCCAACTCGGCCGCGCGGTCCTCGTCCTCCGGCAGCGGGTCGGCGGCACGGACCTGACGGCGACGGATCCGGTCCAGGCAGGCGTTCACCACGATCCGGTGCAGCCAGGTGGTCACCTTGGCGTCACCGCGGAACGAGTCGGCCCGGCGGAACGCCGAGATGAACGCCTCCTGCAGCGCGTCGGCGGCCTCCTCCGGCTCACCCAGGGTGCGGATCGCGACCGCCCACATCCGGTCCCGGTGCCGCCGCACGAGGTACCCGAACGCGTCCGGGTTGCCCGCGACGTGCAGCCGGAGCAGCTCGTGGTCGTCCAGCTGGTCGTAGCTGACCGGTCCAGCCGGTGCGGCCGGCTGGCCGACGGGTTCGGGCGGCCCGATCCGACTGATCTCGGGTGTCATTTCTGGATTGTGACCTCTGAGATCTCGCCCCGGTACCCGCTGCCGTCCTTCGGGATCTTCGTCAGCCACACCAGAACGTACTGCGTCTGGGTCGGCGCCGACGGAGTCAGGGTCGTCGTCCCCTCGGGCTGGTCCTCCTCGGTGGCGACGGACGTCCAGCCGCTGACCGTGGTCGGCGACTTGCTCGTGTCACCCTTCGGCACCATCAGCTCCAGGCTGGTCTTGTCGCCCTTGAGCGCGACCAGCACCTTCGACACGGCCGTCGGCTCGCCGAGGTCGTAGATGATCCCGACGCCCTCCTTCTGGCCACCGAAGTTCGGCTTGTTCTTGTACGACATCGTGGTCCAGCTCGTGTCCTGCTTGCCGTCGAAGGACTTGTCGACGTCGTCCGGATGCTCGTTGCCGTTGCCGTCCGGCGGCGGGTCGAAGTCCTTCGCGCTGACGATCTTGGCCGGGCCACCGGTCGCGGACGGCGTCGTACTCGTGGCCGGCGGCTTGCTGGCGCCGCTGTCGGTGCCGTCGTCCTGGTCGTTGTTCATCGCGCCCTTGAGCAGGAACTGCGCCATCGCGACCACCGACAGCAGCGCGAGGATGGCGAGCAGGATCAGGATCCGGCCGCCCCACGAGCCCTTCTGCTTCGGCTTCGGGTCGTCGGGCCGGCGTCGGCCGTTCCCGTTCGACGGTGGCGGTGGCGGTGGCTGCCGCCGCATCGGCCGGGTCTCGGCAGCGGTCGAGTACGCCGAGTGCGTCTCGTGCCCGTTGCTGCTCTGGTACGCCGGCGGTGCCGGGTCGAGCGCGGGCGGCGTCGTCTGCGGCACCACCTGGGTGGCGTCGTCGATGCTGCCGTTCTGCCGGGCGACCTGAACGGTCTCGTCCATCTGGTTCGGCGGCTCGTGCGAACTGCCGACGACACCGGACAGCGCGGCGGACAGGCCGGCGGCGCTGGTGATCGGCGGAGTGTGGTGCCGCGGCGGGTTGCTCAGCAGCCGGTCGCAGATGTCGTCCAGGGAGCGCGGTACGCCGGCTCGCACCTGGCGGGGACTGAGGAGACGGCCGTGCTCGAACGGCGCCGGCTGCATCCCCCAGGCCGGGCCGGGACCGGGCCAACGGCCGGTCAGGGAGGCGTAGAGCAGCTCACCGAGCGCATGGATGTCGTGCTCGGGCGAACCCGGGCCGGTGGACCGCAGCGCCGCCTCGGTCGCGAGTCCGACGACCTTGATCGCGCCCGCGTCGGTGACCACGACGGTCGACGGGCTGATCGAGCCGTGGGACAGGCCCGTGCGGTGCAGGTTCTCCAGCGCTTCGGACACCTCGCGCGCGAGCCAGCCGGCCTGTTGACCGGTCAGCGGGCCGGTCGCGAGCATCCGCTCCAGTGGACGGCCGCCCGCCCACTCGCGGACGCAGTACGTGACACCGTCGTGCATGTCGCAGTCGAGCACGCGGAGGAAGCGGGGATCGGCCGCGGCGGCCGCGCGCCGGGCGGCATCGAAGAGCAGGTTGGTCCTCGGGTCGCCGACCGGCAGGATGTCCACGACGACTGCCCGACTGAGTACCTCGTCCACTGCCCGCCACACCCGTGCACCGTCGATCTCCGCGAGTAGCTCGGCGATCCGGTACCGGCCGGCAAGCAGGGCACCAGGACTGACGGTCTGGTTCGACACGGTGTCTCTCGCCCTCCTCGATGCACTGGTCGGCCTGCGTCTGGCGCCCCGGATCCGGTCGGCGGGGACCCGGTCACGATCAGCTGGCGGCCTGACCGCAGCCCCATCGTAGTGCCCCCCTGATCCCTCAAGTGGTGCACGAGTGCACAAGCCATCGGGTTCAGCGGCGTCCGGGCAGCTTCGATGTGACCATGGACACCACGTCGTTGACTTCGTGGATCCTCAGTACCCTTGCCACCCCGGCGTACACCGGGAGCATCACGACGGCGGCCACCGCGAGTTCGAGGATCGCGCCGAGGGGTCCGGACCACTCGACCGCCATGCCGAGCAGCCAGAGCACCCCGCGCCCGGCCAGCACCGCGAGGACGGCGGCGATCACCATCGCGAGCAGCGGCAGCCCGATCCCGGCACCGTGCACCGCCGGCACCTTCCGGCGGAGGACCGGCCGGGACACCAGCACGGCGATCAGGTACGTCAGCGCGTACGCCCCGCCGAGGACGACACCGCTGAACCGGAGGTTCTCCTGGTCCAGTACCACCCGGACCCCGATCACGGCCGCCGCGATGTTCGTCGCCGCGATCACGC
This sequence comes from Kribbella sp. NPDC049227, assembly GCF_043197265.1. Classification (NCBI taxonomy): domain Bacteria; kingdom Bacillati; phylum Actinomycetota; class Actinomycetes; order Propionibacteriales; family Kribbellaceae; genus Kribbella; species Kribbella sp. NPDC049227. Next base: position 539,794 of record NZ_JBICST010000004.1, on the reverse strand, counting down.
ACTGCAGGAAGAACGGCGAGCGGGTGTCCTCGAACGCGTAGAAGGTGCGCAGCTGGAAGTACTGCACGGTGAACGGCACGATGCCGAGCGCCAGCGCCATCAGCGTGTACGACATCAGCGTCAGGTTGTCCTTGCCGGATCCGTAGCCGGCGATCACCGTGACGATCGGGTACGCGAACGCGACCATCGCGGCCGCCGCCGGTACGACGATCGCCAGCGTCTGCCGGATCGACCGGGCCGACAACCGTTCCACCTCGGTCAGCTCGCCGTCGGCCGCGAGCGCCGACATCTGCGGCAGCGCGGCGGTCGCGAGCGACACGGTCACGATGCCGTGTGGCACCAGGATGATCAGCATCGCCGTGCTGTAGGCGAACAGACCCGCCTTCGCACCCGGGTCGTCCGACGCGCTACCCGCGATGGCGAGCCGCGTGACCACGGCCAGCGTCACCTGGTTCACCGCTACGAACAGCACGGTCCAGATGCCCAATCGGGCAGTGTGACCCAGACCGGTACCACGCAGACCGAACTTCGGCCGAAACAGGTGCCCGCTCGCCCTCAGGTACGGCAGCAGCACCAGCAGTTGGACGGCGATGCCGAACGTGTGCCCGAGACCGAGCAGCAGCTCCTCGCCATGGCTGTACGTGGCTGGAGGGTCGCCGGTGCGGTAGATCAGCAGGAAGATCACGATCGACGCGCAGGCGACGACGTTGTTCGCGATCGGCGCCCACATCATCGGGCCGAAGCGACGCCGCGCGTTCAGCACCTGGCCGACCAGGACGAACGCGCCGTAGAAGAAGATCTGTGGGAGGCAGAGCCGGACGAACATCACCATCGACGCCCGCTCCGGCGCCCGGGACGGGTCGTCCAGCTCCGACGGCATGTACACCTGGGCGATCGCCGGCGCCAGCAGGACACAGCCGACCGTCACGACAGCCAGTACGACGAAGCCGAACGTGAGCAGACGGTTGGTGAAGTCCTGACCGCCGTCGTCGTGGTTCTTGATCGCGCGGACCAACTGCGGGACCAGCACGGTGTTGAACACGCCGCCGGCCAGCAGGATGTAGAGGCTGTTCGGGATCGTGTTCGCGGCGGTGAAGATGTCGGCCCGCAGCGCCGTGCCGACAGCGGCTGCGAGGAGGGCGATCCGGACGAATCCGAGCAGGCGGGACAGCACCGTTCCGGCTGCCATCACCCCCGCGGAGCGCAGGGTGCGGTCAGCCATCCTTCGAACCGACTCCTTCTGTCAGCGACGCCTCGGGCAGTTCGTCGGGGGCGGGGTCACCGGTCGTCGTGTCGGTGGTGGTGTCGGTGGTGGTGGTGTCGAGGGGAGCCGGGTGCAGCGGGTCGGGGGTGGTGGCCTCGGTCGGGGGGTGTGACGGGCTCTGGCGCTCGGTCCGGATCCGGCGGTAGATGCGGACGAACGACGTACCGAACAGCAGGGCACAGGCCGCGCCGACCAGGACCCAGCCGACGCTGCCGTACTGGCTGGCCTGGATCAGCAGCTCCTCGGAGTCGCCGACCGGACGACCGGACGACGTGATCACCTGCGCGTTGGCGCGGATCAGGCCGTTCTGCTCCGCGCTCGCGTTGATCCGGGGCGTCCACTTCTGGCCCGCGGCCAGGATCCGGCTCTGCTGTGGCTCGATCCGCAGGTCGGTGCGGTTGGCAGGCGTCACGATGATCCCGACCCGGACCGACCACTGCGTGCTGTTCGTGATGGTCAGTGGGAACGTGCCTTTGCTGCCGGCCAGGTTGACCTTGATCTCCCGGCGCTCACCGTTGACCGGGTTGTTGACCAGGTGCACCTTGTTCAGCTGCAGGTTCACCGAGCCCAGCTCGACCGCGGCGAAGTACCGCGCCTCATCCGGGAAGCCGCGCCAGGTGGTCGAGGTGGAGCGCAACAGCGCCTGCGGCATGACCTGCAGGAGGTCGTCCGGGTTCGCCAGCAGGTTCTGCATGGTCGTGGTCGCTTCGTCGAGCCGCTTGATGCCGTCGAGCTGGGCACCGGTCAGGCCGCCGTTCGACTTCGGTGCCGCGGGTGCCTTGGTCGTCGGCGGCCTCGGCGTGCTCGCGACCGCCTGCGCGACGTCGGTGGCCGTGATCCACGACAGAGACAGGCTCCCGGCCAGCGCGGCGGTGGCCTGGCCCTCGACGTCCCAGCCGCGCGGCGGCAGCGCGACCACGGTGGCCGGGTTCTTGTCGTTGCCCTCGGCCGCGATCAGCGCGGTCTCGGCGGCGAACCGCTGCCGGACCTGGAGGGGGCTGTCATCGCTGTCCGCATCGGGACCGCCACTGGTGAGTGCGGAGTCCGCGATGACGGTGCGGACGGTGCGGTTCGGCCCCTCCGGGGTGATGACGTCGTACACCGGGCTGTTGGTCAGCGCCGGGCCGTCGTCCGCGGACCAGGAGGAGCTGCTGACCAGGTTCAGGTCCTGGTCGGTGGCGCCGGCGAAGCCGCCGGACGCAGCGGCGAGGTAGCGGCTGGCCGCGGCACCGCCCTCGAGCCAGAGGCCGTTGGTGAAGGCAGGCGCCAGGTTGTACCGCTCGGTGGCGGTCCGTGCCTGCGCGACCAGCTTCTTCAACGGTTCGCCCGCGTCGAGCAGGCCGGCCACGTCCGGGTCGCCGTACGGGAGCAGGACGACCTGGTTGCCGCGGATGCGGCTCGCCTCGAACTCCTTGAGCCACGCTGCCGCGGTCGCCTGTCCGGTGCCCTTGGCCGTCTGGCCGCCCGCATCGACGATCTCGTACCCCTTGGCCATCTGGCGGACTTCGTCGAGCATCGCGGGATCGACGAGCCAGGTGACCTTGTGCTGCTTGCCCAGGGCGAGCAACCGGCCGAGGGACCCGGTCGGGGACAGCGACTGGGCCAGCGAGTCGTTCGTGAACCGGGACCCGCCGAGCTGGGTCGGCCGGTGCCGCAACGGGATGACGAGGGCGGTGTTCACCCTGCGGGTCAGCGGATCGGAACCGATCACCGGCATCAGCGTGCGAGCACGACCGATGGTGACCCGGTCGCTGTTCGGCGGCTGACCGCGGAACACGACGCCGACGACGTACGCACCGGTGCGGTCGGAGATCCGCCACTGCTCCCACGGCACGGTGAGGGTGAACTCCACCGATGCCTTCGGTGCCAGCGGCTGCTCGAAAGGCTGGAACGCCGTTCCGTCGGTCAGGTTGGCGCAGCTGTTGCGGTCCCGCATCGCGACGTCCTGCTCGGCGGACACGTCGGCGATGTCGGCCGCGCTGGACAGCCGGGTCCGGTCGATGCAGGCGAGCGCCTGGGGCTCGTCGAACGTCACCGAACTGTTGTTCGTCACCCGGCCCTTGATCACCACGGGGTTGCCGGGTTTCGGTGCCACCGGCGCGAACGAGTCGATGCTGACGTCGACAGTCAGTTCGTCGCCGGGCGCCGCGGCGGTCGGCTGGACGCCGAGGAACGCTGCGCAGGCAACAACCAGCAGGCCCGCACCCGCCGCCGCGGAGAGCCTCAGTCGCCGTCTGAACACGCCGTCACCGTAACCTAGTTCCCCGTGTCACCCTTTGCCGACCAGTCAGCCTCTGCCGGATCGTTGTCCGCCGTCCAGCAGCAAGCGGTCCAGTCCCTGCTGCGGATCGCGCCGGTCGTCGACGAACTCGGCAGCCGCTTCGCCGCCGCCGGCCACGAGATCGCCCTGGTCGGAGGACCCGTCCGGGACATTCTCCTGGGCCGCGGGAGCAAGGACCTGGACTTCGCCACGTCAGCGCACCCGGACGTGGTCGAGCGGTTGCTGTCCGGCTGGGCGGACCATGTCTGGGACATCGGCAAGGCGTTCGGCACCATCGGTAGTCGCAAGGGTGAGTGGGTCCTGGAGATCACGACCTACAGGTCGGAGTCCTACGATCTCACCTCGCGCAAGCCGGAGGTCGCGTACGGCGACAGCCTCGAGGGCGACCTGGCCCGCCGCGACTTCGCCATGAACGCGATGGCGGTACAGCTCCCGTCGCACCGGTTCGTCGACCCGTACGGCGGCATCCAGGACGTCGCGAGCAAGACGATCCGTACGCCGGGCACCCCGGAGGACTCGTTCTCCGACGACCCGCTGCGGATGATGCGGGCGGCCCGGTTCGCCGCGCAGCTCGGGTTCACCCCGGACCCGGCGGTCGTGGCCGCGATGACCGCGATGGCCGAGCGGATCACGATCGTGTCGGCCGAACGCGTCCGCGACGAACTGGTCAAGCTGATCTGCTCCGACCACCCGCGGATCGGCCTCGACCTGCTGGTGTCCACCGGCCTGGCCGATCACGTCCTGCCCGAGCTGCCGGCGCTGCGGCTCGAGGTGGACGAGCACCACCGGCACAAAGATGTGTACGAGCACTCGCTCACCGTCCTCGATCAGGCCATCGACCTCGAATCCCGCCTTACTGTTCCGACGCCCGATTTCGTCGTCCGGTTCGCCGCACTGATCCACGACATCGGCAAGCCGAGGACCCGGCGCTTCGAGGGCGCGGGCAAGGTCACCTTCCATCACCACGATGTGGTCGGCGCGAAGCTCGCCCGCAAGCGGATGAAGGCGCTGCGCTTCAGCAACGAGCAGATCGACCAGGTCGGCAAGCTCGTCGAGCTCCACCTGCGCTTCCACGGGTACGGCACCGGCGAGTGGACCGATTCCGCCGTACGGCGCTATGTCCGCGACGCCGGCGACCAGCTCGACCGGCTGCACATCCTCACCCGCGCCGACTGCACCACCCGCAACCGGCGCCGGGCCGAGGCGCTGCGGGCGGCGTACGACGACCTCGAGGCGCGGATCGAGCGGCTCCAGGAGCAGGAGGAGCTCGATGCCCTGCGCCCCGATCTCGACGGCAACCAGATCATGGAGATCCTCGGCATCGAGCCCGGCCGCGACGTCGGCGCGGCGTACAAGTTCCTGATGGACCTCCGCCTCGACCAGGGCCCGATCGGCCCGGACCGCGCTCGCGAAGCGCTCCTGCAGTGGTGGTCGGAGCGCTCCTGAGCGTTCCGCGCGTGTACTGACGGCGGTACCGTCGGTGGATGGAGTGGCTGTTGGCTGCCCTGGGGGCTGGTGGGTTGGCCCTGGCGGCCCGCTTTCTGTGGGTCCGGCGGGGATCGAGGCGCCTCGATCGCGCCGAGCTCGAGCAGATCCGCGTGCTCGCGGACGACGATGTCACGCTGCTCGGGGAAGAGCTCCGGCGGCTGGGCGAACGGGTCGCGGGTCGTGACCTGGATGCCGAGGCACGGCATGACTACCAGCAAGCGCTCGACGCCTACCAGTCCGCGCAGCGATCGGTGCGGGAACTGAAGTCGGCGGAGGACATCAGCACGATCACCGACACGCTCGCCGGCGCTCGCTACGCGATGGTGTGTGTCCTGGCTCGCGTCGACGGCCGGCCGATCCCGGAGCGGCGGGTGCCGTGCTTCTTCAACCCGCAGCACGGCCCGTCAACGACGGACGTGGTCTGGACCTGGCCGGGTCGAGGCACTCGCACGGTGCCGGCGTGCGCACAGGATGCGGCCAGGGTGAAGGTGCACGACGATCCCGAGATTCGCTACGTCCGCTACGGCACGCGGCGGGTTCCGTACTGGGAGGCCGGTACCGCAGTCGCGCCGTACGGCCGTGGCTACTTCACGCACGGCGGGGGCGCCACCTTCATCGCGTTGGCTGCGTTCGAAGGCCAGTCCGGCGCGCCCGGCGGCTGGGGAGGCTGGGACGGCGGGATCGGCCACGGCGGGTTCGACGGGGGCCATGGCGGCTTCGACGGTGGAGGCGACGGCGGCGGAGGCGGCGACGGGTGAACGCCTGGAACCTACGAGCCCTGATCGGGGCACGACGTGCCAGCACCCTCGCACTGATGCGGACCCTCACCGAGGAGGACGTCTCGGAGCTGGGCGCGGAGGTCGGCAGCCTATCGACCCAGGCGATGGACCGCGACAGCCGCCGCAACTACGTCGGCGCCCAGCAGGCGTACGCCGCCGCGAGGGGAGTGCTGGCCGAACTACAAGGCACCGAGGCAATACATGCCGCGACGGAGGCGGTGGCGACGGGACAGTACGGGCTGCTCTGTGTCCGTGCCCGACTTGCCGGAGAGCCCGTTCCCGAGCGCCGGGTGCCGTGCGTCTTCGACACGAGGCATGGTCCGTCCATCATTGATGTGCTGTGGGGCGACTCGGATCGCGTTCGGCTCCCGGCCTGCGCCGACGACGCTGCCCGGCTGGAGGCTGGCGACCAACCGCTCGTCCGCGACGTGGAGTACTCCGGACGTCGGATGCCGTACTGGCAGGTGGGCGCTGGGCTCGCGCCGTACGCGACCGGGTACTTCGGCTCCGGTGCGGCGGGCGCCGCTCAGCAAGCGCTCGCGCTGTTCGAGGGTGGGCCGCCCGCGAGACTTCACACAGCCGGCTGACGCTCAGATCTCTTGTGGGTGCAGGGCTGCGTAGGCCTCGGTGATCGTGTCGAGTGAGGGCGGATGTGCGGCGTACGTCGTGGTGCCTTGCTTGGTGGTGATCGAGGCGACCGGGAGGGCCGGGTCGATCGAGTTGGTCAGATAGGCGGCGTCGTACGACGGGAGGTCCGCGAGGGGGATCGGGGTGGTGGCGAAGTCGGGCAGGCCTTGCTGCAGGAGCTGCTGGCGGATGCCTGGCAGGACCGGCGCGGCCGGGAACACGATCGTGGTGCCGCGGGCGAAGCAGATGTTCCAGATCGAGGCCTCGGAGATCTCGCCGGTGGAGGTGTGGAAGATCGCGTCGTCGTACCCGGCAGCCTCGGCCTGGCGGCCGTAGTACACGAGGTCGAACGTGCCGGTGTGCTTGAGGTGCGGGACGGCACGCTCATGCTCGAACGCGAGCAGGCGTGGCGGCTGTACGCCGGGCTCGATCGGTGGGCTGACGCGGATGAGCAGACTCGGCTCGCCGTCGGAGGCGAAGACATTGACCCGGACAGAGAGGTCGCCGGAGCCGGCGCGCTCGAGCGCGGTCCGGAGGTCGGCGCGGACGCGGTCGGCAGGGACCGGGCGGCCGAAGACCTCGCGGGAACTGCGGTCGAGACGCTCGAAGTGCAGGTCGAGGCCGTCGACCCGGCCGGCCCGGACCTGCATCGAGGTGAAGTGTCCGTAGCTGGTTGCCCGGAGCAACGCAGCGTCGACGGTGCGGAGCGGTTCGCCGTTGAGCAGGAGCAAGTCGGTCACACCGACAGTCTGACCTGAGCGGACCAGCGGCCCGTCTGGTCTACCCTCGCGCTGTGGACGTCTTGAGCATCATCGGGTGGGGCGGATCCGCGCTGGTCGTCGCGTCCCTGCTGCAGGCGCGGATCCTGCGACTGCGGGTCCTGAACCTGATCGGCTGCGTGATCCTGGTCGGGTTCAACCTGGCGATCGGGGTGTGGCCGATGGTCGGCATGAACGCCGTCCTGGCGGTGATCAACGTGGTGCACCTGTGGCGCCTCCTCCGGCACCGGCACGACGAGGCCGAGTACCAGGTGCTGCAGGTCAACGACACCGACGCGTACCTGGGTCACGTACTGGCGCAGCACGAGAAGGACATCGGCCGGTTCAACCCCGGCTTCACGCCGAGCTCCAGCCCGTACGCGTTCCTGGTCCAGCACGGCGACCGAACCGTCGGCGTCGTCCTCGCCCACGACGCGGGCGACGGCCGGGCCCAGATCGATCTCGACTATGTGCTGCCGAAGTACCGCGACTTCACCCCGGGCGAGTTCGTCTACCGCCGCAGCGACGTCTTCACCGACCACGGCTTCCGCCAGGTCCTGGCCCCACCCCGCATGCGCGAGTCCACGCCGTACCTCAACAAACTCGGCTTCCACCCCGACGGCGAAGACCTCGTCCTGAACCTCTAGAAAACCCTGCCCAAAGTTGTAGAGCTGTATTTATTATAAGTATAGTTCTCAAACATGAAGAAGCCTGAGCGCATCTTCGCGCGCGATGCCGAGTGGGATCACCTGGTCCGGTTCGCGAGCCGGACCAAGGACCGTCCACAGTTGGCTGTCATCAGCGGCCGGCGGCGGCAGGGCAAGACGTTCCTGGTGCAAGGGCTGGCCGAGGAAGCGGCCGGGCTGTATTTCGGGGCGACCGAAGCGACGGAGGCCGAGTCCCTCGCTCTGTTCGCGACGGCGGTCGGCACGCATCTGGACCTGTCCTCCCCGCCCCGGTTCGACAGCTGGGACGACGCTGTCCGGTTCCTGTTCTCGATCGATCCGGCCCGTGGGCCCTTCGTGATCGACGAGTTCCCGTACCTGAGCAAGGTCTCGCCGGCACTGCCGTCGATCCTGCAGCGCGAGCTGGATCAGGCCGCGTCCGGCGGGCGTCGGACCTCCGTGCTGCTGTGCGGTTCGGCGATGTCGGTGATGGGGGGACTGTTGTCCGGCAACGCTCCGCTCCGCGGCCGGGCGAGCCTGGAGCTGGTGGTCCGGCCGTTCGACTACCGGTTGGCGGCGGAGTTCTGGGACCTGGCCGATCCGAAGCTCGCGGTGCTCGTGCATGCGGTGGCCGGCGGCACCCCGGCGTACCGGCGCTTCGTGGACGACGACATTCCGGCGTCGGCGGGCGACTTCGACGACTGGATCCTGCGGACCGTGCTCAGCCCGGTGAACCCGCTGTTCCGCGAGGCGCGGTACCTGTTGGAGGAGGAGATGGACGTCCGCGACAGTGCGCTGTACCACTCGGTGCTCGCAGCAGTTGCCGCAGGCAACAGTACGCGCGGTGGGATCGCGAACTACGTCGGCCGGAAGGCGACCGACATCGGACATCAGCTGACGGTCCTCGAAGACAGCGGCCTCCTGCGGCGCCGGGAGGACGTGTTCCGCGCCCGGCGATCCACCTATCACGTGGCCGAGCCGCTCGTGGTCTTCTACCACGTGGTGATGCGGCCGCAGTGGGGACTGCTGGAGAGCGGCCGGGCCGAGAACGTCTGGGAGGCGGCCAGAGCACGGTTCTCCTCGCAGGTCGTCGGCCCGCACTTCGAGCAGCTCTGCCGGGACTTCGCGCTGGCCGCACCGCCGGAGCTCTTCGGCGAACTGCCGGGACAGATCGGTGCCGGCGTCGTACCGGATCACAGTCGGCGCAGTCAGATCGAAGTGGACGTCGTGGTGCTGGCTCCGGCTGTTCCCGGGCAGCGCCGCAAGCTGCTGTCCCTGGGTGAGGTGAAGTGGGGCGAGGTGATGGGGCGGCGGCACGTCGAGCGACTGGAGCGGGCCCGGCTGTTGCTGTCGCGGAGCTACGACACCTCGGAGACGAAGCTCGCGTGCTACAGCGGTGCCGGCTTCGAGTCGGGTCTCGATCCGGAGGTGCTCACGATCGGGCTCGACCGTCTCTACAAATCCTTGGCGTAGCAGAGGGAGGCTGGTTCGGTTTCGAACGGTGGGTACGGCGGGGTGGGGGTGTAGCCGTGGTTCGTGTAGAGGGCGATGGCTTGGGTTTGGTGAGTGCCGGTCTCGAGGCGGAGTCGGGTGAGGCCGGTGGCGCGGGCCTGCGACTCGACCGCTTCGAGGAGGATCCGGGACAGACCCCAGCCGCGTGCGGACGGTTCGACGTACATGCGCTTGATCTCGCCGACGCCGGGGGAGACGGGTTGCAGGCCGACGCAGCCGACCGGTGTGCCGTCGAGGACGAGCAGGGTGAAGGAGATGTCGGCGTGCAGAGCGACGAGCGGCTGGTCCTCGCCGTACATCGCGGCGAGCTCGGCCTGCTGAGCGGTGGTCAACGCGACCAGCGCGGGGTCGGTGCCGGGGACCGCTCGGACCTCAAGTCCCTCGATCTGCTCCGTCGTCATGCCTCCGGACGGTAGCAACCTGGCATGACGCTGCTGTTTCCGTTTCCTCTCCCGCACCACAGACAGGCGTGAGGCAACCCAGCGCAACCCACTGGCCGCGCTGAGCTGCTTCACGCTCGACGTGCTGATCGACGCGAGGTTGTCTACGCGTCTCTGACGGGTTGGTAGGTGAGGAGGACAATGCCGTTTCCGATCGTGCGGGTTTCGATGAGGCGCAGGGGCTTGACGAGACTGGTCTCGCCGAAGAGCCGTCCGCCGGCCCCGACCACGATCGGGTACGTCATCAGCCGCAGTTCGTCGACGAGGTCGTGCTCGATCAGCGTGGGCACGAGGCTGCCGCTGCCGTAGACCACGATCTCCCCGTCCACCTGTCGCTTCAGCGCCGCGACCTGCTCCACTACGTCACCCTTCAGGACTGTCGAGTTGCTCCAGTCGGGACCTTCGAGGGGTGAGGACGAGACGACGTACTTCGGCACACTGGCCAGCCGGTTCGCCCAGACGTCGGTGCGGGTCGTCCAGCCGCGTGCGATGAACCAGTGGTACGTACCTCGTCCCATCAGCAGCGCGCCGGCACCCAGCGCCTCCGCGATTTCGGCCTTGGCCCACTCCTCGCGATCGCGGTCGGTGATCCAGGTGAACCAGCTGCCGCGCCCGAGGCCCTCGTCACCGGTCGCGTCCTCGATGACTCCGTCGACCGAGATGTTCTCGCTGACGACGATCTTTCCCATGTCATGCTCCTTCGTCGATTTGTCGCTACGACTGGTGCAGACGCCGCGCCGGCGACGAAGGGGGCGCCCCTTTCGGGACTCGGCCGGCGTCCGTACAGAGTGGAAGCACCAGCGAGGGCGAGAGTGGAGTCGATGAGAGCGGACCTGATCAGCAGGGCGCAGAGCGGGGACGGCGACGCGTTCCGGGCGTTGACCGAGCCGCACCGCCGCGAGTTGCACGTGCACTGCTACCGGATGCTCGGCTCGTTCCAGGACGCCGAGGACGCCCTGCAGGACACCCTGTTGTCGGCCTGGCGAGGTCTCGGCACGTTCGAGGGCCGCGCCTCGATCCGCACCTGGCTCTACCGGATCGCCACCAACCGATGCCTCAGTGCGCTGCGCTCGGCCAGCCGGCGTCCGGCCAAGGAGTGGGACATCCCAGGCATCGAACCGCCCGAGCCGACCCGGCTCGGCGAAGTCGCCTGGCTCGAGCCGTACCCCGACGATCTTCTCGAGGATGCGATCAACCTGCCGCTCGGCCCGGAGGCCCGCTACGAGCAGACGGAGTCCATCTCCTTGGCTTTCGTGACTGCGCTGCAACTGCTGCCACCGCGTCAGCTCGCCGTGCTCGTCCTGCGCGACGTCCTCGGATTTCACGCGCGGGAGACGGCCGACATGCTGGACACGACCGTCGACTCGGTCAAGAGCGCCCTCAAGCGGGCGCGTGCCGGCCTGCAGCAACGGCGGCCGGACGCTGCCGTCGCAGGGTCGCCTGCCGAGGACGCGCTCGTGGCGAGGTTCGTCAGCGCGTACGAGTCGGCCGACATCGCCGCGCTGGTGGACCTGCTGACGGACGACGTGTTCATGTCGATGCCGCCGCTGCCGCTCGAGTACCAGGGCCGGGACGTCGTGGGACGCTTCTGTTCCGACTTGTTCGGGACGGGGCGCAGGTTCGATCTCGTACCGACCCGGGCCAACGGGCAGCCGGCGTTCGGGATCTATCTGCACGCTCCGACCGGCGTCCGCCACGGCACCGGCCTGCTCGTCCTCACTGTTGCCGGCGACCGGATCTGCGCCATGACCCGGTTCGAGAACAGCGTGTTCCCGTCGTTCGGACTGCCCCGATCACTGCCCGGACCGCGGGACCCGGGATAGGGCCGACGTGGTGTGATGAGTGCGTGCAATCGCTGGAGGAGATCGCGGCCGATGTCAGGGCCGGCAAGTTGGATCCTGTTGAGCTGGTCCGGACTGCGCTGATCCGGGCCGAGGAGACGGACGGGACGAACGCTGTCGTCCACGTCGACGCCGACGGAGCCTTGCAGCGCGCGGCACGTCACGACCGGAGTGGGGCGCTCGCGGGTGTGCCGGTTCTGATGAAGGAGATCGTCGAAGTCGAGGGATGGCCGTACCGTTGCGGATCGGCGTCGATGGACGAGATCGGGCAGCAGGACGCCGACGTCGTACGCCGGTTGCGGGCGGCCGGTGCGATCATCATCGGGCTGAGTCACACGCACGAGTTCGCCTACGGCTGCACGGGTACGTCGAATCGGCTGGGGCCCTGCCGCAATCCGCACGACCTGTCGCGGATGACGGGTGGGTCCAGCGCGGGCGCTGGTGCTGCGGTCGCGGCCGGGGTGGTTCCGTTGGCGATCGGGACGGATACGGCTGGGTCGGTGCGGATCCCGGCGGCGTTGTGCGGAGTGGTCGGCTTCAAGCCGGCGTACGGGACGCTGTCGGCCGACCGGGTGTTCCCGTTGTCGCAGAGCCTTGACCACGTCGGCGTACTGACCTCGACTGTTGCCGATGCGGTCTACGCGCTGTCTGTGCTATCTGACACCGCGTTCGCCGCCGCTCGGCCGACGCGGCTGGGTGTGGTGACCAATCCGGAGTACCTCGACTTCACTGACGAGGTTGGTGCGGCGTGGGCGGCCGCGTTGGGTCGTCTCTCGGCGGCGGGCGTGGAGTTGGTCGACGTCGAGTTGCCCGATTGGGGAGACAGCTTTACTACTGCGGCTCATATCCAGGGCCCCGAGGCGGTGGCGAATCACGCTGGACGGTCGATGGCGCAGTACCAGACCGACGTGCAGGAGCGGCTCCGCGAGGCGGCGGAGGTCACGCCCGCGGAGTACGACGCCGCCCGGTCCAGGGCGATCGAGATCACGGCTGAGATGGAGCGCCTCCTCGCACGGGTGGACGCCGTACTCACCCCGACCGTTCTCTGTACGGCGCCCCTGATCTCCGACGTCGCCACACCCGAAGGCAGCAAGGCGATCCGGTCCCAGCTACTCAAGAACACCCGCCTCGCCAACCTCACCAGACACCCAGCCGTCAGCCTCCCCCTCCCGACCAACGGCCTCCCGGTCGGCCTCCAGCTGATCGCCACCACCAACAACCAAGCCGCCACCACGGCCCGTTGGATCGAATCCCAACTGTCGTAGCTGGTGCGGGTCAGCGGTAGAGGCGGAGGTCGGCCAGGCTCCACCAGTGGTCGCTGGTGGAGGTTGAGGTCACGCGGATGTACCTGGCGAGGGTCGGGTGCAGGGTGACCGTGGTCAGTTGGCCGGTCGAGTTGCCGGTGACGGGCTTGGACCAGTGGGTGCCGTCGTTGCTTACAGCAACGTTCCAGCTGGCGGCGAAGTCGCCGAGTTGGCCGCCGCTGTCGAGGGCCAGCTGGCGGAAGGACCGAGGCGAGCCCAGGTCCACCTGCACCGATTGACCCGGCGCCTGTGCCTCCTTGCTCGTCCACACCGTCGAGCCGTCGGCGTCGACCGCCAGACCTGCCTCGGCGCCGTTCACCGATGCGGTCGCCGTCGCGCCCTCGAGCGAGACCGGCTGCGGGACATCCGCCGACACGCGTCCCCAGGTGAACGTCGCGATCGCGCCACCCGGCAGCTCGTACTCGAAGGACTTGTCGCCGACCGCCACCGCGAAGCGCCGGGGGTCGTCGTTCTCGTTGTGTACGACGAGGGCCGTCGTACCGTCCGGGTTGCTGAAGGCCGCGGACATCAGCTGCCCGTTCCAACCGGTCGTCCCGTACGACGTACTGCCGATCCGGACCGCGCCTGCCTTCACGAACTTCGACAGGTGGCCGATCGTGTAGTACTCCGCGTCGGTCGTGACCGAGCCGTCCGGCTGCAGCGTGACCAGGCCGGTGCAGGTGTCGCAGCCGCCGAGGTGCGGGCCGCCGGTCGAGTCGAGCGCGATGTTCCAGTTGACCACCGACTTCGCCCAGTTGCGGGTGGTGCCGAGCATCAGGTTGCGCGCGTGCCAGGTGAGGGTGCCGCGGAAGATCTGCGGCGGGGTGTCGTCCGGCCCGTGCGATCCGGAGCACTCGCTGAACCAGATCCCCTTCGACGGGAACGCGTTGTGCAGTGCGGTCTGGGCCGAGGCGTCACCGGAGTAGCAGTGGTACGCCGTACCCGCGATCCACTTCGCCGCGGGTGTCCGCAGCAGCTCGTACGGGTAGTCGGTCTCCGGGTCCTCGCCGGGCGGAGTGGACTCGACGTCAGCGGGGTGCGTGGTCCAGTTGTGGTCGTAGCCGAGGATCTTCGTCCGCGGACTCGCCTTGTGGAGCAGCGGTCCGAGCGCCGAGATCACCGCGGCCTCCTGCCGGACGGGCATGTCCGTGCCGGGGTACCCGCTGGGCTTGCGGTTCTGCGGCTCGTTCTGCACGGAGATGAAGTCGACCGGTACGCCGGCCTTGGCGTACGCCTGGACGAACTTCACCAGGTACCGCGCATAGGCGTCGTACACCGCGGGGTCGTCCTTCAACCGGCCGCCGACGAGCGAGTCGCCGGTCTTCATCCACGCCGGCGGGCTCCACGGGGTCGCCATCACCTTCAGCGTGGGGTTGAGCTGCTTGGCGCGGCGGAGCAGCGGGAGTACCTGCTGCTGGTCGTGCGCGATGCTGAACTGCTTCAGCGCGAAGTCGGTCTGGCCCGCCGGTACGTCGTCGTACGTGTAATGCTCGGCCTCGGCGGTGAAGTCGGACGACCCGACCGGCTGGCGCAGGAAGCTGACACCGATGCCCTGCTTCGGGTCGAACAGCTTGCGCATCGTCTGCTCGCGGTCCTGGGGGCTGAGCCGGTACAGCACGTTCGCGGACGAGTCAGTGATCGAGGCGCCGAAGCCATCCATGGTCTGGTACGACGTCCGTGGGTCGACCGTGATCGTGGTCAGGTCGCTGGCCCCGCGCTGGAACGCGACCGGGGTCCGCTCGTGCAGGAGCTCCGCCCGATCCGGCGTCGTCACCCAGACCCGCGCCTGACCGGGCGAGGGCTGGGCCTGGGCCGCGGGAACGGTCAGCGAACTCACGGCCAGTGCCAGCGCAACACCGAATGCCTGTCGTCTCATCGCACTCCTCACGTCGACCCCGACTCCCACGAGCGGCCCTCAGACAACGCTCGGGTGTGGGGTCTGTCAAGAGTCCGGCTTACAACTTCCGCAGCAGGTGGAGCGCTTCGATGGCGTGGGCGACCAGTTCCTTGTCGGTGGTCGGGCGATCCTTCTCCGGGAGGCCGGACCATTCGATGGCGAGGTCTTCGGCGTACGCGAGCCACGCGTGAACCCGCAGGTACTCGCTCGAGGCCGGTGACTCGGCGACCTCGGGGAGGCCGAGGTAGGTCAGGACGCGCTTGGTCAGGCCGGCACGGGTCTCGTCGTACACCTTGACCGCGTAGTCGTCGCCGCCCGCGGCGCCTCGGACGAAGGAGATGTACGCCGTGCGTCGCCGGGTGATGAACGCGACGAACTGGATCAGCATCTCGTGCAGTTGCTCGTCGGGCGGCAGGGACTCGTCCGGCTTGGTGACGCGCAGGAGGCGGCGGCCGGCGGCCGAGATCACGGCGACGTAGTAGTCGCGCTTACTCGGGAAGTAGTGGAACAGCAGACTGCGGGAGATGCCGGCCTGCCCGGCGATCGCGTCGATCGACAGCTCGTGGATCGGCTGCGTGCGCAGCATCATCAGGCCGATCCGGACCAGTTGCTTCTTGCGGTCCTCCGCTGTCAGTCGGTGATCCATGCTATTGAGCATTGCTTAGGCGCTGAGCTACGGTCAAGGCGACCCGAAGGAGTCTTGATGGGATTCGAACCTTCCGCCCGGGCGAGTGAGCTGATCGGCCGGGTAGCGGAGTTCATCCGGACCGAGATCGAGCCGGTCGAGGCGGAGTTGCTGGCCGCCACCCGGGCGGCCGCCGATCCGTGGCAGCCGCAGCCTGCGTTCGTGGAACTGCAGGCGAAGGCCCGCAAGCAGGGACTCTGGAACCTCTTCCTCCCGCCGGCCGAGCCCGGCAACGAGCAGTACGGCGAGGGCCTGCCGAACCTGGACTACGCTCCGATCGCCGAGCTCACCGGCCGGTCGTTCCTGGCGCCGTACGTCTTCAACTGCAACGCGCCCGACACAGGCAACATGGAGGTGCTGCTTCGCTACGGCGACGCCGAGCAGAAGAAGCAGTGGTTGGAGCCACTGCTCGACGGCGCGATCCGGTCGGCGTTCTGCATGACCGAGCCGGGCGTCGCGTCGGCGGACGCCACCAACATGGCGGCGACCGCGGTCATCGAGGGCGACGAGGTCGTCATCAACGGCCGAAAGTGGTGGAGCACCGGCGTCGGTCACCCGGACTGCCACCTCCTGATCTTCATGGGCCTCACCGACCCGGACGCCCCTCGCTACGCGCGGCACACGATGGTGCTCGTCCCGCGGGCGACGCCTGGTGTGAAGGTCGAGCGCCTGCTCCCGACGATGCACCGGTACGACGAGCCGCACGGCCACGGCGAAGTGTCGTTCACCGATGTCCGCGTGCCGGCGTCGAACATCCTGGTCGGGCCCGGACGGGCGTTCGAGATCGCGCAGGGACGGCTGGGTCCGGGCCGTGTTCACCATTGCATGCGGTTGATCGGCCTGGCGGAGATGGCGCTCGAGCTCGCGCTGGAGCGTGGCACCACCCGGACCGCGTTCGGCAAGCCGATCGTCAACCTGGGCGGCAACCGCGAGCGGATCGCCGACGCGCGGATCGCGATCAACCAGGCCCGGTTGCTCGTGCTGCAGACGGCGTACCTGCTGGACACCGAAGGGCTGGCGGGTGCGCTGAGCGAGGTGAGCCAGATCAAGGTCGCGGTGCCGCGGATGGCACAGGACGTGATCGACATGGCGATCCAGTTGCACGGTGGCGGCGGGCTGTCGGACGACTTCCCGCTCGCGGCCGCGTGGACGAGTGCGCGGGCGTTGCGGCTGGCGGACGGCCCCGACGAGGTGCACCGTGGAGTCATCGCCAGGCTCGAACTGGCGTCGTACCTGCCCCGGGAGGTCAAGTGAGCCGTGTCCTCGTCACCGGCGGAGCCAGCGGACTCGGCGCCGCGCTGGTCGCCCGGTTCGTTGCCGAAGGCCACCAGGTGCTGTGTACGGACGTCGCCGACGACGGGCCCGAGGACTATCTGCGGCTGAACGTCCGCAGCTCCGAGGACTGGGCCGCGGCGGTCGAGTGGTGCGAGCAGAACTGGGGCGGCCTGGACATCCTGGTGAACAACGCCGGGATCGCGACCGGCGGCCGGATCGACGTCGAGACGCTGGACGAGTGGGACCGGGTCGTCGACATCAACCTGATGGGTGTCGTCCGCGGCTGTCGTGCGTTCACGCCCGTCTTCAAACGGCAGCGCTCGGGTCACATCGTCAACACCGCGTCCGCGGCCGGTCTGGTTCACCCGCCGATGATGAGCTCGTACAACACGGTCAAGGCCGGTGTCGTCGCGCTCTCCGAGACGCTGTCGCACGAGCTGCATCCGTACGGCGTGAACGTCTCCGTCGTCTGCCCGTCGTTCTTCCGGACGAACCTCGGCGACTCGATCCAGGGCGAGGACACCGCCATGGGCGCGACCGCGCGGCAGCTGATCGAGAAGTCGCCGCGTACGGCGGACGACATCGCGGCCGGAGTGATCACGGGGATCAAGAAGAAGCAGTTCCTGATCATCCCGGACCGGCCGGCGCTGATGGCGTGGCGGACCAAGCGGTTCGCCCGGCCGCTGTACGACCGGCAGATGCGCAAGATCGCCGCCCGGGCCCGCGAGCGCGCCGAGGCCGCCGCCCGTGGGTGATGGCGCGCGGGCGGTCCGCGAGGAAGACGCCTTCGACGTGCCGGCGGTGGACCGCTGGCTCCGGCAGCAGACCGCTTTGCCGGCCGGGCTGCCGGACGTCAAGCAGTTCTCCGGCGGCGCGTCCAACCTGACCTATCTACTGCGGTACGACGGCCACGACCTGATCCTGCGCCGCCCGCCGGCCGGGACCAAGGCCAAGGGCGCGCACGACATGGGCCGCGAGTACCGGATCCAGTCCGGTCTCAAACCGGTCTTCCCGTACGTCCCGACCATGGTTGCCCACTGCAACGACGACGCGGTGATCGGTTCCGAGTTCTACGTGATGGAGCGGATCGCGGGCACCATCCCGCGGACGTCCGCGCTCGGCGTCGACCTGACCGCCGACCAGACCCGGCAGCTCGGCCACACGCTGATCGACACCCTGGTGGAGCTGCACGCCGTCGACGCCGTGGCCGCCGGCCTGGCCGACCTCGGCCGCGGCGAGGGGTACGTCGAACGCCAGGTCAAGGGCTGGTCCGATCGGTACCGCAAGGCCAAGACCTGGAACGTGCCGAGCTACGAGCGCGTGATGGCCTGGCTGGCCGAGCACCAACCGGCCGACGTCCGTACCTGCGTCATCCACAACGACTTCCGCCTCGACAACGTGGTGCTGTCGCCGGACGACCCGCTCCGGGTGGTCGGCGTTCTCGACTGGGAGCTCGCGACCCTCGGCGACCCGTTGATGGATCTCGGCAGCGCGATGGCGTACTGGGTCCAGGCGGACGACGACTGGGCGTTCCGCCGGTTCCGCCTGCAGCCGTCCGACGTACCCGGCATGCTGACGCGGGACGAGATCGTCGCGTACTACTGCGAGCGGTCCGGACTGAAACCGGAGAACTGGGCCTTCTACGAGGTGTTCGGGTTGTTCCGGCTGGCCGTGATCGCGCAACAGATCTACTACCGCTACCACCACAAGCAGACCCACAACCCGCGGTTCAAGACCATGTGGCGGCCGGTCAACCTGCTCGAATGGCGCTGCCGCCGGATCATGCGGCGAGCCTGATGGCCGTCATCTACCTCGTCCGGCACGCCCAGGCGTCGTTCCGCCGGACCGACTACGACCAGCTCTCGCCCCAGGGTGAGCAACAGGCGACCGTGCTCGGCAAGGCGCTGCTTGCCCGCGGGGTGACCGCGGATCTCGTGCTGCGTGGTTCGATGCGGCGGCACGCCCAGACCGCGGCGCTCGCACTCGCCGAAGCGACCGCGGAAGAGGACAAGGGCTTCGACGAGTTCGATCACACCGAGCTGATCGTGGCGCACAAGCCCGCCTACAAGCGGCGTGCGGTGATGCTGGCCGACCTCACCCGGACCGGGAACCCGGAACGTGCCTTCCAGCAGATGTTCACCGCCGCCACCCAGCGCTGGGTCGAGGGCGGTGACGGCTACACCGAGACGTTCCGCGCCTTCTGCGACCGCTCCGAAGCCGCAGTACGACGTACCGCCGAGCGACTGGGCAAGGGCGAGACTGCTGTGGTGTTCACGTCGGGCGGTCCGATCGCGGCCGTGGTGAGCCGGCTGCTGTCCGGTGGCGATGAGCTGTGGCCGCGCCTCAACCCGATCACGATCAACACCGCGATCACCAAGGTCGTGTCCGGCCGGAGCGGACTGACTGTGGTGAGCTACAACGAGCACGGGCATCTCGACGGCAGCGAGCTGCTCTCCTACAGATAAGGCTCCCAATGAGACGGAACATCTTGATCACCGGCGCCAGTGCCGGACTGGGGGAGGAGATGGCCCGGCAGTTCGCCGCCAAGGGCCACAACCTGGCGCTCACCGCGCGCCGCGAGGACCGGCTGGAGGCGCTCCGGACCGAGCTGACCGAGCGGTATCCCGGGCTGACCGTGGTGATCCACAAGCTCGACGTCACCGATCACGAGCAGGTCTTCGAAGTGTTCCGCAAAGCCGACGCCGAGCTGGGCCAGCTCGACCGAGTGATCGTGAACGCGGGTCTCGGGAAGGGCGCACCGCTGGGCACCGGCCGGTTCGACGCGAACCTGCAGACCGCGGAGACCAACTTCGTCGGCGCACTCGCCCAGGCCGAGGCGGCGATGGAGCTGTTCCGGGCGCGGAACGCCGGGCACCTCGTGTTCATCTCGTCCGTCTCGGCCGTGCGCGGGCTGCCGAAGACAGTCACGACGTACGCCGCGACGAAGGCCGGTGTCGCCGCGTTGGCCGAAGGGCTCCGGCTGGAGCTGCTCCGCAAGCCGATCAAGGTCAGCACGATCTTCCCCGGGTACATCCGCTCGGAGATGAACGAGCATGTCGCGAACACCCCGCTGATCGTCGACACTGTTCCCGGCGTCCGTGCGATCGTCGCGGCGATCGAGGCCGAGAAGGAGACGGCGTATGTGCCGCCGTGGCCGTGGAGCCCGCTCGCCCGGGTGATGCGGTACGCACCACTGCCGTTGCTGAAGAGGATGATCTGATGCGCTGGGGTCTCACCGTTCCACTCACCGGTGTGCCGCTGCGCGACCATCGGCCGCTGGTCGCCGAGCTCGCGTCGCTGGGTTACACGGATCTGTGGTCGGCCGAGGTGGCCGGCGCGGACGCGTTCACGCCGCTGGTGCTGGCCTCCGAATGGGACGACCGGTTGCGGCTGGGGACTGCCGTCGTACCTGTGCACACGCGGGGTCCGGCTGCGTTGGCGATGAGTGCGGCCGCACTCGCGGACCTGGCGCCGGGGCGGTTCGTGCTCGGGATCGGGGCGTCGTCGGAGACCATCGTGACCGGCTGGAACGGGATCGCGTACGACCCGCCGCTGGCGCGGACCCGCGACGTACTGCGGTTCCTGCGGCGGGCGTTCGCCGGGGAGCGGGTGGACGGGGAGTTCGACAGCTTCACCATCCAGCGGTTCCGGCTGGAGAAGGCGCCGGACGTGCCGCCGGCGATCATGCTCGCGGCGCTGCGGCCGCAGATGCTGAAGCTGGCCGCGCGGGAGGCGGACGGCGCGATCACCAACTGGTTGTCGGCCGACGACGTACGCCAGGTCCGGGCCGAGCTCGGGCCGGACAAGGAACTGGCCGCGCGGATCTTCGTCTGCGTCACCGAGGACGCGGAGATGGCGCGCAACATCGGCCGCTTCCTGATCGCGACCTACCTGACCGTGCCCGGGTACGCCGCCTTCCACGACTGGCTCGGCCGGGGCGCCGCGATGAAGGAGATGCGCGAGGCCTGGGCCGCGGGCGACCGCAACGCCGCGATGGCCGCCGCACCGGTCGAGGTCCTGGACGACCTGATCGTCCACGGCACTCCGGACGAGTGCCGCGAGCACATCGCCCGGTACGTCGCCAACGGCCTGGACACCCCGATCATCGCGACCTTGCCGACCGGCACCGACCTGCTCGACACCGCCCGCGCGCTCGCGCCGCTCAGCCCGGGCTGACCGAGAAGGCGCGGACGCAGATCGGCTCCGGTGCGAGCTGCTGGATCACGACGATGCCCGACACTGTCGCGCCCTTGGTGGTGCCCGACAGCTGGACGACGAACGTGATCTGCTGACCGATCGGGGTCGTCCCCGTGGTCAGCCTGGTCGGCGGCTTCAGGTACTGCCGCATCAGGAAGGGGATCACCTGCTTCGCGCTCCGACAGGCCAACGCGGTCGCGGCGGTGGGGTTGTCGGCGTTGAGCTGAGCAACGAAACGCCGGGCCACGTTGGTCACGCCGGCTCCAGGCGGCTCCGGTGATCTGGCGGGTTGCTGGGTGGCCGACGGCCTGGTGGACGGCCTGGTGGACGGCTTGGTCGTCGGCTTGCCCGTGGGCAGCGAGACCGTCTTGCTCGGGAGTTTCGGTGACGGCGTCCGAACCACGACGGAGGTGCGTCCGGTGGGGGGCTTCTCCCGGCCGGAGACCAGCCTGACGACGAGGACGCCGCCCGTGATCAGGACCCCGATCAGGAGTGCCACGAGCAGGGTGATGATCAGACCGGCTCGGTTCTTGCGAGGTGGTTGTCCGTAGTTGGGCGCGGCCGGTCCGCCCGGTGGGTAGCTCACCTGCTCAGTCTGGCAGTCGGAAGGTCAGCTCAGCCGATGCTCGGCCAGCCAGGTGGTGGCTCGGCGATTGGAGGCCTGGGCGAGCCAGGCGTCCTGGATGACCTCGGTCAGTTCCTGCCTGGTGAGCTCGCCGAGCCGGCTCGCCCGGACAAGGACCGACGGGTGGCCGTCGAACTGCGGGGTCGTGAAGAACGGGTTCGATTCGTCCGACACCAACGCGAGCTTGTCGTCCTGGGACTCCACCCAGAACACGATCACGTCGTCGTACCGCTCGCCGGTGTCCGGGTCGAACGCGTCCGGCCGCGCCGTCCGGAAGAACACGAACGACTTCCCGCCGACCTGGTACACCGGGCGTTCGCTGTCGGTGTTCTTCTTCCAGACGGTGACGTGCGGCATCCCCAAGGCAACCTCGTGCACATCCGCCACTCGCGCTTTCCGGCCCGCCACACGCCGAGTTAACCAGCCGGGACCCAGATCGTGAAGACCGATCCGTCGCCGGGGCGGCTGGTGACGGTGATGCGGCCGCCGTGTGCTTCGGCGAGGTGTTTGGTGATCGCGAGGCCCAGGCCGCTGCCGCCGGTCGTCCGGTTGCGCGACTGCTCAGCGCGGTAGAACCGGTCGAACAGGTGTGGCAGGTGCTCGTCCGCGATCCCGCTGCCGTTGTCGGTGACGGTCAGGTCGTAGCCGTCGGCAACACGTCGTACGCCGAGCACGACCTGGCCGCCGGACGATGTGAAGCGGATCGCGTTCGAGACCAGGTTGCCGAGTGCCTGGCGGATCCGGGCGCTGTCGATCGAGGCCGGAGCCGACTCGGGTACGTCGGCCGTCAGCGATACGCCGGCGGTCTCCGCGGCCGGTCGATGTGCCGACACCACCTGCTGCGCCAGCTCGGACAGGTCCCGCGGAGCCTGGTGCAGCCGGAGCATGCCGGCGTCCGCGAGCGCCAGGTCCTGCAGGTCTGCGACCAGGTGCTCGAGCAGTCCGGTCTCCTCCAGCAACGACGTCACCAGCTCACGATCCAGCGGTACGACGCCGTCCTCGGACGCGACCAGGTAGCCCTTGATGTTGGCCAGTGGGGTCCGCAGTTCATGGGCGACATCGCTGACCATGGCCTTGCGCTGGTGGTCGTGCTGCTGGATCGACTCGGCCATCGCGTTGAACGCGTGCCCGAGCCGGGCCACCTCGTCCTTCCCCGTCACCGGGACCCGAGCCGCATGGTCGCCGTTCCGCATCCGCTGGGCCGCTCCGGTCAGCGCCACGATCGGACGGACCAGCCGGCGCCCGGCGAAGATCATCACCAGCGCCGCGATCAGCAGTACGCCGAGCGCGGTCGCCGCGGTCCGCAGCATGCCCTCACCGGAGAACACGTTGAACGTGCTCTTCGCACCCAGGTAGAGCTTGGCCTCCGGAGCGACGTACGGCGTCAGCGCCTGCGACCGGGCCTCCGTGGTGCAGGTGGCGAACGAGCCGGTCATCGCGGTCTTGTCGCTCGGCAACACCATCCGCAGACCGCCCTCGGCGGCGACCTTGTACGTCTCGCCGGCCTTGTCCAGGCACTCGGTCGCCCGGCGGACCTCGTCGTCGTTGACCACTTTGGCCTTCGCACTCGGCGCATTCAGCCCGGACGGCACGCACTTGTCCTTGGCCTCCTGGCCTGGCTTGGCGAACTGCATCATGCTGACGCCGTCGACCGACCGGTCCGACTCGACCATCACCTGGGGCGTGCCCTGCACTTTCGACACCACGGTGCTCTTGCCTTCGGCCTCATAGCAAGCAGCCGCCTTGTCCGCGAGCCGATCGCGTGCGCGCGCCTCCTCATCGGTCATTCCCCAGCCGGAGTACATCGGTGGGAGCGGCGCGGACAGCTTGCCTGTGATCCCCTGGCCCGCCATCACCACCGCTGCCTTGCGGAACGCGACAGCGCTCACCGCGCCGGTGTACGCGAAACCGCCGCCCTGGTTCCGTGCGTCGATGGTTGCCGCCGGCACTGACGGGAGCGGCGGACCGGCACCGAGCATGCGGGCCGAGTCGGCAATGACGGTGCCGTCCGGCTCGGTCAGCGCGACCCGGCGCCCGAGCTGGTCCGCGAGCCGGTGGACCTCTCTGTCGACACCGGCCCAGGTCGGGTGGTTGGCCGCGTAGTCGGACAGGGTGCCGAAGATCTCGCCGTCGACCTGCAGCTGGCCGGTGTTCGCGTCGATCTCGCCCTGGAGCTTCTCCGAGGTGCTGTACGTCGCGAGCACCGCGGTCGCGATGACCGCGCCGAGCGCGACCGCGAGCGACAGGCCGAGGAAGCGGACCAGCACACTACGACGCATCCGACGTCACCACCTTGTCCGCCAGTTTGTAGCCCACGCCGTACACGGTCTTCAGGTACGCCGGTGTGCCGGGCGACGGCTCCACCTTCTTGCGCAGGTTCATCACGTGAACGTCGATGGTCCGGTCGAAGACGTAGTGGTCGAACCCGAACGCGTGCTCCAGCAACTGCTGCCGGGAGAAGGCCCGCCCGGGTGAGGCGGCCAGGCAGGCCAGGATCTTGAACTCGGCCGGTGTCACCTCGAGCAGGCGGCCGGCCAGCCGGACCTCGTGCCGGCTCGGGTCGATCTCCAGTTCGCCGACGCGGTACACCTCACCCTCGGCCTTGCTCCGGGTGCGCCGCAGTACGGTCCGCACCCGGGCCACCAGTTCGCGCGGGTTGTACGGCTTGGTCAGGTAGTCGTCGGCGCCGAGGTCGAGGCCGAGCAGCAAGTCGTCCTCGGTGGAGCGCGCGGTCAGCATGATGATCGGCACGTCACCGTCGGCACGCAGGACCCGGCAGACGTCCAGGCCGTCGACCTTCGGCATCATCACGTCGAGCACCAGCAGGTCAGGGCTGCGCCGGCGGGCCTCGTCGATCGCGGCCCGCCCGTCGTGCACGACGACGGTCAGGTGCCCCTCCCGCTCGAGGTACCGCCGGATCAGCTCCGCCTGCTTCAGGTCGTCTTCGGCGACGAGAATCCGCGCTGGCATTTAGTACCCCGAGCCGGGTGACCGTCGGCACTGGAGGCGCCCAGGCAAGCACCTCGCTGCGTTGGAAGAGCAGACACGATAAACCAACATCGAGTCAGCTCTTCCGCCTTGCGATGCGCTCACCTGGACACCTCCAGCACTCGACCGTCACCCGGCTCGGGGTACTACCTCAATGTCGCCGAAGTTCATGAGAATCCGATGAAGATCGACTGAGAGCATCGGGTGCAAATGGCTCCTTCACAGGTTCTTCACCGGCCGGACGGCACGCTCCACGACCATGAGAACCTCACGAAAAGCGCTCTCGCTGGTAGCGGTCCTGGCGCTGGCCGGCTGCGGAGGCGGCCAGGATCCGGCCGCGAGCGGCGATCAGAACAACGGCGACAAGAGCCCGCTCGCGGAGTACATGGGTGAGGGGTTCATGAGCTCCGGTGGCGGCGGGATGCGGATCTCGATCCGGGCCGGCGGCGGGCAGGGGTCGTCCGAGGAGGAGCTGGCCAAGCAGCGCAAGGTCGAGGACGCCACCGTCGCCTGTATGAAGGACGCCGGCTTCGAGTACGTCGCCGTACCGCCGGAGGCGCAGCCGAAGAACAAGTTCAACGACGCCTTCAACCTGCCGCCGGACAAGTTCGCCCAGCAGTACGGCTACGGGATCAGCACGATCGACTGGTCCAAGGCCGCCGACGACACCGATCCGAACACGAAGATCCGCAACGCCCTGTCGGCGAAGGCGAAGAAGGCCTACGACACCGCCTTGAACGGCCCGAACGCGACCGCCAACGGCACGGTCGTGATCGCACCGAAGGAGGGCGGCGGCCCGGCGGACAGCGGCAAGCAGGACCTGGGCTGCCGTGGGAAAGCGGTCGAGGAGGTCTACGGCAAGTCCCAGGACCGCGCGGCCGAGTTCCAGAAGTACGAGTCGCTGTTCAAGGACATCCAGGCGCTGCAGAAGCGGATCGACGACGACCAGCGCGTGGTCGACGCGACGACCGCCTGGGCCGACTGCTTGGCCGACGCGGGGCACTCCGGCTTCGAGAAGATCGACGACCCGCGGCAGAAGGTCGAGGAGAAACTGAACGAGCTGACCGGCACGCAGCCGCCGACCAAGTCCGGTGCGGGCAAGACGATCACCGGCCCGCCGTCGTTCGACAAGGTGGACTCGGCCAAGCTGTCCGAGCTGCGCAAGTTCGAGACCGACCTCGCGGTGGCCGACCAGAAGTGCCGCGCCAAGGTGTACGACGAGGCGTACAAGACGGTGCAGTACGCGATGGAGAAGGAGTTCGTCGACCAGCACAAGGCCGAGCTGGAGGCCTACCGCGACGGAATGGCGAACCGGTGACCGCATCGCCGAAGTCGCGACGCCGGGTTCTGGTCGGGGTGTCCACGGTGGCGGCCGTCTCGCTCGGGGTCGGCGTCGTGGCCGGCACGCGGATCACCTCACCGGAGGACGCGGCGGCGAAGACCGCGGCACCGAAGGCCTCTCAGATCACCGTGCCGGTGGAGAAGAAGGCGCTGTCCAGCAAGGTGGTCGGCCGGGGCGACGCGTCGTTCGACGGCGCGGTGAACATCCGGGTCGAGACCAGCGGACTGACCACCCCGGCGATCGTCACCGGCAAGGTGCCGAAGGTCGGGTCGACCATCACGGAGGGGAAGGCGTTGCTGGAGATCACCGGCCGCCCGGTGATCGGCCTGGCCGGCGTACTGCCGATGTATCGGACGCTCACACCGGGCAGCAAGGGGCCGGACGTGCTCCAGCTCGAGCAGACCCTCGACCGGCTCGGCCTCGACCCGGGCACGGTCGACGACGAGTACGACGGCAGCACCTCGCGGGCAGTGGAGCGCCTCTATGAGAAGGCCGGGTACGACGCTCCCGAACCGGACGAGCGGCTCACCCAGGCAGTCGACACCGCGGAGAAGGGTGTCGACGCGGCGAAGAACGCACTCCGCCAGGCCAAGGCCGCGTTGCAGCAGGCCAGGGCCGCGAAGGCCAAGGACGTGAGCGTTCAGCAGGGTGCGGTCGACGACGCGGAGGAGAACCTGGACGACGCCGAGGACGAGCTGGCCGACGCGCAGTCGAAGGCGGGGACGCCGCTGCCGGTGTCCGAGGTCGTCTACGTGAAGACGCTGCCGCGTCGGGTCGACGACGTGAAGGTCGAGCGCGGCGGCACGGTGAACGGCGTGGTCATGTCGGCCAGCGGCGCCTCCCTGGTCGTCACCCTCAAGGTCGACGCACAGACCGCGGAGCGGCTGAAGGCGGGCATGACCGCGAGCCTGACCCTCGGCGACGGTACGTCGGTCGCCGCGAAGGTCCGCCGGGTCACCCGCAACGGCGAGCAGTACGATGTCGTGGTCGGGCCCAACACGCTGACGGCGAAGCAGCTGGAGCAGCTGCGGGACGCGAACGTCCGGGTGACGATCCCGGTCAAGAGCACGAACGGCAAGGTACTCACGGTCCCTGTCGCGGCCCTGTCCGCCGGCTCGGACGGCGGATCCCGGGTCGAGGTACTGCGTGACGGAAAGGTCGAGCTCGTGCCCGTCACGGTCGGGTTGTCGGCCGACGGGTTCGCGCAGGTCAGCCCGAGCGGCGACGCCTCATTGGCCGACGGCGACCAAGTGGTGGTCGGACGATGACCGCCGTGGCTCTGCCGGCGCCGGTGGTCCAGATGATCGGCGTACGCCGGTTCTTCCCCGGACCACCCGAAGTACAGGCGATCCGGGATGTCGACCTCACCATCGGGCAGGGCGAGTACCTGTCGATCGTCGGACCGTCCGGATCGGGGAAGTCGACGCTGCTGCATCTGCTCGGGCTGCTCGACAATCCGACCGGCGGCGTCTACCGGCTGGACGGGGTCGACACGATGAGCCTGCGGGAGCGGCGTCGCGCCGTACTGCGGGGAGAACGGATCGGGTTCGTGTTCCAGTCGTTCCACCTGCTCGACCACCGGACCGTGCTGGAGAACGTCGCACTCTCGATGGTGTACGTCGGGGTGCCGCGGCGAGTGCGGTTGGCCCGGGCGCGAGTCGCGTTGGAGCGGGTCGGTCTGGCGCACCGGATGGAGTTCGCGCCGACCACGCTCTCGGGCGGTGAGCGCCAACGGGTCGCGATCGCACGAGCGCTCGTCGCGGAGCCGAGCCTGCTGCTCGCGGACGAACCGACCGGAAACCTGGACAGCGCCAACGCGGAGGCGATCCTCGCAGTGTTCGACGAGTTGCACCACGAGGGGATGACGCTGGCCGTCATCACCCACGACGATCACGTCAGCCGCCGCGCCCAGCGCCAGGTCCGCATCGTCGACGGAACCCTCCAGTGGTAACCCCAGCAGGCCCCCCGGATCCCGCCGGCGGGCCGTCCACCGAGCCGTCGCACGCCGCACCGGGGACCCCGCCGGAGGCGGTCCGCTCCCGGCGTGGCGTGCGCCGGCTCCGCCCTCGCCTGGCGCTCGCTGCTCTGATCCGCCGTGCGGGCTCCTCTCCCCACCCCACCCGGTCCCGCCTCCGATCTCGTCCCGCTGTGCGGGACCTGCTGGACGAGGCGCTGGCCGGGGTCGCCGCCCGGCCGACCCGGCTGATCCTGACCACGCTCGGCACGGTGCTCGGGATCGCCGCGCTGGTGGGGACCGTCGGTCTCGGGCAGACGGCGGCTGGGCAGATCACTCAGCGGTTCGACCTGGCCGCGGCGACGCGGGTCGTCGTACAGCCGGACGACAAGGGCGGACAGGAAGGCGAGGCGGCGACGCAGTTGCCGTGGGACGCGCCGGAGCGGATCCAGCGGCTGAACGGCGTCGACGCGGTCGGCACGGTCAGCAACCTCGACATCGGCGACGACCTGGTTCGCAACGTCGCCGGGGTGAACGGCGGCGAGGGCAAGGCGCTCCAGGTGATGGCAGCGTCCGCCGGTCTGTTCGACGCGGTCCGCGGCGTACTGGCCACCGGACGGTTCTTCGACGCCGGTCACGACCAGCGCGGCGACAAGGTCGTTGTCCTCGGCAAGCATGCGGCCGAGCGGCTCGGCATCAACCGGGTCGACGCGCAACCGGCGGTCTTCATCGGCGACGAGCCCTACACGGTCGTCGGGATTCTCGAGTCCGTCACCGGCCGGGCCGAGCTGAACGACGCGGTGATCATGCCGAACGGTACGGCGAAGACGGCGTACGACCTGGAATCGCCGGACGCGGTCGAGATCCGGACCCAGGTGGGCGCGGCTCAACTGATCGCCGGTCAGGCACCGATCGCGATCCAGCCGAACAACCCGAGCACGCTGAAGGTCGACGCGCCGCCGAAGCAGGGCGCGGTCCGCAAGGGCGTCGAGTCGGACCTGAACGCGCTGTTCCTGCTGCTCGGCGCGGTCGCGCTGCTCGTCGGCGGCCTCGGCATCGCGAACGTGACGCTGCTGTCGGTGCTCGAACGCATCTCCGAGATCGGCCTGCGCCGCGCCCTCGGAGCCGCCCGGCGGCACGTCGCGATCCAGTTCCTGGTCGAGAGCGTGATCGTCGGCTTCCTCGGCGGGTTGC
This sequence comes from Kribbella sp. NPDC049227, assembly GCF_043197265.1. NCBI lineage: Bacteria > Bacillati > Actinomycetota > Actinomycetes > Propionibacteriales > Kribbellaceae > Kribbella > Kribbella sp. NPDC049227. The sequence goes on along the minus strand of NZ_JBICST010000004.1, from coordinate 510,678 downwards.
TGGGTACGGCGGTCGGCGTACTGCTCACTGTCGGGGTGTCGTGGGTGCGCGACTGGACCCCGATCCTCGACAACCGGCTGGCCTTCGGCTCACCCCTGCTGGGTGCGTTCATCGGCCTGGTCGCCGGCACGTACCCCGCCTGGAAGGCCTCCGCCATCCAGCCGATCACGGCCTTGCGTGGCACCTGACCCGTCCCGGCTGAGCCGTGCGTAGACGAAGGCGGTGACGGCGAAGCCGATGGCGACGAAGGCGAGGACCGCGTACGACTTCCCGCTGTCGGGCAGGATCACCGCGCCGAGTGCGGCCGCGGAGACCTGCCCGACGTTGAAGATCATGTCGTAGAGGGAGAACACCCGGCCGCGATACACGTCGTCGACACCCGTCTGGACGAGGGTGTCGACGCTGATCTTCACGCCCTGCGCGCAGAAGCCGGTGAGGAACCCGCCGACGATGATCGCGGGCTGCGTGTAGAGGCCGCCGGGCATCGCGGTGACCACGGCGGCAGCGACGAACAGCAAGGTGATCCACTGCCGCAGCGTCATTACCCGGGTGGCCCACGGCGTGACGAGTGCGGCGAGGAACAAGCCGGCCCCGACCGCGCCGGTGGCGATGGCGAGCGCACCGAACGCCTCGTCGAGCCGGTCGGGTCCGTAGAAGTAGTTCCGGTACAGCAGGATCATCGCGACGGTGATGAGTCCGAAGAAGAAGCGCAGCGAGCCGATCGCGGCCAGTCCGAGTGCAGCCTGCTTGCGCTGTCGCAGATGCCGGGCTCCGTCCACGAGGCCCTGGGCGATGCCGCGGACGGCTTCGATCACGCCAGGCTCCTCACCGGTCAGGTCCGGGCCGAGCTGGTCGCGCCGCAGCCTGAGCGCCAGGAACGCGGCGGCCAGGTAGACGATCACGGTGAGTCCGAGGACGGCGAGATCCGAGTCGGCGAGCAGCTTCACCCCTGCGCCGACACCGCCGCCGATGAGGAAGGACGCCGTACCCGAGGTCGGGGTGACGGCGTTCGCCATCACGAGCTCGTCCCGCTCGACCACGTGGGGGAGGCCGGCGGAGAGGCCCGACAGCAGGAACCTGTTCACGCCGAGGGTGAGCAGGACCGCCAGGTAGAACGGCAGCCCCGCGTTGCCCACTGCAACGATGGCGCCGATGCCGACGACCAGGACCGCCCGGGTCAGGTTGGCGCCGAACAGGATCTGCCGCCGAGACCACCGGTCCAGCAGTACGCCGGTGAACGGCCCGAGGATCGAGTACGGCAGCAAGGCGACCGCGAACAGCCCCGCGATCGCCCCGGCGTCCGGCGCCCGCTCCGGCGAGAACAGCACGTACGACGCCAGCGCGACCTGGAACACTCCGTCGCCGAACTGCGACGTCAGCCGCACCGCGAACAGCCGCCGGAAGTCGCGGCGCCGCAGCAGCGTCCCAAGATCCCGGATGAACCGCACGCCTGCACTGTAACTGCCGGGCCCGTCGAGCCCGGTCGGCTCAGTCCTGCTCGGGTCAGTCGTCGGCCGGTCGGTGCAGGCGCTCGGCGGCTGTCTCACCGCGCTGGCCGACCGGGACCACGCCCGCGACCTTGCCGAGGCCGATGGGCGGCATGTTGCCGTAGATCGTCTCGGTGTTGCCGGCCGGGACGATGTACGTCTCGTGCCAGATGCCGGCGCCGCCGCCCTTGAACGAGTTGCGGAAATAGTCCAGCCAGGCCGGGCGGTGCGTCCGGTTGCCGTCGTTGGCGAACGCCTGGAGCTTCTCGACCGACTCCCAGTACTGGATCATCGTCACGCCGCGCCACGTCGGCAGCGCCCGGAACCCGAGCAGCCCGCTGTCCGGATCCTTCGACAACTCCCGCAGCATCGGGCTCATCGCCCTTCCCACCGGCAACCACGCCTTGAGCGCGCGCAGCGAGTTGATCCGGAACCCGATCAGGAACACCACGATCTCGCCCTCGTACGCGGCCGTCTGCCGCCCCTCGACCACACTCATCCCTGGCCCCTCCCCTTCAGCTCAGCAGATACTCCACCAGCGCCACGGGATGCCCGAGCATCGGAAAATGAGCACCGGCCATCTCGTCCGGCGTGAACCCCAGCCGCTCCCGCGTCACCCTCCGCAAGAAGTCTGCCGGAAACAGCAGGTCGTCCCGGCCGATCACCGCCCAGGTCGGAACCGCCGGTGTCGACGTACTGCGCCAGACCCGCCGCCGGGCCGTCGCACGGCAGGTCGACCGGAGTCACCGTGCGGCCGCGACGCCGCAGTTCGTCGGTGACCGGGTGCCAGTGCCACGACGTACAGCCGGCGCCCGGAATCAGGACGTAGTGCATATCGGTCACCTTATGGTGGGCGGATGGATCGGACGTCGTTTCCGCATTTTCTGGCGATCACGTTGCGGTGGAAGGACAACGACGTCTACGGGCACGTGAACAACGTCGAGTACTACAGCTTCTTCGACACCGTGATCAACGACTTCCTGGTCCGCTCCGGCGGGCTCGACATCCACCGCGGCGAGGTGATCGGCCTGTGTGTGGACTCGCAGTGCACCTTCAAGGAGTCGCTGGAGTTCCCGGGCACGGTCGACGCGGGGTTGCGGGCCGGGCAGCTGGGTAACTCGAGTGTGCGGTACGAGATCGGCCTGTTCCGCGAGGGCTCGGACCAGCCGGCCGCCACCGGGCGGTTCGTGCACGTGTTCGTGGCGCGGGTGGACCGCCGGCCGGTGCCGATCCCGGACCGCATCCGCCAGGCCTTGGAAGGGATCACCGGATGATCGTGCGCGGCGCCGTACTGCGAGAGATGGGTCTGCCCGGTCCGTACGCCGAGTCACGGCCGCTACGGATCGAGGAGCTCGAGCTGGCGCCGCCCGGGCCCGGCGAGCTCCTGGTCCGGATCCGCGCCGCCGGGCTGTGCCACTCCGACCTGTCCGTGATCGACGGGTCGCGACCCCGGGTCATGCCGATGCTGCTCGGTCATGAGGCCACCGGTGAGGTCGTCCGGTCGGAGGCACCAGGGTTCGCCGTGGGTGACAGCGTGGCCTTCGCCTTCGTACCCGCCTGTGGCGAGTGCGGTCCGTGTGCCGAGGGCCGGGCGGCGCTGTGCGAGCCGGGTGCCGCCGCGAACACGGCCGGCACGCTGCTGTCCGGCGTACGACGGCTGGACGGGGTGCATCACCATCTCGGGGTGTCCGGGTTCGCCGACCACGCCGTGGTGTCGGCGCGGTCCGCGGTCAAGATCGACCCGTCGTTGCCGCCGGAGATCGCGGCGTTGTTCGGCTGCGCGGTGATGACCGGCGTCGGCGCGGTCGTCAACACCGCACAGGTCCGGGCGGGGCGTAGTGCGGTCGTCTTCGGCCTTGGCGGTGTCGGGCTGTCGGCGCTCCTCGGTGCTGCGCTGGTCGGCGCGCATCCGCTCGTCGCGGTGGACGTCGTACCGTCCAAGCTGGCCTTGGCCGAGTCCCTTGGCGCTACGCACACAGTGCGTGCGGGTGAGGGCGCCGTCGAGGAAGTGCGGGAGGCGACCTCAGGCGGAGCCGACTACGCCTTCGAGACCGTCGGGAATGCGAAGGTGCTCGAGCAGGCGTACGCCGCCACCCGGCGCGGCGGCACCACGGTCACCGTGGGGCTGCCGCATCCGTCACAGTCGTTCAGCGTCCCCGCGGTCAGCCTGGTCGCCGAGGAACGCACGGTGAAGGGTTCGTACCTCGGCTCGTCGGTCCCGAGCCGCGACATCCCCCGCTACATCGCCCTCTACCAGGCCGGCCGGCTCCCGGTCGACCGCCTGCTGAGCGCGACCGTCGGACTGGACGACCTGAACCAGGCCTTCGACAACCTGGCCGCCGGCACCTCGGTCCGTCAGGTGTTGCTCTTCTGAAGGTTCTCGGCGGCCTTCAGGAAGGTCTGCGCCTCGCGGGCGCGGGCCTCGGGAGTGAACTCGTCACCGAAGTCCTCGGGGGCGGCGACCTGCCGGAGCTCGAGCGTCCCGGTGTTGCCGTCGTCGGCCGCCAGGCAGCGCCAGCCCCACTCGACCGCCTCCTCGCGGGAGGCCACCTCGATCAGGCAGAACCCGGCGATCAGTTCCTTGGTCTCGGCGAACGGGCCGTCGACCACCCGCCGCTTGCCGCCGCCGTCCAGCTGCATCCGGAAGCCCTGGGAGCTCGGCAGCAGACCCTCGCCGGCCAGCAGGACACCCTTCTCGGCCATCTCCGCCATCACCAGACCCATCTCGGTCAGGCTCCGCTCGCTGGCCAGCTCGCCGCCCTCGGACTTGTCCGTGGCCTGGAAAATCATCAGGTAACGCACCGGGAACCCCTCCCAAGTCGCTGTTAAATCCTGGGAAGAATCTAGACCCGGCGGCAACCCTTCAGGCAGGCTACGCACAGTGTGTTCGCGAGCACCGTTCGTGAGGCATGTCAAGTGAGACACGCGGAGTCCCTGAGGAGGACCCCAGTTATGCAGACCCGCCCCCGCCGCATCGGTGCCGTCATCGCCGGTGCTGCCGCCTTCGGCGTGATCGCCGTCATCGCCGGTAACCAGGCCGATGCCCGCCAACCCGCCCCCACTCCGATCGACCAACTGCTCGGCCAGGAGCTCCAGGGCAAGTCGGCCCTCGGCCGGATCCAGTCCCGGGTCACCGAGCTTGCCGACCGCAACGGCATGCCGGCCGCCCAGCTGGAACAGATCCTGGCCACCGACAAGACCAGCTGGCTGGACCGCGACGGCAAGCTCTTCTACCGCGAACCGGTCTCCGGCGCCAAGCAGACTGCCGCCGCGCCGTCCCCGCGCTGGGCCACGAAGGCGGTCGCCGCCGCGACAGGTCCGGCGTTCGAGCTGCACAGCAAGCCCGGGTCCAACCGGGTGATCTACCTGGACTTCGACGGCCACACCATCAGCGGTACGGCGTGGAACACGAACGGCAAACCCGCCACCGTGAACGTGACGGCGTACGACACGAACGGGAACCCGGGCACCTGGAGCACCGCCGAGCAGGACGTCGTCCGTGACGTCTGGGCCCGGGTGGCCGAGGACTACGCGCCGTTCGACGTGGACGTGACCACACAGCAGCCGGCCGCGGCGGCGATCACCCGCTCCGGCGCGTCCGACCAGCAGTACGGCACGCGCGTCGTGATCGACCCGACCACCTGGTACCAGTCCGGCTGCGGATGCGGTGGCGTCGCGTACGTGGGTGTGTACGACAACACCAGCCAGCACTCGTACTACCAGCCCGCTCTGGTGTTCACGAAGGGCGTCGGCACCGGCGCCAAGAACATCGCCGAGGCAGCGTCGCACGAGGCCGGCCACAACGTCGGCCTGAGCCACGACGGTACGGCGTCCGTCGGGTACTACGCCGGTCACGGCGCCTGGGCACCGATCATGGGCGTCGGCTACTCCAAGGCGATCAGCCAGTGGAGCAAGGGCGAGTACACCGGCGCCAACAACAAGGAAGACGATTTCGCCGTCATCGGCCAGAACGGTCTGGCGCTGCGCGCCGACGACCACGGCAACACCACCGCTGCCGCCACCGCTCTCACCCTTGGCACCAGCGCGAACGGCATCTACGCGAACGACTCGGACGTCGACATGTTCCGGATCGACCTCTCCGCCGGCACCTTCACCTTCGCGGCGAACTCGGCCGCGTCCGGGGCCGACCTGGACATCAAGCTGCAGTTGCTGAACTCGTCGGGCACCGTAGTCGCCACCGCCGACCCGGCGGCCGGCCAGTCCAACTCCGCCACTCCGACCGGGCTGAGCGCGAGCATCAGCCGGCAGGTCACCGCGGGCCGCTACTACCTGCGGGTCGACAACACCGGCTACGGCAGCCCTGCGAACACCGGTTACTCGACGTACGGCAGCCGTGGCGCCTACACGGTGCGCGTCAGCGCCGGCTGAGACACCTGAGTCACCCGGGGCCGTCGTTCCCACCGAGATCGACGGCCCCGGGTCATGGGGGGACCCGCCCGCCCCGGGGGGAATCTGGTGAGGAGATTCCTGGATGAAGAGCAAGTTCCGCCGCACCGGCGCGCTCGCATGCGCCGGTGCTGTCGTGTTCGGAGGTCTGGCCGTCGCGGCCGGTACTCAGGCCGACGCAGATCAGACGCCGATCGACCAACTGCTCGCCGAAGCCACGCCGGGCGGTTCGGCGCTTGGCAAGGTTCAGTCGCGGCTGGACGAGATCGCCGACCGCAACGGTCTGGCCGAGGAGCAGTTGCAGCGCATCCTCGCCACCGACAAGACCAGCTGGCTGGATGCCGACAGCAAGTTGTTCTTCCGTGAGCCCGGTCTGACGGCCGCCGAGAAGGCGCCGGAGGCGTCGCCGCGCTGGGCCACCGAAGCCGTTGCCGGAGCCACCGGTCCGGCGTTCGAGCTGCACAGCAAGCCGGGCTCCAACCGGGTGATCTACCTGGACTTCGACGGTCACACCATCACCGGTACGGCGTGGAACGCGTCCAAGGGGATCGATCCGGTCAACGTGTCGGCGTACGACACCGATGGCGATCCTGCGAACTACAGCACCGCCGAGCAGGACGTCGTACGCGAGGTGTGGGCTCGGGTCGCCGAGGACTACAGCACCTTTGATGTGGACGTGACCACGCAGGAGCCACCGCAGTCCGCGATCGACCGGTCCGGTGCCTCGGACGAGCAGTACGGCACGCGGGTGCTCATCGATCCGGACACCTGGTACCAGTCCGGGTGCGGCTGCGGCGGGGTCGCGTACGTCGGTGTCTACGACAGCACCAGCCAGCACGACTACTACCAGCCGGCGCTGGTGTTCACGAAGGGCGTCGGCACCGGTGCGAAGAACCTCGCCGAGGCTGCCTCCCACGAAGCCGGCCACAACGTCGGGCTGAGCCACGACGGCACGTCGACCGTCGGCTACTACCAGGGCCACGGCGCGTGGGCTCCGATCATGGGTGTCGGCTACTACCGCGGCATCAGCCAATGGAGCAAGGGCGAGTACGCCGACGCGAACAACAAGGAAGACGACTACGCGGTCGTCGGCTCGCACGGCCTCGCCCTGCGCGCCGACGAGGCCGGTGGCACGACCGGTGACGCAGCCGCTCTGACCGTCGGTACGCCGGCGTCCGGTGTGGTCGCGGCCGAGGACGACACCGACGTCTACCGCGTCGACGTCAGTGCCGCAGGCAACTACACCGCGACCGCGAGTGCGGCCGCGACCGGTGGCAACCTCGACATCAAGCTCGACCTGCTCGACAGCGCGGGCTCTGTCGTCGCCTCGGCCGACCCGGCGTCCGGCCAGAGTGACGCCGGTACGCCGACCGGCCTCGGTGCGAGTGTTACCAGCGCCCTCCAGCCGGGTACGTACTACCTGCGGATCGACAACGTGGGCTACGGGGACCCGCTGAACACCGGGTACTCCACCTACGGCAGCCGCGGCGCCTACACCCTCGGCATCGCGCCCTCCTGATCCCTGTGGCTGGCCGGTCTCTGGCGGACCGGCCAGCCACAGGCTCTCAAGTCAGGTGTGAGACGGCGAGATGAGCAAGGGCCGCGGACTGGTGAGCCAGAACGTCGTCATCGAAACGGACGATGCTCGAGTGGTTCGACGGAGCCTCGTCCTCGGAGACGTCGTCGGGGCGGGCGCCGAGCATGATGAACGTGCCGGGCACCTCTGCGAGGACCATCGAGAAGTCCTCGGCTCCCATCAACGGGTTCGCCAGCGGTTCGACCCGCTCCGGTCCGAGCAGGTCGGCGAGCTTGGACTGCGTCTCCGCCGTACGTCCGGCGTCGTTGATCGTGACCGGGTACTGCTTGGCGAGGGTCGCGTCGACGGTGCAACCGTGGGCCGAGGCGATTGATTCGGCCAGCGCCGGTAGCTCGCGGGAGAGCTGCTCGAGGCTTGCGTCGGAGAGCGTCCGTACGGTGGCGCCGAGCGTGGCCGAGTTGGGGATCACGTTGATCGCGACCCCGGCGGACAGTTGCGTCACGGTGATGACGACCGGGTCGAAGAGGTTCACGCGCCGCGTCACGTAACTCTGCAACGCCAGCACGATCTCGGCGACGACCGGCACCGGGTCGATCGACTTCTCCGGCTGTGAACCGTGCCCGCCCTTGCCGTGCACCGTGATGTGCAGCCGGTTCGAGCTGGCCATCACCGTACCGGGCCGGGTCTGGAAGACCCCCTTCGCGGCCAGGGCCCACACGTGCACGGCGTACGCCGCGATCGGCTTCTCGCCGCTGGCGTTCAGCAACCCTTCGCGGATCATGTACCCGGCGCCGCCGAGTCCTTCCTCGCCCGGCTGGAACATGAAGACGACGTTCCCGTGCAGCTCCTCGCGATGCGCACTGAGCAACTGCGCGGCACCTACGAGGCCGGCCGTGTGCAGGTCGTGGCCGCAGGCATGCATGTTGCCGTTCTCAGATGCGTAGTCGAGGCCGGTCTCCTCGATCACCGGCAACGCGTCCATGTCGCCTCGGAGGAGCACCGTCGGGCCCGGGTGCCCGCCCCGCAGTACGCCGACGACCGACGTCACCTCGCGCCCGGTCGTCACCTCCAACGGCAACCCGGCGATGGCGTCGAGCACCAGCCCCTGCGTCTTCGGCAACTCGAGCCCGACCTCAGGATTCCGATGCAACTCCCGCCGCAGCTCAACCACCCCCGGCGCGATCCCCGCACTCTCCCGCACCAACTCCATCAGCCACTCCTCACACCTCACCGGACCCGAGCCACCGTACCCGCCCCCCACGTGGCACACGGTCAAGTGGGTGGCTGCGGGTGGTGGGACCGCTGCGGGGGCGGCTACTGCTTCGGGGTGTAGGTGAGGATGACTACGCCGTTGCCGACCTCGGTGACGCCCGCCAGGTTCATCTGCGTCGGCGCGATCCCCGACAGCAGACCTTCTCCGGACCCGGCGACGAACGGGTGCACCCAAAGCTGCAACTCGTCCAGGAGCCCGGCCTCCACCAGCGCCTGGCTGAACGAGCCGGTGCCGTACTTCAGCAGCGTCCCCTCACGCGATGCCTTCAGTTGCGCGACCGCCTCGACGGCGTCGCCCTGCAGGACCTCGGTGTTCCAGGTCGCGTCGGTCAGCGTCCGCGACGCGACGTACTTCGGCAGCGGGTTCATCAGGTCGGCCAGTTCTCCGGGCCGCTCCGGCCACGACGTCGAGAAGACGTCGTACGTCGCCCGCCCCATCAGTAGCGCATCGGCGGAGTTCAGCAGCTTCGTGGCCTGCTCGTTGTGCTTGTCGCCCTGGAAGCCTTGCTGCGCACCCCAGAAGGCATCCCCGGCCACCATGCCGTCCAGCGAGATGTACGTCGATTCGATGAGTCTCATGGCGACGGAAAATACTGGCTCGGATCAGATCCGTCTTGTACGGAAACGCAGCTCCGAGTCTCCCCAGTCCGCTCACAGTCCAGCTCCCGGTCCAGCTCCTGGTCCAGCTCTCAGTCCACCTCCCGGTGCAGCTCCCGGTCCGGCTCCGGGTTTTCCTCACAGTCCTAGGACCGCGCTGCCTTGCGCCACCTCCGCCGGGGTATGGCCGATCAGTCGCCGGAGCGACCGGGTCAGATGCGGCTGGTCGTAGTACCCCGCCTCGCTAGCCACCTCAGCGATCGTCTTACCCGCGTGCAGCATCCGGACTGCCCGTCTTGCGCGTTCGATCAGCTCCAGCGTGCGGAGTGGAACCCCAACCGCCCGCACGAACCGGCTCTGCACGGTCCGCTTCGGCATCGTGCGTACGACGCCGTGCCGCAACTCGTCGATCAGCGGATCGAACACCATCAGGTCCGCACGCTGGAGCCGGTCGATGAACACGTCGATGTTCTGCGGCGTCGGCATCTCCCACGCCCGGCCGTCCAGCAGGATGCGACCGTCCGACAGGATCGGCAGCACCGCGTCCCGCATGTTGGTGAGTCGGGCCGGCGGGAACATCGGCAGGTACGCCCCGAGGCGGAAATCGGCTCCGAAGTACTCCGAGTCGGCCGAACACACCATGGTCGTCGCCCGGGTCGCCGGACCGCGCAGGTGCACAGCCCAGGTCCCGCGAATCCGCGCGAACCCAATCCCCGCGGTAGTCGAGGCAAGGGAGCTGAACGCTGTCGGACTGTCGCACTCCGCAGACCAAACCTGCATCAAGGGCCCGGTCGGCCCACCGACAATGCGACTGTCAAGCCCCATGCAGCGTAGTGAAACCCGTCCCCCCACCCCACGCAACCGCCTGCACCACGATGCAAACCCCAACCACGCCCGCCAGCCGGACCGGAAGCTCCCGACGAACCAAGCACCGCCGCCAACTGCCGTCTGAGGCTGCACCTGCGGGCGACTCCGTCGTGTAGTCGAGAAGCGGCGGCCCAGGAACACGCGACGCAAGGAAGTGGGCGGCGGTTGCGGGATGACGCAAGGAAGTGGGCGGCGGTTGCGGGATGACGCAAGGAAGTGGGCGGCGGTTGCGGGATGACGCAAGGCAGGCGTGGTGGGTGGCCGATGCCGGCAGCCAAACGAAGTCCAGCGCGGTGATTCCGCGGCGAGTGGGGCTAGGCAGCCGTGTTGCCGGATGTAGTCCGGCGCATGAGCCGGACACACCCCGCACCGCACACGGCGGATCAGCGGCGTCCACGGTGTCCTGGGGTTCACGTGCCACACCGTGGGTAGCCGCAAGGCGGACGACGTAGGAGCACGCGCAGGCAAGGAAGGGGTGGTGTGGCGGCGAGCACGCGGCGTGGGAGCGCGCGGTGGGCGCGTGGGTGAACACCAGGTGGGGGTGAGGGCTAGCGGTGTAGGTGTGTCGGGGTGGCGGTTGGGCGGGTGGTTGGTGCGGGGTGGGTCGGGGGTGGGGTCGTGGTGAGGGCTGGAGGGGCGATGCCGGATAGGGCTGATTGGAGGGGGGAGGGGGCGGATCTGTGGTGGGAGAGGGGTGGGGCGGGTGGCGTGAAGGTGAGGGGTTGGGCGGGGTGGGTGGGGTTGAGAGGGCCGGGGGTTGGGGGCGGGAGTTCGAGGGTGTGGTGGGACTCGGCTTTGTGGATTTCGGTGGTGAGGTGGTGGAGGAGGGCTGTGGTGGTGGAGCGGGATTGGGCGGCGGCCAGGGCGGCGGGGGCTAGTTCGTAGGTGTCGAGGTGGGCGAAACCTTGGCGGAGGATGGTTTCGAGGTGGTCGCGGGTGCTGGTGCCCGACGGTTCGAGGTCGGGGAGGCGGGTGGAGTTGTAGACGAGGGTGGTGAGGAGGGGGAACTGGCCCTCGGCGGTCTGCTGGTTGAGGGCTCGGAGGACCTCGCCGGGCCGGAGGTTGCCGCGGGCCTCCAGGTCCGCAGCCAGGATGCGGACGGCGGGAACGAAGGCTGCGTAGTAGCCGCCACCCCGGGCGTCAGCGATGCCGGGGGCAACTTTGTCCACACCTAGGCGGGTCAGGTACTCGTTCAGGTTGTCCTGAGCCCAGGCTTCGGCGACGCCTTCCTCGAGCTGCCGGCTGCCGGGACGCGTGAAGGCGCCCCGAGCCGCCTCCTGCGTCGCGCCGGCCGGGCCGAGGAAGTGCGCGTGTTCGTGCAGCAACGTGGCGAGGGACTCGCGGTACTGGACGAGGACCGGGAGCGATTGCTCCTCACCCGCATGCGAGTACATCTGGCGCAGCGGATCGAGGATGCACTCGCTGTCCAGATACAGCGTGCCGTCCCAGTGCGCGAGGCCGAGGACTTCACCGACCGTCTCAACCACCTGCCCGTTCCACGCGGTCTGACCTGCGCCGGACACTTCGACTGCCACCTGCCCACTGCGTGCCAGCAACTCCTCCAACGAGTGCGCCGGCGCGGCAACCACAGAGGCGGTCATGGGCGGAAGGCTGTCGCCAGGCGGATGAGGGAATCTGCGGACCGGTGAAGGTTCGCCTGCTCATGTGGATTGTCGGTAGAGGCAGCGAGTCGGCGCAGCTCCGTGACAAGCCAGTCGGTCCGCGCCTTCCGCTCCGCCGGCGTCGAGCGACTCGGCGGCGGAACGTCCGACGGCGGGCAGGCCGGCGCCGCGTAGTCCGACGGGGTGTAGTCCGACGGGGTGTGGCTCGAATGCTCCATGGTCTGTCCTCCCGAGGTGTGATCTCGGCGGAGAACATATGGAGATTCGCCCCTGTCCCAGCGGCGAACTTCTCAGCTGTGGATAACTCCGGACCGCGAGTCAGAAGAGCGTCGGAGGATCGAGCTCGACGGGCTCGGGGAGAGGCTCGAGAGAGGGGAGGACAGCGCGGACGTCCGCGTGGAAGCGGCGGGCGAGGTTCAGGGCCTCAACGTTGTCGGGGGTGTGGAGGAAGATCGTGGGTGAGCGGCCTTCGTCCAGCCAGTTCACGACGAGGTCGACCAGGTAGGTCCAGCCTTCGACGGTTTCGGCGACCGAGTCCCGGCCGATGTAGCGGACGATCGGGAACGCGGTCAGCGCGCGGGTACGCCGTACCACGCGTGGCTTCTTCATCCATGCGTCGCGCTCGGCGTAGCTGGTCGGTCGGCGTCCGAAGAGCGTGACCGTGTCGAACGGGATCCACTCGGCATCGACGCGCCCGAGGACCCGTTCGAGTTGACCGGCGGCAACCGCGTCGTCGAAGAACGCCGGGTGGCGGACCTCGACGGCGTACCGGTAGCCGCGAGGGGCGTAGTGGAGGAACGCGGCGAGCGTGCCGAGGTCGGTGGGGGAGAAGGAGGCCGGGAGCTGGATCCACACAGCGTGGTTGCGTTCGGCGAGCGGTTCGATGGCGGACAGGAACGCACGCAGTTCGCCTTCGACGCCGGTCAACCGCCGTTCGTGGCTGATCACCTGCGGCAGCTTCACCACGAAGCGGAAGTCAGGTGGCGTCTGCGCTGCCCAGCCGGCGACGGTCGACTGTGCGGGCGTCGCGTAGAAGGTGGTGTTGCTCTCGACGGCGTTGCACCACGACGCGTACCACTCCAGCTTGGACCGCGACGGCTGCGGCCAGGCGGCGTGGGTCCACTGCGCACACCCCACATGCAGCCGCATCAGGCCAATCTATAGAACAGCCCCGCAGCCACCACACCGGTGACCGCGGGGCTGAACGACGTACGTCAGCGCTCGACCTCGCCGCGGATGAACTTCTCCACCAGGTCGCGGCAGACGTCGTCGGCGTACTGCTCCGGCGGCGACTTCATGAAGTACGACGACGCGGACAGGATCGGGCCGCCGATGCCGCGGTCCTTGGCGATCTTCACGGCGCGGATCGCGTCGATGATGATGCCGGCCGAGTTCGGCGAGTCCCAGACCTCGAGCTTGTACTCCAGCGACAGCGGTACGTCGCCGAAGTTGCGGCCCTCGAGCCGGATGAACGCCCACTTGCGGTCGTCCAGCCAGGCCACGTAGTCGGACGGGCCGATGTGCACGTTGCGGGCGTCGATCTCGTCGCGCAGCTGCGACGTGACGGACTGGGTCTTGCTGATCTTCTTGGACTCCAGCCGCTCGCGCTCGAGCATGTTCTTGAAGTCCATGTTGCCGCCGACGTTCAGCTGGTAGGTCCGGTCGACGGTCACGCCGCGGTCCTCGAACAGCTTGGTCAGCACGCGGTGCGTGATGGTCGCGCCGATCTGCGACTTGATGTCGTCGCCGACGATCGGTACGCCGGCCGCGGTGAACTTGTCCGCCCACTCCTTGGTGCCGGCGATGAAGACCGGCAGCGCGTTGACGAACGCGACGCCCGCGTCGATCGCGCACTGCGCGTAGAACTTGGCAGCCTGCTCCGAGCCCACCGGCAGGTAGCAGACCAGTACGTCGACCTGCGCCTCGCGCAGCGCGGCGACCACGTCGACCGGTGCGCTGTCGGACTCGGTGATGGTCTCGCGGTAGTACTTGCCGAGACCGTCCAGGGTGTGACCGCGCTGCACCGTGACGCCGGTCGGCGGCACGTCGCAGATCTTGATCGTGTTGTTCTCACTGGCGCCGATCGCGTCGGCGAGGTCCAGTCCGACCTTCTTGCCGTCGACGTCGAAGGCGGCGACGAACTGCACGTCGCGGACGTGGTACTCGCCGAACTGGACGTGCATCAGACCGGGGACGCGCTCGTCGGGCTTCGCGTCGCGGTAGTAGTGCACGCCCTGGACGAGCGAGCTGGCGCAGTTGCCGACACCGACGATCGCTACGCGGATCGAGGTCATCTGGAACTCCTTCAATTAGGCGGTTGGTGCAGGTCAGGGGGCCGCTGTTGCCGCCGCTCGCCGTCGATCAGCTCGTTCAGCCAGCGGACCTCGCGCTCGGCCGACTCCAGGCCGTGCCGTTGCAGCTCGAGGGTGTAGGCGTCGACTCGCTCCGCCGTCCGGGTCATCGCCGCCCGGAAGTTGGCCAGCCGCTCCTCCATCCGGGCCTTGCGGCCCTCGAGGATGCGCAACCGGGTGGCCGGATCGGTCCGGCCGAAGAACGAGAAGCGGACGCCGAACGTGTCGTCCTCCCAGGCCGACGGACCGGCATCGTGCATCGCGTGCGCGAAGTGGTCCTTGCCGTCGGCGGTGATCGTGTACACGATCTTCGGCCTGCGGCCCGTCCCCGGCGTACCGGGGTCGGCCGTGATCAGGCCGTTGCGGAGCATCGCCTTCAGACACGGGTAGAGCGACCCGAACGACAGCACGCGCCCCCAGCCGAACTGGGCGTTGACGCGCTTGCGGAGCTCGTAACCGTGCATCGGCGCTTCATGCAGCAGACCGAGTACGGCGAGTTCCAGGACCCCACTGCGGTTTCCCATGACCCCACCTCCCACGGTCCAGTTTGTCATGACCTGATGTATCGGTTCGATACATCGCTTCGCCACTGTAAGCAGACCCGAGGACTGTGGACAACTCCTGACAAAGCCGCCCTTTGTCAGCTTGATCACGCGGCACGCCGAGAAACCTGTTAGGTCAGGCGCCGATCTGCGTTTAATCGTGTGACACAGCGTCGTGGTTCAGGAGCGGAGGGTCATGGCCGACAGCCAGGCGAAGCACGCGAAGCAGGACGTCGAGAGCGGTGCGAACGGCGGAGGCCCGCTGGCCCAGGTCGCGCTGCGGTTCACCGCCTTCACCGAGAAGTGGCTGCCGGACGCGTTCGGGTTCGTACTGGTCGGCACCTTCGTCGTGCTGCTGTTCGGGCTGGTCACCGGTGAGCCGCTGCTCAAGCGCCCCGACGATCCGGCCGCGACCAAGGGCTTCGGTCTGGTCGACGCGTGGGGCCTCGGGTTCTGGAGCCTGATCACGTTCACGCTGCAGATGGTCATGATCATCATCGGCGGGTACGCCGTCGCGACCAGTCGACCGGTCGCCCGATTGATCGCCCGACTGGCCAGGATCCCGCAGCGCCCGCGGACCGCGGTCGCGTTCGTCGCGGCGGTGGCCATGCTGGCGTCGTACCTGAACTGGGCGTTCAGCCTCGTCTTCGCCGCGATCCTGGCGCGTGAGGTGGCCCGCAACGTGCCCAAGGCGGACTACCGCGCGCTGGGCGCCATGGCGTTCCTGGGCCTCGGCACGGTGTGGGCGCAGGGGCTGTCCGGCTCGGCCGCGCTGCAGGTGGCCAGTGCGAGCAGCAGTCCGGCGCCGGTGCAGGAGGTCATCAAGGCGAGCGGCCACGCCAGCGGGCTGATCCCGCTCAGCGACACCATCTTCACCTGGCAGGCCGTTCTGGCGACCCTCGTCGTGTACGTCGTCGGCGTCGGGATGGCGTGGATCATCGCGCCGGGCGAGGACAAGTCACGGACCGCCGAACACCTCGGGATCGAACTGCGGCCACTCGTCGGCCGCGGATCGGCGTACAACGGTCAGCGGGAGGAGAGCGAAATCCGCCGGCCGGGGGACTGGCTCGAGCACTCCCCACTGTTCAGTCTGCTGATCGTGCTGCTCGGAGCGGTCTACTTGGTCCGCTACTTCAGCGGGAAGAACTTCTTCAGCGCGCTCGACCTCAACACCGTCAACCTGATCCTGTTCCTGCTCGCCCTGCTGCTGCACTGGCGGCCGTGGCGGATGGCCCGCGCGGTCCGCGACGGCGCGCCCGCGGCGGCCGGCGTCCTGCTGCAGTTCCCGCTGTACGGCGGCATCTTCGGAATGATCGCGTACACCGGGATCTCCGCCCGGCTGGCGGGCTGGTTGGTGCAGGCAAGCAACCAGTTCCTGTTCCCGCCGCTGGTGGCGATCTACTCCTGCATCCTCGGCATCTTCGTGCCGAGTGGCGGGAGCAAGTGGGTGATCGAGGCGCCGTACGTGCTGCAGGCCGCCAACGAGCTGAAGGTGGACGCCGGCTGGATGGTGGTGGTCTACGACCTCGGCGAGGCGAGCGCGAACCTGCTGCAGCCGTTCTGGATGCTGCCGACGCTGGCCATCCTCGGGCTCAAGGCGCGCGACATCATGGGCTACACGTTCACGATGTTCCTGGCCTGTTTCCCGGCGGCGCTGATCGCCGTGACCTTGCTCGCACCGCACGTCACCGGGTGATCCGGGCGGAAATCGCTTGCTTCCGCCCGGAAAGATCTGGGTAAGGCCTGGCCCGGCGCACGCCCGGGTGACCGCTCGGCTTGTTAGCATCCGGAGCGGATTCGGGGCCGTTACCACACCCACCGTAGTCTGTGGGGCAATGACTTCCGCGAGATCGTCGAGGATTGCACAGTGAGTGAAGCTCGTAGAAGGGCCGTCCCGGCCCGCAAGCCCAAGAAGCACTGGGCGCTCCGGGTCCTCGGCTGGCTGGCCGCACTCTTCTTCGTCGGCGTCATCGGCGCCGTCGCGACCTTCTTCATCGTCTACCAGACGACGGACATCCCGGACCCCAACAAGGAGTTCGCGACCAACACGACGACGGTCACGTTCGCCGACGGCAAGCAGCCGCTCGGCTCCTTCTTCGATCAGAACCGGCACTCGGTGCCGCTGGCGCAGATCCCGAAGCACGTCCAGGACGCGGTCACGGCGGCCGAGGACCGCACCTTCTGGACCAACCCCGGCATCTCGCCGTCGGGCATGATCCGGGCGGCGTGGAACATCGCCCGCGGCGAGCAGCTGCAGGGTGGGTCGACGATCACCCAGCAGTACGTCAAGGTCATGTACCTGACCCAGGAGCGGACCGTCTCCCGGAAGTTCCAGGAACTGTTCATCGCGACCAAGCTGAGCCGGTCGCAGGACAAGAGCAAGACCCTCGAGGGCTACCTGAACACCGTCTACTTCGGCTATGGCGCGTACGGCATCTCCGCGGCCGGCGACGCCTACTTCCAGCAACCGGATCCGCGCAAGCTGACCGTCCCGCAGGCCGCCTTCCTGGCCACGGTGCTCAACAACCCGAGCCTGTTCGACATCAACGACCCGCGCGCGTCGAAGCGGATCCTCGAGCGCTACAGGTACGTTCTCGACGGGATGCGGCAGAACGGCACCATCACCCAGGCGCAGCAGACGGCGTACAGCAAGTCGCTGCCGAAGATGAACATGAAGAAGAAGAGCAACCGCTTCAAGGGCCCGAACGGCTTCCTGCTCGACATGGCGCGCAAGGAACTGCAGCGGCTGGGCTTCGACGAGGACCAGATCAGCGGCGGCGGCCTGAAAGTGGTCACCACCTTCGACCTCAAGGCGCAGAACCAGATCGTCAACGCCGGGACTCAGGAGCTGCCGAAGAAGCGGAACAACCTGCATGTCGGCATGGCCTCGGTCCGGCCGGGCACCGGCGAGCTGGTCGCGATGTACGGCGGACCCGACTTCCTGAAGAGTCAGTTGAACTGGGCCACCAGACCGGCCCGGCCGGGATCCGGGTTCAAGCCGTTCGCACTCGCGGCCGCGCTGAAGGACGGCACGTCGGTCTGGGACATCTTCCAGGGCGACAGTCCGATCGAGATCCAGGGCCAGGAGCTGAACAACGAGTTCGACGAGGACTACGGCGACGTCACCTTGCTCAAGGCAACCGAGCAGTCGATCAACACCGCCTTCTACGACCTGGTCGACAACAAGATGGAGAACGGTCCGGCCAAGCTCGTCGACGCGGCCGAGGCGGCCGGCATCCCGAAGACCAAGGCGCTCGAGATCGGCCGGAACAACCCGTCCACGGTCCTCGGCCCGGACCCGTACGCCTCGCCGGTCGACATGGCGAACGCCTACGCGACGTTCGCGGCCGACGGCATGTATGCCCCGGTGCACACGATCAAGAAGGTGACCGGTCCCGACGGCAAGGTGTTGTGGTCCGAGAAGAGCCTGGACAAGCAGAAGGCCCAACGCATCGACAAGAACGTCGCCCGGATGGTCAACTACGCCCTGCAGGACGTGGTCGAGAAGGGCACCGGCGAGGACGCCAAGGAGCTGGACCGCCCGGTGGCCGGCAAGACCGGTACGGCCGGTGGTGTGGCGGCCGAGCATCGCAAGGCGAACGCGGCCTGCGACGGCTGCAAGGACGGCGAGGACACTCTGACGTCCTGGTGGACCGGGTACACGCCGCAACTGTCCACCTCGGTGTTGTACCGAGCCGGCACGACCGGTGAGGGCGACCTCGACCCGTACTCCAGTGACGACGCGTTCTTCGGTGGCGGCTGGCCGCTGAAGACCTGGCTGGCCTTCATGGACCCGGCACTGGCCGGTCAGCCGGACGAGGGCTTCCAGGATCCCGACGAGGACGAGCTCAAGGACAGCCCGACGCCGACCTTCACGCCGTCGGAGACGCCGACCAGCACGCCACCCGCACCGCCGACGAGCACTCCGCCGCCGCCGCCGACCACCACGCCGAGCGACACACCGCCGACCAGCCCGAGCCCGAAGCCGACGAAGAAGCCTCCCCGGACACCTCCGGGCTGGCCGTTCCCCACAGGTGGCACGCCCAACACGCCGGACACTCCCGGCGGCGGCGACCAGTAGCCGGCCCCCGTGTTCGAGCGGACGGCCGGCGACGAAGGCAAGCCCGGCCGGGCTCGGCGGGCCCGGGCCGACGGCGTCGGGCTGTCGCGATGGCTGCCGACCGCGATGGGCCGGGAGGTGCTCGGGTGGTGGCTGGTCACCCGGGCAGCGCTGTTCATGCTGTCGGTGTCCGCGCCCCTGCTGTTCAACCGCGGCAGCGACTACCCGAACGTCTGGCGGGCCTGGCTGCAGTGGGACGTCTGGCACCTCAAGGCGGTCGCGGAGTTCGGCTACAACAACGGTGAGCCGTCCGGGGCGCCGTTGGCCGCGTTCTTCCCCGGATTCCCGCTGCTGGTCCGGATCGTCAGCTGGACCGGGATCGGTTACGTTGCCGCCGGCATCGTCGTGTCCGCGGTCGCCAGTGCTGTCGCGGGCGTGTACCTGGCGCGACTGGCGCAGTACGAGTTCCCGGAACTGAAGGACCTCGGTCCTCACGCCGCGATGATCTGGTACGGCGCTCCGGTCGGTGTGTTCCTGGCCGCCGGGTACACCGAGGCGCTGTTCTGCGCGTTCGCGTTCCCCGCCTGGCTGGCGGCACGGCAGGGCCGGTGGGCGCGCGCGGCGATCTTCGTCGCGCTGGCCTCGACCGTGCGGGTGTCCGGCATCTTCCTCGCGTTCGCCCTCGTGGTCGAGTTCGTCACGTCGAAGAAGCGCGACTGGCTGTCGCTCCCGTGGCTGGCCCTGCCGGCCGTCCCGGTGCTCGCCTTCATGGCGTACCTGAAGCAGATCCACGGCTCCTGGTTCGCCTGGCAGGAGGCGCAGGAGAAGGGCTGGGCGCGCGAGTTCACCTGGCCGTGGACCTCGCTGATGCACACGATCGAGGCCGCGACCAAGGGCCACTTCGCCGCCGACCGCAGCGACTGGACCTGGATGTTCCGGGCCGAACTGGTCGCGCTCGTGGTCGGCCTGCTGCTCCTCGCGTGGCTGATCCGGCGTCGTTCCTGGGGTGAGGCCGCCTGGGTCGCTGCCACCGTCGGCGCGTTCTGTACGTCGTTCTGGATCTACTCGCTCACCCGGGCGACGCTGCTCTGGTGGCCGCTGTGGATCGGCCTGGCGGTCATGAGCAGGCGCCGACTCTGGCTCGGCCGCCTCTACCTGGCGCTCGCGATACCCCTGGCCGCGATCTGGGCGGCCGCCTTCTTCACCGGCCGCTGGACCGGCTGACGGGCCCTGTTCACGCCTGAACCGTCCGGCATGTGGACAGTTTGCGGGGTAGGCAACCCCTGAGGGGGCTCGGACGTCGTTAGGTGTGAAGGGGTGGCAGTCCGGGCGGGGACCGCCACCCCTCTCAAATGTTCCGGCGGAACCTTTCAGGGGCAGGCTCCGCCGAGAATCGTCCAGCGTGGGCGGTGGCCGGTCGGGCTGCCGCCCATACTGCTGTCGGACGGCATGCAACCGCCGCCGGTGGTCGGCCAGTAGTTCCAGGGTGGAGATCGCCGACGACTGAGGGGGCCGGACCGTGACGGATCGGGACGCCGAGTTCCTGGAATACGCAGCAGTGCACCGCGGCCGGATGCTGCGGACGGCCCGGCTGCTGACGTCCGGGGACGCGTACTGGGCCGAGGACCTGGTCCAGGTCGCCCTGACCAAGCTCTACGTGCACTGGACGAAGGTACGCCGGGAGGACGGCGCTGCCCGGTACGCGGACCGGATCCTGGTGAACACGTTCCTGGACGAACGGCGCCGGCTCTGGCGTCACCGGGAAGCCAGCACCGACCACCTGCAGGATGCGGACCCGGCCCCTGGCCCGGACCAGGCGGAGCGGCTGACCGTGCTGCAGGCGCTGGCGAAGCTGCCGCGTCGCCAGCACGCCGTGGTGGTGCTGCGCTACTTCCGCGACCTCGACGTCCAGGCGACCGCCGAGTTGATGGGCTGCTCGACCGGGACCGTCAAGTCCCAGACCTCGCACGCGCTCGCGAAGATGCGCGATCTCCTCCACGACCCACTCGACACCCTGGAGAGCCTGCGATGACCGATCTGAAGGAGTTGCTCGACCGGGCCGCCGGTGCGGAGCCCGGCGTCAGCGATGCCGACCTGTCCGCCGATCTCGATCGCGGCCGCCGTGCGCTGCGTCGCCGCCGGGCCACCGGCATCGCCAGTGGTGCGGTCGCCACCGCCCTGATCGTCGGCGTCGGCTGGTCAGTGCTGCCGACGGGTACGGCGACGGACGGGGCACCAGAACCCGCCGGGCCGACCACCGCCGCGACCCCGACCCCGGCCCCGATGCCGTCGCGGTCCCCGGGCCAAGTCATCGGTGGACTTCCCGGCGATCACCGGCCGCCGGCGCCCGTACCGTCCACCCCGGTGCCGCTGGTGGCCACTGCCAAGGCATTCCCCGGGCCGATCACCTGCGACCTGATCCCGCAGGGCTGGGCGGTCAAGCTCGTCGGGACCAAGCAGAACGGCGATCCCTCACAGCAGGATCTGACCGACCCGAACCTGCGGAACCCCGAGCAGTACCACGCGGAGAGCCGGTACCTGCGGATCCGCGCCTCCCAACTGATGGACCAGGGCGAGGGCCTCACCGCGGACAAGTACTCGACTCCGTGGACCGACCTGCCGAAGGTCCGTGCGGGCAAGAACGAAGCGGTCATCACCCCGGGCAACACCCGCAACGGTCGCCGCGAGCTGTTCGTCCGCCAGGGCAGGAGCACCCGCGTCGTGGTCCTCAGCAACAGCGCGTACAACCTGGGCTGGGACCAGGCGACACTGCTGAAGTTCGCCGGTTCCTGCCACTACAAGAAGTGACAGGAACCGGCGAGCTCGATCAGCCGTAGTTGCGGTCGATCGACTGCGACGGAGTCGGGCTCGGCTTCGTCTCGGCGGCCCGCTTGTCGCTCGGGTGCGTGCCGGCCTCGACGCCCTTCAGCGTGCCGAGCAGTTCGACCTCCGACAGCGTGACACCGGCGGCGCCCGCCGCTGGTGTCAGCACCAGCCGGTACTGCGTGTAGGCCTTCGGCGAGGCGATGCTGAAGGCTCGGGTGGACGACGGCCACGGCCAGGTCTGCCCGGTACGCCGGTCCACCGCGGACCACGTCGTACCGTCGTTGGACCCTTCCAGCACCCAGGCCGACGGGGCCGTGCCGGTGGCGCCGCTGGTCAGCGTGTAGATCCCGACCGGGCGGCCCTGCGGGAGCGCCACCGTGATCGTCGGGGTCGCGCCGGTCAGCGTGACCTGGGTCTTGGAGTCGTTGTCGGTCAGCGCGGTCACGTCCGCGTCACCGGCCCCGATCACCGCACCCTCGTCCTCGGTCGAGTCCCGCCACGTGCTCGGGTCCTCGCCCGGGGTGGTGATCGACGGCGGGGCGTCGTTGCGGCCGGTGCCCCACCGCGACGGCTGGTCGGTCATCTCGAACTCGATCTTGCCGCCGTTCGCGATCAGGTCGTGCGGCAGAGCGGTCGACGTCCAGTTCTTGCCGTTGATCTTCACGCCCTTGACGTAGATGTTCTTCGCGCTGTTGCCCGGCGCGCTGATCGTCAGCTTCTTGCCGCCGGCCAGCCGCACCGTCGCCTTGGTGAACAGCGGCGACCCGATCGCGTACGTCGGCGATCCGACCTGCAACGGGTAGAACCCGAGCATGCTGAACAGGTACCAGGACGACATCTCGCCGTTGTCCTCGTCACCCGGGTACCCCTGCCCGATCTCGGACCCGAGGTACAGCCGCGACAGCACCTCGCGCACCTTCTCCTGCGTCTTCCACGGCTGACCCGCGACGTCGTACATGTAGGTGATGTGGTGCGACGGCTGGTTGCTGTGGCCGTACTGACCCATCCGTACGTCGCGCGCCTCGAGCATCTCGTGGATCGTGCCGCCGTACCCACCGGTGTGCAGCGCGTCCTCCGGCGTACTGAAGAACTCGTCGAGCTTCTTCGCCAGGCCGTCGCGGCCGCCGTACAGGGCGGCCAGGCCGGCGCCGTCCTGCGGCGTCGAGAACGCCATGTTCCACGCGTTCGTCTCGGTGTAGTCGTGACCCCAGTCGCGCGGGTCGAACGTGCCCGGCGAGCTGCCCCAGACGCCGTCCGGGCCCTTGCCCTGGAAGAAGCCGAGCGCCGGGTCGAACAGCGTGACGTAGTTGCGGGCCCGGTTCAGGAAGTACTTGTAGTTGTCCAGGTACTCCTGCTTGCGCGGGTCGTTCTTCTTCGCCTTGTCGTACAGCGCCTTCGACATGTTCGCGATGCCGAAGTCGTTGATGTAGCCGTCCATCGACCAGCTGAAGCCCTCACCGGTGGTGTTGGCGGTGTAGCCGTTGAAGGTGGCGAGATCCATGCCCTTGCGGCCGACGTTCTGCGACGGCGGTACGGCGGTCGCGTTCTTGACCGCCGCGTCGTACGCCGCCTGGACGTCGATCCCCTTGATGCCTTTCAGGTAGGCGTCGGCGAACGCGACGTCGGAGCTCGTGCCGACCATCAGGTTCGCGTAGCCCGGGGACGACCAGCGGGAGATCCAGCCGCCGTCCTTGTACTGCTGGACGAACCCGTTCACCAGGTCGGCCGCGTCGTCCTGGGAGAACAGCGAGTACGCCGGCCAGACGGTGCGGTAGGTGTCCCAGAAGCCGTTGTTCACGTACGTCTGCCCGGCGACGATCTTCGATCCGGTCGTGGTCGGGGTGTCCGTCCCCACCTTCGGCGAGGTCGGCGACGCGTAGGTGATCACCGGCTTGCTTGCCGTACCGGTGTTCTCCGAGCCGTTGTTCGGGTAGAGGAACAGGCGGTAGAGGTTCGAGTACAGGGTGGTCAGCTGGTCGGCCGTCGCGCCCTCGACCTCGATGGTGCGCAGCTTGGCGTCCCACAGTTGCTGCGCGCTGTCCTTGACCTTGCCGAACTTCGAACCGGCGGGCAGCTCGAGCTCGAGGTTCTTCTTCGCCTGGGCCGTGCCGATCAGCGAGGTGGCCATCCGCAGCTCGACCTGCGTCACCTTCGGGCCGAACGAGAAGTAGCCGCCGACCGCCGCGCCGCCGCCGTCCGACAGCTTGCCGGAGGCAACCACCTTCTGGTCGACCACGCCGTACACGAACAACCGGCCGGCTCCGGTCGACAGCCCGCTCTTGATGTCGCTGAACCCGGTCACCACACCGGTCTCCGGGTCGAGCGTCAGGCCGCCGCTGTTGTTCACGTTGTCGAAGATCAGTGACGCCTTGCCGGCCGGGAAGCTGAACCGCAGCATCGCGGCGTGGTCGGTCGGAGTGATCTCGGCCGCGTTGCCGTTGTCGAACGTCACGCCGTAGTAGTACGGCCGGGCGACCTCGTTGTCGTGACTGAACGACCAGGCCCGCGCCTTCCGGTCCGCCGCCGGAGTGGCGGCCGTCGACGGCATCACCTGGAACGTCTGCCGATCTCCCATCCACGGGCTGGGCTCGTGGCTGATCGACAGCGCCTGCATCGTCGGCTTGTTGTCCTCGTTGTTGCCCTTGGCATAGTCGTACAGCCAGGACGTCGAGCCGGCGTTCGTCACCGGCGTCCAGAAGTTGAAGCCGTGCGGTACGGCGGTCGCCGGGAAGTTGTTGCCCCGCGAGAAGCCGCCGGTCGCGTTGGTGCCGCGGGTGGTGAGTGCGAGGTCCGACGGGTGCTTCGACGCGGTCTTCTGCGCCGCGGTGTCGGGGTTGATCGCCTGCGCGATCCGCAGGTCGTCGACCCAGCCGCGGAACTCGGCCGGTCCGGACGGCTTGTCGTAGCCGATCAGGATTCGCTGGATCGTCTTGCCCTTGGCCACCGTGCCGAGGTCCGCCTCGACGTTGTTCCACTGGTTCGTGGACAGGCCCTTGGCGTCGCCCTGGCCGCGCGGGCTGAGCTCGAAGCCGTGGTGGTCCTTCGCCTTCAGATCACTCAGGTACGTCCCGTCCGAGAACGCCAGGTCGATCGCGGCGTACGTGCTCGGGTAGCTGAGGTCGCCCTCGCTGTGCTCGGGGAAGATCTTGTACGACAGCCGGGTGTCCTTGCCGACCTTCAGATCCACGTCGGCGATCTTGTTCCAGGTGTAGCCACGGCCCTCGGCGGTCTGGTGCCCGGCGTACCGGAACGACTTGACGCCGGTGAAGCCGACCCGGGCGCGGGCGTTGTACGCGCTGGTCGGGCCGGAGTCCAGCCGCGACTCGGCCACTGGGCCGGGCGGCGGCAGCGGCGCGCCGTTCGACAGGTACCAGTCGGCCAACTGGACGATGTTCTCGCCGTGGTTCAGCGTGACGTCCAGCTTGAAGAACTTGAACGCCGTCTCGTTCGTGAAGCTGTACTCCTTGGTCTGGAACCTGGTCTCGAAGCTCTCGCCCGTCCGGGTGTCCAGCGTCGTCCACGTGGTCCCGTCGTTCGAGCCCTGCATGGTCCAGTTCTGCGGGTCGCGGCCGTCGGCGTCGTTGGCCGAGGTCAGCGCGTACTTGCGGATCACCACCGGGACCGAGGTCTCGTAGACCAGCCAGCCGGTCGGCTCGAAGACCAGCCACTTGGTGAACTTGTCACCGTCGGCCACGTTGGTGGCGATCTCACCGCCGCCGGTGTTCTCGCCGTTCGCGGTCACCTTGGTGACCTTGTCCATCTCGCTGCCGCCGATCCCGGTCGGGGTCGGCCCGCGGACCCCGTCGGTGCGCGGCTGCCCGTCCGCCCCGGTCTCGACCGCGTCGGTATAGCCCGGCTGCGGCTGCCCCGGCTCGAACGAGGTGAAGAACGAGGATCCGGTCACGACCGGTTGGTCCTGCGCGGTGTCTGATGCCGAGGGGACGGCATGCGCTGACGTCATGGCAGACGACATTGTCACAACTAGCCCGAGAGACGCGACGAGCCCCAGAGGGCGGCGGAGATCCATCTACGCTCCTTGCACGGCCGGACCGGCACGACAGCGCGAGCTGCCCACCAGTGGAGTACGCGGCCCCGATGACAAGGTTGTCAGCCCGCGCCCGGGGCGATCCTGCCCATCATGATCACCCGCGGTCAAGGGTTCGTCGCGCACTGTTCGCCCGTGTCTCGGGTTTGGTCGGTCGGCGGTAGGTTGAGGGCATGGACGAACGTGTGCTGGTTACCGGGGCGGCCGGGTTTATCGGGCGGGCTGTGGTGGCTGCGCTTCGGGAGCGTGGGGTTGCGGTGACCGCGGTGGATCGGGAGCCGCCGGACCCGGCGTGGGACGAGGGTGTGCACGTGGTGACGGGCGATCTTGCCGAGCAGGAGACGTGTGTTGCGGCGTTCGAGACTCGGCCTACCGCGGTGGTGCATCTTGCGGCGCTGACCTCGGTGTTGCGGTCGGTGGACGCGCCCATGCAGACGTTCGCTCAGAACGTGACCATCACGCAGGTGCTGCTGGAGCTGTCCCGGGGCAGTGGGGTGGACCGGTTCGTGCTGGCGTCTACCAACGCGGTCGTGGGGGACGTCGGCACGTCGACGATCACGGCGGACCTCCCGTTGAGGCCGTTGACGCCGTACGGGGCTACCAAGGCGGCGTGCGAGATGCTGCTGTCGGCGTACTCGGGCAGCTACGGGATGGCGACTGCCGCGCTGCGGTTCACCAACGTCTATGGGCCGGGGATGTCGCACAAGGACAGCTTCGTGCCGCGGATGATGCGGGCCGCCCTGAGCGGGACCGGCGTCCGGGTGTACGGCGATGGTCTGCAGCGGCGGGATCTGGTGTTCATCGGTGACGTGGTCAAGGGGATCTTGCTGGCGCTGGACAGCAAGTACGACGGGCGCGCGATCATCGGATCGGGTCGTTCGGTGTCGGTGCTCGAGATGATCGAGACGGTGCGGACGGTGACTGGATGTCCGGTGCCGGCTGAGCACATCGAGGCACCGGCGGGTGAGATGCCGGCGGTGGTGGTCGACATCACCAACGACCTCGGCTACGCGCCGACGGTGTCACTGGAAGACGGGCTCGCCCGCACGTGGCACTACTTCTCCACCCAGTGATCAGCCAACTGCGCCGTCCCCTCGCTTCGCTCGGGGGCGGGAGAGAGATGTTGAGGAAGCACTGGCTGCTCGTCGGGCTGCTGGTGCTGGGTGCCGTGCTCCGGGTGCTGGCGACGATCGCGTACCGACCGGCGATCTTGTACGTCGACTCGGTGCGCTACCTCGACAACATGCGCGAACTGAAGCCCGATCAGCTCAACCCGATCGGCTACTCGCTCTTCCTCAAGCCGTTGACAGCGCTCGGCGGGGTCACCTTCGTGGTGATCCTGCAGCATGTGATCGGCCTCGCCCTCGGCATCGCGATCTACGCACTGTGCCGCCGCCTCGGTGTCTACCGCTGGCTCTCCGCGCTGGCCGCCGCACCGCTGCTCCTGGACGCGTACCAGGTCCAGATCGAGCAGAACATCATGGCCGAGACTCTGTTCGACGTACTGCTCGTCGGTCTGCTGTGGCTTCTGCTCGGATGGGGTGCCCCCGGTTGGAAGCGGGCGGCCGCCGCCGGGCTGATCCTCGGTGCCGCTTTCGTACTGCGCACCATCGGCATCACTCTGCTCGTTGCCGTCGTCATCTACCTCGTCGTGGTCGGCTCCGCCTGGCGGACCAGTTGGCGCAAGGTGCTCGGCCGGAGCGCTGCGGTCACGGCCGTGTTCGCGATCGTGCTCGGCGGCTACGCGACGTACTTCCACTCGCACACCGGCCGGTGGGGCTTCTCCGGTGCCGAGAACCAGGTGCTGTACGGCCGGACCGCGGTCGTTGCCAACTGCGCGAAGCTGCCGCTGAACGACGGCACCCGGCTGTTCTGCCCCAAGGAACCGCTCGGGCACCGACTGGGCGTCGACAACTACGCCCACGACCACTACGGCGACCCGAACTGGCCCGGACCGCTGCCTCCCGGTACGACGAAGCAGCAGTTGGCGACCGACTTCAGCATGCTGGTGATCCGGCACCAGCCGGGCGACGTGGCGTGGGCAGCACTGAAGGACTTCTTCAAGGGCTTCGCGCCCACGCGCACCACCTCGCCGGACGACGTGCCGCTGGACCGCTGGCAGTTCCAGCTCACCTACCCGAACCTCGGCGACCCCAACACCGCCAAGGCCGCGGTGAAGTGGGGCGGTACAGAGCCGCACGTCAACACCGGGCCGGCCAAGGTACTGCGCGCCTACCAGCTGCACGGCGGTTACACCCCGGGCCTGCTGCTCGGCATCGCCGGCCTGATCGCGTTCGCTGCGGCGTTCGGGCTCGGCCGGGCGAGGACATCACGACTCCGGTCGGCCGCACTGCTGCCAGTTGCGGCGGCAGTGATCCTGCTGCTCGGGTCGGCCGCCTTCGAGTTCTCCTGGCGCTACCAGCTGCCCGGACTGGTGCTGTTCCCGTTCGCAGGCGCGCTCGGCCTGACCGCTCTGCTCGGCCGCAGCCAGCAGCGCCCACCACTGGCGCAGTACCCGGACAAGGTCGATTCCCAGGCGCTCGACGACCTCCACGAACGGCACGGCGATCCTGCCTTCGCGCCGCTGGTTGTGGTGATTGCCGCCTACAACGAAGCTGGCGGCATCGGCGCCGTCCTGGACAACATGCCGAAGACCTGCGCCGGCCTCCCGGTCGACGTACTGGTCGTCGTCGACGGTGCCGAGGACGACACTGCCGAGATCGCGGAGAAGCACGGCGCGTACGTCTGCGTCGCACCGGTCAACCGCGGCCAGGGCGCCGCGCTGCGGCTCGGCTACCAGATTGCCGCTCAGGGCGGAGCGCAGTACGTCGCGACGACCGACGCGGACGGGCAGTACGACAACGACGAGCTGCCCGTGCTGCTCGCGCCGATCCTGGAGGGCCGGGCCGACTTCGTCACCGGCTCCCGGCGGCTCGGTCAGGAGGACGCGGACAGTCGCCTGCGCTGGGTCGGTGTGCGCGTGTTCGCCGTACTGGCGTCGATCCTGACCCGGCGGAAGCTGACCGACACGTCGTTCGGGTTCCGGGCGATGCGGGCGGCGCTCGCGTGCTCGGTGACGCTGAGGGAGCCGCAGTACCAGTCGTCCGAGTTGCTGCTCGGGGTGCTGGCCAGCGGTGCGCGGGTCGTCGAGTTGCCGATGACCATGCGCCGCCGTGGCGACGGGAGCAGCAAGAAGGGCCCGGGTCTGGTGTACGGCGCGAACTACGCCCGGGTCATGACTGGGACGTGGTGGCGGGAGTACGTACTGCGGCGGCTTCCGGCTTGGCGAACACGAACCGGTCGAACAGCACGAACTTCAGGATGAACATCACTCCGTAGGTGCCGAGGAAGGCCGCGCTGACCAGCACGGTCTGCCAGGCGTGGGAGTCGATCCGATCCCGCAGCCAATGGTCCGCGGCGCTGGTCGCCAGCGCCGCGGCGAGCGCGGTGACCACCACGATGATTGCGTACGGCAACAGCTCGCGAGTGCGGTCGGCCCGGCCGCTGCGGCCCCACGCCCAGCGCCGGTTCAGCACGTAATTCGGCAGCGCGCCGGCCAGGAACGCGATCACGCTCGCCCACAGCGGGCGGGCACCGATCCAGTAGCACAGGGCGAACGCCAGCTCGCTGATCACACCCGCGATCACCGACGACGCGGAGTACTTTGCCCACAGCAACAACCGGAACCGCGGCAGCCTCATCCCGGCACCCGGGCCACGCCGAGCACCGTCTGCCCGAACGGGGCCGGGACCACCGACTCCACCGCCCGGGTCACCGGTACGACGAACCGGTCGTAGATCGAGACCAGTCGCGGGTTCGGTTTGGTGCTGCCGCCGCGGCGAACGGCCGCCCACCAGGCGATCCCGCCGAGCAGGTTCACCGGCTTGGCCAGCTCGACCCGGAGTCCGGCGCGCTCGAACGCGTCGCGCAGCGTGGCCGGCGTGTACCGGCGGAAATGGCCGACCCGGCGGTCGAACTCGCCGTACAACTGCTGGTAGCCGGGCACCCACAGCACGATGGTGCCGCCGGGAATCACCAGTCCGGCCAGTGATTTCAGCGCTGCGGCGTCGTCCTCGATGTGCTCGAGCACGTTGATGGCAACGATCGAGTCGACCGGCTTGCCCAGCGAGAGCTCGCTGCCCAGCGCCAGTTGCCGTGCCTCCACCTCGGGCCGGTCGGCGAACCGCTCCGACAGCAGCTCGACCGCGTCCGGATCCGCGTCGGTGAGCACCAACCGGTCCAGACCGGTGAACTGGGTCGCGAACTCACCCAGCCCGGCGCCGACCTCCAGGACGCTGCGTCCGCAGTGCGGCGCGATCAGGTCGTACTGGTAGCGGCGATACCGCGGCTGGTCGGCGCCACCCTGCTCGAGGTCGCGTCCGGTCGCGTCGCTGAAGGCTCCGGTGTGTTCCCGCATCCTGGCAATTGTGCCCCCTCCCCGCGAGGCTGTGACGGCTGGGACGGATTGCCAGCAAATTCTCAGCCTCCGAAGTGGAACTGATCACGTTAGGTTTGGTGCACACCGGGATAGGAACAGGTACAACGGCAACTTTTCTCTCTACTGCGAAGGCGGAACCCCTCGTGCGCGTACTGGTCCTCGGTGGTGATGGTTACCTTGGGTGGCCGACCGCGCTCCACCTGTCCGATCGTGGTCATGACATCGCTGTACTCGACAACTTCGCCCGCCGGGGCTACGACACCGAGCTGGGAGTGCAGAGCCTGGTGCCGATCCAGGACCTGGACGCCCGGGTCGCCGCCTGGGAGGAGGTGTCCGGAAAGCGGCTCACGTCGTACGTCGGGGACCTGCTCGACGCGGACTTCGTCTACCGGGTGCTGAGCGAGTTCGAGCCGGACGCGATCGTCCACTTCGCCGAGCAGCGGGCGGCGCCGTACTCCATGATCGACCGGGCACACGCGGTCTACACCCAGCACAACAACGTGGTCGGCACGCTGAACCTGATGTACGCCATCGCCGAGACGAACCCGGACATCCACCTGGTCAAGCTCGGCACGATGGGCGAGTACGGCACGCCGAACATCGACATCGAGGAAGGCTGGCTGGAGGTCGAGCACAACGGGCGCAAGGACCGGATGCTCTACCCGAAGAAGCCGGGCTCCTTCTACCACCTGAGCAAGGTGCACGACTCGCACAACCTCGAGTTCGGCTGCCGGATCTGGGGCCTGCGAGTCACGGACCTGAACCAGGGCGTCGTCTACGGGCAGCAGACCGACCAGACCGTGCAGGACGAGCGGCTGGCGACGCGGTTCGACTACGACGCCGTGTTCGGCACCGTGCTCAACCGGTTCGTCATCCAGGCCGTACTCGGTGAGCCGCTGACCGTCTACGGCACCGGCGGACAGACCCGTGGCCTGCTGGACATCCGGGACACGGTCGAGTGCATCCGGCTCGCGGTCGAGAACCCCGCGGACGCCGGCGAGTTCCGGGTCTTCAACCAGATGACCGAGAGCTACTCGGTCGCCCAGATCGCGGAGAAGGTCGCGGAGTGCTTCCCCGGCCCCGTCCAGGTCGAGCACCTGGAGAACCCGCGGGTTGAGCTGGCCGAGCACTACTACAACGTCAAGCACACCGGTCTGGTCGGCCTCGGCCTGCAGCCGCACCTGCTGTCGGAGACGCTGATCGAGTCGATGTTCGACATCGTCTCCGCCAACAAGGACCGGGTCGACCCGGCCGCACTACTGCCGACCGTCCGCTGGCGCGGGCAGCTGAAGTCCTAGACGAAGAAACAGAAGATGTGGCCGACCGGGTCGGCGTAAACGCGCACGTTGGGCTGCGGCTGGAACTCCATCAGCCGCGCCCCGGCGTCGATCGCGCGCCGGTGCGCCGTCTCCAGGTCGTCCACCTTGAAGTCCAGGTGCAGCTGCATCTGCTGCTGCTCGGGAGAGCTCGGCCAGGTCGGCGGCCGGTACGTCGGTTCGCCCTGGAACGACAACTTCGTCACGCCCTGCGGGCCGATCGCCGTCGCCCAGCCGTCCTCGTCGTCGCCGAGCTCCCAGCCGAGCAGCCGGCAGTACCACCGGGCCAGCTCCTGCGCGTCCGGTGCGTCGAGGACCACACCCATCAACGGAATCTTCTCGTTCATTCAGCACACCCTAGGCACGCCCACCGACAAGCAGCGTCGGGATCGCCGCGAGGAAGCGGTCGCGCCGGCCGCGGTCGGCCTGTTCGGCCAGCCAGCTGTCGGCGTCGTCCTGCGTGATCAGCGCCTCCTTCACCGCCGCGGCCGCCGCCAGCTCCAGCTGAGGCGCCATCGCCGAGTGATCCGTCACGACCTCGGTCCGTACGACGACCTCGACGTCCTGGAACCCGGCGTCGAGGAGCAGATCGCGGAGGCTGCGGGCCGCCCGCGGGGACACCGAGCGCGACTCGAGGCCCAGTAGTACGACGTCGGTGAGGTCCTGGTCGGCGCTGTCGATCAGCAGGAAGCCGTAGTCCTGTCCACCGAGCACGATCCGTCCGCCCGGCCGCACCACCCGCCGCGCCTCCGCCACCGTCGGGACCGGGTCCTCGAGCAGGTGGAACAACCTGACCGCGCGATAGCCGTCCATCGACTCGTTCTCCAGCGGCAGGTCGTCGGACCGTGCCACGTGAAACATCGCACCGGGCACGCGGGTCCGGGCAGAGTCGATCGCCTCAGGGTCCGCGTCCACACCGGTCACCTTGAGGCCCTTCCTGGCCAACTCGCCGACCGCATGCCCGGCGCCGCAACCCACATCTACGCAGGTCGCGCCCCGCTTCAGGCCCAGCAGCCGGTACGACTCCGCCCGGAGCTCCGCCGCTCCGGCCCGTTCCTCGATCCGCTCCAGAAAGCTCATGACCTCACGCTGCAACTTCAGGTCCACCTGAAGTCAAGCGGCCGGAGATTGTCACACTTTCGGACGGATCTGCGTCAGGCTGGGTGTCGGGACCGTCCCGTCGATCTCGCAAGACAGGGAGCAGGGTCGTGAAGTTCGCGAAGACCATCGTGTATGTCGAGGACGCCAAGGCGTCGATCGAGTTCTTCGAGCGCGCGTTCGGGCTGAAGGGGACCTACTGGGACCAGGGCGCGGGAGAGGTGGACGCGGGCGACACCAAGATCGTCTTCGCCACCTACGCGGTCGGCCAGAGCCACCTGTCGGCCGTCGGCACGCCCGGTGCGGTCGGCTTCGAGCTCGGGCTCACCAGTGAGGACGTCGAAGGCGACTTCCAGCGGGCCGTCGACGCCGGTGCGGAGCCGCTGAAGGCTCCGGAGAAGACGCCGTGGGGCCAGGTCTCGTCGTACCTGCGCTGCCCCGACGGCACCGTCATCGACCTGGCCTCGCCGGCCTAGGCCGTTCTAGTCCATCGACACCTTGTCGAAGCTCGTGGTGGTGAAGCGGACGTCGACACCGACCGTGTCGCCGACCGCGGGGGGCGCCACCGACGAGGGCAGGAAGAGCATGCTGGCCTGCATGTGCGGCGGCTCCGCGAACCAGCGCTGCTTGCCCTCGATGGTGAACGGCGACAGCGCCATGCCCGCCGCATCGAGGCTGCCCTTCGCCATCGCGATCGCCCGCTGACGGACGCTGGCCGCCGCGGTGGGAGCCTCCAGGCCGACACCGTGCGCGGTCCCGCCCGACACCACCAGAATGTGGCCGTCGCCGCTCACCCGGCGCTGCCGGTAGCCGACCCGCTCGCCCCGGCGGACCGAGTGCACGTCCAGGACGGTCGCCCGTACGGTCAGCGCACCCCGGTCGCCCAGCCAGAGGCCGGTGCCCATCCGCAGCTTGACGTTCTCGCCGATGTCGGCCAGCTTCTGCGCCGGCACGTGCGACACCCACAGCGTGCCGCGCCGGACCGCCTCGGCCGCCTTGCCCAGCTCCTGCGCTTCCCTGAGGTTGGCCGACGTACCGCCGGCGCCCATCGGGAAGTGCAGCGACCAGCCCTCGAACCGGATCCGGTCGAGCGCGTTCAGCAGCATCGTGTGCCGCAGTTCGCGGGCGCCGATGCCGTGCCGGCGCATCGAGGTCTGTACTTCGATCAGCACCCGGCTGCCGGCCGGGATCGAGACCAGGTCGGCCAGCCGGCTGACGGTGTGGATCACGTTCTTGCTCTGCGGCACCTCGAGGAACGGGCGCCACGGCGACAGCACGACGACATCCTCACGCGGGTCCGGCGGCACCTCGAAGTACGTGCCGACCGCGATCGTGCGGGCGCCGAGCGCCCGGGCCTCGGCCATCAGCCGGGGGTTGCCGAATCCGTACCCGTTGCCCTTGGCGACCGGGACGATGTCGGGGTTCCACGTGGAACGCAGGTGTTCGCGCCATCGATCGGAATCGACGTGCAGGACTAGGGGCATGGTGTCAACGCCGTCTCATGTAGAGGTCGAATGCGGTGTAGAGCGCCTTGTTCAACGGCAGATCCCACTCACCGACGTACTCGACGGCCTCGCCGCCGGTGCCGACCTTGAACTGGATCAGCCCGACGTGCGGGTCGTTCGGGTCCAAGGTGTCGGTGATGCCCCGTAGGTCGTACACGGACGCGCCCGCGGCGAGCGCGTCCGCCATCATGCGCCACTGGATCGCGTTCGATCCGCGGACGTCGCGTTTGGCGGTCGAGCTGGCTCCGTAGGAGTACCAGGAGTGACCGCCGACCCGGACCCAGATCGTCGACGCGACCAGGTCGCCCTGATGGTAGGCGTTGTAGATCCGGAAGTCGCAGCAGCCGGCCGGCTGGTTCGCCATCGCGTCCAGCATCTTGACGAAGTACGGCAGCGGCCGCGGCGTGAAGTGATCCCGCTCGGCCGTCTCGACGTACAGCGCGTGGAAGGCCTTCAGGTCCTCGGGACCACCCTGCGTCACCTCGACGCCGGCCTTCTCCGCTTTCTTGATGTTGCGCCGCCAGAGCTGGTTCATGCCCTTCAGCAGGTCTTCCTGGGTGCGGCCGGCCAGCGGCACCTGGAACACGTACTGCGGCTGCCCGGCAGCGAACCCCTCACCGGTCTTCGGCGCCTTCCAGCCCAGTGCCCGCAGTTGCGCGGCCACCGTCGCACCGGACGGCTCGATCACGTCCGCGCGTACGTCGCCGAGCTTCGGCTGCTGTCCGCCGGCGATCGCGTCCTTGATCGTCTTCGCACCCCACCGCCGCGTCGCCACCGGCGGACCCATCCGTACGCCGAACGCCCCATGCTCCTGCAGATGCGCGGCCAGCGGACGCAGGTACCGGCCGAGGTCGACAGCGTCCCAGTCGATCACCGGACCCTCGGGCAGATAGGCAAGGTACCGCTTCACCTTCGGCATCTGCCGGTACAGCACCAGTCCGGCGCCGACCAGCACCGCCGGATCGGCCGGGTCGTACCAGCCGAGTGACTCCGCCTTCCACTCACTCTTCACAGCCGCCCACCCAGGGGTCTGCAGGAAGCTCGCCGACGGTTGCGCGGCGACGTACGCCGCGTGCTCGTCGGCCGAGATGGTCCGGATGCTCAAGTCACTCACGGTCGGTCAGGTTACCGGCCCGGAGCCTCAGACCGTAGCCGAGCCGGTCACCTGATCAAACCTCAGCTGTTGAGGAGCTCGATCGATAGATCCCACAGCCGGGTGGCCGATTCCGGATCGAGCGCGTACGGCGCGACACCGGTGTTCTCGCCCGGCACGTTGGGCAGAGCCTCGTTGTTGTCCTCGAAGTACCGGCCGGTCACGCCCTGCACGAGTGGCGACGCGGCCAGCAGCACCGAGGTCGACGCGCCCTGCTCGACGGTCTTCCAGCGGTACTCCGTCTCCCACTGCGTCAGCAGGTCCTGCGCGACGTGCCGTTGCAGCGCGGTCCGGATCCCGCCCGGCATCAGGGAGTTGGCGACGATGCCGTCACTCGCCCAGCGCTTGGACGCTTCGACCGCGAACAGCACGTTGGCCGTCTTCGACTGCCCGTACGACGACCACGGCTCGTACGGCCGGTGCTCGAAGTGAAGGTCGTCGAGGTGGACGTCCGAGCGAAGGTGAGCGCTGGAGCTGACCGCGACGATGCGTGCGTCGCCGGCCGCCGCGAGAGCGTCGTGCAGACCGAGGGCGAGGCCGAAGTGACCGAGGTGATTGGTGGCGAACTGGTGCTCCCAGCCTTCGGGAGTGCGGTTGAGCGGCTCGGCCATCACGCCGGCGTTGTTCACCAGGATGTGGAGGGGGCCGTCCCAGTTGGCCGCGAAGGCCTTGACCGACTCACGGTCGGCGAGCTCGATCGGCGCCACGAAGACATGGTTGTTGCCGGTCGACTCGATGATGCCGGCCGCGGTGCGCTCACCGGCGGCGGTGTTGCGAACGGCGAGAGTGACGTCGGCGCCGGCCGCGGCCAGAGCCCGGGCGGTCTCGACGCCGATACCCGACGCGCCGCCGGTGACGACCGCGCGGCGACCGGTCAGGTCGACGCCGGCGATCACCTCGGCGGCAGTGGAGTCATAGCCGAAGGGGGTGGTGATTCTGCTCATCAGGTCTGTTCCTGTTCTGCGAGCTACGCTGTAACCGGAGGAACCTCCGGTAAATCCAGTTAACCGGAGGGGCCTCCGATTAACAAGTCCGCTAAGTTCTGGGGTCTGAGGGGAGGGGACATGACCGAGCGTCCGCTGCGTGCCGACGCCCAGCGCAATCGCGACCAGATCCTGGCCGCTGCCGCGCGGGCGTTCTCGACCTGCGGCCTCGAAGCGACGCTGGACGGCATCGCGAAGGACGCCGGCGTCGGCATCGGCACGCTTTACCGGCACTTCCCGACCCGTGAGCTGCTGATCGAGGCGGCGTACCGGAACGAGCTGGCGGCGATCTGTGCCGCCGCCCCCGAGCTCCTCGACTCGACGCCGCCGGCCGAGGCGCTCCGCGCCTGGATGGATCGCTACATCGACTACATGACCCGCAAGCTCGGGATGGCCGACGCCCTCCGCGCCGTCATCGCTTCCGGTGCGAACCCGTACGCCCAGAGCCTCGAGTTGCTCGTCGGCGCCATCAAACCGCTCCTCGAGGCCGGCGCCGCCTCCGGCGAGCTGCGGTCGGACGTCTCCGCCGAGGACGTCCTGGTCAGCATCAGTGGCGTTGCCCTGGCCACCGGTAAGAACAGGGACCAGGCGGACCGTGCCCTCAACCTGCTCATGGACGGCCTCCGCTACCGATCTGCCTAGGGTGTGTCTGTGCAGAAGGTGGCGTTGGTGACGGGGTCCGCGTCGGGGATCGGGGCGGCGACGGCTCGGCGGTTCGCGAAGGACGGGATGGTCGTGGCCATTCACTCACGCAGCAGCCGCGAGGCCGGCGTCGCGCTGGCCGCGGAACTGGGTGGGTCCTATCACCAGGCCGATCTCGAGGACGATGCCGCGGCGAGCGGCTTGGTGCCGAGTGTGCTTGCTGAGCACGGGCGGCTCGACGTACTGGTGAACAACGCGGGGATCAGTTGGCCGGTGCCGCACGCGGAGCTCGATGGGTTGTCCGCGGCTGACTGGCGACGGCTGCTCGACGTCAACCTGATCGCGCCCTGGTTGTTGTGTACGGCGGCTCTCCCGGCGCTTCGCGCATCGGGTGGATGCGTCGTCAACGTGACGAGCCACGCGGGCGTGCGGCCGAAGGGAAGCTCGATCGCGTACGCCGCCAGCAAGGCCGCACTGAATCACGTGACCAAGTTGCTGGCCGCGGCGCTGGGACCTGACGTGCGCGTCAACGCGGTCGCGCCCGGACTCGTCGACACGCCACTCACAGCGTCGTGGACCGAGGCGCAGCAGCTGTGGAAAACCTCGAGTCCGATGCGCCGCGCGGCCCAGCCGTCGGACGTCGCGGACCTCATCTCGTCACTTGTCCACAACTCCTACATCACCGGCGAAGTCGTCCTCCTCGACGGCGGCCTGAACCTGCGCTAGTGGTTTGCCCGCGGCTGGCGGGGTTTGTACCGCCTGGCGGGTTGTTGCGCGTCATCGGTGAAACAACCCGCCAGCGGGACGGGTGCGACCGCGGCCTGAACCTGCGGTAGTTCTGTCGGTCCCGCCTCCTACGATCGCGGGATGTCCTTGGGTCGAGACTTCCGGCGGCTCTGGGCCGCTTTCGCGATCAGTGCGCTCGGCAGTGCGGTAGGAAACGGAGCTCTTCCACTCGTCGCGGTGCTCGCGCTCGACGTCTCGACCTTCAAGGTCTCGCTGCTCGCGGCGTTGTCCACGCTCGCCGGTGCCGCCCTCGCGCTGCCGATGGGCGACTTCATCGAGCAGCGGCACAAGCGGCCCGTGATGATCGCGGCGGACCTGATCCGGTTCGGGGCGCTGGCGTCGGTGCCGATCGCCGCGGTGTTCGGCGTCATGACGTACACCCAGTTGTGCGTCGTCGGCGTCATCCAGGCCGCGGGCCTGATCGCATTCACCGCCGCGAGTGGTGCGCACCTGAAGGCGCTGGTGCCGGCGGCCGCGCGGGGCGAGGCGAACAGCAAGTTCGAGCAGACGACGTGGACGACGCTGACCGTCGGTCCGCCGATCGGCGGTGCGCTGGTCAGCCTCGTCGGCGCGACGGCCTCGCTCGGGGTCGACGCGGTCTCGTTCCTGCTGTCGGCGCTGGGCATCCGCCGGATCCAGCGGCCGGAGCCGGAGCCGGTGGCACGGAATGAGAAGCGCGACATCACCGCCGGCTGGCGATACATCCTCGGGCACCGCGGGCTGCGCGCCCTGTTCTGGAATTCGCAGCTCTTCGGCGGGCCGGTGATGATGGCGTCGCCGCTGCTCACCGTGCTGATGCTGCGCGACCTCAAGATGGAGCCCTGGAGCTACGGGGTGGTCCTCGGAGTGTCCTGTCTCGGCGGCATCCTCGGTGCCCGCATGGCGCCGCCGCTCACCCGCAGGCTGGGGCTGCACAAGATGCTGTTGCTGTTCGGTGCACTGCGAGCAGTGTGGATTCTGCCGTTGCCGTTCGCGCCGGCGGGTCTGGCCGGGCTGGTGTGGCTGACCGTGGCCGAGGCCGGGATGCTGCTCATGGCCGGTGCCTTCAACCCGTCGTTCGCGACGTACCGGATGGAGGTCACCGAGGACGCCTACATGGCCCGGGTGCTGACCGCCTGGTCGATCAGCTCTCGCTGCGTCCAGCCCGCGTTCATGGTGATCGGTGGTGCGCTCGCCGCGGTGATGGGGTTGCGTGGGGCAATGGTCGTGGCCGGTGTGTGTTGCCTGTTCAGCGCGGCCGTCCTGCCGTGGCGGTCGGCTACACCAGCTCCATTGCCTGAGCCAGTCCAACGATCGGTGCCATGACGCCGTCGGGCTGCGCATCGAGGTAGGCGATCGCCTCGTCCGGCGGCAGCACGAGGACCTCCGTGACCTGCTCGCCGTCCTCGGGGTTGGTCGGCTCCTGCTCGATCACGACGTCCGCGACGACGTTGGCCCAGTAGGAGATCGGGTGCGGCAGATGTGGACGGTACGGCGCCGGCCGGCGATGCACCGCCCGATGCGCGCCGAGCCAGGTCATCGGACCGGCCAGCCGGGCGCCGGCCTCCTCCAGCAGTTCACGATGGACGAGTTGCTCGATCGTCTCGCCCGGCTCCCGGGTGCCGCCGGGCAGGAAGCGCCAGCCCAGGTCGTTGCTGCAGACAACGATTCCGCCGGCCGTCCGGGCGACCACGTGCACGTTGCTGATCAGCTCGTCCGGCGGCTCCTCGGTGGTGAACCGGACGTCGAGATCACCCCAGGTCCAGTAGCCGGGTGCGAAGAGTTCGGGGAACCGCTCGGCCCAGGTCTGCATGGTGACCATTGTTCCGCCTGCGCTACGGTCCCACTCATGGCGCACCCCGATCCACCGCCTGAATCCCGGCCCGATCCCGAACGGGCCCGGCGGACAACTCAGCGGATGCTGTGGGCCGCTGCCGCGCTCACCGCGGTCGTCGGGGTCTTCCTGCTCGCCGATGTCGCCGGAGAATCAGCGCAGTACGGCGGCTTGGCGTGGACCGGTGTCGCGCTGGCAGCGATCTCGATCGCGGCCCTCCTCGCCATTGACGTTGCCTGCGCCGTGGGCCGCCTCGCCCTCAACCAGCCGCTGGTCGGCAAGTTCACCGTCTTCCAGGCGACCACTGTCCTGCTGGTGGTGGCCATCGGTGCGGACATCCTCATCCCTGCGCGCGACACCGGCTCACTGGCACTGCTCCTGCCGTGGGGCATCACCTATTGGCTGCACCACGTGATTCCGGCGAAGAAGGAGTAGCTACTTCAGGT
Organism: Kribbella sp. NPDC049227; assembly: GCF_043197265.1. Classification (NCBI taxonomy): domain Bacteria; kingdom Bacillati; phylum Actinomycetota; class Actinomycetes; order Propionibacteriales; family Kribbellaceae; genus Kribbella; species Kribbella sp. NPDC049227. The sequence continues at coordinate 470,885 of NZ_JBICST010000004.1, read as the reverse complement.
GCGCCCGCAGGTAGTCGATGTCGGCCTTCTGACCGTGATCGGCGTTCGGCGTCTCGACGACGACCGGCGCACCCGCGGCCTGCACCACCGCGACGATGTCGGCCGGGTCGATATGGCCCTCCTCGAAGTTGCTGTGCCGGTCGGCGCCGGAGCCGAACTCGTCGCGTGAACCGTTGGCGTGCACCAGGTCGATCCGTCCGGTGATCGCCTTCACTTTCTCGACGATCGTCGGCAACTCCTCCCCGGCGGCGTGGAAGTGGCAAGTGTCGAGGCAGAACCCGACGTTCTCCAGGCGGTCGTTGCCGGACGCCTGGACCGCGTCCCACAGCCGGGCGATCCGGTCCAGCTGGCGGGCCATCGCGTTCTCGCCGCCGGCGGTGTTCTCGATCAGCAGCGGGACCGGCAGCTGGGCGCGCTCGATGCACTTGCGCCAGTTGTCGAAGCCGGCCTCGGGGTCGTCCTCGTCGCCGACGTGGCCGCCGTGCACGATCACACCTTTGACTGCGATCTCGGCGGCCTTGTCGAGCGTCTGCTGCAGCAGCTTGCGGCTCGGGATCCGGATCCGGTTGTTCGTGTTCGCCACGTTCAGCCGGTACGGCGCGTGCACGTACAGGTCGATGCCCGCGGCGGCCGCGCGTTCCTTGAGCGCTTCCTCGCCATCGGCGTACGCGAGCTTCGGCGCCTTGTAGTCCTGCGGGTTGCCGAGGAAGAACTGCACCAGGTCGGCGCCCCGGTCGGCCGCCTCGGCCAGCGGGTCTGCCTGGTCCACGTGCGCACCAAGTTTCACAGTCATGGGACCCACCCTAGAACCGTCCACGGACAGTTCCGAATCCTTCCCCACCCCACCGCCCCGGTCTCACGAACCCCAGCCCGCCGAGCGGGTGACCGGCCGCGACTCCTGTGCCGGAGGCTGCACCGGACGGCCCTCGAACTCGGTCGACAGCACGATGTGCGTGTTCATCTCGCCGTGCTCGCCGAGGCGCTCGAACAGGCCTTCCAGGTGACTCATCGAGGTGACGCGGACCCGCAGCATCGAGCAGGAGTTGCCGCTGAGCTTGTGGATCTCCAGGACCTCGGGGAAGTCCTCCGCCCGCGTGGTCTTCAGCAGGCAGCGACCGGTCGTGCAGCGCATCTGGACGAAGGCCGACAGCGGCTGACCGGCCCGAGCCGGATCCACATCGGCCCGGTAGCCGGCGATCACCCCGGACTCCTCCAGGCGCCGTACCCGGTCCGCCACGGCCGGCGGGGACAGGTTGACCCGCTTGCCCAGCTGGTTGAACGACAGCCGTCCGTCGGTCTGCAGTTCGGACAGGATCTGCCAGTCGGTGGAGTCCAGCTCACGCTCCTGAAAGGTCATCTCCCCAGAACACCTTCGACATCGGTGCTCCGCAAGGCCGAACGCCTTACTTCATACATTGAGCCGCGGTGGCCGCCTTTCTAGCGTTGTAGGCATGCTCATTCCCATCGTCCTGGCCGCGGCGCTGATGAACGCCGCCATGATCGCGGCGAGCGCGATGAGCACCATCTTGATCTCCGACCGGTTGAGCCCCGGCCTGGCCGGTCTCCCCAACACGGCCGGCGTATTGGGCACCGCCGCCGGCGCCATGGCTGTTGGCTGGTGGACCGCGCGGCTCGGGCGCGCTCACGCGCTCCGCGTCGGGTACGGGGTCGGTGTCGTCGGTGCGGCGCTGACAGTGCTCACCGCAGTCGGCGCACATGTGGGACTGCTCTTCGTCGGCATGTTCCTGCTCGGTGCTGGGAACGCTGCGAGCCTGCTGTCCCGGTACGCCGCCGCCGAAGCCGTCGCAGCCCCTCGACGCGCGTCGGCGATGAGCGCTGTCGTCTGGGCCAGCACCGCCGGCGCGGCCGGTGGTCCGTTCCTGATGGCTCCGTCCCAGTCCTGGGCCTCCGCCCTCGGTCTTCCTGCCCTCGCTGGCCCGTTCCTGCTCGCGCTGGCAGCTGTCTTCGCCGCTCTGCTCGCCGCTAGCTACATCCGGGTCGTCCACCCCGCGGACGAGCCGGAGCCGGAGCGGCACGAGCACTCCGGGGCGTCTCGCCGTACGCCGGTCCTCCTCGCCGCTGGAGTGATGGTCATCGGGCATCTGGTGATGGTGGCGCTGATGTCGGCGGTCCCTGTCCACACTCACCACCTGGGCGACGGTCTCGGCCTGCTGGGCGTCATGCTGTCCGCTCACACCCTCGGCATGTTCGCGCTGTCTCCCCTGACCGGCTGGTTCATCGACCGTTGGGGTCCGCGGCCGGTGATGGTCGCCGGACTTGTCCTCCTGCTGTCGTCCGCCGTTCTGACCACGCAGTCCGGTGCGATGTTCACGCCGGCGCTCTTCCTCCTCGGCTACGCCTGGAACCTCTGCTACCTGGGCGGCAGCGCCCGCCTGCTCGGCACAGCCCTCGAGAGCAGAGTCGAGTCCTCCATCTGGGCCATCTCCGCCCTCGCCGCGCTCACGTCGCCCTGGCTGTACACCGTCGGCGGGTACCCGCTCCTGTCGGTGATCTCGGCAGTTCTCGCGGTGTCGCTGCTGGTGCCGCTGGTCCGGCGTACTGAACCGGTGGTCGCCAACCGGTGACGGAGAGTCATCGGAACAGGCCTGTGGATATGGTCAAGCGGGCGTCCGGACGCTGGTATTCTCTTGGATGTGGCCCGGTCCATCGACCGGGCTCGTTGCTTGGCGCCGACGGCAAGTGTCGGCGTGAAGCGAATCGCATCGCCCTCCTGCCACGGAGAGACCGTGGCCGCCAAGTCCGAAGGAGGTGGAGTTCGCGCATGCGTCGTTACGAAGTCATGGTGATCCTCGACCCTGAGCTCGATGAGCGCACCGTGGAGCCGTCCATCGACCAGTACCTGAACATCGTCCGCAAGGAAGGTGGCACGGTCGAGAAGCTCGACATCTGGGGTCGTCGCAAGCTTGCCTATGACGTGAAGAAGAAGTCCGAAGGCATCTATGCCGTCGTCGACCTGACCGCCGAGCCGGCGGTGGTGAAGGAGCTCGACCGTCAGCTCACGCTGAACGAGTCGATCCTCCGCACCAAGGTCATCCGGCCGGACCAGCACTGACCCTGGGGTCGTCAGCAGCCATCGGTACTGTCGGCACCAGCCGGTACTGATAGCTGTAGACACAGTCACACCCGATAGCAGGAGGAACGGCAATGGCAGGCGAAACCGTCGTCACACTGGTCGGCAACCTTGTCGACGATCCTGAGCTCCGGTTCACCCCGTCCGGCGCCGCCGTCGCGAACTTCCGGATCGCGTCGACGCCGCGGACCTACGACCGGCAGACAGGTGAATGGAAGGACGGCGAGTCGCTGTTCCTGAGTTGTTCCGTCTGGCGCCAGGCCGCGGAGAACGTGGCCGAGTCGCTGCAGCGCGGCATGCGCGTGATCGTGCAGGGCCGGCTGAAGTCGCGTTCGTACGACGACCGTGAGGGCAACAAGCGCACGGTCTTCGAGATCGACGTGGACGAGGTCGGACCGAGCCTGCGCAGCGCCACCGCGAAGGTGACCCGGGCGATGCGCTCCGGTCCCGGCGGAGACGGCGGCGGCTTCGGTGGTGGCGGTGGTGGCAACCAGGGTGGAGGCAACTACGGTGGCGGCGGCCAAGGTGGCGGCGCCCCGCAGAACGACCCGTGGGCGACCCCGCAGGGTGGCGGCAGCGGTGGTGGCGGCGGTCAGGCTGCCCCGCAGAACGACCCCTGGGCCAGCCAGGGCGGCGGCTCGATGGAGGAGCCTCCGTTCTGATCCGGCACTCCGGGTCGTAACCATGTAAGACAGACCATTCCGGCACGTGTGCCGGGCTCTGGAAGGAAGAGAGCACCACAATGGCCAAGATCATTCGGAAGCCGAAGAAGAAGGTCTGCGGCTTCTGCAAGGACAAGGCGACGTACGTCGATTACAAGGACACCGCGCTGCTGCGCAAGTTCATCTCGGACCGCGGCAAGATCCGCGCCCGCCGGGTGACCGGGAACTGCGTGCAGCACCAGCGCGATGTGGCCACCGCTATCAAGAACGCTCGTGAGGTGGCGCTGCTGCCGTACACGAGCACGGCTCGCTGAGGGAGGCCCGAACCATGAAGCTCATCCTGGCGCAGGAGGTCGAGGGCCTCGGAGCCCCCGGCGACATCGTCGAGGTGAAGGACGGCTACGGCCGCAACTACCTGGTTCCGCGCGGCCTGGCCATCGGCTGGACCCGCGGTGCCGAGAAGCAGATCCAGTCGATCAAGCGGGCGCGTGACGCCCGGGCGATCCAGGGCAAGGAGCACGCGAGCGAGGTCAAGAACCAGCTCGAGCAGCTCAACGTCACGCTGGACGTCAAGGCCGGCGAGACCGGCCGCCTGTTCGGTTCGGTCACCCCGGCCGACATCGCCGGCGCGATCAAGTCCGCCGGCGGCCCGCTCGTCGAGAAGCGCGCGATCGCGATCGCGTCGCCGATCAAGAGCACCGGCAAGCACCAGGTCTCGGTGCAGCTCCACCCCGAGGTGGCCGCCACGGTCCGCCTCGAGGTCGCGGCCGTCTGACCTCAGCAACCCCCAAGGCCCGCATCTCCCTCGGGGATGCGGGCCTTGTCGTGTCCTGCTCAGCCCGGGGTGGGCGTCGGCCAGGGGAGTGGCTTGGGGTCGTTGCCTTCGCCACCGTTCTCCGGCTTGGCGACCTTCGGCCACTTGACCGGTCCCGGGTCCGATTTGTTGCCTCCGGCATCAGGTGGAGCGACTCGCGGCCATTGCACCGGACCGGGATCGTCGTCCGCCATCACCTGCCCGGCCGGCACCAGCAAGCCTGCTGTCACCAGCACTGCCGCCAGTGCGCGGCCCGACCGATTCACTTCTTGTCCAACGCGTACAACGTCGAGTCGTGCACCACCAGCGCTCGCCCATCCGCAACACCCCACGGCCGCGCGGTATCGGCGGGAAGACTCTGGCCTTTGCCACCCGGGGTCGTGGCGACGAGCTCACTGCCGACCATCCCGTAGATCGTCGTACCCGTGACTGAAACCGGCTGGAAGTCGGTGTACCGCGCCGTCGACTTGTGCGCGAAGTCGATCACGCAGTTGCCCCAGGCAGCGACCTTGCCGGTCTGGTCCGGCACCCACTGCCAGCTTTCGACGTCAGCCTCATTCGCCACCGGGCAGGTGGCAAGGATCGCGCCGTTCACCGTCGAGTGCACGACCGGGATCACGATGTCCTTCGTGGCCGACTTCCACAGCACCAGCGCGCGACCAGGGCTGGCGGCGACCACATGCTCGATGCCCTTCGACCCGGACGGCGCCTTCGGGTTCACGGTCTGCAGACCCTCGTCCAGTTGGCTCCAGAACAGCGGACCGGTGTACCGCGCCATCAACGCCTTGTCGCTCTCGGCCAGCAGAACTGTGGACAGGCGCGGCTGGTTCGGTACCGCCTTCAGCTTGCCGCCGGCCACCATGCTCGCACCGGCATCGCCCTCGACCTTGATCAGCGGCGACGTCCCGAAGAACTGCACCTGCGCCTGGTCGGGCAACCCCACCGTGGTGGCGCCGGCACCGCCACCGGCCCAGTAGTACAAGGCATCCGGCGTGGCCACCGCGAGCACGGGCTTGGAGTCGATCGTGGTGTAGACCGGGCTCAGCGCGTCCTTCGGCGCCTTGTCCTGCCAGAGCACCTTGCCCTTGCTGTCGAACACCGCGACCTTCGCGTCCGGCGTGAGGATGGCGACCTGCTTGCCGTCCTGTGACACCGCTGGCGCCGACCTCGCTGCGATGTCGACCGTCCAACTCGCCTTGGTCGACCAGCCCGGTGGCACCGGCCGGGCCGAGAACTGGTCCGGTACGACCTTCGGCTCGGGCAGCGTCGGGACCTTCGGCGCTTCCGACGGTTTCGACGCGTCGCTGTCGCCATCGCGGAACACCGTGAAGTAGAGCGTCGTACCTGCGATCAGTACGACGGCCAGCGCGATGCCGGCGATGACCGGCCAGCCCGGCCTGCCGCCGCTGCTGCTGGTGCTGCTCCGGCTCTCCGATTCCACTGCGTCGACCCGGCCGTCGGGGTGGACGATCAGCGGCCAGGAGGAACCGTCGGACTCCACAGCGGTGGCCCGCACCGGCCGGCCGAGCTGTCCGGCCCGACCGCTCACGACGGCGATCGCGGCCTGCCGTGGATCCCGGTGATTGCTGACCGGATGGGTCCGCCCGGCGATGGTGACCTCGGCGTTGCGGTCGTCGTACAACCGGATCGTCACCTTGGGCCAGGACGGGATCTTCTCAGCCACGGCGACCTCTCATTCCCGCCACAGATCTCCCTCGTTCATCCGACTACGCCGCCCCCGTTCTAGCATGTGCAGCGACCACCGCAGGCCAGGAATCCGGGCTCGCGGGACTCTGCGGGCCCGGCCCGGCTCGACTGCTCCGGCCAGGGAGCGGCGGGCCGCACGGCCTGTGGATAACTCAGGCAACGTCCATCCGGGAATTGAGAGAATACGGTGAGCGACAGGTTGTCACACACCACGAAAGGAGGGGCCATGACGCAGAATCCGTGGGATCGGCAGTCGACGACTTCAGGTCCGCAGCAGCCACCGCCGGGTCCCTCGCCGCAGCCCGCGGGCGGGCCGTCCGCACCTCAGCACGGCGTTTCCGCGCCGGCCGAGGACCAGCGGCTGCCCAAGTTCGCGATTCCGGCCGCGGACACACTCTGGTGGGTCGGTGTGCACGGTGGCGCCGGCGAGACCACGATGTCGCTCCTCCTTCCGGGGAGCCGGGCGGCGAACCATCGCTGGCCGATCCCGCCACCACCGGTGCCGACGCCGGTCGTCCTCGTCGCCCGGACGCATGGTTCCGGTCTGCGGGCCGCCCAGCGGGCCGCGGTCGAGTGGGCGTCCGGTGTGGTCCAGGGCGTAGCCGTGCTGGGCCTGGTGCTGATCGCGGACGCGCCCGGGCGACTGCCCCGGGTGCTCGACGACTTCGCCGACATCGTCGGCGGCGGCGTGCCGCGGGTCTGGGACATCCCCTGGATCGAGGAGTGGCGCCGAGGGGAGGCTCCGACGCCGGAGAACACCCCGGACGAGGTCTTCGAAGTCCTCGAATCCATCTACGCACTGCGCGCCGCGAACCCCGCGGACTATCCCGCCCCGTACTGAAAGGTCCCTCCGCGATGATGCTGGCCCATCTGATCTCGGACACGCATGCCCTGATACCGCTCAGCGGCGGCGGAACCCGGCCACCCGGCGGCGAGAAACTCGAGCTGGTGATCGACTGGGTGCGCTGGATCGCCTTCGCCGTCTGCGTCCTCGGCGTCCTGATCGCCGGCGCCATGATGGCCGTCGGCCAGCGGCGCGGTGAAGGTGGCGAGCATGCCGCCCGGCTCGGCTGGGTGCTCACCGCCTGCATCGTGATCGCATCTTCGACGCTGCTCGTCGGCGCCCTGCAGTGACCCATGGCCGCTGACACCGTCCGCGGCGTCCCGCGGACGTACGGGAACTGGCGGCAGCCCGCCTCCGCGGGGATCGCCGGCCTGGGTTCGCTCGGCACCGCTCTGCTGATGGGCGGGCTGGTCATGACGATCATGGCCACGATGGCCGGCGGTCTGATCGGCGCGATCGTCACGCTGCTGATCGTCGGCGTCTGCCTGCTCATGCTGACCACCAAGGACAAGCACGGGCTGTCCGCCCTGCAACGTCTCTCCACCCGGATCGGATGGGAACGAGCGAAGATGGCGAAGCACAACATCTACCGGTCCGGCCCACTCGGCCGCCCCGCGTGGGGCACCTTCCAGCTCCCGGGTCTGGCCGCCGCGTCCCAGCTGAGCGAGTTCGAGGACTCGTACGGGCGGCCGTTCGCGCTGCTGTACTACCCGAGCACCCGGCACTTCACCGTCGTCATCAACGCCGAGCCGGACGGTGCGTCGCTGGTGGACCAAGAGCAGGTGGACGTGTGGGTCGCGCACTGGGGTCAGTGGCTCGCCGCGCTGGGCCACGAGCCTGGCATCGTGGCTGCGTCGGTGACGGTGGAGAGCGCGCCCGACACCGGCAGCCGGCTCCGTCGCGAGGTCGGCAGCAACATGCTGGACGGTACGCCGGCCATCGCCCGGGCAATGCTGACGGAGGTCGTGCAGACGTACCCGGAGGGCTCAGCGCTGATCTCTGCCCGAGTCGCTCTGACGTTCAAAGGAACGGACCGCAGCGGCAAGCGCCGCAAAGAGGAGGACATGGGGCGTGAGCTCGCGTCCCGGCTGCCTGCGCTCACCCAAAGCCTCAACGCCACCGGGGCGGGTGCGGCCCGTCCGGTCACCGCCCAAGAGTTGTGCGAGACCGTGCGCATCGCGTACGACCCGGCGTCCGCCGTACTGATCGATGAGGCGCGTAGCCACGGGGACGTGCCGGAGTTGCAGTGGACCGATGTCGGTCCGGCCGGTGCGCAAGGGTTCTGGGACAAGTACCGGCACGACTCGGCGTGGTCGGTGACGTGGCAGATGACGCAGGCGCCGCGTGGTGAGGTGTTCTCCTCGGTGCTGTCCCAACTGGTCGCGCCGCATGGAGACATCGATCGGAAGCGCGTCACGTTGCTCTACCGTCCGCTGGACGCGGCTACTGCGGCCCGAGTGGTCGAGGCCGACAAGCGCAACGCGTCGTTCCGCGCCACCACCTCGAGCCGTCCATCGGCCCGGACCATGACCGAGGCCAGGGCAGCGGAGCGGACCGCACAGGAGGAAGCGCGCGGCGCCGGCCTGGTCAACTTCGGCATGGTCGTGACCGGCACTGTCATGACCGCGGAGCAGATCCCGGACATGATCGCCGCCATCGACAATCTGGGCGCCACCGCCCGCGTCCTGTTGCGGCCGGCGTACGGCTCGCAGGACTCCGCCTTCGTGGCCGGCTTGCCGCTCGGCGTCGTACTGCAGAGCCACCTGTCCGTTCCCGCCGGCATCCGGGAGGCACTGTGAAGCCGGCCGACCCGGTCCGCAGCGGTAAGCGGCCGATGCCGCGCGGCTGGCCCGGTGCGGGTCGCGGTTACTCGACGTACCTCCAGGCACCGGCCGAGTGGCGCGGCACCACAGTCCAGGTCTGCGGCCTCTGGCCTTTCGCCGCGGGGACCGGCAGTCCCATGGTCGGCGTACCCATCGGCCGCAACATCCTCTCCGGCGCCACCCTGTGCTGTGACCCGATCAACTGGTTCACCCGGGCCAACCTCATCTCCAACCCCTCGATGTTCGTGCTCGGCCGGCCCGGCCTGGGGAAGTCCACGGTGGTCCGGCGGATGGCGTTGGGGCTGGCGGGGTACGGGGTGCAGCCGTTGGTGTTGGGGGATCTGAAGCCTGACTACCGCGACCTGATCGAGGCGTTGGGTGGGCAGGTCATCCGGCTGGGGCGGGGGCGCGGGCATCTCAACGTGCTGGACCCGGGCGAGTCGCGTACGGCGGCGCAGCGGCTGACCGGGAAGGCACGCGAGGCGATTCAGGCCGATGCGCACGGGCGCCGCCACACAATGGTCTCCGCGTTGATCTCGATCATGCGCTCGGCGCCGCCGACGGACCGCGAGGAGACCATCCTCGACGAGGCGCTCAAGGTCCTCGACGAGAGATCCATCGATACGCCGGTCCTGCGCGATCTGCTCCAGGTCGTTCAGGACGCGCCGGACCGGGTGCGCAACGTCGCTCTCGATCGCGGCAGCCTGGATCGCTATCGGCAGATCACCGAGGGCCTCGAGGCATCGCTGATCGGTCTGGTCGGCGGTGGCCGGCTGGGTGAGATCTTCTCCGCGCAGACCGACAACCCGATGCGGCTCGATCGGCCGGTCGTGTTCGACGTGTCCTCGATCGACGACTCCGAGACGAACCTGCAGGCCGCCGTACTGCTGGCCTGCTGGTCCTACGGGTTCGGCGCGGTCGCGGTGTCGCAGGCGTTGGCGGACGCCGGTCTGGAGCCGAGGCGGCACTACTTCGTCATCCTCGACGAGCTGTGGCGGGTGCTGCGCGCCGGCCGTGGTCTGGTCGACCGCGTCGACGCGCTGACCCGACTGAACCGTCAGCGCGGAGTCGGGACGGCGATGATCTCGCACACCATGTCCGACCTGCTCGCGCTCGAGAACGCCGAGGACCGGATGAAGGCCAAAGGGTTCGTCGAGCGGTCAGGCATGGTCGTCTGCGGCGGTCTGCCGCGCGCCGAGATGGAGAACCTGACCGAGGTCGTGCCGATGTCCGAGGAGGAGCAGAACATGCTCATCGGCTGGCAGGACCCGCCCGCCTGGGACCCGGCGACCGGCATGGAGGTCGCGCCGCCCGGCCGCGGCAACTTCCTCGTCAAGGTCGGTGGCCGTCCGGGCATCCCGGTGCACGTTAGCCTCACCTCGGTCGAGCGCGAGATCAACGACACCAACAAGCTCTGGAGGACCGGCCCGGTGCTGGAGATGCCGCCGCCTGACCCGGCCACCCGTGTGGTCGCCCGAGCGGGAGTCGACCAGTAGATGGCCGACGGGAGGCGCAGTACCGGACCGGGCGTGCTGTCCGCTGAGACGATTCTCGTCTTCATCGGCGTCGGCGTCTTCACGATCGGCGTCGTGGGGATCTGGGGAGCGCTCAAGACTGCCGCTGCGATCGACGGAACCCCCGCGGTGCCAGACCCGATGACCGCACTCGTCGAGCTGATCGGCGGCCAACTGCGGTGGTCCACTGCGGCAACCGGCGTACTGATCCTCGAGTTCGTCCTGGTGCTGCTGATCGCGGTCGCCGTCCTCGGCCTGAGACGTCGGAGCGGGGTCGGCCGGGTGGACAGGCAGGCGTACCTGATGGCGAAGCGCTCGGAGATCTCGAAGCTCACCCGCTCGGGCGCGCAGGGAGTCGCGGACAGGCTCGGCGCCGGCCACTCCGGTCCCGGCATCCCGATCGGCCGGACTGTCCGCGGCGACCTCGAGCTGTTCGGATCCTGGGAGGACCTGCACATCGACATCTGGGGACCGCGGACCGGGAAGACGTCGAGCCGTGCCGTGCCCGCGATCCTGGATGCGCCGGGGGCCGTGGTTGCCACGTCGAACAAGCGCGACCTCGTCGACACCACCCGCGGTCCGCGGCAGGAGCGGGGACCGGTGTGGGTGTTCGACCCACAGCAGGTGTGCGAGGAGCCGCCGGCCTGGTGGTGGAATCCGCTCACCTACATCACCGACGAGGTGAAGGCGCGCGACCTGGCCGGGCACTTCGTCGCATCGCAGCGCCGGGAGAACGCCCAGACCGACGCGTTCTTCGATGCCGCCGGCACCGATCTGCTGGCCGGCCTGCTGCTCGCCGCGGCGGTCGCGCGGCGCCCGATCACGCAGGTCTACAGCTGGCTCGCGGACCAGCGCAACGACGAGCCGGAGCGGATCCTGCGCAGTACGCCTGGCCTCCAGTTGTCTGCCGACGCGATGGCCGGAGTGCTGAGCGCGCCCGACAAGCAGCGCGCCGGTGTCTACGGCACAGCCCAGCAAAGCGCCCAGTTCCTGGTCAACCACAAGGTCACCCGCTGGGTCGTCCCACAGGGACAGAACGACCCTCGCCCGCAGTTCGACCCGCACGAGTTCGTTCGCGGGGGCGGCACGCTCTACAGCTTGTCCAAGGAAGGCGCCGGTACGGCGGGACCGCTGGTCACCGCGTTGACGGTGGCCGTCGTGGAGGCGGCCGAGCAGTATGCGAAGAGCTGCCCGATGGGTCGCCTGCCGACGCCACTCGTCGGCGTACTGGACGAGGCAGCGAACGTGTGCCGGTGGAAGAACCTGCCCGATCTCTACAGCCACTTCGGATCCCGCGGCATCGTGCTGATGACGATCCTGCAGTCGTGGGCGCAGGGGACGGAGTGCTGGGGTGAGCGCGGCATGGACAAGCTGTGGTCCGCCGCCAACATCCGCGTATACGGCGGTGGCGCCTCGGACGCGACGTTCCTCGAGAAACTCAGCAAACTGATCGGCGACTACGACATCACCACGAGCTCGGTGTCGTACAGCAAGGGTGAACGCGGCACCAGCCGGCAGATCCAGCGGCACCACATCCTCGAGGTGTCCGACCTCGCCGCGTTGCCACCAGGGCGCGCGGTGGTGTTCCCGTCCGGGATGCCGGCGACGATGGTGAAGACGGTGCCATGGTTCGCCCGTCCGGATGCCCCCGCCGTGGAGGCCTCGCTGGCGAAGTACGATCCGGGAGCGAGTACGCGGGAGGAGGCCCGGTCCGCTGTGCCGGTCGGCATCCCGGTGTGGGAGCAGAGCGAGGAGCAACGTGGTGGATGGTGAACAGGAACTCTTCTACCCGCACGTCGCGGCGTTCGTCGAGGACCGCCTGATCTACCTCTACACCCGCCGGCTCGGGCAGCAGTTCGTCTGGTGCCCGGAGTGGTTCCGGCACGCCGAGGCGCTCAGCCGGCTGGACTCGCTCTGGCGCGCCTGGGAGCACCTGCGGCTGGATCCGGCGACCGGGATGTCGGCCTGGTGGCGCGACCACGCGGACCCGCAGATGTCGGTCCTGCTCGACCCCGACGGCCCGTTCGCGGCCTGCCGTGGTGCCCATACGGAGTACCCGATCCCGCCGCTGCCGGTCGAGGAGCCGCCCGCCGGACTCTTCTTCGACCAGCGACAACCGAACCTCCGGGGGATCTGACATGTGGAAGTGGACGAACCTGCTGCTCGCCTTCCTCGTGGAGCTGGTTGCCTTAGGCATCTTCGCCTGGTGGGGATCGCAAGCGACCGGCAACACCGCGCTGCGGATTCTGCTCGCTGTCGGACTGCCCATCGTCGCGGCCGTCATCTGGGGCCTGTACGCCGCTCCCACCGCGAAGCGGGGCACGCCGGTGGTGCGGACGGTGGTGAAGGTCCTGGTGTTCGGCCTCGCCGGAGCCGCACTGTGGAGCCTCGGTCACCCGGTGCTCGCTGTTGTCTTCGTAGTGGTGGTCGCGGCGAACCTGCTGATCATCCACGTGCAGAAGCTCAGCCCGGACACGCCGCAGCGGAACGTCAGCGAGTAGCGCCTGTCACCAGCCAGGCGTCGCTGCGTTCGCGCGTCATCAGAGTGAGCAGCCGCAGCAGCATGAACCCGCCGAACGCCCACCACAACGCGACGATGCCGCCGTCGAACCACAGCACACTCAACGCCAGCGGCACGTACAGCACGAGCGCGATCACTCCGGCCACCGCCAGGTATCGGCCGTCTCCGGCGCCGATCAGCACGCCGTCCAACACGAACACCACGCCGTTCACGGGTTGCCACAACGCCGCGACGATCAGTACGGCGGCGAGCGTCTGTCGTACCTCGGGATCCGTGGTGAACCACGCGACGTAGATGTCGCGCAGACCCCACAGAGCGAGCCCGCCGACGAATCCGGAGACCAGGCCCCACCACATCATCCGCCGGGTGATCGCGCGGGTGCCGGCCACGTCACCCGCACCGAGTGCCCGCCCGGTCAACGCCTGCGCCGCGATGGCGATGGCGTCGAGTGCGAGCGCGAGGAAAGACCAGAGAGTGAATGCGACCTGGTGCGCGGCGACCGACGTCGTACCCAGAGCGGTGGCGACGAAGGTGAGCAGGATGAGTGCCACCCGCAACGTCAGAGTTCGGACGATCAGCGGGATGCCCATTTGTGCGGACGCGAGGATGCCCGGTCTGTCCGGTCGCAGCTTGGCGCCGTCGCGCCGGGCGCCGCGGACGACCACTACGACCAGCGCCACTCCAGCCGCCGTCTGTGCGAGCGCCGTACCCAGTGCCGAGCCGGCGATGTCGAGGTCGAGGCCGTAGACGAGCAGGACGTTGAGGCCGATGTTGACGAGGTTGGCGGAGATGGCGACGATCATCGGAGTCTTGGTGTCCTGCAATCCACGCAGTACGCCGGTGGCCGCCATCAGCAGCAACATGGACGGGATGCCGAAGCACGAGATGCGCAGATAGATCACGGCGTGATCCGCGACATCCGGCGATGGGTCGAACGCGGCGATCGCGACCGGCGAGAGCAGCAGCCCGGCGATCGCCAGTACGACGCCCAGCAGCAGCGCGAGCCAGAGTCCGTCGATGCCCTGGGCCAGTGCGCCGCGGTGATCACCCGCGCCGATCCGCCGGGCCACCGCGGACGTCGTGCCATAGGCGAGGAACACGCAGATCCCGACCAGCGTCTGCAGGATCGTTCCGGCGATGCCCAGTGCGGCGAGTTGCGGCGTACCGAGGTGGCCGACGATCGCGGAATCGGCGAGCAGCATCAGCGGCTCGGAGACCAGCGCGAAGAACGCCGGGACGGCGAGCCGGAGGATCTCGCGGTCCTGGACACCGATCAGTCGTCGCAGTCCTGCCCGGCTCGCCCCAGTCACCGCGCCGCCGTCGCCAGCGCGCGGTATGTCATGAGCATGCGGCCCATTGTGCCTGACCTGGGCTGTGCACAGACGGCCGGATCCCACAGTCCGGAAGAAGGTCGCGGACTTTTTCTTCTCCACAGTTGTGAATGGGTGAAACCGCAGGTCAGAGGGCTGTTTTGGATCCCTGTCCGCAGATATCCACAGGGTTGTTCCCAACCTGTGCACACCCGATCACGGAGTTTCCCACAACTCGTCCACACCCCCTGTGGATGACCGGCTAGCACCCGGTGACCAGACCGGCGTACGGTCGCGTGTCTGGCGCCGTCCGCAAACTGTCGGTGGCTGTGTTTACGGTTCGATCAGGTGTTCGAACTTCGGCCTCCGATGGTCGGGGTGGCGCGTCGGTGGGCGGACGAGGAGGTCGGGCGAAGTGAGCGTGGCGGAGTTCCGCGGGGGGCAGGGCGGCGGCCAGGAAGAGCGCAACCCGGAGATGGGCTTCGACCGCACGCCGCCGCAGGATCTGGCCGCGGAGCAGTGCGTGCTCGGCGCCATGATGCTGAGCAAGGACGCGATCGCCGACGTGATCGAGACCCTGCGCAGCACCGACTTCTACCGGCCGGCCCACGAGATCGTGTTCGACGCGATCACCGACCTCTATGCCCGTGGCGAGCCGGCCGACGCGATCACGGTCGCCGCCGAGCTGAACCGTCGCGGCGAGATGGCCCGGATCGGCGGCGCGCCGTACGTGCACACGCTGGTCGCCTCCGTCCCGCTCGCCGCGAACGCCGGGTACTACGCGCACATCGTCCGGGAGAAGGCGATCCTGCGTCGCCTGGTCGAGGCCGGCACGAAGATCGTCCAGCTCGGGTACGCCGGTGAGGGTGAGGTCGACGACGTCGTCGACGAGGCGCAGGCGGAGATCTACTCGGTCACCGAGAAGCGGACCGCCGAGGACTACGCGCCGCTGAAGGACATCATGGAGGGCGCCCTCGACGAGATCGAGGCGATCGACTCCCGTGGCGACGCGATGGTCGGCGTACCGACCGGGTTCACTGACCTCGACGAGCTGACCAACGGTCTGCACCCCGGCCAGATGATCATCGTCGCCGCGCGTCCCGCGATGGGGAAGGCGCTCGCGCTCGACACCCCGCTGCCCACGCCGACCGGCTGGACCACGATGGCCGAGGTCGCGGTCGGCGACCAGTTGCTCGACGCCGACGGCGGGCCGACCACAGTGGTGGCGGCGACCGAGGTGATGGTCGACCGGCCATGTTTCCGGCTGTCGTTCTCCGACGGCAGCACGATCGTCGCCGACGCCGAGCACCAGTGGCGGGTCGAGGACGGCGGCCGCCCGGTGGTCTGCACGACCGCCGACCTGTTCACGGCGATGTCAGCGAGTCCCGGACTGACACCGCCGATCACCGGGTCGGCGCCGCGGCAGATCACCGGGCACGGCTTCCCGGCCGCGCTGGCCGGTGAGGGCGATCGGCGGGTGGAATGGATCCACCAGGTTGAGAGTGTGCCGGTGCGCTGCGTCGAGGTGGACAACCCCGATCACCTGTACCTCGCCGGCAAGACGATGATCCCGACCCACAACTCCACCCTGGGGCTCGACCTGGCCCGGTCGGCGTCGATCAAGCACGGCCTGACCTCGTGCATCTTCTCGCTGGAGATGAGCCGCAACGAGATCACGATGCGTCTGCTGTCCGCCGAGGCCAAGGTGCCGCTGCACCACATGCGCAACGGCAAGATGACCGACGAGGACTGGGCCCGGCTGGCCCGCAAGATGGGCGAGGTCTCCGAGGCGCCGCTGTTCATCGACGACTCCCCGAACCTCACCATGATGGAGATCCGCGCCAAGGCCCGCCGCCTCAAGCAGCGCCACGACCTCCGCCTGATCGTGATCGACTACCTCCAGCTGATGACGTCCGGCAAGAAGGTCGAGTCCCGCCAACTCGAAGTCTCCGAGTTCTCCCGCTCCATCAAGCTCCTCGCCAAGGAACTGGAACTCCCCGTCGTAGCCATCTGCCAGCTCAACCGAGGCTCCGAACAACGCTCCGACAAACGCCCCATGGCCTCCGACCTCCGCGAATCAGGCTGCCTGACCGCGGACACCCGGCTGCTGCGCGCGGACAACGGCGCCGAGATCTCGCTCGGCGAACTGCTGGCCACGCAGGCGCGGGACATCCCGGTCTGGTCGCTGGACGACCGGCTGAAGCTGGTCCCGCGCACGTTGACTCATGCCTTCCCGAGCGGGGTGAAGGAGGTCTTCCGTCTGAAGCTCGCCTCGGGACGCGAGATCAACGCCACCGCGAACCACCCGTTCCTCACGTACGACGGCTGGAAGCCGCTGGGTGACCTGGCTCCTGGTGCACGGGTTGGATCGCTTCGCCATGTGCCGGCCCCGCTCCAGGTCACGCCATGGGACGAGGACGAGATCACGGTCCTCGCTCACCTGCTCGGCGACGGTTCCTTCGTCAAGCGCCAGCCGATCCGCTACGCGAGTATCGACGAGGACAACCTCACCGCGGTCGCCGAGGCCGCGCACCGGCGCTTCGGCATCACCGCGATCCGCGACGAGTACGCCGCCGCGCGCGTGATCAGCCTTCGCCTCCCCGCGCCGTACCGGCTGGCCCGCGGCAAGCGCAACCCGATCGCCGCCTGGCTCGACGGTCTGGGACTGTTCGGCTTGCGCAGCCACGAGAAGTTCATCCCCGCCGGCGTCTTCGGGCTCCCGAAGGAGCAGGTCGCCCACTTCATCCGCCACCTCTGGGCTACCGACGGCTCCGTCCGCTGGGACACAAAGTCCGGCCAGGGTCGCATCTACTACGCCAGCACCAGCCGCCGCCTCGTCGACGATCTCGCCCGCCTCCTCCTCCGCCACAACATCTTCAGCCGCATCAAGACGGCGAAGAAGGCCGGCTACCGCGACTCCTACCATCTGCACATCTACGGCGCAGAGAACCAATTGCGTTTCTGCGACCAGATCGGCGTACACGGTCTCCGCGGCCTGAAGGTGCTCGAGGTTGCCACGGCCCTGCGCGACATCAAGGGCAACACCAACCTGGACACTGTGCCGACGGAGGTCTGGTCGCACGTCCGCGAGGTTCTTGCCGAACGCAACGTCACGCACCGGGAGTTCGCCGCGGCGATGGGCACCAAGTTCTCCGGCTCGACGATGTGGAAGCACGCTCCGAGCCGGCAGCGCCTGGCCAAGGTCGCCGACATCCTGGACGACGCAGACCTGGAAGTGCTCGCCACCAACGACATCTTTTGGGACACCATCACCTCGGTCGAGAGCCTCGGCGAGCAGGAGGTGTACGACGCCACCGTCCTAGGCACCCACAACTTCGTCGCCGACGGCATCGCTGTCCACAACAGCCTGGAGCAGGACGCCGACGTCGTGATCCTGCTTCACCGTGAGGACGCCTACGAGCGGGAGTCCACCCGCCCCGGTGAAGCTGACTTCATCGTGGCCAAGCACCGCAACGGCCCCACGGCAGACGTCGTCGTCGCCTTCCAGGGCCACTACTCCCGCTTCGTCGACATGGCCCACGACGGATAGAAGAACCATTTCGGGCCGCACCGACTGGCGCATCGGGTCGCCGGGGCCCGCTGGGGTTGTGAGGTCGTTCACAGGGTGTCACGGGTGAGTGGGGTGTGGCGTCTTGTGGGCATGACTAGATCTGAACAGACCTCGGTGTTGGTGACCGGAGGGAACAAAGGGCTTGGGTTCGAGGCGGCTCGGCGGTTGGGGGAGTTGGGGTGGACGGTCTTCCTCGGGTCGCGGGATGTGGAGCGCGGGCGGAGCGCTGCGGAGACGTTGGCGGATGGCGGGGCGAACGTGGTCCTGGTCCCGTTGGATGTGACGTCGGACGAGTCGGTGGCGGACGCCGTACGGCTTGTTCGGAAGCAGACTGACCGGCTGGACGTGCTGATCAACAACGCGGGTGCGCCGGGGAAGGCGGTTCCGCCGGCGGATGCGGTGGTGGCCGACATTCATCCTGTGTTCGACACGAATGTGTACGGACCGATCAGGGTGACGCAGGCGTTCCTGCCGCTGCTGCAGGCTGCGGAGAATCCGCGCGTCGTGATGGTGTCGAGCGCCGGTGGATCATTCGCGGTCGTGACCGATCCGACGCAGCCGGTCTCGAGGATGCACGAGCTGGCTTACAGTACGTCGAAGGCCGCGCTGAACATGATCACCGTCCGGTACGCGCAGGCTCTCCCGAACATCAAGTTCAACGTCGCCACCCCAGGAGAGGTCGCGAACCGCAAGTTCGCTGCGACGGACATGAATCGCCACACCGGCGAGCTGACGGTCACCGAGGGCACCGACTCCATCATCCGGCTCGCAACTCTCGACGCCGACGGTCCGACCGGCACCTTCGTCGACCGACTCGGCCCCGTCGCCTGGTGATCACAGCCCTCCGCCTTTCGGCCTCGCCCGCAGAGACCCTCAACAGCCAGCTCTTCGGATAGTCAGCGGTTCTTCCAGCGGGACGCTGAGATGGATTCCTGGGCGAGGAGGCGGAGGGAGGAGATGAGGGTTTCGCCGAGGATGGTGCCGATGACTACGGATTCGGCCAGTTGGTCCCGGGTGGGGTTGGTGGTGACGGCATCGATCTCCAGTTCCGTGAAGCGTTCGACGGCGTCGGCGTAGGCGTCGAGGAAGCCGACCAGGTCGTCCTGGCCGAGGGTGCGCAGCGCGGCGACGGTCTCGATCAGGGTGGTGAGCGCGGGCGCCTCGGGTTCGACGGACCAGCCGCGGCCGGTGATCAGTTCGGTCACCTGAGTGGTGGCGGCCGCGCGGGCCTCCTCTGAAGCGGTCTGCTTGCGGGTCGGCGTGAGCGCGCGATGGGCCCGGCCGATCTGTTCATGCAGAGGTATGTCGTCAGAGTCCAGCGACTCGAGGATCTCCTTCACCTGCGCCACCGGGACCTGGGCCAACTCGACCAGTGCCCGGATCAGTCGCAGCCGGCGGACGTGCCGGTCGCCGTACGACGCCTGGTTCGGGCTGCTGAGCTCACCCTGCGGAAGCAGGCCCTCGCGCAGGTAGTACTTGATCGTCGGCACCGGGACCTCGGTGGCCCGGCTCAGTTCCCCGATGCGCATTCTCGCTTGCCTTCCTCTCGGCTGTGATAGATAGTATCAGTATCCATAAGCGGATACTTTCACTATCCATGTAAGGAGCTGAGACAGATGATCCCCCTCGTTCTTGTCCTGGCGACGCTCGTCTTCCGGGCGCTCGGCGCGCTCGGGGTGAGACGGTTCGCGACCTGGCCCGTCAGCGCGGCGCACGCGATGGCAGTCATGCTGCTGTTCACCGCGAGCGCGCATTTCGTCCCGGCCGACGTGACGGTGATGCCGAACCACGCGGACATGGTGCGCATGGTCCCGCCGTTCCTGCCGTTCGCGGATGCGCTGGTGTACGTCACCGGCGTACTGGAACTGCTCGGTGCGGCCGGTCTCGTGCTCACCGCGACGCGCTGGGTCGCCGGGTACGCCCTGGCCGCGCTGTTCGTGGCGTTGCTCCCGGCGAACATCCACGCGGCGGTGGCCGACGTACCGTTCGCCGGCGGCGAGGCGACCCCGCTCTGGCAGCGGATCCCCGAGCAGATCCTCTACCTCGCGGTCGCGCTCTGGATCGCCAAGGCCACCAAGCCCGCTACCACTCCGGCACGGCGAAAGGAGTTGGTGCACTCATGACCGAAGCGTCGCGGATCATCGCCGGGGCGATCCTGCTCACCATCGTCACGATCCAGTTCGGCGGCTACTTCATGACCAAGATCGTCCGCGGTCAGGTGCCGATGACGGACTTCCAGAAGTCGTTCGCGCGAGCCGGCCACGCACACGCCGGCGTACTCGTGATCCTCAGCCTGGTCGGGCTGCTGTACGTCGACCAGACCGGCCTGTCCGGCCTCATGCCCTGGGTCGCCCGCCTGGCGATCCCGGTAGCGGCGATCCTCATGTCCGGCGGCTTCTTCGCCTCGTCCGCCGGCAAGGACCGGACCCAGCCGAACCAGTTCCTCTGGGTGCTGTGGCTCGGCGCCGCGTCGCTCGCGCTCGGCGTCCTGACCCTCGGCATCGGCCTGATCGTCGCCTGACCTCAGCCGGCTGCGATGGTTCGGGCCGGCTGTACCGCGGCGATCGCCGCGCCCGCCCCGAACCCCTCGGCGCGGGCGACGATCCGGTCGCCGGTGATCGCGACGGCATACTCGAGGTCGTCGCCGATCACCTCGCAGCCGAGGGCAGACGCCAGTACGCCGCTCTCGTCGTGCACCACCTGCACCCGCGGCAGTGGAACTACTTGCCGCAGGCAACCAAGAAGGCTGTCGGTGGTGTACCGAGCGAGCGGCCCGAGCTCGGACGGATCGCTGGACACCAGGGCGATCGTGACCGCTCCGGCGGTGGACCGTACGACGTCCTCCGCGGCGGCCAGGCGGTTGAGTCCGAGGATGACGACGCCGCCGCTGCCGAACTCCGCCGTACGGCGAAGCACCTCGTCGGTCACGGATGGCGGCGACCAGGACTCGTGCGCCGGCCGCACCGGGGGCATGGTCGGTGGACGTGTCCAGGGATCGTCGACGTCGAGGTCGGCCAACCCGGCACAGGCGCGAGCGACCGCGAGCGGCTGGACGAACCCGGGGGCCGAGGCCAACTGGGTCGCACCGGTCAGCAGCGTGAGCGCGAGCCGCGAGACCTGGATCCTCCGGCCGAGTTCGCCGGGGCTCAGGGCGTCGAGGGCGAGGCCGAGGAGGACCGCGTTGAAACCGAGCAACGAGGCGTACGGCGTCCCGAAGTCCGCCAGGTCGGCCTGTGCGCTCGGGTGTTCGCGGTCGAACCACGAAGACGCGAAGGCGGCGAGCCCTTCGGCAGGTGTGCTCACCGCTCGACGTGCACCTCGGCCCGGCCGGTTCTGATCGGCCAGCGCTGTCAGGTAGAGCGCGCGCTTGCCGGCGAAGTTGGAGTACACCGCGCCACGGGTGAGGTCCGCGCGGTCGGCGATGCGGTCGATGGTCGCATCCCGGTAGCCGTGCTCGGCGAACTCCGCCCGCGCCGCGGCCAGCACCTTCGCCCGGTTGCGGAGTTGCAGTTCCGCCCTGCTCAAGCGGCTCACGGCCACCACTCTAGCACCCAGATGTTGCTATCATCTGGATGACGACAACATCTGAGAAGGCGGTAGGGGATGGCAGCCGAGGTGCTGAAGTGCACGTTCTGCGGCAAGACCCAGCACCAGGTCGGCAAGCTGATCGCCGGCCCCACCCCGCTGTGCATCTGCGACGGCTGCGTCGAGCTCTGCAACGAGCTGATCGCCGAGGGCGAGCTCAGCGATATCAGCGACGACCTGCCGGCCCGGGTGCCGAAGCCGCGTGAGATCCGCGAGTTCCTCGACGGTTACGTGATCGGTCAGGACGACGCGAAGAAGGCACTGGCCGTTGCCGTCTACAACCACTACAAACGGCACCGGACCAAGGCCGGCGACGTCGAGCTGGGCAAGTCGAACATCCTGCTGATCGGCCCGACCGGTTCCGGTAAGACCCATCTGGCCCAGACGCTGGCCCGGATGCTCGACGTACCGTTCGCCATCGCCGACGCGACCGCGCTGACCGAGGCCGGGTACGTCGGCGAGGACGTCGAGAACATTCTGCTCAAGCTGATCCAGGCCGCCGACTTCGACGTCCGCAAGGCCGAGACCGGCATCGTCTACATCGACGAGATCGACAAGATCACGAGGAAGAGCGAGAACCCGTCGATCACCCGCGATGTGTCCGGCGAGGGCGTGCAGCAGGCGCTGCTGAAGATCCTGGAAGGTACGACGGCCTCGGTGCCGCCGCAGGGTGGCCGCAAGCACCCGCAGCAGGAGTTCCTCCAGATCGACACGACCCGGGTGCTCTTCATCGTCAGTGGCGCCTTCGACGGACTCGATGAGTTGGTCGCCCGGCGCACGCGCCCATCCCGGCTGGGCTTCGGTGCCGCGGCCGAGCAGCCCGAGAGTGGGAAGGTCATGCCGGAGGACCTGGTCACATTCGGCCTGATCCCTGAGTTCGTCGGCCGGCTCCCGATCGTCACCAGCGTGCCCGCGCTCGACCGCGACGCGCTGGTCCGGATCCTCACCGAGCCGCGCAACGCGCTGATCAAGCAGTACCGCAAGCTGTTCCGGCTCGACGGCGTCGACCTCGAGTTCACCCCGGACGCGGTCGAGGCGATCGCGGAGCTCGCCCTGCTCCGCCGGACCGGTGCCCGCGCACTGCGCGCGATCCTCGAAGAGGTCATGCTCCCGGTGATGTACGACGTACCCGGGCGCGACGACATCGAGCGGGTGGTCGTGGATCGCGACGCGGTCGAGACCAACGTCAATCCGACGTTGGTGCCGCGGACTCCGCCGCGGCGGCGAAGGACCGCGTAAGCCGTTCGCCGACGTCGGCGATCATCGCCGTGACCTCCGGCGTCGCCTCGTCAACGGTGAACTCGGCGCCCAGGGCAACGATCGGGACGACCAGGGAGAGCACCAGCGACGCGGTGTCCGCGCTGAAGCGGACCACGCACGCGTCCGGTCCGGACGGCTCGACCGTGCCGCGAACGACACCCTCGAAGGTGTCGACCACGCGCTCAGCCGGGAGCTGAACGGTCAGCCGAACCGCGTGCCGGTACTGCGCGGCGGCGAACGACTCAACCAGGTAGGTCGGTGCGTCCGGAGCCGGCAAGACCCGCGGCGTGAACCTGTGCAGTACGGGCGTCACCTCGGAGATCCGGTCGACCCGGAAGATCCGCCAGTCGTCGCGTGACGGGTCGAACGCGAGCAGGTACCAGCGCCAGGTCAACGTCAGCAGCTGATGCGGCTCGACCCGCCGGCGAGTCGTCGTACCCCGGCGGCTTTGGTAGTCGAAGGCAACGATCTCGTGGTTGCGACAACACCGCGCGAGTACGGCGAGAACCCCAGGATCCACCTGGGCCACATCCGGTCGGGGAACCGTCGTGGCCGCAGAACCCACCGCGGCCAACTGCGGTCGCAGTCGTGCCGGCAGCACCTGCTCGAGCTTGGCGAGAGCCCGCATCGAACTCTCCGCGATCCCGCTCACACCACCGCCCGCCGCGCCGACCAGGCCAAGTGCAACCGCCACCGCCTCATCGTCGTCGAGCAGCAGTGGCGGCAGCGTCGTACCGGGACCGAGGCGGTAGCCGCCGGCCGTCCCGGTCGTACCCGTCACCGGGTAGTCGAGGGACCGCAGTCGGTCGACGTCGCGTCGTACCGTCCGCTCGGTGACGCCGAGACGGTCGGCCAACTCGCGGCCGGACCACTCGCGGCGGCTCTGCAGCAGGGACAGCAACCGGAGCAGGCGGCCGGGCAGTTCTTTCCGGGTACTCACCCGAACAGGAT
The DNA here is from genome assembly GCF_043197265.1 of Kribbella sp. NPDC049227. NCBI lineage: Bacteria > Bacillati > Actinomycetota > Actinomycetes > Propionibacteriales > Kribbellaceae > Kribbella > Kribbella sp. NPDC049227. The sequence continues at coordinate 447,232 of NZ_JBICST010000004.1, read as the reverse complement.
GCCTTGCGGACAAGACGTGTCCGCAAGGGGTCATAGCGTCGGTTCCATGATGGTGACGAAGGAATCGAACGGATACGACGAGGCGCGGCTCGGGTTCCAGCGGCGGGACCCGCATCGGCCGGACATCATCTTCCCGGTCACGAGCGTGGCCGAGGTCGAGGAAGCAGTCCGGTACGCCGCTGAGCACGACCTGCGCCTGGCGGTGCAGGCGTCCGGGCATGGGCTCGCGAAGGGTCTCGACGGCGGTGTGTTGATCGCGACCGGAGCCTTCAACGGCGTCCGGGTCGATCCCGAGCGGAAGACGGCGTGGATCGAGGCCGGTGCGACCTGGCAGGACGTGATCGAGGCGACCGCGCCGTACGGTCTCGCCCCGCTGTCCGGCAGCTTCCCGGGAGTCGGCGCGATCTCCTACACGCTCGGTGGCGGCCTCGGGCTGATGGGCCGGCGGTACGGGTACGCCGCCGACCACGTCCGCCGGATCGAGATCGTCACCCCGGACGGGGTACGGCGGAATGCCGAGGACGACGCCGAGCTGTTCTGGGCGCTGCGCGGTGGTGGCGGCAACTTCGGCGTGGTGACCGGGATCGAGGTCGACCTGTTCGACGTCGCCACGTTGTACGGCGGCAGCCTGTACTTCGACTTCACGCGGAACCCGACTGTGCTCGAGGCATGGGCCGATTGGACCCGGTCGGTTCCCGACGAGGTGACCTCGGCCATCGCGCTGGTGCCGCTGCCGGACATCCCGCAGGTCCCGGAACCACTGCGCGGGAGGTACGTCGCCCAGGTGCAGCTCGCGATCCTCGGCGACGGCGGAGAGGATTTGATCAAACCGCTGCGCGCGGTCGGTGAGCCGGTGTTCGACACCGTCGGCGAGCTCCCGTACACCGAGTCGGGCAAGATCTTCGCCGAGCCGGAACGCCCGGACAGCTACCGCTCACGCAATGCCCTGCTCAGCGACCTCGACCCGGAGGCGCTCGCGACGCTGCCGAAGCTCGCCGGACCGGACGCGTCGGCGATGTGCGTGATCGGCATCCGTCACCTCGGTGGTGCGCTCAGCCGTCAGCCCGACGTACCGAACGCGATCGGCCACCGCACAGCGTCGTACTCGCTGACTGTTCTCTCACCAGGCGAGGACGACGTAACCGCCTTGCACCACAGCATCCTCGAGCCATGGCGCGGCGTCACGGTCGGCCGCCTGCTCAACTTCTCCGCCGGCCCGCTGACCGGCGACGAGATCCGCGCGGCATTCGACCCGGCCGACCACCGCCGGCTCACCGACCTCAGGAACAGGTACGACGCCGACCGCCGGCTCGCACCGAATCACGAGCTCTGAGCAGCGCGCCGGAGGATCTCCTCGACCAGCCCGGCCTTCGCCTCGACGTACGCCGCACGGTCGGTGGTGAGGAGGTGGGCCGACTCCCGCTTCAGGGCGGCGTACCGCTCCCGATCGGCGGCGTCTGCCCGCAAGTGGTCGCGCAACAGCGCATGGTCCTGATGCGGCTTGTTGCCTTCAACAACGACGTACAGGTGGTGGTAGTGCACTGCGTCGGGCGGGAGCGCGAACGCCTCCCGCCCGGTGATGCCGAGGTCGCCCTCGTGCTGGTAGCCGGAAGCAACTATCGCCGCGACGGCAGCCGGCACAAGGTCAACGGCCGGGACCACCACGTCGACGTCGATGATGGGCTTCGCGGCCAGCCCTGGTACGGCGGTGCTGCCGACGTGCTCGACCGTATGCGGGATGCCCTTCAGGTAAGGCGACAACCCATCCCGGATCTCCGCGAACCACACCGGCCACCGCGCGTCGTACTCGACCACCGACGCCGGAGGGATCACAGCGCCGCGGTGACGTCGATCTCGACGAGCTGACCTGTGAAGCCGAGCTGTGCGACGCCGAGCAGAGTGCTGGCCGTGCTGAACGCCGGCGCGAGCGGCGACGCGTTGAGCTGGTCCCACACCGCCCCCAGCTCGGCGCGGTCGGAGCTCACGACATAGATGACGGTGCGTACGACGTCGTCCGGGGTGGCACCCGCGGACTCGAGCGCGATCAGGATGTTGCGGATCACCTGCTCAGTCTGACCTGTGAGGCCGCCCTCGGCGAGCTCGCCGGAAGGTTGCAGCGGGCACTGGCCCGCCAGGTAGACCAGGGTGTCGGCCTGGACCGTGGTCACATGGTGATAGCCGGGGGTCGCGTGCAGTCCGTCGGGGTTGGTCCGCTCGATCGTCACTCCCCGAGCAAACGCGACCCACACCACCCGGTCAACGGAATTTACGCGGGGCCAGACAAGCTACTGCCGCCGGGCCCTGAAGCAGAGACCCGGCGGCAGCACGGTGATCAGGCGTTCAGCCGCTCCTCGGTGGAGGACGAGAACAGGTGCAGCTTCTCCGGGTCCGGAGCCAGGTGAATCAGGCTGCCCTTCTCGGCGTTCTGGCGGGTGCTGATCCGGGCGATGATCTGCTGGTTCCCGGTGTGCTCCGCGGTGCCGTACAGGAACGCGTCGGAGCCGAGCTCCTCGACCACCGCGACCGTCACCGGCAGCCCCTCGTCGGCGAAGTGGAGCGCCTCCGGCCGGACGCCGATGGTCAGCGTCTTGTCGTCGCCGGCCTTGGCCAGCAGTGCGCGGTCGATCGGCACCAGGTAGTCACCGATCAGCGCACCGCCGTCGGTGATCTTGGCCTCGATCAGGTTCATCGCCGGCGATCCCATGAAGCCGGCCACGAACTTGTTCCGCGGCTTGTCGTACAGGTTCAGCGGGGTGTCGACCTGCTGCAGTACGCCGTCCTTCAGTACGGCGACCCGGTCGCCCATGGTCATGGCCTCGACCTGGTCGTGGGTGACGTACACCGTGGTGACGCCGAGGCGGTGCTGCAGCTCGGCGATCTGCGTGCGGGTCTGGACCCGGAGCTTGGCGTCGAGGTTCGACAGCGGCTCGTCCATCAGGAAGACCTGCGGGTCACGGACGATCGCGCGGCCCATCGCGACGCGCTGACGCTGACCGCCGGACAGCGCCTTCGGCTTGCGGTCGAGGTACTCCTCGAGGCCGAGCAGTTTGGCCGCCTCGGCGACGCGCTTGGCCCGCTCGTCCTTGTGCAGGCCCTGCATCTTCAGGGCGAAGCCCATGTTGTCGGCGACCGACATATGTGGGTACAGCGCGTAGTTCTGGAACACCATCGCGATGTCGCGCTCTTTCGGCGGGCTGTTCGTGACGTCGCGATCGCCGATGTAGATGGATCCCTCGTTGACCTCTTCGAGCCCGGCCAGCATCCGCAGTGCGGTCGACTTCCCCGAACCGGATGGTCCGACCAGCACCATGAACTCCCCGTCCTCGATGTCGAGGTCGAGCTTGTCCACGGCGGCGATGTCGGTGCCCGGGTAGACCCGGGTGGCTCCCTTGAACGAGACAGTTGCCATGTCGCGCTTCCTTCCTTCGCCGGCAGGAACGTGCCGGACGATCCGTAGCAAAGGCCCCAGGTCTGGGGTGGCTTGCCTTGGTGACGCATCACCGAGGCACTCAGTAGAACGAGCAAGTACTCGTTTACATTCCCGGCCGATGGATTCGCAACACCATTGACAAGCAAGTTTTTTACGTACAAACTTTTTTGTGTGATCAGAGACGTGATGCACCTGGAGCAGCTCGAACAGGCCGAGGCGCTGTTCAAGCCGCAGCGGATCGAGGTGTTGCGGCGGCTGGCCGAGCCGCACACCTGCGGCGAGGTGGCCGAACAGCTCGGGCAGACTCCGCAGCGCGTCTACTACCACGTCAAGCGCCTCGTCGAGGCGGGGCTGGTGACGCAGGTGGACGAGCGCAAGGTGCGTGGCGTCCACGAGGGCATCTACCAGGCGACCGCGCGCTCGTACTGGCTGTCCCCGCGGCTCGTCGGCCGGATCGGCGGCCTCCGCCGGACCCAGGACGAACTGAGCCTCGGCTACCTACTGGACCTGATGGAAGAGGTCCAGACCGACATCGCCGCGCTGGACCGGACAGCTCCGGAGCTGCCGTCCATCGGGGTTTCCGGTGAGATCCGGGTCCCACCGGACCAGCGGCGCGAGTTCTTCCAGGACCTGCGCAGCACGCTGCAGGACCTGTTCGAGCGCTACGGCGGCTCCGAAGGCGATGCCTTCAAGCTGGCCGTGGCGTGCTACCCCAAGGGAGACCAAGACCATGACTGAACCGCTCATCCTCAAGGTTCGCGCCCAGGCCGGCATCGACGACGTACGGCAGGCGCTGACCGACCCGAAGGCCCTCGACCTCTGGCTCGGCGAGCACTCGAACGTCGACCTGCCCGCGACCTTCGAGTTCTGGGGCCGCTACATCCCCGAGGGCGACGCCCCGCACCAGCGTGTCCTCGGGTACGACGGCCGGACGCTGAAGCTGGCGTGGACACTCGGCGGTGAGGAGACCACCACCGAGATCGCGCTGACGGCCGAGTCCGACGACGCCACGCTGATCCAACTGACTCAGAGTCACTTCGACTTCGCCGACGCAATCAGCCGGGCGTCGATCCGCGGCGTACTGCAGACGTTCTGGTCCCTCGCGCTGGCCAACCTGGTCGACCACCTGGAAGGGCGCGCACTCACCACCCGGCCGGACTTCACCTCGGCCGAGTTCACCGGGGAGGCGCTGATCGACGCGCCGGTCGCCCAGGTGTACGAGTCGCTGACCACCTCCGAGAAGGCGTCGGCGTGGTTCGGCTACCCGGTCGGGATCGAGCCGCACGCCGGCGGCCGGTTCGCGATGGGCGGCTTCGACGCGGGACCCGGCGCCACGGTCGTCGGAGTCGTCGAGGGTCGCAGCATGTCCGTCGACTGGGGTGACTCCGGCATCAGTACGTGGGAACTGGCCGAGTCCGACGGCAAGACCCGGCTCACCTTCGTGATGAGCGGGTTCGACGAGGGCAACCCGCCGTACGCTGCGTGGCTCGGCTGGCTCAGCGGGGTCGCCGCGCTGCGCCGCTTCAACGAGCAGAAGGACTGGCAGTCCATCTGGGTCGCCTAGAAGACCTGGAACAGACGAAAGTTCCGAACCGACGATCGAGCAGGGCGGTCAGCGCCCTGCTCGATCGCGTTTGAATCGGCCGATGGCGAGCGTGAGGCTGGGAGCATGTCCGTTATGACCAGTTCGGGGGCGTCCAGCGGCGCCCGCGTCCGGTTCGCGCATGCGCCCGGGTTCTGGGTGATCGCCGCGGCGTTCCTCATCGCCTTGGCGTTCTCCACCGTGCCCACTCCGCTCTACGCCATCTACCAGCACCGCGACGGGTTCCCGACGTACGTGATCACGGTGATCTTCGCCAGCTACGCGATCGGGGTGATGGCGGCGCTGTATCTGGCCGGGCATGTCAGCGACTGGCTCGGCCGGCGCCGCATCGCGCTGCTCGCCGTACTGGTCGAGGTGGTGTCGGCGGTGATCTTCCTGATCTGGCAGGACGTGCCCGGTCTGCTGATCGCTCGCTTCATCTGCGGGATCGGTATCGGTGTGCTCACCGCGACCGCGACCGCGCATATGTCCGAGCTGCGGCAGATCGCTCGTCCCGCGGAGGACCCGAGCCGGTCGGCGCTCATCTCGAGCATGGTGAACCTCGGTGGGCTCGCGTTCGGTCCGTTGGTGGGTGGACTGTTGGCGCAGTACGTGGCGTCACCGCTCGAGCGCCCGTACGAGGTGTTCCTGCTGCTGTTGCTGCTCAGTGCGGTGGGGATCGCGTTGGTGCCGGAGACCGTCGAGCGGCCGGAAGTCCGGCCGGCTTATCGGCCGCAGCGGGTGGCTGTGCCGTCCGCCGCGAAGCCTTTGTTCTTCGCGTCGGCGATCGGGGCGTTCGCAGCGTTCGCGGTCTTCGGGCTGTTCACCTCGCTGGCTCCGACGTTCCTCGGCGGGGTGTTGCACCACAGGGCGCCGTTGCTGGCCGGGGTGGTGACGTTCGTGGTCTTCACCGCCGGCGCGGTCAGCCAGGCTGTGTTCGTCCGGTTCGAGCGCGGCCGCCAGCTCCGGATCGGTCTCGGCCTGATGTCGTTCGGGCTGATCGGCGTCGCGATCGGCGGCCTGATCCCCAACCTCGCGGTGTTCGTCGCCGGCGGCGTGATCGCCGGGGCCGGTGCCGGCCTCGTCTTCCGCGGTGCCGTAGCCACCGCCGCCTCGCTTGCGGGCCCCACCTCCCGCGGCGAAGTCCTCGCCGCCCTCTTCCTCATCGCGTACGTCGGCCTCGCGGTCCCCGTTCTCGCCATCGGCCTGGGCATCGCTCTCCTGCCGGCCCAGGTCGCCCTGCTGGTCTTCTCCGCGATCATTCTGCTCCTGGTCAACGCCGCCGTACTCCGGATGCTCGCGGCCACCAGGTAGGTCAGTTGTGGTCGTGGTGGACGAACCAGATGCCGCGCGCCGGGACGCTTCCGAGGTTCCGGAACAGGTGCGGGACGCTCGAGTTCAGCCCCAGTGACTCACCGGCGTGCAGCATGAAGGTCTCGAAGCCGAAGGTCACCTCGAGCTCGCCTTCGATCAGGTAGCCGTACTCGAACCCGTCGTGGCGCAGCATGCGTTCGTCGTTCGTCGAGCTGGACCCCGGTGGGTAGACGATCTCGATGAAGTCCAGTTGGTGGGCGGTGTTCGTGGCCAGCTGCTCCCAGACCACCCCGGTGTCCATCACCAGCCGGGTCCGGTTGCCCGGTGACGTCACAGACAACCGGCCCATGCTCCCGCTGTCCTCCCAGACGTGGTCGAGCGAACCCAGGTCCGAACGCCGGATCGGCTCCGGCTCCTCATCGGCCGGAGTCGGTCCGCTCTCCTCTTCCGGCGTCGCGACGTCCGGCTCCGCCGGGGCGGGCGCGGAGGAGGTGCCCTCGAAGAGGTGGTCGATGGAGACGTCGAGGGTCTGCGCCATCGAGTACAGCGTCGCCACCGACGGCTGCGACTTGCCGTTCTCGATCTGCGACAGGAACGACGGGGAGACGCCCAGCCGCCGGGCCAGCTCGCGCAGGGTCATGCCCGACTTCTGCCGTGCCGTCCGCAGCCGGAGCCCGAGGTTCACCGCCGTCGCGTCGTCCGGACTTCGCGGTACGAGAGGTGAGGTCACTGCGGCTCCTTCGGTGATGGTGGTGGGGTCGTTCTCGGTCGTGCTCACACCAGCACCATGCCTCCGTCGATCATGATCACCTGGCCGGTCAGGTAGTCGGAGTCGGCCGAGGCGAGGTACAGCGCGGTGCCGAGGATGTCCTCGCCGGTGGCGACCCGTCCGCGCAGGATGCCGGCGGCGAAGTCGGCCATCGCCTGACCGGGCTTGTCCGCGTCGCCGATTTTCATCAGATCCTCGTCCAGCTTCGTCCACAGCGGGGTGTCCACCACGCCCGGGGCGAAGGCGTTGCAGGTGATGTTGTGCTCGGCCAGTGCCCGGGCCGCCGCCTGGGTCAACGCATTCACCGCGAACTTGCTCGCGCAGTACGGGGCGAACGAGGGAAATCCCTGCCGACCCGCGATGGAGGACGTGTTCACGATCTTGCCCTGCCGGAGGGGCACCATCCTGCGGGCCCCCTCCTGGATGCCGATCAGCGTGCCGAGCGCGTTCACGTCCATGATGGCGTGCCAGTTCTCCTCGGTCACATCCATCAGGTGCATGGGCTGGTTGAAGCCGGCGTTGTTGAAAAGCACGTCCAGTCGCCCGGTCTGCTCGACGAACGCATCGAAGGCGGCGCTGAACTGGTCGCGCTTGCTCACGTCAGCGGTGAGCGGGATTCCGGTCGACCCGGCCGCGGACAGCTCGGCGCAGACCGCCTTCGCTGCCTCGGTACTGCGGTCGAGGACTCCGATCGTGGCGCCCTCGCGTGCCAGGCCCAGGGCGAAGACGCGGCCCATGCCGCTGCCCGCACCGGTGATGACGATGTTCTTGCCGGCCACTCTTCCGGACATGCGCTGCTCCTCGTTCCTGTCAGTTCGCGCCGAGAGTGTCGCGGACCCAGTCGATCTCGCGGCTGACGTACTCGTCGATGTCCCCGGTCTTCAGGTGCTCCGGCAGCACGTCCCAGGTGTAGGTCTCGATCTCCAGGTGGTCCGACAGCGGCGTACGCCGGTGCAGGTCCAGCGCGGCCTCGATGGACGAGCGGGTGGTCCGGAAGCCACCGATCTCGTCGAGGAAGACGGGTACGTGGAAGTGGGTCCGCCACTCCCGCCGGCCACCCGGGGCGTCGTACCAGGCCTCGATCGCGTCGCCGAGGTTGAGGAATCGGGTGAGCTGCCCGTCGCGGCGCTCGGTGGTCTGGCTGAGGTAGATCGTGTCGGTGAACTGCTTCAGGTCCTGCACGGTCTCGGCCGTGACCTCGGGGACCCAGAGCGCCGCGGCCTCCTGCAGCTTGAAGATCGGGATGCCGGCCGCGACCAGTGACTCCAGCGCGGCCGGGATGTCCTCGAACTCCACCGACTGGTGTCCGATGTCGAAGACAACACCGAGATGGCGCCGGACCAGTCCGACCGCAGCCGATACCGGGACCGACGCGAGCTTGGCCAGTTCCTCGGTGCCGGCGCGGGAGTAGATCCGTTCCTCGAAGTAGCGCACCGTCTCCTCGGTGGTCTCCAGGAAGCAGAACGGTTCCGGTTCGAGCGACAACTTCACCAGGCGACCGGTACGTCGTTCCACGTCGACCAGATGGGCGACAACGCGGAGTAGGTTCGTGGTGAAGCGGTCGATGAACGCGGGCCCGTCGACGTTCGGGCGGAACGCCAGCGGAGCGGTCTGGATCGACGGCTCGACGTCCGGCTCGGTGATGTCCACCAGTACGTCGGCGACGCCCATCGTGTAGCGGGTGCGGTCCTCGGTGGCCCAGTCCGGCTCGTACACCTGCTCCATCACCGACCGGCCTTTGAAGGGGCCGTGCGGGAACGCGTTGACGGTATAGACGTACAGGTCCTGTGAGCGAAGGAAGCCGAGGAAGTCGGCCCGCTCAGCAGGTTCGGCCAACAGGGTCGCGACCGAGGCGCCGGACAGCCGCAGCGACAGTCCCATCGGTGCATCCGGCGACACCCTCGCCTTCACCGCCGGAACGTGCCGGGTGACGCTGTCCCGCATCTCGGCCCAGGTGTCGCCGGGGTGGACGAGGGTCGAGTAGGTCAGGTGGCCGAGCCGGTCGCTGAGCTTCATGGGGTCGCTTTCGGGCCGAATGGATGATCAGTAACACTGAACAGCAAGCGATGTAACGGCGTCAAGATAGGCCCGCTTGTTCACTAATTGTCAGTTTTGACGGTGTTTCAGGAAGTTTTCACCGACATCTTGTGAACACATCGAGCCATATGTACAGTCCCAGCAAACATCGGCCCTGGAGACTGTGAGGTGGGAGTATGGCCGTCGAGGCACCCGAGCACCGCGCGATCGACGCCGGGCCCCGGTTCCGCGTCTCTCGCGGACTGCTGACCGTCAGCGCGGCGCTGATCCTGCTCGCCGTCGCCAGCGCTGTGCTGGCTCCCACGAGCGTGGACCACAGTGCGCTGCTCGGCATGCTGCCGTTCGCGGCCGTGCTGGCCATCGTCGGTATCGGGCAGACGCTGGTGGTTCAGCAAGGCGGCATCGATCTGTCGGTTCCCGGCGCGGTCTCGCTGGCAGTCGTCATCACCACTCATCGGCCGGCCGGGGACGACGGCAAGCTGCTCGGCGCGCTGGTCTTCGGGCTGGTGGTCGCGATCGGGTTCGGCATCCTCAACGGGGTGCTGGTCGGCTGGCGCCGGCTCAACCCCATCGTCGCCACTCTCGGTGTGAACGCCCTGATGTACGCCGCCGTCCTCAGCATCTCGGGTGGTTCGCCCCGGCGTACCACTGCCCTGCTTCGCAACGTCGCCGGTGGCGTCACCTTCGGGGTGCCGAACTCCGTCTACATCGCGGTCGTCGTGGTCGCGGTCGCGGCAGTCGTCATGAAGACCACCATCGGCGGCCGTCGCTTCGAGGCGATCGGAGCCAACCCCGTCGCCGCTGCCGCCACTGGCCTGCCCGTCACCTGGTACCGCGCCGGCGCGTACGTGTGGGCACAGATCCTGTACTGGCTGGCCGGCGTACTGCTGGCCGGGATCATCGCCCAGCCGACCGCGTTCCAGGGCGACGCCTACCTCCTGCCGTCGGTCGCCGCGGTGGTGCTCGGCGGTACGTCGTTGCTCGGCGGCCGCGGCTTCCTCGTCGCCACCGCCATCGCCGCGGTCTTCCTCAGCCAGCTCGAGCAGTTCGTCCTCGCGCTCGGTGTCTCGTTCGCGATCCGGACTCTGGTCGAAGCGGCCGCTCTCACCGTGGGCGTCGCGCTCTACACCGTCGACTGGGCCGCCGTACGCCGCCGGCTCACGTCCACCCCTCAGCTGCCCCTCAGCACGGCAAGTTCCAGGAAGGGAACCTCGTCATGATCCGATCCGCTCGCCGCGCGCGCCTCGTCGCGCTGCTCGGTGCCGGTGCCGTCGGTCTCGCTCTCGCGGGCTGCGGCGGCTCCGGCAACGCAGACACCTCCACCAACGCAGCCGCCGCCGGCGACGCTCCCTCCTGGTGTGGGAGCAAGAAGGCCGTCCTCGGCATGACCGATGGATTCGGTGGCAACAGCTGGCGACTCGTCACGACCGCGGCCGCCAAGGCGGAGGCGGCCAAGTGCCCGAGCATCACCGGCTTCGAGTACGCCGACGGCCAGGGGGACACGCAGAAAGCCATCGCCGACATCCAGGGGATGGTGGCCAAGGGTGTGAACGCGCTCGTGGTCTTCCCCGACGCGGGTGAGGCCGTACTGCCGGCGATCCGCAGCGCCTACAAGGCCGGTGTCGTGACCGTGCCCTACCGGGTCGACCCGGGTGGCAAGGCCGGCGAGGACTACGACGTGTTCGTCGACACGAACTTCGCCGACGCCGGCAAGAACTGGGGCGACTGGATCAAGAAGATCCTGCCCGACGGTGGCAACGTCCTGTTCCTCAGTGGCCCGCCCGGGAACAGCCAGGGCCGCAAGGAAGCCGAAGGGCTGCACTCGGTACTCGATGCCGGCGGCAAGTACAAGTTCATCGGCGAGCAGCCGTTCGAGGTCACCAACTGGGATCCGGCCGAGACGCAGAAGGTGCTGACCGCCGCGATCTCGCAGAACGCGGACATCGACGTGATCGTCTCCGACTTCGGTCCGTCCCTGGTCGGCGCGCTGCCGGTGTTCGAGCAGAGCGGACGCTCCATCCCCGCCATCGCCGCCTCCGACGGCAACGTCCTGTCCTGCTTCTGGCAGGACCACAAGGCGAAGAACCCGGACTTCAAGCTGTTCACGGTCTCGACCCAGAACGACCACTCGCGGCTGGCCGTGCAGCACGCCGTCGCGCGGGCGACCGGTGGCGAGGTCCCCGCGTCCTCGACCTTCCCGTCGGTGGTCTTCGAGGACTCGACCTCCAAGGACAAGCCGGTGCAGTGCAAGCCCAACCTGCCCGATGACGTCTACCTGTCCGCGGAGATGACCGGCGAGGAGCAGGCGAAGCTCCTCAAGTGACCAGCGATCGAACCCCTCACCCGGAGGACGCTGTGGTGATCAACGAGACGAAAGTCGCCCCGGAAACGACCGTCGGCGACACGGCAACCGCGACGCGGCCCACGCTGTCTCTGCACGGCATCTACAAGTCGTACGCCGCGGTCGCCGCACTGGCCGACGTGTCCCTCGAGGTCAGGCCCGGCGAGGTGCACGCGCTGCTCGGCGAGAACGGTGCCGGCAAGTCCACTCTGATGGGAGTGGCTTCCGGCACCACCACGCCGGACCAGGGCACCATCGCCGTACTGGGTGAGACCGTCGACGAGCTCACGCCCGGTCGGGCGTCCGAGCTGGGGATCGCCATCGTGCACCAGCATCCTGCGGTGCTCCCCGACCTCACGGTTGCGGAGAACATCGCGGTGGCGGTGCCCGGGCGCTTCCTCGACGACGGGCCCGACCGGCGCGCCGCGATGCGGGCGCTGCTCGAACGGGTCGGGTGCACCGCACATCTGGAGGACCGGGTCGGTCACCTCAGCATCGCCCAGAAGCACCTGCTCGAGCTGGGCAAGGCGATGGCGATGAAGCCGCGGCTGCTCATCCTCGACGAACCGACAGCCCCGCTGGGCAAGGAGTCCGTCGGGCGTCTGTTCGACCTGGTCCGCTCCGCGGTCGCACAGGGAACTGCCGTCGTCTACATCACGCACCGGCTCGCCGAGGTGCGCGAGCTCGCCGACCGGGTCACCGTCCTGCGGGACGGACATCATCGAGGGACGGCGGTGGTCGCCGACGTCACCGACGAGGAGTTGCTGGCCATGATCGTCGGCCGGCAACTGGAGTACACCTTCCCCGCCAAGCGTCTGGGCGCGGACGACGAGCAGCCGGTGCTGACCGTCGAAGGCCTGTCGGGTGACCGGTTCTCCGACGTCTCCTTCACCGCGCGTCGCGGCGAGATCATCGGTGTCGCCGGGGTCGTCGGGAACGGCCAGAGCGAACTCCTCCGCGCTCTGGCCGGCCTCGACGGACACGGCGGCACACTGACCGTCGACGGCGCCCGGCTCAGTCACCGGCAACTGCTGCGGTCCTCGGCGTACCTGCCGGCCGACCGGCATCAAGAAGGACTGATGATGTCGCTGTCGGTGCGGGAGAACGCCGCACTCAGTGCGCTCGATCGGCTCGGTCCGTCCCGCTTCGTCAACCGGCGGTGCGAGGTCGAGCTGGTCGGCGCCGAGGTGGCCGGGCTCGCCGTGAAGACGGCGACGCTCGAGTCGCCGGTCACCAGCCTGTCCGGTGGCAACCAGCAGAAGGTCGTCCTCGCCCGGTCGCTGCTGTCCAAGCCGGCCATCCTGCTCGCCGACGAACCCACCCAGGGCGTCGACGTCGGTGCGCGCGCCGAGATCTATCGCATCCTGCGGGAGGTCTCCGACAGCGGCGTACCGGTCATCGTCGCGTCCTCGGACGCCAAGGAGCTCGAAGGACTCTGTGACCGGGTCATCGTGCTGTCCCGCGGACACGTGGTCGCGTCGCTGGCCGGTGCCGAGGTGACCGAGGAGCGGATGGTTCGCGCCGCGGTCGAGTCGACCACTCACACCCGCACCGAGGAGCAGCGCGCCGCTGGACACCGGCTGAGTCCGCGGTGGCGGCGGAAGCTCGAGGGCGACTACGCCCCGGTCCTGATCCTGGCCGCCGTGATGCTCTGCCTCGGGGCCTACATCTACTCCCGCAATGAGCGCTACCTGCTGCCGTTCAACGTCACCTCGGTGATGCTGCTGGTCAGCGCGCTCGGCTTCATCGCGCTCGGTCAGACGGTGGCGCTGATGACGGCCGGCATCGATCTGTCGGTCGGACCGCTGGCGGGATTCCTCGTCGTGGTCGGTTCCTTCTTCCTCACCGAAGGACACTCCGGTACGGCGGTGATCCTCGGACTGGTCCTGATGGCCGCGCTCGCGGCTCTCGCCGGATTGGTCAACGGCTCGCTGATCAGATTCGGGAAGTTCACCCCGGTCGCGGCGACGCTGGCGACGTACATCGCCCTGCAGGGGTTCAGCTTCCTGTTGCGGGACAAGCCCGGCGGGCTGATCAGCCGGACGGCGACCGACCTCATCACGACCACGATCGGCCCGGTCCCGTTGGCCTTCGTCGTACTGGTCCTCATCACCTTCGCGATGGAGTTCCTGCTCCGCACCCGCCGGTGGGGACTGAACATCCGCGCGGTCGGCTCGGACGAGGAGTCCGCGCGGCGGCTCGGTGTGCGCACCACCCGGACGGTCGTGACCGGGTACGTCGTCGTATCGCTGTTCACCTTCCTCGGTGCCCTGATCCTGCTGGCCCAGCTCGGCGTCGGCGATCCCGCTCAAGGAATCGGCTACACGCTGACCAGCATCACCGCGGTGGTCCTCGGTGGGACCAGTCTGCTGGGCGGCCGCGGCACCTTCGTCGGCACTCTGCTGGGCGCCGGCCTGATCGTGCAGCTCCTCAACGCGACCACGTTCCTCGGTCTCACCCAGACCTGGCAGTACCTCTTCCAGGGCGCACTGATCGTGATCGCGGCCCTCGTCTACAGCCAGGTGCGAGGTAGCGGCCGCAAGGCCGAGGGCGTCGCACACTGACCGCACGGGATCTCCCGTCGCCGACTACGAAAGGACATCGCCGTGCGAGCAGCGCGTTACTACGGAAAGCAGGACATCAGGGTGGAGGAGGTCGCCGAGCCCCACGTGCGGGAGGCTGACGACGTACTCGTCGAGGTCCTGTACTGCGGCATCTGCGGGACCGACCTGCACGAGTACGCCGTGGGTCCGATCGTCACTCCGACGACTCCGCATCCACTGACCGGGGTGACGCTCCCACAGACCCTCGGACACGAGTTCTCCGCCCGGGTCGCCGCGGTCGGCGCCGCGGTCCGCGAGGTGAGCGTGGGGGACCGGGTCTCGATCATGCCGGCCATCGTGTGCGGCCGCTGCCGGTACTGCCGTCGCGGTCAGGGACACCTCTGCGTGCAGTTCGCCTGCACCGGCCTCAGCGCGGAGACCGGTGGCCTCGCCGAGTACGCCGTGGTGAAGGAGTACCAGGTGGCCAAGCTTCCCGACGAGGTCTCCGATCTCGAGGGTGCGATCATCGAGCCCGCGGCGGTCGCGGCGTACGGCGTCGAGCGGGCCGGGGTCACCGGCGGCGACATCGTCCTGGTCACCGGCGCCGGGCCGATCGGCATCCTGTCCGCGATGTACGCCGCCGCGGTCGGGGCATCGACTGTGGTCATCTCCGAGCCGAACAAGAACCGCTCAGCGCTGGCCGCGTCCCTCGACATCGGCCCGGTGGTGGACCCGACCACCGGCGAACTCGACGAGGTCGTCGGCCGGCTCACCGACGGCGACGGCGTCGACCTCGCGATCGAGGGCTCCGGCAGTACGCCGGGCCTCACCTCGTGCGTCGAGCAGACCCGTAAGCGCGCCGCCATCGTCCAGACCGGGCTGCACACCAAGCCGGCAACGCTCGACGCGATGGCGCTGTCGGCGAAGGACCTCACCCTGTACGGCAGCTGGTGCTGGTGGATGACCGACTGGCCGCGGATCATCCGCATGGTTGCCTCCGGCACGTATCCGGTCGGCCGGGTGGTCACCGCCGAGATCGGTCTGGCCGACGTGGTGACCAAGGGCTTCGACCCGTTGATCGACCCGCAGGGAGACCAGCTCAAGGTGCTGGTCCGCTCCGCTTCCTGACCCTCCCTCCCGAAGGAGAATCCGATGAGTTCGTTCGGCGACATGCACCACGTCGGCATCACGGTCCGCGACCTCGAGGCCTCGCTGGCCTGGTACGAGCGGATGTTCGGGCTGAAACCCGAGTTCATTGCCCATGGCACCGGTCCGGAGCTGTCGGCGGCGGTCGGCGTACCGGACACCAAGCTGCGGTTCGCGTTCCTGCGCTTCGGCAGTTGCGTGGTCGAGTTGCTCCACTACGACAACGACCGGGAGGACACCTTCGACCGCTCCAACGCCGACGTCGGCAGTGCCCATGTCTGCATCGACGTACCGGATCTGCAGGCGGCGTACGACGACCTGCGCGGCAAGGGCGTGGAGTTCCTGGCGCCGCCGCTGCACATCGACGACGGGCCGCTCGAAGGCTGTGCCTTCGTCTACTTCAAGGACCCCAACGGCGTGACGCTCGAGCTCTTCCAGAGCAACGGCCGCGGGCACTGATCCGGACGAGGAGCAGCACCGATGAGTGAACGCCGCGCGCTGGTCGTCGGCGCCACCGGTCTCACCGGCCGGAACGCCGCCGAGCAGTTGGCTCGATCCGGCTGGCAGGTGACCGGGGTGTCCCGCAAGCAGGGCATGGACACCGAGGGTGTACGCACGCTCAGTGCCGACATCACCGACCCGATGTCGATCGCCGCGGTGGCCCGCGAGGTCCGGGCCACGCACCTCTTCTACTGCACGTGGTCGCGGCAGGAGACCGAAGCTCGCAACATCGAGGTGAACGGCGCGATGCTGCGCAACGTCCTCGAGACCGCCGGCCGGACCGGCACGCTCGAGCACGTCTGCCTGGTGACCGGGCTCAAGCACTACCTCGGCCCGTTCGAGGCGTATGCCCAGAACCCCGCCAAGCCGCCGTTCCACGAGAGCCAGCCGCGACTGGACTACGAGAACTTCTACTACATCCAGGAGGACATCCTCTGGGACGCGGCCGCACGGTTCGGCTTCGGCTGGACGGTGCACCGGCCGCACACGGTCATCGGCTACACCCTCGGCAACGCGATGAACATGGGCGTGACCCTGGCCGTCTACGGCACCCTCGCCCGGGAGACAGGCATGCCGTTCGTGTTCCCCGGTTCACCCGAGCAGTACGACGGGACGACGGACATCACCGATGCCCGGCTGCTGGCCGAGCACCTGGTCTGGGCGGCCACCACCCCAGCTGCGGCGAACGAGGCGTACAACGTCACCAACGGCGACACCTTCCACTGGCGGCAGATGTGGGAGGCGGTGGCGGCCGGCCTCGGAGTCGAGCCGGCGCCGTACCCCGGACATCCGGCTCCGCTCGAGGACCGGATGATCGGCGCCGGGGCGATCTGGCGGCGGATCGCCGGCCGGGACGGACTCATCGAACCCAACGTCGACCGACTGGTCTCCTGGTGGCACACCGACAGTGACCTCGGCCGGACCGTCGAGACCCACGCCACGATGGCCAAGAGTCGCGAGGCCGGATTCAGCCGGTCACAGGACAGCACGCAGTCCTTCCTCGACCTCTTCGACCGGCTGCGCGCCGAACGCGTCATTCCGGCGGTCGAAGCATGAGGGCCGTCCAGTTCCAGGCCGTGGACACGCTGGCCCTGGCCGACCTCGACATACCGCGGATCGGCGCCGACGAGATCCTGGTCGCGTTGAGGTCGGTGGGGATCTGCCACTCCGACTTCGAACTGCTCGGAGGGCGCTACATCATCCCGTTCGGGTACCCGATCATCCCCGGCCACGAGTGGTCCGGTCAGGTGGCCGAGGCCGGCCGGGACGTGACCGGGTTCGCGCCCGGCGACCGGGTCCTCGGCGAGTGTGTGATCGGCCCGGAGCACTTCGGCTTCTCGATCTCCGGTGCCGCGGCCGAGTACTTCGTCGCCCGGCCCGAATGGCTGCACAAGGTCCCGGACGAGCTCACCGACAGCCAGGCCGCGCTGGTGGAGCCGTTCAGTTGCGCGTACTTCGCGACGATGCGGGCCGGCAACGTCAACGCGAGCGACACCGTCGTCGTCTTCGGCGCCGGCCCGATCGGGTTGAGCTGCGTGGCGGTTGCCGCCACGATCGGCGCCCGGGTCATCGCTGCCGAACCCGACAAGACGCGCGGCGACCTGGCTCGCCAGCTCGGTGCCGAGGAGGTCGTCGACCCGACGTCGGACGGCTTCACCGATCAGGTGCGGGAGCTGACCGGTGGCCGGGGCGCCGATGTGGTCATGGAGGCATCCGGTCAGCCGGCCGCGATGGCAGCCACGTTGGAGGTCGCCGGATTCAACGGCCGGCTGGTCAACATCGGAATCGACGTCGGTCGCAGCGCCACCGCGAAGCTGGGCCTGATCCAGTCCAAGCAACTCCAGATCCGCGGCACGATCGGGTCGCCGGGCGTCTGGCCGGAGACCCTGCGGTTCCTGGCCCGGACCGGTCTCGATCTCACGCCGATGATCACCAGCCGGTATCCGCTGGACCGAGCTCCGGAGGCGTACGCCGCGGCACGACGTACCGGCGAGAACGTCAAGGTGCACATCGAGAACGGTGGTGCCGCGTGAAAGCCGTCGTCCTGCACGCAGCCGGGGACCTTCGCATCGAGGAGCGCCCCGAACCACCGTCCCCCGGCCGCGGTGAGGTGATGCTGCGCGTCACCCGGGTCGGCCTGTGCGGCACCGATGTCAGTGAGTACACAGCCGGACCGATGATGACTCCGCTGGAGACGCGGCACCCGAACTCGGGCGTACTCGGACCGGTGGTGCTCGGCCACGAGTTCATCGGCGTCGTGGAGAGCGACGGCGAACGCTTCGGAGCCGGTGACCGGGTCGCGGGCGGCGCGGGCGTCTGGTGTGGAACGTGCGCATGGTGCGAGCGCGGCCAGACCAACCTCTGCCAGTCCTACTGGACCTACGGCCTCTCCGCCGATGGTGGGCTGACCCAGCACCTCACCGTTCCGGAGGCGATGCTGCACCCCATCGCACCACACGTTGCCGACGACAACGCTGCGCTCGCCCAGCCGTTGGCGGTAGGCCTGCACGCGGTCGGCCGTAGCCGGGTCCGCGCCGGCGACGTCGTGGTCGTGCATGGTGCCGGCGCGATCGGATCCTTTGTGATCGCCGGTCTGAAGGCCGCCGGTGCTGGGGCGATCGTTGCCGTGGACATCGATGCCGGCAGGCTCGAGACGGCGGCGAAGCTCGGCGCCGACGTGACCGTCGACGCCTCCTCGACCGATCCGCTCGACGTACTGCGCGAGCTGACCGGTTCCGCGTTGGCCGACGTCAGCGTGGAGGCGAGCGGCGTACCCGACGGGCTGACTCGCGTGCAGCGGCTGACCCGGCGTGGGGGCACCGTTCTGCTGGTCGGCCTGCCCAAGGGGCAGGTGTCGTTCGTCGCCAACGACCTGATCCTCCGTGAGATCGACGTCATGACCACCGTGGCGCATGTGTGTGACCAGAACCTGCCGGCTGCCCTGGCGCTGTTGGCTGAGCGCGACCTGGCGTCGCTGCTCGTCGAACGCGTTGTACCTCTGGACCGGGTGGTCGAGGAGGCGTTCACAGCGATGGCCGCCGGCACCGCGCGGGGAAAGTTCCTCGTTGACCCGCAGGAGTGGTCATGACACTTCGGGTCGGTTTCTGCGGGCTCGGCCGGATGGGCACCGAGATGGTCACTGCCCTGACCCGGCAGGGGTTCGCGGTCACGGTCTGGAACCGGACCGCGGCACGTGCGCTGGCGGCCGCTGAACTCACCGGAGCCGAGGTGGCGGACACTCCTGCGCTGGCAGCCGAGAACGCGGATGTCGTGATCACGATGCTCACCGACGGCGACGCCGTACTGCGGACCCTCGTCGATGTGCTTGCCGAAGCCCGGCCGGGGCTTGTTGTCGTGGACTGCTCGACCACCGGCGCGGAGGCGGCTCGTCAGGCTGCGGATCTGTGTGCCGCCGCGGGCGTGGGGTTCGTCGACTGTCCGGTGAGTGGCAGCACAGTTGTAGCCCGGGAAGGCAAGCTCGGACTGATGGCCGGTGGCGACGCCGCCGTGATCGACCAGGCCCGTCCGGTCCTCGATGCGCTCGGCACGGTCGTACACGTCGGACCGACGGGTGCCGGCGCCGCCGCCAAGGTGGCCGTCAACGCCTTGCTGCACACCTTCAGCACAGCGCTGGCCGAGTGCCTTGTCACCGCCCGCGCCGCCGGCGTCCCACCTGCCGCGCTCTTCGACGTCCTCGCGGTGGGCGTGCTCTGGAACCGCTTCCTCGACTACAAGCGACCCGCCTTCACCGACCCCGATCAGACGGCGGTCGCCTTCGACCTCAGTACCGCGACCAAAGACCTGGGCCTCGCGGCCCGCGCCGCCGATGACGCCGGCCTGCGGGAGTCCGTCGTACGGCGGGCGCTGGAACTGCACCGGCAAGCACTGGACGACGGACTCGGCGACCGGGACATGGCCGCGATGACGGCCTGGTTCGCGGCCGTCGCCGAGCCGGCCGGCGAAACAGAAAGGAACTGACGTGGGTATCCACACCTATGGCACGAACGCGGTCGACTGGGAGCAGCGGCTCGACCTCGACCGGTTGCGCACCGAGCGGCTGGCCAAGCTCCGGGCCGAGCTGGACCGCTCGTCGCTCGGCGCCCTGCTCGCGTTCGACTTCCCCAACATCCGCTACATGACCGCGACCCACATCGGCACCTGGGCGAACGACAAGCTGATTCGCTTCTCGCTGCTGGTCCGCGGTGCCGAGCCGATCATCTGGGACTTCGGGTCCGCGGCCCGGCACCACCAGCTCTACAACCCCTGGCTCGATCACGCCGGACCCGAATCGGCCGACGCCGTCCACGGCCCGCACCACGGGGCTTCCAAGCCGGGTGGCGCCCGGGCCGGTATCTCCACGCTGCGCGGCGCCTTCCACCCGGGCGCGGGCATCGCCGAGGAGGTCGCGCGCAAGATCAAGTCCGAGCTGGAGCTGCACGGGTTGCTCGACGAGCCGCTCGGAGTCGACGTCATCGAGCTGCCGATCCTGGCCGCGCTCCAGCAAGCCGGCATCCAGGTCACCGACGGCCAGCAGGTCTTCCTCGAGGCCCGGCGGATCAAGACCAAGGACGAGATCGGGCTGCTCACCCAGGCGGCCTCGATGGTCGACGCCGCCTACGACCAGCTCTACGAGTTCCTCCGCCCCGGCGTCCGGGAGAACGAGACCGTCGGACTCGTCAGCAAGGCCCTCTACGACATGGGTTCGGAGTTCGTCGAGGGTGTGAACGCGATCAGCGGCGAGCGGTGCGCCCCGCACCCGCACGTGTACTCCGACCGGATCATCCGCCCCGGCGACCCGGCGTTCTTCGACATCCTGCACAGCTACCTGGGCTACCGGACCTGCTACTACCGCACGTTCGCTGTCGGCAGCGCCTCCCCGGCCCAGCACGACGCGTACAAGATCTGCCGGGAGTACATGGATCAGTCCATCGCACTGGTGAAGCCCGGAGCGACCACCGCCGACATCGTCTCGATCTGGCCGACCGCGCAGGAGTTCGGGTTCGCCGACGAGGAGGCCGCGTTCGCTCTCCAGTACGGCCACGGCGTCGGGCTGTCGATCTGGGAGAAGCCGATCTTCAGCCGGCTGGTCTCGCTCGACCACCCCGAGGTGCTCGAAGAGGGCATGGTCTTCGCGCTCGAAACCTACTGGCCGGCCAGGGACGGCTGGTCCGCGGCCCGGATCGAGGAGGAACTCGTCGTCACGGCCGACGGCTGCGAGGTCATCACCAAGTTCCCCGCCGAGGACCTGCTCGTCGCCGGCAAGCGCTACTACACGACCGGCGGGATGCTGCCGACCCGGCGTGAGTCGCAGTCCCACCTGAACACCCCCGTCTTCAACGGAGAACTCGTATGACGCTGCCACTCGAACGTCATGCGTACGGCGAGCACGACATGGTGCTCCCGGCGGGCAGCCAGACCAGGTACGACGACGCCGAGATCGACCGGGACACCCGGCTGCTGATGTACCGGCGGCTGCAGGAGATGCGCCAGTTCGAGAAGCGCGCGTACGACCTGTTCATGCAGAACCTGGTCAAAGGCACCACCCACCTGTCCCTCGGGATGGAGGCGGTGGCGACGGGCTTCGGTACGGCGATGCGCGCGGACGACTACACGTTCGCGACGTACCGCGGACACGCACACACCCTCGCGCGCGGCGTACCGATGGAAGGCGTCCTCGCCGAGCTCCTGGGTCGCTCCAACGGGCTGCTCGGCGGCAAGGGCGGATCCATGCACCTCACCAGCGTCGAGCACGGCGTGATGGGTTCCTACGCGATCATCGGGGCGCACCTGACGATCGCGAACGGCGCCGCCTGGTCCGCGCAGTACCGGGACAGCGGTCAGGTCGCGGTCTGCTTCTTCGGCGACGGCACCACCAACATCGGTGCCTTCCACGAGGCGCTCAACTACGCCGCAGTCTTCAGCCTGCCGGTCGTCTTCGTCTGCGAGAACAACCAGTACATGGAGTACACCGCGATCGCGGACATCACCGCCGTACGGCGTCCGGCGGCGGACCGGGCCAGCGCCTACGGTCTCGAACCGGTGGTTGTCGATGGCAACGATGCGGACGGTTGCCTGCTCGTCGCGCGCGATGCCCTCGCG
The DNA here is from genome assembly GCF_043197265.1 of Kribbella sp. NPDC049227. Taxonomy (NCBI): domain Bacteria; kingdom Bacillati; phylum Actinomycetota; class Actinomycetes; order Propionibacteriales; family Kribbellaceae; genus Kribbella; species Kribbella sp. NPDC049227. The sequence goes on along the minus strand of NZ_JBICST010000004.1, from coordinate 425,470 downwards.
CACGCCCGCTCCGGGCTGGGGCCGGTGCTCGTCGAGGCTCTGACCTATCGGCACGGCGGTCACTCGCGGGCCGATCCCGGCAAGTACAAGCCGTCCGGGGAGCTCGAGGCGTGGCTGGAGCACGACCCGCTGAAGGTCTACCGCGGCCGGCTCGACCGGCTCGGGTTCGCCGCCGCGGAGCTGGACGAGATCGAGCGCCAGGTCGGCGAGGCCGTCAACGCGGCGACCGAGGCGGCCAAGAACGGACCGTTGCCGGACCCGGCATCGGCGTACACCGACGTGTGGGCGGACGGAGGACACTCGTGGCGCAACTGACCTATCGGGATGCGGTGGCCCGCGGCATCGCGCAGGAGATGCGGAGCGATGAGCGGGTGGTGCTGGTCGGCGAGGACGTGGCGGGTTCCGGTGGCGTGTTCAAGACGACCGTCGGGTTGCTCGACCAGTTCGGCCCGCGCCGGGTGATCGACACCCCGATCTCCGAGCAGGCCATCCTGGGTGCGGCCATGGGTGCCGCGATGACCGGACTGCGGCCGATCGCGGAGATCATGTTCTCCGACTTCTTCGCGGTCTGCTGGGACCTCGTGGTGAACCAGATGGCGAAGACCCGCTACATGACCAACGGGCAGGTCACGATCCCGTTGGTGGTGAAGAGCGGCAACGGCGGTGCGCTGCGGTTCGGCGCGCAGCACTCGCAGTCGATCGAGAACTGGGCGATGGCGGTGCCGGGGATCAAGGTCGTCACTCCGTCCTGCCCGGAGGATGTCGTCGGGCTGATGGCGGCTGCGGTGCGCAGTGACGATCCGGTGCTGTTCTTCGAGCACAAGGGTCTCTACGCCAGCAAGGGCGAGGTGCCGGACGGCGTGATCGAGGACGTCCTCGGTACGGCGAAGGTCCGGCGGTCCGGCGATGACGCAACCATCGCGGCGCTCGGGCTGATGGTGCCCAGGGCCCTCGCGGCCGCCGAGCAACTCGCGGAGCGTGGCATCAGCTGCGAGGTCATCGACGTACGGTCGCTGATCCCGCTGGACGCTCGGACGATTCTGGAATCGGTCGGCCGGACCGGGCGGTTGTTCACCGTGGAGGAGAATCCACGCGCCCTCGGCTGGGGTGCCGAGCTGGCGTCGATCGTCAGCGACGAGGCGTTCTGGGACCTCGACGGACCGGTCGTACGGATCACCACCCCGCACGTGCCGCTGCCGTCCGCGGACTCGCTGGAGGATCTCGTCATCCCGTCGGTGGATCGCATCGTCACCGACATCGAGAAGGCGATGCAGGCGTGAGCGTCACTGCGCACCGGCACCGGGACAGTCCGCGGGTACGCCGCCTGGCCCGCGAGCACGGTGTCGACCTCGACCGCATCCGGCCCTCCGGTCGCCACGGCCGCGCGACAGCGGCCGACGTACGGGCGTCCGTCGCTTCTGCGGATCCGGAGGTCGCGGCCCCGGTGGTCGCGGCCCGGGTGGTCGCGGCCCCGGCAGGCTCGGTGTCGGCGGGTTCGGTGCCGGTGCGGGTCGAGCGGTTGTCCCGGCGGCGGAAGGTCATCGCCGAGCGGATGCACCGATCGCTGCTGGAGTCGGCGCAGCTCACCACCGTCGTCGAGGCCGACCTCACCCAGGTGTCCACCGTCCGCGCAGCGGTGAAGGACGAGTTCCACAGCAGGTACGGCGTTTCGCTGTCGGTGCTGGCCTTCGTCGCCGAGGCCGCGGTACGAGCGCTCGTCGATCATCCGGTGATCAACGCCCGACTGGACCTGGCGGCCGGAACGGTCACCTATCCGTCCTCGGTCGGCCTGGGGATCGCGGTGGACACCGAGGAAGGACTGGTCGTCCCGGTGATCCGCGGCGCCGACGATCTCAACGTCGGCGCGCTCGCTCGCCGGATCGCCGACCTCGCGGCCCGTGCCCGGAGCGGTACGGCGGCGGCCGACGACTTCTCCGGCGGGACGTTCACGATCACCAACACCGGCAGCCGGGGCGCGTTGTTCGACACACCGATCCTCAATGCTCCCGAGTCGGCCATCCTCGGCCTCGGAACCGTTGTACGCCGGCCGGTCGTCCTCCGCGGCGGCGACGGCGAGGAACTGATCGCGATCCGGTCGATGGCCTACCTGGCGCTCACCTACGACCACCGGTTGGTGGACGGCGCCGATGCCGCTCGCTACCTGGCGTCGGTCAAGGAACGACTCGAGAACCCCGCCCGGTCCTGGGAGGACAGCGTGGGGGTCGCACGATGAACTCACTGACGACACACGAGCGGTCCGTCGTTTCGGCCGTGCCCACCGGGTTGTGGATCGGCGGCGACGTCGTGCCCGGGTCCCGCGGCACTCTCGACATCCATGACCCGGCGACCGGCGACGTACTCACGGAGGTCGCCGATGCCGGCGTGGACGACGCTGTGGCTGCGCTCGACGCTGCGGTCGCCGTACGGCGCGACTGGGCGCGGACCCCTCCACGTGAGCGCGGCGAGATCTTGCGGCGGGCCCACCAGTTGATGACGGCGCGGGCCGATGCGCTGGCGCTGTTGATGACGCTGGAGATGGGCAAGCCGCTGGCCGATGCCCGGGCGGAGGTCGCGTACGCGGCCGAGTTCCTGCGCTGGTACAGCGAGGAGGCGGTGCGCATCGCCGGCCGTTGGTCGGTGGCGCCCGATGGGAACAGCCGGCTGCTGACGATGAAGCAGCCGGTCGGTCCCTGCCTGATGATCACGCCGTGGAACTTCCCGCTGGCGATGGGCACCCGCAAGGTCGGGCCCGCGGTCGCAGCCGGCTGCACGATGGTGGTGAAGCCGGCCGCGCAGACGCCGTTGTCCATGTACGCCTTCGCAGCGCTGATGAAGGAGGCGGGACTGCCGGACGGCGTACTGAACGTCGTGACCGCATCGCGCAGCGGCGAGGTGATGGAACCGCTCATCCGGGATCCGCGGCTGCGCAAACTCACCTTCACCGGATCCACCGCCGTCGGCCGGAGGCTGGTCGAGCAGTCGGGCACTCAGTTGCTGCGGGTCTCCATGGAGCTGGGCGGCAACGCGCCGTTCCTGGTGCTCGCTGACGCCGACCTCGATGCGGCTGTCGACGGGGCGATGGTGGCGAAGATGCGCAACATGGGGGAGGCCTGCACCGCCGCCAACCGTTTCCTCGTCCACGAGTCCGTCGCCGACGAGTTCGCCGGCCGGCTGGCGAACCGGATGGCGTCGCTCCACGTGGGCCGGGGCACCGAGCCCGGCGTACAGGTCGGACCGCTGATCGACGAACCCGCGCAGGACAAGGTCAGCGAGCTTGTCCAGGAAGCGGTCGACGGCGGCGCGAAGGTCCTCACCGGCGGCGGCCCGGCCACGGCACCCGGCTGGTTCTACCAACCGACCGTTCTCACTGACGTGGCGCCCGACGCGGACTGTCTCCGCGAGGAGATCTTCGGCCCGGTGGCTCCGGTCACGCGCTTCGCCACCGTCGACGAAGCGCTCGACTTGGCCAACGACACGGAGTACGGCCTGGTCGCGTATGCCTACACCCGCGACCTCTCCACCGCACTTCGCCTCTCCGAGGAACTGGACACCGGCATGGTCGGCATCAACCGAGGCGTCATCTCGAACGCCGCCGCCCCCTTCGGCGGCGTCAAACACTCCGGCTACGGCCGCGAAGGAGGCCCCGAAGGAATCAACGAGTACCTCGAAACCAAGTACGTCGGCCTCAACACCTAAGCCTCACCACAGCTCGTCGAGTCGCCTGACCCGCCGACGAAAGCGCCGGGCGTCGCGGCGTGGAAGCTTGTGTTCGACGGTGGTGAGGATCTGCTGGACCTCGATCAGTGAGGGGCAGCATTCCCACACGCCGCAGCCCTCGTCGTACCTGTAGTCGTGGATGCGGTGATACGGGGAACGGACGAAGCGCTCCCAGATGCGCAGGGCGTCTGCCGCGGCTCCGGGCCAGAGGCGGGTGTGCTCGAGGTACGCGAGAACTGCGCGTCCATGGGGAGACAGGCCCGGGAGGTTCGAGATCCTGATGACTTCGGTCGGGTGGGTGCGCAGCCGGAAGTGGGCGTCGGCGCGGACCCGTCCTGGTCGCCTACGCGGCATGGACCTTTCGTGTGGTGAGCATGACGTCCATGCTCCCACGGCCTCAGGTGGCGAGAAAGTCGGCTGACAGATGGGGGTGGGGGCTGCAAGCTGTGGGGCATGGTGCTGGTGGCGGATCTGGAGAGGGACTATGGGGTCGTGGTCTCCGGACTGCGACCGCACGCGGGTGGGTTCGAGAGTGACTGCTGGGTGGCGGACGACACCTGGTTCGTCAAGATGTGGAAGAAGCCGGGCGTACCGACCGGCTTGAGGATGCTGCATGAGCTGCAGGCCCTCGGTCTTCCGGTGCCGGAGGCGATTCCGGCGGTGTCGGGCGAGCTCTACGCGGTCTGCGCGGGCCGGCCGTACGCCGTCTTTCCTTACGTCCACGGTCGAGTCGGGACCGTGGACGATTGGCAGACGACCGCGCAGGCGCTGAGGCAGCTCCATGAGCTCGACGTCCGGGTTGATCTGCCGCCCGCCAGCATGGACGAGCGACACGTCCGGACGCTGGCCCAGCGGCTCGATCACCCGTGGATCGTGGATCGGCGCGACAAGGTGGATGCGGCGGTACGCCGGCTGGACGCCGCGATCGAGCGGGCGCGGGCCAAGACGGTGCCGGAGATCATCTGCCACCTCGACTTCGGCGTGCACAACCTGCTCCTGGACGACGACGGTCAGGTCGCGGCAATCCTCGACTGGGAACAGGCCGTCATCGGCCCCCGGGAGCACGACCTGTGGATCGCGGGGGACCTACCAGAGCTCGAATCCTTCCTCGACGAGTACGGCGCCTACGACCTCGACCTCGATCACCTCGAGTACGCACTCCTGGCCCGAGGTCTCCGGGACATGGCCGCCCGCGTCCTCAACGACGTCGACCGCCCGGGCGTCGACACCTGGGGGTTCGACCGAATCGCCAGGCTGGACAGCGATCTCAAGCGCTTCCGCCCGTACTGCGCTGTCTGAACAGACATGGCCGGACCGATGCGCCTTAGGATGCGCGCATGGGTGTGACTGTGACGGTCGACGAGCAGGACGCTTACCTCGCGCGGGTGGGGCGGGCCGGGATGTTGATGCTGCCGATGATCACCGGGATCGGTGAGCAGGTCCGCGCGTGGGCCGACGAGCTCGCGGCCGAGGGCATCACCGCGCTGGCCTGGGATCCGTTCAAGGGACGGAGTACCGACAACGCGACGCGGGAGGAGCTCGGCGGGTTGGCGGGTGAGCTCGACGACGAGGTGGCGCTCGCCGAGCAGGCCGCGCTGGTCGACTACATGTTCGGCGAGCTCGGGTGCAGCAAGGTCGGGGTGATCGGCTACTGCCTGGGCGGGCGGTTCGCCCTCCTGCTGGCGGCGCGCGATCACCGGCTGGCGAACGTCGTCGCCTTCCACCCGACCGTGCCGTCGCAGCGACCGCCGCATCACACGTACGACGCGATCGCCGAGGCTACTGGGATCGCGGCACCGGTGCTGGTGAGCTACCCGAGCGCGGACGCCGCCGTACCGAATGCCGACTTCGAAGCACTGCAGACCGTCTTGCAGGCGAGGCCGACGGGCGCGACGTTCGCGCAGTACTTCCCCGGTGCGGACCACGGCTTCTCCGACAAGGGGCGTCACGACAAGGAGGTCAACGCCGCCGCCTACCGGCTGGCGTGGCCGCAGGCCCTCGCCTTCATGCGGACAACGACGAGCTGACTCACGCCGCGCGGCGGTGAGCGGTTGGCGTCGTACCGCGAACGCGTTTGAAGGCGACACTCAGAGCGAACGCGTTCGCGTACCCGACCCGTCGCGCGATCGTCTCGACGGTGTCCTTGGTCGCGCGCAGCTGATCGGCCGCCAGCGTGATCCTCCACCCGGTCAGGTAGCTCATCGGCGCCTCGCCCACGAGTGCGGTGAACCGGCGCGCGAGCGACGCCCGCGACACCCCGACCCGATCCGCGAGCTCCGTGACATTCCACGGGTACGCCGGATCCTCGTGCAGCAACCGCAGCGCCGTACCGGCCACCGGATCGGTCTGCGCCTGATACCACCCCGGCGCCTGGGACTCCGGCCGCGCGAACCACGCTCGCAAGGTGGTGATCAGCGCAAGGTCGAGCCACCGGTCCAGCACACTCTGCTGCCCAGGCGCGTCCCGCTGGATCTCCCCGATCACCATCTCCGTCACCGGACCCGCGATCTCCGCGGCGGGTACGACGAGCACCGGCGGAAGCGCCGTCACGAGTCGCCGACTGACGTCACCCGCCAACTGGTAGGTGCCGCTGGCAACCATGACGGCGCCGGACGCGCGACTGCCGTACGTCCGCACCCCGAGCCGGGCGGAGTAGTCGACCGGTGCCCCGGGCAACGGCTCGCAGACGCCGCCGGGATGGATCCGCAACTGTGGCGCGGTCTCGACGCTGTCGCCCACGACGTACGGCGATGATCCGGTGAAGATCGCGACATCTCCCTCGTCCATCCGCATCGGCTCGATCCCGTGGCGAGTGACCCAGCCCGACCCGCGAACCAGGGTGGCCAGCGCCAGCGGCGCCTCGTCCCGGATCTCGATCGCCCACGGCGGATCCAGGATCGTCAGGTTGAACACGCCGTCCCGGGCGCGGGTCCCGGCCAGCAGGTCATCGAGCACGTCCATGTCCGCAGCGTACGCCATGTGAGCGCCTCGGACATCAAATTGCGCCGAACAACCATGGTTCGTCTCATCGAATCCGGCTGAACTAGAGCCATGACAACGACACCGATTCTCATCCTGGGTGGTAAGGGCAAGACTGGCCGCCGCGTCGTCGAGCAGCTCGAGACCCGCGGCGTCCCGTACCGGCTGGCGTCCCGGTCGAGCGAGCAGCGCTTCGACTGGTACGACGACAGCACTTGGCCGGAAACGATCGCCGGCGCCGGCACGGCGTACCTGGCGCCGCCGGTCGGGCCGACCGGACTCGCGCAGGCCGGCCGGTTCATCAAGGAGGCTGCGGCCCAAGGTCTGCGCCGCGTGGTCCTGCTGTCCGGCCGCGGCGTCGGCAGCCCCGGCCGCGACTTCGCCGTGTACGACGGTCAGCTCGACCTGGAGCACGCGGTGCAGGCGAGCGGCGCGGACTGGACCATCGTCCAGCCGGCCTGGTTCGCGCAGGGCTTCAGCGAGGACTTCCTCCGGTACCACGTCCAGGCCAGCGAGATCCGCGTCTCCGCGGGCACTGGTGGCGAGGCGTGGATCGACACCAACGACGTCGGCGACGTGATGACCGCCGCATTGCTCGACGAGTCGTACACCGGCCAGGTGATCGCGGTGTCAGGTCCGCGCCCGCTCACCATGACCGAGGTCGCCGCCGAGCTCTCGGCCGCCACCGGCCGTCCGATCGACTACGTCGACATCGAGCCGGACGTCCACGTCGAGGAGCTCCGCGAGGACGGTCTGCCCCAGGAGGACGCCGAGGCCGTCCGCGACCTGTTCGCCGTGATCCGCAACCACCGCTCGGAGTACGTCTCGGACGGAGTCCAGCAGGTTCTCGGCCGGCCGCCGCGAGACTTCGCCGACTGGGCTCGCGAGACCGCGGCGACCGGCGTCTGGGCGGAGTGAACCGCCAGCACTCCACAATCGATGCTTCGCGGGTGATCGCACGCTCAGGCGACCACCTGCGAAGTCAGTTGTGGAGTGCTGGCGGTCCGGGTCAGTGCTGCATCGCGGTCCACTCGTCGTGAGTGAGTTCCTTGATCTCGCCCGTGCCGGCCTTGGGCTGGACCGTGGTGCCTCCACCGACGGCCCCGCCGCCGAAGATCAGGCTGGCCCAGTTGTTCTGGGCGGTCAGCGACGTCGTGGCGTTGTCGTCGTTGATGTCGGCCGCGGTGGTGTCCGCGGTGTCACCGTCGCAGTTCCAGTCGATCGGGCCGCTGGCCGCGCCGGACGTCGTACGGTTGGAACCGTTCGGGCACTTCCACATCGTCTTGAAGGCCGACGCGGAGCTACCGAGGCCGGCGGACTCCTTCAGGCTGGCCTCGTTCAGTGCCGGCGGGGCGACGTTCGAGTAGCCCCAGTACAGGCTCCCGTCGGACTTCAGAACGCCGCCGAGCTGGAAGAAGTAGTTCATCACGCTCAGGTAGTTCGGCTTGTAGTTCACGTTGTCGGTGCCGCCGTGCTTCAGGCCGATGTTGTGGCCGAACTCGTGCACGAACGTGCCGACGTTGTAGTTGTCGGTCGCGTTCCAGCTGCACTTCGGGCCGACCGTGACGATGAACGTGTCGTTCGGGATGTTGAAGGCCTGGCCGCTGCTGCAGCCGCCGTCGTAGCTGTCGCCCCAGATCATGTAGTAGAAGACGGCCTTCCGCACCGAGGCGAAGTTGGCGGCCTTGATCGCGTTGGTCTGGGTGGCCGACGGGTTGAGGTCGGCGTCGTACGGGACCTGGTTGCCGCCGCCGAGGTCGTACTTCGTTCCGCGGGCGGATCCGGCGTCGAGGTGGACCCGGATGCCGGTGCTGCCGTCCGGGTTGCCGACCGGGGCGGTGGCGTAGACCTGCACGATCCGGTCGAGCGCCGCCGCACTGGCGAGCCGGCCGTCCATGTAGTCCATCTCGACGAACAGGTCCTTCTTGTTCGGCGTCGCGCCCATCGCGGGCAGGTCGACGTCGACCACGCCGTCGCCGTTGGCGTCGTACCCGTTCGTCTCCCAGGTGTCGGGGAGGGCGTCGCCGTCGGTGTCGGTCGCGGCCTGGACAGCCGGGGCGCGGGCTCCGTCGGGCGAGGGAGGTACGGCGGCCGCCGCGCTCGTGGCGGCGAGCGCGGCGACGGCCAGGGAACTGAACATGGTCAGAAGCGCAGGGCGGGGCCTCATCAGATCTCCTTGTGGGCGGTGGGTGATCTGCCCGCTACCGTAGGTGATCCGCTGAGGTTTGCGCGGCCCAGCCGGGTCACTGACCCAATTGGGCCAGCCTGGATCAGCCGGCCGAGCGGAGCATCGACCGGATGCCGACGGTCAGCCCAACGGCGGCGGTCACGATCGCGGCGACCCAGCCCCACAGCACCGCGGTGGTCAGTACGTCGCCGGAGAACAGTGCCCGTTCCGCGTCGACGACGTACGAGAGCGGGTCGAACTTCGCAGCGACCTTCATCCAGCCCGGCCCGGTCTCCAGCGGCAGCAACATCCCGGACAGGATCATCACCGGGAACAGGAACGTCTGCTGCACCACCCAGAACATCCAGTCCTGCTTGCGGACCGCGATCGCCAGTGCGTAGCTGAACGCGCCCAGCCCGATCCCGAACACCGCCAGCAGCGCCATCCCGACCACCGCGCCACCGAGGTGCAGGTCGAACGCGAACGGCGTCATCACCGCGATCACGATGACCGCCTGGCCGAACAGCGGCACCATCTCCTTCAGTGCCCGGCCGATCAGCAACGACGACCGCGACAGCGGCGTGACCAGCATCCGTTCGTGCGCGCCGGTCTGGAACTCGAACAGCAGGTTCGCGCCGGTGGTCGAGGTACCGAACAGCGTCGTCATCACCAGGATCGACGGCACGAACCACTGCCAGACGCCGTCGCCGAACGTACCGCCCATCGACCCGGACAGCAACGGCCCGAACAGGACCAGGAACACCAGCGGCTGGATCATCCCGAACAACAAGGAGAACGGATCTCGCAGCACCGGCTTGAGTTCGCGTGTCATGACGATCCGGATATCGCGCACCAGGCTGCGCGCCGGCTGGTCCTGAGTCGCGGCGAGGTCGACGGTGGACAGGGTGAGCGTGGTCATCAGGCGGCCTTTCCGTTGGTCTCGGCTTCGCGCAGGCTGCGGCCGGTGAGGTTGAGGAACACGTCATCGAGGGTCGGGCGATGCACCTGCGCCGCCGCGATCGGTACGCCGTACTGCTGGGCTGCTGTGATCAGTTCGGGCAGCGCTGCCGGTCCGTCCGCGACCCGGACACTGAGCTCGTCGCCGACGGCAACCACTTCACGGGCACCGGGCAACTTCTCGGCCAGCTCGGCCAGCTTCGAAAGGTTGCTTGGGGCAACGGTGATGGCGAGCCGGTCGCCGGCCAGCTTGGCCTTGAGGGCGTTGGCGGTGTCGTCCGCGATCACCTCGCCGTGGTCGACCACGACCACCCGCTCGGCCATCGAGTCGGCCTCGTCCAGGTAGTGCGTGGTCAGCACGATCGTCATCGAGTACTGCTCGCGCATCCGCAGGATGTGGTCCCACAGGTTCGCGCGGTTCTGTGGGTCGAGACCGGTCGACGGCTCGTCCAGGAACAGCAGTTTCGGCGCATGAACGAGTCCCATCGCGACATCGAGCCGGCGACGCTGGCCTCCGGACAGTTCGGACACCTTGCGGCCGGCGAGTTCGGTCAGCTCGAGCGCTTCCAGCAGTTCGCCGGTACGACGCCTGGCGGCAGGCCGGTCGAGTCCGTAGATGACGCCTTGACCGACCAGTTCGTCGCCGGCCCGCTGGTTGTGGCCCGCGCCGTTGCCCTGGCCGACGTACCCGATCCGGCGGCGTACCTGGCCGGGCTGCGCGGTCACGTCGTACCCGGCGACCGTCGCCGTCCCCGACGTCGGGGTGATCAGGGTGGTGAGCATCCGCAGCGTGGTGGTCTTGCCGGCGCCGTTCGGGCCGAGGACGGCGACCAGTTCGCCGGGCTCGACGTCCAGGCTGATGCCGCGGACCGCGTGCACTGTCTCGGTACGGCTCACCACGAAGTCGCGGGTGAGCTGTCGGGTGCTGATCACGATGTCTCCTTCGGTCTTGGCTTGATGCCTCAGACATTTCCAGCAGTAGCGGACAGGTTGTGGCCGCTACTACTGGCAATCTGGAGTCATGTCCGAAACCTCGGCCCGACTCCTCTCGCTGCTGTCCCTGCTGCAGGCCCGCCGCGACTGGCCGGGCGCGCTGCTGGCCGAACGACTCGAGGTCAGCCCGCGTACGGTCCGCCGCGACGTCGACCGGTTGCGCGACCTCGGCTACCCCGTGCGCGCGTCCAAGGGACCGGACGGCGGCTACCGCCTCGATGCGGGGGCGGACCTGCCGCCGCTGCTGTTCGACGACGATCAGGCGATCGCGGTCGCGGTCGCCCTGCAGACCGCGACCACCACGGTCACCGGGATCGAGGAGGGCGCGTTGCGCGCGCTCGCCACGGTCCGCCAGGTGATGCCGGCCCGGTTGCGCCAACGCGTCGACGCACTCCAGGTCACGACGGTCGACAAGTACGCCGACAGACGTCGTACGGCGGTCGACTCGGACCAGCTGATCGCGGTCGGCATGGCGGTCCGGGCGCACGAGGTACTGCGCTTCGACTACGCCTCACCGGGTGCGTCGGACGAGTTCGTCCCGCCCCGGAAGGTCGAGCCGCATCATCTCGTGACGTGGGGTGGGCGGTGGTACATGGTCGGCTGGGATCTCGGCCGGAAGGACTGGCGGACGTTCCGGGTGGATCGGATGACGCCGAAGACGCCGACCGGTCCGCGGTTCACGCCGCGTGAGCTGCCCGCGCCGGACGTCGCGACGTACATCTCCGGCAAGTTCAAGGGCCGGGGTCAGTTGCCGTGCACGGGCGAGGCGATCCTGCAGGCGAAGGCGTCCGACATCGTCCAGTGGGCCGGCGGTGGGGCGATCGTCGAGGAGGTCACGGCGTCGAGTTGCCGGCTGACCCTGAGCAGTTGGTCGTGGACCGGACTGGCGGCGACCTTCGGCATGTTCGAGTGCGACCTCGAGTTCGTCGGCCCGGCCGAGCTGATCGACGCCGCCCACCACCTCGCCGCCCGCTACACCGCGGCCGCCTCATGACGGCCGAGCTGATCGTCGCGGACGCGGCCGGCTGGCACGACTGGCTCGCCGAGCACCATCGTGAGCCCGACGGCGTCTGGCTGGTGCTGGCGAAGAAGAACGTGACCACGCCGACGAGCCTCACCTACGACCAGGCGCTCGAGGAGGCGCTGTGCCACGGCTGGATCGACGGTCAGCGCAAGAGTCGCGACCAGCACACGTTCATCCAGCGCTACACGCCGCGGCGGTCGCGCAGCCTGTGGTCGCAGCGGAACGTCGGCCTCGTCGCCCGGATGGAAAGCGAGGGCCGGATGCTTCCGGCCGGCCGCGCCGAGGTCGAGCGAGCCAGGGCGGACGGGCGCTGGGACAAGGCGTACGGCGGCTCGAGTGCGCTGGAGATCCCCACGGACCTGGCCGAGGCATTGGCCGCGGAGCCGCAGGCCCAAGCGATGTTCGAGATCCTCACCAGTGCGAACCGCTTCGCGGTCGTCCACCGGGTCAACGAGGCGAAGCGGGCCGACACCAGGGCGAAGCGGATCGCGCTGTACGTCGAGCAGTTGGCGCGTGGCGAGACGATCTATCCCCAGAAGCGGACGCTTTAGAGCATGTCGAGTGTCGCGTCCTGGCCTTTGGTGAGCGGGAAGTAGGCCAGGAACGTCACCCCCTGCTCTTGGCCGTCGAAGTGGGAGATGCGGTCACTCGCCGGCTCGTAGAACACGTCGCCCGGCTGGAGAATGCGCGGATCGTCGTCGCCGACCTGGTACTTGACCGAGCCGGTCTCGATGCTGCCGAACACCGGTCCGTTGTGGACGTGCGCGCCTGCCACGCCGTTCGGCTCGATGGTGATCCGGCGAACCTCGACCCGCCGTACGGCGAGATCGTCCGGCAGTTCCTGGTCGAGCACGACGGCTCGGCTCACGGCTGCCACTTCCGGCTCGCCAGGCAGCGTCCCGACCCTCTCGCCGAACTCGGCGCACTCGCCCTCGTGCGGGAGGTGCTCGATCGCCAGATGGGTCATCGAGGACGTCGTCCTGGCGCCGTGCCAGTGCCACTCGCCGGGCTTGATCCGGACGCGATCGCCGGTCCGGATCGCCTCCACCGGGCCGCCCTTGCGCTGGACCAGACCGATGCCCGCGGTCACGACCAGCACCTGCTCACCGTCGTGGCGATGCCAGCGGGTGCGCGCGCCCGGGGCGAACGTGACGCTGTCGATCTGCGTCGACGGCGCCGGGCCGGGTCGTACGACGCTCTCGATCCAGGCCTCGCCGGTGATCCAGGCGTCGGAGGCGACGGTGCGGGGAAACGGTGGGCGATCGATGTCCATGCCGAGATCGTACATACCAATAGGTACAGAGTGCACGCGCTTTTGTCCGGCCGGCTCCCGGGCGACCTGTCAGTACAGAACCGGGTTCAGGGGTGAGGAGATCGGCTCGCCGGGCTCGTTGCCAGGCATCCAGGTGGCGAGGTCGGCCTCCTGGAAGCTGTTGACCGGCGGGGCGATCTCCATGGCGGCGTCGACGTAGATGATCGTCATCACCCGCCGCGGTACGTCGGTCGTGTTCGGCGGCGCGTGGTGGAAGGTCCAGCCGAGGTGGTAGCTGACCTCGCCGAGCTCGTACGGCTCGGAGACCTCAGCGAAGTTCTGCTCGGCCAGCGCCTGCTGCAGGACTTGTTCGGACTCGTCGCTGATCGGCAGGTCCCGGCCGTGCTCGAAGACGTGGCTGCCCGCGGCGAACGACAGCGGGCCCATCTCCATCGGCGTCTCCTGCAGTGGCACCCACACCGTCACGCACCGGTCGGTCGCGAACGGCCAGTAGTACTGATCCGCATGCCAGGGTGTGACGCCACCGCCGGACTCCTTGTAGAGCGCCTGGTCGTGGTACAGCCGGACCGACTGGACGCCCAGCAGTTGCGCCGCGATCCGGGCCAGCCGCGGTGAGGAGACGAAGTCCAGCACCTGTTCGCTGTCCTGCCACAGGTTCATCACCTGCAGGAACGCCTTCCCGTAGGTGTCGCGCTCGTCCAGCGGGAGGTCCTGGGTGTTCAGTTCGATCACCTTGCCGGTGATCTCCGGCTCGTACGCCGCAATGGTCTCGGGGCTGAGCACGTTCTTCAGCTTGACGAAGCCGTGCTCAGCGAAGTGCGCGATGTCGGACCGGCTGAGGGTGTAGTCGGTCACGAGCTCTGGGCGGGTCAGAGTCATGCCACCCAAGGGTTCCGGGGTGAGTAATCGTTGTAAAGATCAGTGATCAAATCTTTGCCCTGTCGTGCGCGTGCTGGCGCTGATCGGCGAACCGGTCCAGCGCTGCCAGGATCAGCTCCCGCATGCCCACTCCGCCGGCGCCGTGGCCGGCCTGTTCGAGCAGGTGAAGCTCCGCGTCCGGCCAGGCCTGCGCCATCCGCCAGGCGATGTCCGGCGGGCTGCTGATGTCGAGCCGCCCGTGGATCAGAACCCCGGGAATGCCGGCCAGCTTCCCGGCCTCGCGAACCAGCACGTCCTCCTCCAGCCACGCCGCGTGACCCCAGTAATGGGTGACGAGCCGGGCCAACCGCATCCGGATGACAGGGTCGTCGTACCGCGGGTCCGGCTTGTAGTTCGGGTGTGTCGCGATGTGGGTGTCCTCCCAGTCGCACCAGGCTCGGGCGGCCTTCTCCCGGACGGCGGGATCCGGGTCGTGCAGCAGTCGGCTGTAGGCGAGGGCCAGGTTCCCGTCCCGCTGGTCCGCGGGAACGACGTCGCGGAACCTCTCCCATTCCTCGGGGAAGACGCGGCCCATGTCCCGGGTGATCCACTCGACCTCACGCCGGGTCGTGTTCGTGACGCTGAACAGCACGATCTCGGACACCGACTCCGGGTGCTGTTCGGCGTACGCGAGACCGAGTGTCGCGCCCCAGGAAGCGCCGAGCAGCAGCCACTTGTCGATGCCGAGCTGTTGGCGGAGTTGTTCGAGGTCTGCGATCAGGTGGGCGGTCGTGTTGGTGCTCAGGTCCACGTCCGGCTCGGCTGCGTCCGGCGTACTGCGGCCGCAGTTCCGCTGGTCCATCAGGACGACCTTGTACTTCGTCGGGTCGAAGTACCGCCGCCACCACGAGCCGGCGCCGGACCCCGGGCCACCGTGGATCACCACCGCGGGCTTGCCGTCCGGGTTGCCGCAGACCTCCCAGTAGACGCGGTGCCCGTCGCCGACATCGAGCATCCCCTGGTCGTACGGCTCCGTCTCGGGATACATGCACGCTCCTCCGGCCAGATATAACAGCGCTGTTGCATCAAACATAACAGCACTGTCAGATTTCGGGAGACGCAGGTGGGATGCGCCACAGTCACCCGTGCGCGTGAGGCGGTTCACTCCTCGGGTGGAGGTGTGGTGGGCCGGGGTGGGTGGACAGTGATGGTGTGACCACGTCGGTGGCGGTTCGGACGGTCGGGCCCAGGGTTCGCGATGTCATCGCGGTGGGCCGGCCGGCCTTCTGGGCAGTGTCGGTGGTTCCGTACTACGTGGGCATCCTGCTCGCGACGCACCGCCTGGTGCCGCCGCTCGAGGAGTGGCCTCGGCTGATTGTCGGTGCGGTGGTGATGGGGCCGCTGGTGTGGCTGGCGGTGCTGGCTGTGAACGACGCCTACGACCTGCCCAGCGATCGCCTCAACCCGCGCAAGGCGAAGTCCCCGCTCCTCGACGGACGGATCACGCTGCGGGCGGCCAAGCGTCTCGCGTTCGCCGCCGCGGTCGCGGCCGTCGGGGTCAGCCTGCATGTCGGCATGGTGTTCGCGCTCGGGGTCCTGCTGGCAGTGCTCCTCGGGTATGCCTACAGCGTCCCGCCGATCCGGCTGAAGACTCGCGCCGGCTTCGACGTCGCGGTCAACGCCCTCGCCCTCGGTGCGTTCGGGCCGCTCGCCGGCTGGGCCGCGATCAACCCCGACCTCGGCGACTTCCCGTGGCTGATGGGCCTGCAGGGAACCCTCGCCGCAGTGGGCCTCTACCTACCAACAACTCTCGCCGACCTGGATGCCGACCGAGCCGCCGGCTATCACACGATCGCGGTGCGCTTCGGCGCCCGGACGACGTACCTGATCGGGTACGGCGCCTGGATCGCGGCCGCAACGCTCTCGGTCGTGCTGGCCGCGACCGGAACGATCATCCCGCGCAGCATGCTCCCGTTGGAGTTGGTGATGGTGCCGGTCCTGGTTGCGGCGTACCCGAAGCTGATCGGTCCGCGGCAGTCGTTCAAGGGGATCATCGTGCTCGCGTCGCTGTTCCTCCTCCCGTGTGGCACGTTCGCCCTGACCTACACCGGCGTCCTCTGAAAGTGGGCGAGGGAGCCCGACTCCAACGCTGTCCAGACCGAGCCGTCGGCGTCGACCGCCAGACCGTGCGGCTCGGAGCCGTCGCCTAGCGGGACCTGAGTGATGAGGTTGCCGTTGGCATCGAGTTGGGCCAGGGAATGCGTACCCCACAAGGTGATCCAGCAGCCGCCGTCGTCGGTCGCCACGACCGCGTGGGGCTTGGATCCTTCGGGGAGTGGGAACTCCTCGATCGTCCCGTCGGTTGCGATCCGCCCGGCCCGGTCGGCGAGGATCTCGACGAACCACACTGCGTCGGGTCCGGCGCTGATCCCCACGGGTCCTGCGGCCGCGGTCGGCAGGGGATAGGTCGTGACCTCGCCGCTCGTGGTCATCCGGCCGATCGCGTTGCCTTGGTTGAGTGTGAACCACAGGTCGTCGGTGGCGGTGATCATCGCCGGGAATCCGCCACTGGTTCCGATCGGGTACGTCGTGACGTCGCCGTCGACGGTGATGCGGGCCAACTGATCCGCGTTCATCAACGTGCACCACAAGGCGCCGTCCGGTCCCACACACAGGCCGTACGGCGCCCCGGCCGCCGCGAACCCCGAGATGTTGCCCTCAGCATCGATCTTGCCGATGTGGTCGTCTCCGTTCCGAGTGAACCAGACGGCGCCATCAGGTCCTGGCACGATCACACTCGGCCGCGAACCAGATGCATCGAGATCGAACCGATCACCAGGAGCCCGGTCCGCGGGTCGCGAAAGGCGCGCGACCACGCCGGCGTGGACCAGTGTCGTCCACACCGCGCCGTCGACGACGGTGACGCCGTACGGGCCCTCGTTCGGGCCGGCGACGGTGAACTCAGTGAGTGACAAGGCAGATCACCTTCAGATCGGGGGGCGCTGGCGGTGTTCACTAATGCGACTGATGTTGCATTAAGATGGTGTCATGACGGATGCGGCACGCGCAAGCAGGCCGGGCGGACGTACGGCGCGGGTGCGGGCGGATGTGCTCGCGGCGGTCGAGGTCGAGTTGGCCGAGCACGGGTACGACGGGTTGACCATCGATGCGGTCGCGGCGCGGTCCGGCGTCCACCGGACGACTGTCTATCGCCGGTGGAAGACCGTTGCGGGCCTGCTCGTCGATCTGCTCCAGGCCGGCGCGGATGATGCCTGGGCGCCTGCCGACACGGGCTCGCTCGAGGGCGATCTGATCGCGATCAACCGCGAGGTGTTCGCCGCGCTCACCGCCCGTCCGTCCGTCACCCAAGCGGTGATCGCAGCCTCCTTCCGTACGCCGGAGGCCGCCGAAGCCCTCACCCACTTCTGGACCGACCGCTACGCCCGCACGGAGACCGTCGTACGCCGGGCCGTCACCCGAGGCGAGGTTCCCTCGTCAACCGACCCGCACCAGGTGGTCATGACCGCAACCGCCCCGCTCTACCACCAACTGGTCCTCCTACGACAACCCATGAGCCAGGCCATGGCTGTCCACTATGCGCAGGTAGCCGCCGCGTCCGCCCGGGGCGGATTAGGGTCAGGGGACGGGCGAGCGTGAGGAGACTGTGTTGACTGGACGGTTGGCGAACGAAGTTGTGCTGGTAACGGGGGCTGCTCGGGGGATCGGCCGAGCGGTGGCGGTGAAGGCGGCTGCCGAAGGCGCGGCCGTGGGGCTGGTCGACGTACTGGCGGATCAGTTGACCGCAACGACCGCGGAGTTGCAGGAGTCCGGGGCGAAGGCCGCAGCCGCGGTGGGGGACATCACCGACGAGGCCTCCGTACGGCACGCGGTGGACAAGCTGACGAACGACCTCGGGCAGCCGGTCACCGTGCTGGTCAACAACGCCGGCAAGAACGCGTACGCCGACGCGACCAAGATGACCGTGGACGAGTGGGACAGCGTGTTCGACGTGGACCTGAAGGGCGCCTGGCTGATGGCGCGACAGGTGCTCCCGGCAATGATCGCGAACCGGCACGGGTCGATCGTCAACATCGCGTCGATCCACTCGCAGCTGACCACCGCGGGGATGTTCCCGTACGCCGCGGCGAAGTCCGGCCTGGTCGGGATGACCCGGTCACTCGCGCTGGATGTTGCCGAGCACAACGTCCGGGTGAACGCGGTCAGCCCGGGCTACATCGGCACCGACCTGCTCGAGGAGTTCTTCGACACGATCCCGGGCGAACGCGAGAAGGCGCTCGGCGTCCACCCGCTCGGCCGGATCGGTACGCCGGAGAACGTCGCGGAGGTGGTCTGCTTCCTGGCCTCCGAAGCCGCCGCCTTCGTCACCGGCGCCAACTGGGCCGTCGACGGCGGCCTCGGCGTCCGCTACGCCTGACCCCCGGCCCTCAGTTGGTCGGGTGGTAGGCGCAGTCGTCCGCCAGGTCCCCAGGAGTGGTCTTGGTGGTCGTCGGCTTGCCGGTCGGCTTGCGAGTAGGTGCCGTCGTCGGGTGCGGCTTGGGGGCCGCTGCCGGGTTCAGGGCGCGCTTGATGATCTCGCGCATCCCCGCGTAGTTCGGGTTGCGCCCGTTCGGGAAGTTCTTCTTCTTGTCCAGGTCGATGTTGGTGATCTTCGCCGACTTCACCCGCTGGCCGAGGGTGACGAACTGCGGCAGCAGGTTCTGCGGAATGTCGGTCCGGATCAGTTGCTCGCCGGCCTTCGCGATCGACTGGTAGTTGGCGAGCACGTTCTGCGGGGTCGCACGCTCGACGATCGCCTTGATCGTGCAGCGCTGCCGGGCCTGCCGGGCCAGGTCCGCGCCGGGCACCCGGTAGCGGCCGCGGGCGAACCACATCGCGTCGAAGCCGTTCAGCTCCCGGTCCGGCCCGGGCTGCAGGTAGCGGCTCGGCGGGATCTTCTTGTCGTCGTCGCCCCCGACCGGGACCGGGTAGTTGATGTTGACCTTGATCCCACCGAGCGCCTGCACGAGTTGCGAGAACCCGATGACGTTGATCTGCACGTAGTAGTGCAGCTTCAGCCCGACCGCCTCACCCACCGACAGCTTGAGCACGTCGGCGCCCTCGTTGTCCGACGGGCCGAGGATGCCGGGGTACTTCTGCGGGATCATCCGGTACATCGCGTCCAGGTAGTAGTCCGACTGCTCGCTGTCGCCCTTCCGCGGATCCCAGAACCCGGTCGGATACTTCTCGTGCAGCGGTGAGTCGGCCGGGAACGGCATCCGCATGAAGTTTCGCGTCAGCGAGATCAGGGCGGTGTCACCGGTCTTGGTGTCGATGCTGGCCACGATGACGGTGTCGGTCCGCGCGCCGTCCCGGTCCGCGCCGTCGTCCGCGCCGAGCAGCAGCACGTTCAGCCGCGGGAACTGGTCCCAAACGTTCTTCTTCGCGGTGATCGTCGGCCGGGTCTGGCTCTTCGACTCCTCCCCGCCGAACACCTTCTGGACCAGGCTGCGCTGCGCCATCAGGGTCTCCGCGCCCATCGCCGTACTGGCCGCCATCCCGAAGCACACCAGCCCGATCACCAGCGACCCGAACATCCGCGCACCGGGCCCCGCGGCCAGCGGGCGCAACATCTTGTACGACGTGATCAGGACGACGACCCACAGGAGCGCGACCGCGGCCAGGCCGGCGACCATCCACAGCAGCAGGGTCGGGTCGAGGGCCCACGCGATCACGTCGTCCCGGCGCTTCAGGCCGACGTACGCCGCTGCGGCGTACCCGGCGAGGCTGAGCATCGTCACGGCGGTACCGAGGCGGACCCGGCGGGCGACCAGGTACGCCGTCCCCGGGAGAAGCGCCCCGAGGACCGCCAGACAGGCAGCGGCGACCGAGGTGTGCCGGCGGGGCCTTGCTCTCCGGGCGCGGGTGGAGCCAGAGGCGCGGCGGGCTCTGCTGCTCGAGGACATGGGCTCCACTCGGCGGTCGACGGCAGGACAGGTGGACGCGTCCCCGGTGCGCGTCCACTTCCTTCGATTCACCCGGGCGGCAAAAAGTTGGCATGATCTTCCAGGTGACCGACATTCAGGTACGAAGGGCGAAGCCGGACGACGCGGAGGCCTTGGTCCGGCTCCGTGGACTGATGCTCGCCGCGATGGGCACCGACATCGGCGGACCGGACGCTCCCTGGCGGCCGATCGCGCTGGCCTGGTTCGCCGAGCGGCTCGCGGCCCCCGACACGTTCGCGGCGTACGTCGTGGACGACCCGGCAGTTGGCGTGGTCGCGGGCGCGGCGGGCGACGTACTCGTCCACCCGCCGGGCCCCAAGGACCTCACTACGTACCGCGGTCACCTGTACAACGTCAGCACCGAGCCGGACTTCCGGCGCCGAGGCCTGGCGCGGGCGTGCGTCGGCGCGCTGATGGACTGGTTCCGCGACGAGACCCCTGTGGGCGTGGTTGAGCTGAACGCGACCGATCTGGGCATCGAGCTCTACCGGGAACTCGGCTTCAGCGAGTCCCGCTACCCGGCTCTGCGTCTGCACCTGACCCGCTGACCCGCCACGGCATCATCCGGCGAATCTGGCTTCACCTGTGGATGAGAAGGGTTTCGGGGCACAGTGGCAAGAGGAGAGTGAGAAGACGCCCGCCGGGGTGTCGTGAGGAGCTCACCGGATGCGCCGCTGGAGTGTTGTCAGGACGATCGGGCTCGCCGCCGCTGTGGTGGTCGCGATCGGGGCCCTGTACGAGCTGCCGGCCAGCCCGTTCGCCCGCCACGGCTACCCGTCGAAGCCGGGTGCCGAGAGCGCGCAGGCGTCCGCGCAAGGCGTCGTACCGCAACTGTCCAGAACGGCTGCACCTGGTGAGACGCCGGTGCCGGCCAAGCCGAAGCCGGCGATCAGGTACCCGATGCGCGGGCCGCAGTCGTACGCCGTTCTGCCCGAGAATCCGGCGGTGATCGGGCGGGCCGGGACCTTGCTGACGTTCCAGATCGCGATCGAGGGTGGCATCACGGGGATCGATCGCGCTGAGCTGGCGCGCTTCGTGCGGGCGACGTACGGCGCTCCGCAAGGCTGGGCGTCGCAGGGGCAATGGCGGTTCCGGCAGGTCGGGCCGGGCGAGACGCCGGACTTCAAGCTGATGCTGGTCACGCCGGAGACGCGCGACACGATCTGCGGTGCCGCGCCGGATCGCTACACCAGTTGCCGGATCGGGGACCGCGTTGTCCTCAACGTGGCCCGCTGGGTGCACGGCGTACCGGACTTCGGTGCATCGCTGACGACGTACCGGCAGTACATGATCAACCACGAGACCGGGCACCGGCTCGGCCGCGGCCACGAACTCTGCCCGCGCCCGGGCCAACCGGCCCCGGTCATGCAGCAGCAAACCCTCGGTCTCCACGGCTGCACGGCGTACGCCTGGCCGTACCTCAACGGCGTGCGCTACAAGGGCCGCCTAGGTCAGTACGACGACCCGATTCCTCACTCCTGAATGATCGACAAGACGTTTCCGGCCGGGTCCTTGAACCAGGCGATCAGTGGGCCGACGCCACGGTAGACACCGAGTTCGTCCTGGTCGTCGTTGTACCGCTCGAACGTCACGCCGCGATCCGTCAGCTCACGCGCGGTCGACGTGATGTCCTCGACGGGGAAGTTGAGGACGGTGTACTCGGCCGGCACGTGATCCTGCTTCGGGTAGACGAGGATCGGGATACCGCCTGAGATCCGCAGCTGCAGCATCCCGTTCTCCTCGCCGACGGTCAGACCCAGCGTATTTCCGTAGAACTCCTTCGCGGTCGCGATGTCGTCCACGGAGAACCCGCTGAACGCCTTGGTGTCCTTGAACATCTCGAACCTCCTGGTCGACTTCCTGATATCAGGTACGTCGAGGCTGTCGACGGCTCTTCGACACCGCGGCGAACTCAGTTGTGCAGAGCCACCTGTGGGATCGCCTGCGTGACGGTGGCCGTGACCGCGGCGGATTCGAGGCCGTCGGCAACGGTGTGCAGGAGACGGACCAGGTGGGCCGCGTCGGTCGGGCCGAGAATCCCTGTGATCACGTCGAGAACGCGGACCGTCAGGCCGTCGAGCTGTGACAGCCGCGCCTGACCCAGCGACGTCACCGTGAGCCGCGGGGTGGTCCGGACCATGCCGAGGGCCTCGAGCTCGGCGATCGCCAGCTCCGCCTCGCCGGGCGTCGTCCCGACCTGATCTGCGACTTCGCCGGCGGTGCGGCGGCCGTTCGCGATCGCGTTCAGCATCAGCGCGGCCGGCATCTTCATCCCGACCGCGTCCTGCAGGCCGAGGATGAGTGGGTGCGCGTGGCCGCGGACTCGCTCGACCGCGTCGAGCAGACGGAGCGCGTCGCCGACATTGCCGATCAAGTGCTCGGTCTGGACAGCCTCGAGGCCGTTGGGTTGGACCCGATCGGATGGTTGCACGACTCCGTCGGCCACTCTTTCAGGGACCGCCAGTGCCTTCGTTCCAGCGTCTTCGATGGTCACGTCTCCAGCGTACGGAGTCGTTCCGACAGCCCGGCGTGTCGTTCCTGAGGAAACCCTATGAATCTGAACGCCTCGATCATCTACCCTCGCGAGCATGCGGTTGAACGGCAAACGGGCACTGGTGATCGGTGGAGGCGGCGGCGGGATCGGACGCGCCGTCAGTGCGGCTTTCGGGGCCGAGGGGGCAGCGGTGGTCGTCGCGGACATCGACCTCGGCCGGGCCGAAGAGGCGGCCGAGGCGCTGCGGCAGCGCGGCGCTACGGCGTACGCCGTGACCGGGGATGTCCGTTCGCTGCCGGACGTCGAGGCGATGGTTGCCGGAGCGGTCGAACAGCTCGGCGGGCTCGACGTGCTGGTCACGGTGGTCGGCGGGCAGGTCGCGTTCGTGCCGGCGGTCAAGCTGCACGAGATGGCCGACGAGGACTGGGACACCATCTACGAGGTCAACCTCCGCTACGTGGCGCGCGCGGTCCGGGCAGCGCTCCGGGTGTTCCTCGACCAGGGCACCGGCGGCGCGATCGTCAGCGTCGGTTCGGTGACCGGCTTCATGGCGGCACCGCACCAAGCGGCGTACGGCGTGATGAAGGCAGGACTCCTCAGCCTGGCCCGGACGGTCGCTGCCGAGTACGCCGGCGACGGCATCCGGATGAACGTCGCGGCGGCCGGTGCGATCGCGACCGCCGTGGCCAACGCGAACGTGGACGCCGAGGTCGTCGAGGAGATCCCGGTGGGCCGGTTCGGCCGATCGGAAGAGGTGGCTGATGCTGTTGTCTACCTGGCCTCGGACGCCTCGGCGTACATCACCGGCCAGCAGGTCGTGCTGGACGGTGGCGTCTCCGTGCGCGGGCCGTTCGACTGACGATCACGACAGTCGAAAACCTGCTCGAAGAATTGGGTCCTGCCCGGTCTCGAAAAAGTTTGCCCGCAGCCGGACAAATCGCGATCGAGGCGTGACTTAGCGTCCGCGTCCTCCGTTGGATCTGACGTGACGGTGAACACACGGCGCACCGGCACCGCGCTCGCTCCGCGTTCCCAGGCCGCACATCTCGAAGACAGCCAGGAGGACCAGTGACAACCGCCACCGCCACCCAGACGTCTGAGCGCCGACGCGTCCGAGTCTGGTTCGGTGAGCACGTGATCGCCGACTACAACGCCGAGCCGGCGTTGGCCGAACGGTACGCACACGCCATGAGCCGTCGCTTCGCCGGACTTCGGGTCACCAACGACCCGATGCCCGCCGTGGACCGGCTCCCCGACCCCCTGCCCGGCGAGCGCATGTGGGACGTAGCACCCCGCTGAGAAAGCCCCCGGTACCTTCTCGCGTTCCGTTTCTCACCAGACAACCCACCCGGAAACGCGGCCGGTCGAGAACCTCACCTCGATCACCTGAAGGCATCGGTGCCGGCGGCAAGCGAGTGTGGGCGATCTGCCCCTCGCTTGCCGCCGTTTCTCCCCTGCACACATGCGCCTGACAGCACCACCTGACACCGAGAACCACGTCCGCACCGGGATCCCCAAGGTCCGGTGCGGACGTTTCGTTGGTCAGAGGTTGGCGTAGTACTCGGGCCGCATCTGGATCAGCTGGACATAGTTGCCGTCCGGATCGATCAGCGTCGCGAACCAGCCGACGCCGCGGTCCTCCGGCTGGACCAGCCACTCCACCTCGAGAGTGCGCAGGTGCGCGGCCGTCGCCTCGATGTCGTCGACGGCGAAGTTCACGATGCACCGGCCGGGCTCGGCGGTCTTCACGGCGACGTCGTCGCGGTGCTCGACGACCAGGCCGAACCCGCCGAGGTTCAGGTTGCCGTAGCCGTCGACCTCCGCGTGGAAGCCGTCGCGGTACCAGGCCTTCAACCGGTCGGGGTCGGCACTGCCGAGCAACATGCTGTTGAGAACGGGCTGAGCCACGGTGTCTCCTGTGTCCGTCGAGCTGCCGATCAGCTCACACGTCCGGTACGTCGGAGTCACCTCGGCCGTCTCGACATCCTCAGCTCCCGGCGATGAACTCCGCCACGATCGGGCCGAGCACCTCCGGGTCGACATCGTGCGGCTGACCGTCCATTGTCAGCCGCCGGCCTTGCGGCAGCAGGTCCGCCACGATCTGCGCGGTGTTGCGCCGCCACTCCCGGCTCTGGCCGCCGTCGATCACCAGCGTCGGCACGGTGATCGCGGTCGCCCAGTGAGCCGGGATCGTGAAGTCGTCCATCAGCAGTACGTCGTACGCCAGCGTCGGAGCCAGTGCCTCGAGGTCCTTCCACAGCGGGGCGTTCCGCAGCGGTGCGACCACCTCGGCCGGCATCTCCACGGCGGTCACCAGGAACAGTTCGGTCGCGTCGCCGTACCGGTCCTGCGCGACCAGCTCTTGCAGCCGGTTCGCGAGATCGACCGGCACAGATCGGGTGTCGTCCAGGATGAACGGCGGTTCGATCAGCAGCAGCCCGCGGATCGGAACCCCCTGCGCGGCGGCCTCCGCCGCGAACACGGCACCCGTCGAGACACCCAGCGCGTACGCCGAACCTCCCACGACGTCGACGACCGCGGCCAAGTCCTCCAGCTCACGCTCGACCGCCCACGGCTGCACGTCGCCACTGTCCCCGCGGCCACGCCGGTCGTACGTCGCCACCGTGAACCCGTCGGCCAACCGTTTCGCCAAGGGAGTGAACGTCCGCCGGTCGTTCAGCGCCCCACCGACGAGCACGATCGCCGGACCGCTGTCGCCGTACACCTCGACCACGATCGGTGTCCCGTCGCGCGACACCACGGTCTCGATGCGCGGCCGCAACGCCGCGGTGGAGGGAGATCGCTGCGGGGCGGACTCGCCGTACAGCCCACCCAAGTAGGCGAACAGGTCGCTGTGTCCGTACAGCCGGGGTTCGGTGTGCTGAGCCAGTCCCTCGAAGTACCGCTCGTACCGCCGCCGCGTCGCGTCGACCTCGCCGGCATCGTCCAACCGCTGCAGGCAGAACGCGCGGACAGTCTCCAGCAACCGATAGCGCGACCCCGACGTTCCATCCACACGCACGACCAGCGACCGGTCGACGAGCCTGGTCAGAAGCTCCGCAACCTCAGCCACCGGTACGTCGTCACCCGCGCACACCGCCTCGGCCGCGGCCAGCGTGCATCCGCCAGGATGTGGTGCGAGCCGGCGCAGTACGGCGCGTTCGGGTTCGCCGAGCAGGTCCCAGCTCCACTCGACCATCGCTGACAGGGTCTGCTGCCGATCCGGCAGACCGCGCTGGCGGTACCGGTTGTCGAAGCGGTCGACAAGGTCGTGAACGTCCATCGCGCCGACCCGGATCGCGGCCAGTTCCAGTGCAAGCGGCAAACCGTCCAGCCGCTGGCACAACGCGATGACCGCATCGGTGTTGTCAGCGGTCAGCCGGAAGCGCGGATCGGCGGCCTCGGCGCGGGCGACGAAGAGTTGGACCGCCGCGCTGTCGGCCGCGTCGGTGCCGGCTGTCGGCAGGTCCAACGGAGGGACCGGCCGCCGGTGTTCGCCGGCGATCGACAGGGGTTCGCGGCTGGTGGCGAGAATCCGCACACCCGGCGAGCGCAGGAGTCCGGTCGCAACCTCCGCGGCCGCCTCGATCACGTGCTCACAGTTGTCGAGGACAACAAGTACGTCGGCACCCGGCTGCACGGCCGCCTCGACCAGCGTCGACACCTCGCGCGCGGAGGCTCCCGGCTCGAGCGCGGCCAACTCCACCAGCCAGACCCCATCGGGTGAGTCGACGCGGCGAGCGGCCGCGAGGGCGAGGCTCGTCTTGCCGACCCCACCCGCGCCGGTCAGCGTCACGAGCCGCGCGGACTCGAGCTGCTCCACCACGTCGTCGACCGCCGCGTCCCGGCCGATCAGTTCCGTGAGCCCGGCCGGAAGGTTGCTCTTCGTCGCGGCCGTCGCAGCCGGCTCCTCGGTCAGGATCTCCTGATGCAGCGCTATCAGCTCTGCGCTCGCATCGAGCCCGAGCTCGTCCCGCAACCGATCCCGAAGGTCGCCGTAACTCTTCAACGCCTCGGCCTGCCGCCCGGACCGATGCAGCGCCTTCATCTGTACGGCGCGCAGCCGCTGCCGCAACGGGTGACGCGCGACGAGCTCCGCCAGCTCGGCGACCAGGTCCTCGTGCTCACCCAGCACGAACCGCGCTTCGGCGTACGCCTCCTGGACCGCGAGCCGCTCCTCGTCGAGCCGGTCGATCGTCGCCCGGGCGAACGCTTCCTGCGCCACATCGGCGTACGCCGGACCGCGCCACAGCGTGAGCGCGTCGGCGAGGGTGGCGGCGCGCATCCGGGCGCTGCCGGTCTGCCGGGCGCGAGTGGCGAGGGCACGGAACCGGCCCGAGTCGACCGCCTCCGGTGCCACCGCGATCAGGTAGCCGGCTGGTCCGGTCCGCACGAGGTCTCGAGCCCCCGGCTCGGCGTCCTCCAGCGCCCGCCGCAGTTGGGAGACCCGGGTCTGCAACGTCGCGGTCGGGTTGCCGGGTAGCTCGTCACCCCACAGATCGTCGATGAGCGTCGTCACGGCGACCGGGCGACCGGCGTGCAGCAGCAGGTCGGCCAGCAGCCCCCGCACCTTGCGATCAGGGATCCGCACCGCCTGGCCGTCGTCGGTCCACGCAGTGACCGGGCCCAGCACGCCGAAACGCATGCGCCTCAGACTAGATCTTCCAAAGGTTTTCTGAAGTGGTCCGCTCCAGGCTTGCCGCCATGACGACCATGACGAAGCAGTCCGCACCACCACTCCTGCTCGCCGGCGCGATCGCCGGCCCGCTGTACGTCGGCATCGGCACCATCGAGGCGATCGTCCGCGACGGCTACGACATCCGCAGGCACTCGCTGAGCCTGCTCGCGAACGGCACCGGCGGCTGGATCCACTCGACGATGATGGTCGTGACCGGCCTGCTCACCGTCGTCGGCGCGCTCGCGCTGCGCCGCGCCGGACTCCGATCCCGCTGGGCCGTCGGCGGCCTCGTCGTGTACGGCGCAGGCGTCGCCGCTGCCGGTCTGATGCGGGCCGACCCGGCCGACGGCTTCCCGATCGGTACGCCCGCCGGAATCCCGGACAGCGTCAGTTGGCACGGGTTCGGCCATGTCATCGCCGGGTTCATCGGTTTCATCGGCCTGATCGTCGCCTGCTGCGTGCTCAGCCGGAGGTTCGCCCGCCAGAACGAGCGAGGCTGGTCCCGCTTCTCCCTGGTCACCGGTGTGGTCTACTTCCTCAGCCTCGTCGGCCTGTCCACCGGCGGCGGCAGTACCGTCGGCAACCTCGGGTTCACCGTCGCCGTGATCCTCGGCTGGACCTGGTTGACCCTCCTGATGCTCCACGCTCGGACGGAGGAGGTCCGATGAAGTTCACTGCCGAACTCTTGTCCACGGGCAAGAACACCGCCGGCTTCGAGGTACCCACCGATGTCGTCGAGGCGCTCGGCGGCGGCGGTCACCCGAAGGTCAGCGTCACCGTCAACGGCTACACCTTCCGCACGTCGATCGCCCGGATGGGTGGCCGCTACCTGCTGGGTTTCAGCGCCGAACGTCGTACCGAGGCAGGCGTCGTACCCGGCGGGGTGATGGAGGTCGACGTCGAACTCGACACGGCCGAGCGGGTGCTCGAGGTCCCCGAGGAGCTTGCGGCCGCGTTGGCGGCGGACGGGAAGGCCAAGGAGTTCTGGGAGACGCTGAGCTACAGCAAGCAGCAGTGGCACGTGCTGCAGGTGACGTCCGCGAAGACCGACGCGACCCGGGAGCGCCGGATCGAGAAGTCGATCGGGATGCTGCGCGAGGGCCGGGCCCGCTGATGCGGTTCATCGCCGTACTGCGTGCCGCCGAGGACCACGGGTTTCCACCGCCGGAGCTGGCGGAGGGGATCGCCGCCCTCGGCGCGGAGGCGGTCCGGAGCGGGGTGCTGGTCGACACCGCCGGTCTGTTGCCGGTGGCAACCGCTACCAGGGTCGCCGTCTCCGCCGGGACGCTGACCGTCAGTGACGGACCGCGAGACGACGCGCTGCCGGTCGGCGCGTACGCGGTCTACGACGTGGCGAGCCGCGACGAGGTCGTCCACTGGACCAAGCGTTTCATGGACCTCCATCGCCGGACCTGGCCGGGCTGGGAAGGCGAGTCCGAGATCCGCCAGGTCTTCGGCCCGGAGTCCTGACCCTCTACTGTTGCGGCGTGGACTGGCCGGCTGGGGTGACGACGGGACCGATCCGGCCTGAGGATGTGCCGGCCGTGGTCGAGGTGGCGAACGCGATCGCCGCGGCCGACGCGACTGGCGAGTACGTGACCGTCGAAGGCATCACCGAGGCCCTCGAGGACGCCGACTCGCTGGCCGTGTGGCTTGACGGCCGGCCGGCCGGTTACGGCCTCGCGCCCGAGCCGCACGTGCGCGACGGCCAGGCCATCGTGAAGGTGAGGGGCGGCGTTCATCCGGAATCGCGGCGGACAGGCCTAGGTGGTCCGCTGCTCGATTGGCAGGTAGGACGTGCTCGTGAGTGCGGCGCAGACCTCGTCGACGTCGAGGTCCAGGCCGCCAACCCCGGCGCCCTCGCCCTGGTGGCGAGCCGCGGCTTCGAACCGGTCCGCTACTACGCCTTGATGCGGCGCTGGTACGACGACCAACCGGTGCCGCTGACGCCCTTGCCCGACGGTTGTGCGCTGATCGGATTCGATCCCCGCGACGACGAGAACCTCCGGCTCGCGCACAACGAGATCTTCGTGGACCACTGGGGATTCGCGCCGAAGAGCGAGGACGACTGGAAGAAGTGGTTCACCGGCAACCGTCACTTCCGGCCGGCACTGTCGCGGATCGTCGTCGACGGGGATCGGATCGCGGCGTACGCGCTGGGGTACGAGTTCCCGGTCGACACCGAGAAGACCGGCGTACGCGAGGTGTGGATCGGGCAGGTCGGGACTCGGCGGGAGTATCGCGGCCGTGGGTTCGCCCGCGCGGCGGTGAGCGCCGTACTGCGGGTCGGCCAGGAGTCCGGTTTCGAGCGGTCCTCGCTCGGTGTGGACGCCGACAGCCCGACGGGCGCCGGCCGGCTGTACGAGTCTCTCGGCTTCACCGCCATCTCGAGCGAGATCCTGCACCGGCTCTCACTCGTACGACGGAGTGCGCCGGACTGATCTCCGTCGTGGGAGCCAGGTCCGCGGGACCCGGGTGAGACAGACTGAGACGATGGGAGGACTCGAGCGGCTGGGCATCCCCGGTCCACGCACGCGGGATCGGGTGATCGACGTCGCCGTCGTGCTCGCGGTCGGCGTCGCGGCCTCGGTGCCGTTCATCGGCCGCGAACCCGGAGCCGTCACCGCGCTCGGTGTCGTCGCCAACCTGGCCACCGTGATCCCGCTGCTCTGGCGGCGCCGCTGGCCGTTCGGCGTGATGGTCGTGGTCGGTGCGGCCGCGGTGCTGGTCTCGCTCCACCATCGACCGGGCCAGAACCTGCAGTACGGCGGCCTGGTCGCGATCTACACGCTCGCCAGCCTCGGCCACAAACAGTGGCAGCGGATCGGGCTGCTCGTCGTCATCCTGGTCACGTTCCCGCCGGCGTCGCTGCTGCTGAAGCACAACGACCTGGACGAGTTCATGTTCACCTTCCTGCTTCCGGTAGCCGCCTTCCTGGCCGGCTCGCTCGAGCGCAGTCACCGCGAACGCGCCGCTCAGCTCGAGCGGGAGCGTTTGTCGGAGGCCGCCCGGGCCGCCGCCGAGGAACGGGCCCGGGTCGCCCGCGACATGCACGACATCCTGGCCCACGCGGTCACGCTGATGGTCGTCCAGGCCGAGGCGGGGCCGGTCGTCGTACGCACCGATCCGGACCGGGCCGAACGCGCCTTCGACGCGATCGCCGACGCCGGCCGGGACGCGATGATCCAGCTCCGCCGGCTGCTCGGCGTACTCAAGGCGGGCGAGGACCGGGCGCCGCAGCCGACGCTGGCTTCGCTGCCGGACCTGGTGACGGGTACGGCGTCGTTGGAGGAGACCGGCGGACGACGCGCGATGGCGCCGGACACCGAGGTCGCGGTGTACCGGATCGTCCAGGAGGCGCTGACGAACACGGTGAAGCATGCGCGCGCCACGCGGGTCGCCGTACGGCTGGACTGGTCGGAGGCAGGGTTGGAGCTGTCGATCACGGACGACGGGATCGGCGCCGAGGTGTCGGCGGGCGGGCATGGGCTGGTCGGGATTCGCGAACGCGCCGCTGCCTGTGGTGGCTTCGCGGAAGCCGGGCCGCTGGGTGGTGGCGGGTTCGAAGTGCGGGCCAGATTGCCTTATCTGGAAGGGGTTTCATGATCCGGGTGGTGCTGGCCGACGATCAGGAGCTGGTCCGCAGCGGTTTCGCGATGATCCTGGACGCTCAACCCGATATCGAGGTCGTCGGTGAGGCGGCCGATGGTGCCGAGGCGGTCGAGCTTGTCCGGGCCCTCACGCCCGACGTAGCTCTCCTCGACGTCCGGATGCCGCGCGTCGACGGCCTCGCCGCGGCCCGCACGATCTGCGCGGGCACCCCGACGAAGGTGGTCATGCTCACCACCTTCGACTCCGACGACTACGTGTACGACGCGTTGTACGCCGGGGCCAGCGGGTTCCTGCTGAAGGATGTCCGGCGGGACGACCTGGTGCACGCCGTACGCGTTGTGGTGGCCGGCGAGTCTCTGCTCGCGCCGAGCGTCACCCGTCGCCTGATTGCCGATCTGACCCGGAGCCGTCCCCGCAGTACGCCGGCCGCAGCGCTCGACGTACTCACGAGCCGCGAGCGCGAGACTCTCGTGCTGCTCGCTCGCGGCTTGTCGAACGCCGAGATCGCGACCGCCCTGACTGTCAGCGAACACACCGTCAAGACCCACGTCAGCAACACCCTCACCAAGCTCAACCTCCGCGATCGGGTCCAGGCCGTCATCGCGGCGTACGAGACTGGGCTGGTCACTCCCACGAACCAGTAGTTGCCGGAAGCTCCCTCTTGTCGGCGATGTGGTGGGTGGTCGTGGTGACGACGCTGGAGGAATGAAGAGACTAGGAATGATCGCGGCCGGACTGCTGGTTGCCTACGGCATCATTCGGTTGATCGAGGGGATGGACGGCTCGCACGGGCCGGGACTGGGGTGGACGGCCGGACATCTGCTGTTCCTGGCCGGGATGCTGGTGTTCGCTGTGGTGCTCGTCCTCGCTCGCGGCGAGCTGATCCGGCGACGCGGCGTGGGGACAGCGGCTGTGGTGGTCGGGCTGTTGGGAGTGGCGGCGTTCGTCCGGGTGATCCTGGTGGACCTCATGGTCGGCTTCCGCGCCGAGGACCGGGCCGGTATGTCGCGGATCAGCGACGAGTACGACCGCTGGCCGGGCAACCTGGACATCTACGAACCGCTGTCCACCGTCGGCCCCGCGTTGTTCCTGGTCGGACTGCTCGCGTTGGCGGTACTCCTCGTGCTCGACCGCCGCCTGCCGGTCTGGTCACCGATCCTGCTGGCGGCCGGCTTCGCCGTCATCACCGCCAACCTGGACCTGATGCCGCTCGGCGGCCTGCTCCTGGGCGCCGCCTTCGCGTCAGCAGTACGACCGGCACCCACGGTCGACGCCGTACGCACGCCGGACCTTGGCAACCGACGAGACGGGTGACAGCTGCCCACCGCCGTTCCAGCTGGCCAGGAAGGGCTGTGGTGGCGCAGCCCCCCGCCGGATCCACCACTTGCCCGGAGCCGTCGGCCAGCTGATGCCGAAATGCAGATGCGGTGGCGTCCCACGAGCACTCCCGGTCTTGCCGGTCAGCCCCAGAGTCTGCCCGGCCCGGACCGTCAACCCCGGCCGGATCCCGCCCGCGATCGCCGACAGATGAGACCCGTAGTACCGAACCCCGTCCACTCCCACAACGGACACCGACAGCCCACCCCGGTCCCGCCCCACATTCGTCCTCGCATCCCACCCGTCCACCCGCGTCACCTCGTCCACCCGCCCATCAACCGGCGACACGAACCGGCACCCCACCGCCGCAAAGATGTCCGCCGCCGGATAGTCATGATGACTCCCCGAAGCATCCCCCCGACAACCCCCCACCGGAAACACATACCGAACCCGCGCCGTCGTCGGAGCCGTCGGTGACGGCTCGGTGCGGGTAGGTGTGCTGCTGACCTGTACGGCAGGGGAACGCTCGGGCGGGCGGGTCGACAGCCAGAAGACTCCCGCTGCGACGACAGTCACCACCGCCGCCACGATGCACGCCCACACGGTCCGGGTCACAGGATTCCGTTGCGGTCAGCATCAATACGGTGCGGATGGATACGGCTCTCCGTTCGTGGATCGCCCCATTGAAGCCTTGTCCCTGTGCGCTGTCCATGGGTCGAGGTTCACCGGGAGAACATCTGGTGGTCATCGGGGTGGGTGATGATCCGGCCGGATCCGGTTTCCGAGAGGACATGTGATGGGGCACTCGCACGACCACGGGCATGGGCACGGGCACTCGCATTCCCACGATCACCATCAGCCGAACAGTGAGTTGGATGCGTCGACGTTGGCGGCGTTGGACGAGTCGGTGCCGGACAGTGACTTGTCGCCGACCGAGGTCTCGCGGCGTGCGTTGCTGCGGTCGGCCGGCATTCTCGGCGGTACGGCGGCCCTCGCCGTGACCGGTGCGGGAGCCGCGGCGGCCGCGACGAGCGCGCAGTCCTCGGCGGGCTGGGTCTTCCATCAGGGCAAGCGTCCGAACGTCTGGCTGGCCGGTGACCACCACATCCACACCCAGCTCAGCTCCGACGGCATGTACCGGGTGATCGATCAGGCTCGGCACGCGACGGCGTATGGGCTGGACTGGCTGGTCATCACCGACCACGGCGGCGCGACGCACGCCCGGATCGGCGTCGACCTGGTCAACCCGCAGATCAAGGCGGCCCGCGCCGAGTTGCGCGACACGCTGATCTTCCAGGGCCTGGAGTGGAACATCCCGGCCGCCGAGCACGGCACGGTCTTCGTCGCCCCGGGCAGCCGGGAGGTCGACGTACTGAAGCAGTTCGAGAACAGCTACGACGGCAGCGTGAAGAACGCGGGCGCCAACACGCCCGTCAACGAGGCCCTCGCGGTGTCCGGCATCCAGTGGCTCGGCCAGCAGGTCGACAAGCGCCGGGTCGCGGACGCGCTGTTCCTGGCCAACCACCCGGCCCGCAACGGCATCGACAGCCCGCACGAGATCCGCAACTGGCGCGACGCCGACCCGCGGATCGCGGTCGGGTTCGAGGGCGCACCCGGGCACCAGGCGGCCGGTCTGCCCGCCGGGATCGGCGCCGCGAGCGCGCGCGGCTTCTACGGCAACGCGCCGAGCGCGAACTCCTTCCCCAGCTACCCGGCCGAGTCGTACCGGACCTGGGGCGGCTTCGACTGGATGACCGCGACCGTCGGCGGTCTCTGGGACAGCCTGCTGGCCGAGGGCAAGCCGTGGTGGATCAGCGCGAACTCCGACTCGCACGTGAACTGGAACGAGACCGCTCGCCGTCCCGACGGCTCCGACCAGGCCCAGTTCGACCGCGACGGCCGCTACATGGACCCGGTCTACGGCAACACGGTCAACCGCACCGCGGGTGACTTCTGGCCCGGGTTCTACAGCCGCACTCACGTCGGTGCCGACCGCCGCGATTACCTCGCGGTGATGGAGGGCCTGCGCAACGGCCGTGTCTGGGTCGACCACGGCGGCCTGGTCAAGGGCGTCGAGGTCGAGGTCCGCGAGGTCGGCAAACGAGACGGCGAACCGCTCGGTGGCGCCCTCGTGGTCCGCCGGGGCCGTCCGATCGAGCTCGTCGTCCGGATCACCGCGCAGACGATGCCGAACTGGGCGAACTTCGTGCCGACCCTGAACCGGGTCGACGTGATCAAGGGCTCGGTGACCGGGCCGGTCAGCGACCGCGACACGCTCAGTACGCCGAACACCAAGGTCGTCCGGCAGTGGGACACCTCCGGCCGGCGCGGCAACTTCGAGCTGGTGTACCCGCTGGGCCGGGCCGAGGAGCCCTGCTACCTCCGGGTCCGCGGTACCGACGGCCACCGCAGCCAGCCCGGGTACCTCAGCGCGGCGGTCGACCCGGCCGGTCCGGCCCTCGACGTGGTCGGCGACGCGGACCCGTGGGTCGACCTGTGGTTCTACACGAACCCCATCTGGGTGCTGCCCAGGTGATCATCGCCATCGACGCGGACAGCCGGGACACGGCCGCGGCCGACCACCTGCTGTACGACCTCCTCGACGCCATGGACCAACCGGTCGTCGCCTGCACCCACATGGTGTCGGGCGGCGACCGTCCGCACGTCGCGGTGTCCCTGACGAGTACGGCGGACCTCGCCCAACCGGTCCGGGACCACCTGGCCGGGCAGAACGTCGGCCTGGCCATCACCCGCCCGGGCGCGTCCGAACCGGAGCTCGCCGGGCCGAGCCAACTCGTCCGCGGTGCGTACGTCGCCGCCGTCGAAGCTGCCCTCGGTACGGCGGGCCGCGCGGTCCGCTGGCCCGGACACGAACTGGGCCACGGCGTCCTGCCGGCCGCGGAACTCCGCACCCGCTGCAACATCGACCACCTGGAAGCCGTCGGCGGTCAGCCGGTCGCCGACGACGCCATGGTCGACACCTGCGACTTCCTCCGCCCGCTCCGCCGCGACGGCCGCCTGGTCCTCCAGCTCCAGCCCGCCGCCGGCAACGTCCTCATCCCGTTCGAGCTCCAGCACCAGCAACAGTGCTGCGCCGACCACTGAACGGCGAGCTACCGTCGGAGTATGGGCGATAGGACAGGCAAGTTCCTGGGCATCCCGTACGACTGGCGCCGCCCGACGCTGGACCGCACGAGGTCACGATGGTGGAATCCCGACGAGCCGCGGCTGTTCACGCCGAAGCTGCTCGGCTGGGGCTACGACCTCAACTTGGCGCGGCTGTTCGGCCGCCACCCCAAGAAGAACTGACCGGGCTCAGCGCCGCACGTCCCACGCGCCGGAATCCCGCAGTACGTCGGGAAGCTCGCCGATGACCCCCAGTCGCTGGGTGCACCGGGTGAGCGCGACGTACAGGTCACGCAGACCACGCGGGGACTCGATCACGATGCCGTCGGGGTCGACGACCAGGACCGAGTCGAACTCGAGGCCCTTGGCTTCGCGAGCACTCAGAACGATCACGTCGAGGTCGGCGACCGCTTCCTGGACGAGCTCGAGCCGGCTGCGCGACGTGATGATCCCGACCTGCCCGTACGCCGACTCCTCGGCCGCGACCTTGTGGACGTACATGGCCTGGTCCGACGCCGGGATGTCGGCGTGCCACGGTTTCACGTCGGTCGAGCGCACCGACTGCGGCGCCTTCGCCGACGGGTCGACCTCGTGCAGGACGTCACTGGCCAGGTCCATCACCTCGGCCGGCGTGCGGTAGTTGAGCGTCAGCTCGGCCAGCCGCCAGCGATCGCCGAACGTCTCGCCGAGCGCGGCCGACCAACTCGTTCCGCCGCCGA
This sequence comes from Kribbella sp. NPDC049227, assembly GCF_043197265.1. Classification (NCBI taxonomy): domain Bacteria; kingdom Bacillati; phylum Actinomycetota; class Actinomycetes; order Propionibacteriales; family Kribbellaceae; genus Kribbella; species Kribbella sp. NPDC049227. The sequence continues at coordinate 389,554 of NZ_JBICST010000004.1, read as the reverse complement.
TCGACCCGGTCTGGGCGACGTCGCCGACCACGGTCATCGAACGCAGCGGGCAGCGGCGCGCGATCGCGCGCCACGCCATCGGTGAGAGCTCCTGCGCCTCGTCCACGATCACGTGCCCGTACGTCCAGCGCCGGTCCGCCGCGGCCCGGTCCGCGAGCGTGCGGTCGTCGTCCGCCTCGTAGCGTTCGGCCAGCGCCTCGGCGTCGAGGATGTCCTTCGCGGTCAGGATCTCCGCATCGTCGTCCTCGTCGAAGTCGGTGGACCCCGAGCCGCTGAGAACGTCCAGTGCTCCTTGCGCGTAAGAGATCGCCCGCGCCCGAGCCGCCCGTTCGCGCGCCGCCTCGGTCCCGTCATCGCCGAGCAACTCGGCGGCCTCGTCGAGCAGCGGTACGTCGGACGGACTCCAGTCGGCGCCGTAGCGCAGCAGATGCTCGCGCTCGAGCCCGCTCAGTTGCGGCGCGGCCAACGCCAGACGGTCCTCGTCGCCGTACAGGTCCTCGAGCAGCTTCTGTGGGCTGAGGAGTGGCCAGAGCTGATCGAGCAGCGCCTGGACTGCCGGCTCGGCCAGGACCTCCTTGCGCAGCTCGGACAGCTCGTACTCGTCGAGCAGGTTCTCCCCGTCGTACGGGTCGGTGGCGACCAGGTCGGCGTACTGATTCGTCAGGTGGTCGACCATCTCGGTCAGGAAGAACGGACGGGCTTGGTTGTGGGTGAGGTTCCGGGCGCGAGCCCGCTCGCGGATCTCCAGGCACACCGTCGGATCGAGCCGAAGTACGGTCCGGTCGACGGTGACGTGGACGGGGCGCTCCGGGATCCACTCCCGGTCGTCGACCGCCTTCGCGATCACGTCGGCCATCACCGGGCGGCCCTTCACCTCGGCGCTCTCGGCCGTCTCCGGGCGGGTCGCGGTCAGGCCCGGGTACAGCTCGGCGACGGTGACCAGGCGGACGCCGTCCTCGCCGAGCGACGGCAGCACCTGACCGATGAAGTGCAGGAACGCCGCATTCGGCCCGACCACCAGAATTCCGCGCTTTTCCAGTTGTTCACGGTGGGTGTAAAGGAGAAATGCCGCGCGGTGCAGCGCGATCGCGGTCTTGCCGGTGCCGGGACCGCCCTGGACGACCAGGATTCCGGGCAGCTCGGAGCGGATGATCCGGTCCTGGTCGGCCTGGATCGTCTGCACGATCGACTCCATCTGGCCGGTCCGCCGCGCGTCCAGCGCCTTCAGCAGGACGGCCTCGCCGATCACGCCGGTGCCGGGCTTGGACGCATCGGCCGCGGTCCGGCCCAGGTCGAGTTGCTCGTCCTGGACGTCGACCACCTTGCGCAGCCGGGTCTGGATGTGCCGGCGCCGGACAATGCCCTCATTCGCCACCGCGGTCGCGATGTAGAACGGCCGGGCCGCGGGCGCACGCCAGTCGACCAGCAGGGATTCGTAGTCGTCGTCGTGCAACCCGATCCGGCCGAGGTGCAGGATCTCACCGTCGGCCGCGTCCAGCCGGCCGAAGTACAGCCCCTCCTCGGCCGCGTTCAGCCGGGCCAGCCGCGCGTTCAGGTCGCGGATCCGGCCGTCGCGCTGGTGGAGTGCCTGAGCGTTGCGGGTCTGGACCAGTTGCTCGTCCTGCTTGCGCTCCTCGGCCCGCTCGCGCTCGGTGTCGAGCGCGGCGTAGAACGTCGTCAGGTGACCCTGTTCGGCCTGCACCGGATTCGGCAATTCCATCCCCTTGTGATAAACTACGCGCGTTGGTTCCCAGAGGTCATTTCTGACGCATTCTCTGGTAGCAGCCATACAAATCCTTGAGTTTATCCTCCTTCCCGGCGTTTTTGTACTGCCGCAGTTTTTCCGGCCCGTCCCCTGTCCCCGGATCGGCCGGTCGGGCACGATCGGAGGATGGTGTTCCACTCCATCGTCCCGCCGTACCTGCTCGAGCAGCTCGAGCAAGCCGTGGACGACCCCAGCCTCCGCGCCCGCTTTCGCCAGTCGCTGCAGCACGACGCCGTACTGCGAACACGCCCGGCGGCTGGAGCCGCTGCCGCCGAGCCTGCAACCGATGCGGGCGGACCGCAACGCGCCGTGTACGACGCGGAGCACCGGACGGACCTGCCGGGTACGCCGGCGCGTGCCGAGGGCGAGGATCCGGTCCAGGACGAGTCGGTGAACCAGGCGTACGACGGGACCGGCGCGACGTGGAGGATGTTCAGCGAGTGCTTCGGCCGTGACTCGATCGACGGCGCCGGGCTGGCGCTGACGTCGTCGGTGCACTACGACCGCGGCTATGCGAACGCGTTCTGGGACGGCGCGCAGATGGTCTTCGGTGACGGCGACGGTGAGATCTTCGGCGGATTCACCGAGTCGGTCGACGTCACCGGGCACGAGTTGACCCACGGCGTCACGCAGTACACCGCGAACCTCGCGTACGAGGGGCAGTCGGGCGCGCTGAACGAGAGCATCTCCGACGTGTTCGGCTCGCTCGCGAAGCAGCACAACCTCGGCCAGAGCACCGAGGAGGCCGACTGGCTGATCGGCGCCGGGCTGTTCCGGCCGGGCGTGCAGGGTGTGGCGCTGCGCTCGATGAAGGCACCCGGCACCGCGTACGACGACCCGCGGCTCGGCCGCGATCCGCAGCCGGCTCACATGTCGGACTACGTCGAGACCGAGGACGACAACGGCGGCGTACACATCAACTCGGGGATCCCGAACCGGGCGTTCTACCTGACCGCTGCGGCGATCGGAGGCAACGCGTACGACGACGCCGGCAAGATCTGGTACTCCGCGCTGACATCCGGCACGCTCTCCGAGACGGCGACCTTCGCCGACTTCGCAGCGGCCACCCAGGCGGCCGCGAGCGAGCTCTTCGGCGACGACTCCAGCCAGCTCGCCGCGGTCACGGAGGCTTGGCAGACCGTCGGCGTCCTCACGGCGGAGTCGTTGCCCGCTGAACCGTCTGGTGCCAAGCAGGCCGAGTCGGGAGTGCGCGCCGAGTCCGAGTCGGAGGGACTCATGCGCGCCGCCAAGTCGGGCCTGCCGTCCAGCAGTCCGCCCGCGCCACCCCCTTCCAAGGACTGAGCGGAGCTTGACCTCAAGTCAAGTTGAGGTATTAGCGTCCTCGACGTGACTGTTCATCCGCTGCGGCTCGCGCTGCTCACGCGCAACGTGGACGCCGGGCGGTTCGGGACACTGGTCACGCGGTGGTTCGCGCGCGAGGTCGAGCGCACCGACGAGTTCAAGCTCGACCTGATCGACCTCAGCGCCGTACCGCTCACCGAACTGCCGCGGCGGATCGAGGACGCGGACGCTGTCGTGATCGTCGCGGCCGAGTACAACCACGCGTACCCAGGCGACCTGAAGGTCGCGATCGACGCGGTTCGCCGGCCCTGGTACGCCAAGCCGATCGCCTTCGTCGTGTACGGCGGCCGATCGGGCGGACTGCGCGCCGCCGAGCAGCTGCGACTGGTCTTCGCCGAACTTCATGCGGTGACGATCCGCGACTCGCTGGGTTTCCACGAGGCCGACTTCACCCTGGCCGGCGAACCCACGGACGCGACCACCCCGGCTGCCGCGTCCGCGCTGCTCCGGCAGCTGGCTTGGTGGTCCCGATGTCTACGTGACGCCCGCGCAGACACGCCGTACCCAGCCTGACCTCCCTCCCACTCCCGCGTCGCAGTACCTCCCCGTCTGGTGGGTCCACCCAGCAGCTCAGAGGTTGGCCACCTGCACGCAGCTGGCCAACCCGCCCTCCGATGGGTGAACCCAGCAAACGGGGATGGGCGGGGGTGGAATAGCAGGCGAGACCCGGCGGTTGCGACCTGAGGTGAGCTCCGAACCGATGCCCCTGTCCGTGCTCGACCTTTCGCCGGTACCGACGGGATCGCGACCGTCGCAGGCGCTGCACGAGACGCTCGAACTCGCGCGCACCGCTGAGGCCGCCGGGTACCACCGCTTCTGGCTGGCGGAGCACCACAACATCCCGAGCGTGGTCAGCACGAGCCCGGAGGTGATGATCGCGGCCGTCGCCGCGGCCACCTCCACCATCCGCGTCGGCTCCGGCGGCATCATGCTGCCGAACCACTCACCGCTCAAGGTCGCCGAGACGTTCCGCGTCCTGGCCGGTCTGTACCCCGATCGCATCGACCTCGGCATCGGCCGCGCGCCCGGGACCGACCAGCGCACCGCGCTCGCGCTCCGCCGCAGCCGCGAGGCGCTCGGCGCCGACGACTTCCCCGAGCAGTACGCCGAGCTGCGCGCGTACGCCGAGGGCTTCCCGGCCGGCCATCCGTTCGCGCCGATCTCCGCGCAACCGAGCGACGTACCGCTGCCGCCCGTGTGGATCCTCGGCTCCAGCACGTACGGCGGTCAGGCCGCGGCGGCACTGGGGACCGGGTTCGCGTACGCCGGTCACTTCGGGACTCTGGATCCGGCCGGCGTGATCGCGTCGTACCGGGAGATGTTCCAGCCGTCGGACCAGCAGACCGAGCCGCACGCCATCCTCGCCCTGGCCGCGATCGTGGCCGGCACCGAGGAGCGCGCACAGCAACTGGCGCGGGCCAACGCGCTCTCCATGCTCCGGCTCCGCTCCGGCCGACCAGGTCCGCTGCCCTCGCCGGAGGAGGCCGAGGCCTACCCGTGGTCGGACGCCGAGCTCGCCGCGGTCGAGGAGTGGGCCGGGCTCGTCTCGGTCGGCACGCCCGACCAGGTCGCCGCCGACCTCTCCCGCCGGGCCACCTCCGCCGGTGCCGACGAACTCATCATCACCACGAACATCCACGACCCCGCCGAACGCCGCCACTCGTTCGACCTCCTCGCGACCGCCTGGGGCCTGAAGCCCCGCTGAGTCAGCCGGTCCCGCGGACGTGTTCGAAGATCAGGCTGGTTTCGGCGTGCACAACCGCAGGGTCGGCGGTCAGGTGATCCAGCACGAACTCGCGGAGGGCGTCCGGCGAGGGCGCGGACACGTGCAGCAGGTAGTCGTTCGCGCCGCTGACGTGGAAGAGCGACAGCACGCCCGGTAGCGCCGGGACTTTGCTGCGGAAGCGGTTGATCTCGTCCCGCGAGTGCGCGCCGATCCGGATCGCGATCAGGGCCTGCAGCGGCTGACCGAGCGCCGCCAGGTCCACGTCGGCGTGGAAGCCGCGGATCACCCCGCGCTCGCGCAGCGACCGTACGCGGGTCAGGCAGGTCGACGGCGCGATCCCGGTCGCTTCCGCCAGCGCGTTGTTCGGCATCCGCCCGTCGGCGGTGAGCAGCCGGACCAGCTCCCGATCCACCTCGTCCAGCCCGCCGGGCCCGGATCCGGGCGCGGCCCGCGGCGCCGGTCCGGGGCTCCGACGATCCTTCGGCATGGCACCACTGTAGGGCTCCTCCACAGAATCCACAGCGTGTGGATGAGCCTGTGGATGAATTTTCTTCGGAACTATTGCGGTTGATCTGCAGAAGATTCCATCCTCGGTCACGCCCAGCGTCCGAGGAGGCTCGATGACCCAGCTCGACACCCGGTCGGTCCACGCCGGCCGCGACGACCTGACCGCCCTCGGCGTCCACGTGCCGCCGATCGACCTGTCCACGACTTATCCACTGCCGGATGTGGACAGCGGTGGGACGTCGTACGACGCGCTGGCGCAGGGCAACGGCCCGGACGGCGGCAGCCTCGTCTACCAGCGGCTGTGGAACCCGACCGTCGCGCGCTTCGAGAACGCTCTGGCGGAGCTCGAGCAGACCGATGGCGCGGTCGCGTTCGGCAGCGGCATGGCGGCGCTCACCGCCTGCCTCCTCGCTACGGTCGCGGCCGGCAAACCGCACGTGGTCGCCGTACGCCCGCTGTACGGCGGCTCCGACCACCTGTTATCCACAGGCCTTCTGGGTACGACGGTCAGCTGGGTCGACGTCACCGGGATCGGTACGGCGATCCGGCCGGACACCGGACTGGTGATCGTGGAGACGCCGGCCAACCCGACCGTGGAGCTGGTGGACATCGCAGCGGTGGTCCGGCAGGCGGACGACGTACCGGTGCTGGTGGACAGCACGTTCGCGACCCCGGTGCTGCAGCAGCCGGCTCGGCACGGGGCAAGCCTGGTGTTGCACTCTGCAACGAAGTACCTCGGCGGGCACGGCGACGTGATGGGTGGCGTCGTCGCGGCCGGCGTGGAGTGGATCGGCCGGCTACGGCAGATCCGCGCAGTGACTGGTGGCCTGCTGCACCCGTTGGCGGCGTACGAACTGCACAGGGGACTGCAGACGCTGCCGGTGCGAGTGCGGGCGCAGCAGGCGACCGCCATCAAGGTGGCGGACTGGCTCACCGCCCAGCCCGCCATCGAGAAGGTCCACTACCCCGGCCTGTCCGATCCCCAAGAACTGATCGGCCGCCAGCAATCCGGTCCAGGCGCCGTCCTGGCGTTCACGCTCGCCGGCGGCTACGAGCCGGCGGCCCGTGTCGCCGGCGCTCTCAAGCTGATCACTCACGCGGTGTCGCTGGGCGGCGTCGACACCCTCATTCAGCACCCGGCCGCGCTCACCCACCGCTTGGTCACACCCGAGGCGAAGCCGAGCGATGGCCTCCTCCGCCTGAGCCTGGGACTGGAGGATCCCGAGGATCTCACCGCCGACCTGGCCCAGGCCCTAGCCACCACCCCCACCTGACCCACACCCACCCTGACCTGGGCTCGTCTTTCACTCTCCTGTTCCGCCGTCAGGCCGGAACAGGGGTCGGACGCGTGAGCACTCGGTCGATGATTCCGTAGTCGCGGGCGGCGGTTGGAGTGAACCAGCGGTCGCGGTCGAAGTCGGCCTCGATCCGGGGTAGCGGCTGCCCGGTCCGGTCGGAGATCAGCCGCGCCAGGTCCTCCCGGGCCTTGATCGCCTGCTCCGCCTGGGTCTTGATGTCGCTCGCCGTACCGCCCATTCCCCCGGTCGGCTGGTGCATCATGATCCGCGCGTGCGGCAGGGCGTACCGCTTCCCCGGCGTACCGCAGGTCAGCAGCACCTGACCCATCGACGCGACCATCCCCATCGCGTACGTCGCGACGTCGTTGGTGATGAAGTTCATCGTGTCCAGGATCGCCAGCCCGGCCGAGACCGAGCCGCCGGGCGAGTTGATGTAGAGCGAGATGTCAGCCTTCGGATCCTCGGCGTTCAGCAGGATCAGCTGGGCGCACAGCGCGTTGGCGTTCTCGTCCTTGATCTCGTCCCCGAGGACGAGGATGCGCTGCCACAGCAGCCGCTCGTAGATGTGGCTGTCCAGGTTGTTCGGAAGCTGAAACTGACTCATGCGTCCAGCCTGCGGCGAACCGGCCGGAACCGGGCCGGAATCTGCCCGTGGCAGATCTGCCCGCCGCAGACCTCGGCGAGATGGCACACTCGTTACAGGACTTCATGATGCGAGGAGGGCCACGACGTGTTGCTACGCCAGGTGATAGGGAACGTCTTCCGCCGGTTGCGGCGCGAGCGGGGCATCACCCTGCGTGAGCTCGCCGAGCTGGCCCAGGTGTCGGTGCCGTACCTGTCCGAGATCGAGCGCGGCCGCAAGGAGCCCTCCTCGGAGATCCTCGCCGCGATCTGCCGGGCACTCGACCTCGATCTGTCCGACCTGCTCGCCGAGGTGCAGTTCGACCTGGCCACGGTGGTCCGGTCCACGCTGCCGGTCCGCCTGCAGACGGCGGCGATCCGGGTCGAGCAGTCCAGCCCGCAGCGCATCACCTCGTCCCCGCAGGCCTACTACAGCACGGCACAGGCATTCGCACTGGTCGCCTAGTTGGTGCGCTGGTACAGCAACGCGTCTGCCCAGGCCTGGCGTACGACGCCTGCACCGGCTGAGGTGCAGGCGTTCCACCAGAGCCTGCCCGGCTACCGTCCGACTCCGCTGACGCCGGTCCCCGCACTGGCGTCGGAGCTGGGGGTCGGACAGGTTCTCGTGAAGGACGAGTCGCAGCGGCTCGGCCTGCCCGCGTTCAAGGCGCTCGGCGCGTGGTGGGCGATCCACCGTGCGTTGCAGGAGCGCCCTGGTCCGGTGGAGCTCGTCACCGCGACCGACGGCAACCACGGCCGGGCCGTCGCGCGGCGGGCCGCCATGCTCGGTCTGCCGTCACATGTGTTCGTACCGGACGTGGTGAGCGACAAGGCGATCGACGCGATCCGCGCCGAGGGTGCGACCGTGACCGTCGTACCTGACTCGTACGACGCCGCGGTCGCCGAGGCGGCGGCGTACGCGGGAGCTGAGCGGCTGCTGATCCAGGACTCTGCGTGGCCCGGGTACGAGGATGTGCCCCAGCACGTGGTCGACGGGTACTCGACGCTGTTCCGCGAGATCGAGGTCGAGCCCGATCTGGTCGTCGTACCGATGGGCGTCGGGTCGATCGCCCAGGCAGCGGTCACACACTACCGCAGTGGCTCGTCAACTACGGCTGTGCTCGGTGTGGAGCCGGCCAGCGCATCCTGCGTCACCACCAGTCTGCTGGCTGGTGAGCTGGTCACGGTGCCGACCGGCAAGACAGTGATGGCCGGCCTGAACTGCGGTACGGCGTCAACCCTCGCTTGGCCCGTACTACGTGCAGGCCTCGACTACGCGGTGACAGTCGACGACGATGCCGCCCTGCAAGCAGTAGCTGACCTGCGCGGAGCCGGCATCTCGTCCGGCCCGAGCGGAGCCGCCACCCTGGCCGGACTCCGTGCGGCCCGAGAGAACCTGGATCTGCGGCCCGACAGCACAGTCGTCCTGATCAGCACGGAGGCGGCGCACTAATTCAGGTTCGGCCGGGGACGATCCCGCCTAGCCTGACGTGGTGCCGAACCATGTGAAGCGCCGGTCACCGGCGGAACCGGGGTCGATCCCCGCGGTCCTGAACATCTTCGAATCCGAGGTCCGGTTCTATCGGGAGATTGCGCCGGTCGTCGGCGTCCGGGTGCCTGCCTGCTACGAGTCCGAGGCGAACGCCGAGGGGACGCTGCTGGTGCTGGAGGACCTCTCCGCCTGGGAGCCCGGCGCCGAGCCTGTGGCGGGTGCCAAGGCTCTGCGTGACCTGCACGACCGGTGGATCGGTCGTGCGCACTTGGAGTGGCCGTGGCTGCGGCCACTCGAAGCCGGTGCGGACCTGGTGGCAGCCCTGTTCGATCGGACCTGGCCCAGACTGGCTACGCGCTCGGATCTGTCCGCGCCGGTGCGTGAGGCGGGGGAGCGGCTGGTGGGTCACGTCCTTGACGCTGAGCGCGATGTCGCGCAAGCCGGTGAGCTCACGCTGGTCCACGGCGATGCATCGGCTCAGAACCTGCGGACCGCACCGGACGGCGTGGTTGCGTTCCTGGACTGGGAGGACGTGTCAGCGGCGCCGGGTGCGCTCGACCTGGCGTGGTTCCTGCTGTCGTCGGTGGAGCCCGAGCGCTGGACTGAGGCGGTGGACGCCTACGGGACGAGCCATGGCCTGGCAGAGGCCATGCCGTCGACGATGGTCCAGGGCTACCTCACGATGGCGGACTACCCGGACGGCTCGGAGCCCGCCGCTGGCTGGAACGCCCGCCTTGAATCGGCCGCTGCGCTGCTCGCACGGGGTCGCGTGTGACTGCACGCTACGTGGTGCGGTTTCCGGTCGACGATCAGGAGTTGTCGACCCTGCACGCTCTCGCCTTCGGGAGTGAGGTCACCGTGCAGCCGTGGGCCGCACGGCTGGAGCGGCACGCCCTCACCTGGGTAGGGGCCTTCAGCAACGACCAGCTGGTCGGATTCGTGCAGGTGTGCTGGGACGGCGGCGCTCACGCGTTCGTGCTGGACACCGCCGTCCATCCGGAGCACGGTCGGCAAGGAATCGGCAAGCAGTTGGTGCTGACCGCCGCCGCGGAGGCGAAGGCCGCCGGGTGTGAATGGCTCCACGTCGACTTCGAGCCACACCTGACGGCCTTCTACCTGGACGCGTGCGGGTTCCGCCCGACGGATGCAGGTCTGCTCAAGCTGCGGGGCTGATCGCGGTCAGGCGCTCGGTGGACACGCACGACGTCAGGCAGCGCTCCTTCTGGTCGCCGAGCAGGTCCGCGGTCCAGGTGGTGAAGCCGCCATCACCCAGGCCCTCTCCGTCGCAGCCGATGCCGAGCGCCGTACCGGAGTAGTAGTTCTCGCTCTTCGTCCGCTCGGTGTCCTCGGTGAGGCTGATCTTCAGCGCCGGCCGGACCGTGTCGTCGATCCGCTCGCGCACCGCGGACGGCCTGAACATGGTGAAGCTGAGATCGGCCGTGTCACCCAGTACGTCGTGCCAGAACCGCAGGTGGTCGATCAGCAGCTCGGCCTCGGTCCGGCCCGAACCGGTGTCCCGCGCACTCGAGACCAGCACGAACAGCTGGAAGTGCGCGAACATGCCCGGCCCCTCGAACGGCTGCGCGCGCAGCACCCGCTGGCACGCGGCCAGGTCCACCCGGGCCTGCCCGGCACGACGTCGTACGGCGGCCTCGATCGCGAGCTCGTTCGTCGGGTCGCTGGCGACCTCGGTACCGCGGATCGTGCTGACGACCTGGTTCTGGTTGATGGTCGACATCGCGGAACACGTGCCGAGCGGAGTGACCGGGGACAGCTCGATGCCCTCGAACCGGGCCGGCAGGCGCTCCCACAGGCGCTGCTGGGTCTTCACCAGCTGCCGGGGGTCGGCAGGCCCCGGTCGCACGAACCGGTCCTGCTGCCACCGCTGCAGCAGGCGGGCCGGCGTCACCTTGGCGGCTCGCCGGCGGTTCACGTCCAGCAGGACCGACTGCAGTTCGGACTGGCTCAGCCCGTCGACGAGGGCGTCCCGGCTGCCATCCGGCAGCTTCGCCCAGAACCGTTCGCTGACATCTCCCATCGCTCTACTCTGACGGACCCGTGTCCCGGACCGCTCCTCATTTTGCGCGGCGGTTGTCCACAGCTCGCAGAAATGACCTGCCCGGCGCGGTGATTTCGCCGTATCTTTCAAGACATGAGATTCACGAGCCCGCATCTTTGACGCACTGACCGCCCCGACCGCCTGCCGACCAGTCTCTCGGCGCGCATTGTCGCGTTCGAGGCGCTGCAGGACTTCATCCCGCTGTATCCGCTGTACCAGTTGCTGTTCGCCGATCACGGCCTGTCGGCTGCCCAGATCTCGACGCTGTTCGTCATCTGGTCGACGACCGGGTTCGTGCTCGAGGTGCCGTCGGGCGCCTGGGCGGACACGTACTCGCGGCGCAAGCTGCTGGTGCTCGGTGCGCTGATCAGCGGGCTCGGGTACGCCGCCTGGATCACGCTGCCGTCGTTCGCCGGCTTCGCCCTGGGATTCGTGCTGTGGGGGACATCCTCGGCTCTGATCTCCGGCACCTTCGAAGCCTTCGTGTACGACGAACTGGTCGCTCGGGACCGCGCTGGCCGCTACGCGAGTCTGCTCGGTCGGGCCAGGTCGGCCTCCTTCCTGGCGAACCTCGCGGCCACCGCCCTGGCGACACCGCTGTTCGCGCTCGGTGGCTACACCTTGGCCGGCGTCTTCAGTGTGCTCAGCTGTCTGGTTCAGGCCGTCGTCGCACTGACCCTTCCGGAGGCGCCGCCGGCCGAAGCAGCCGCCGACGACGGCTCCGAATCGACGGGCGCAGCGTTCGCGTCGTACCTGGCCATGCTGCGGTCGGGTGTGACGGAGGTGCTGACCGGCCGGACGGTGCGCCGGGCGGCCGGCCTGGTCGCCGTGCTCATGGGCTTCATGGCGTTCGACGAGTACTTTCCGTTGCTCGCCCGCGAGGCCGGTGCGGCCACCGGCGTGATCCCGTTGCTGATCGCCGGTACGGTCGCCGCCCAAGCCATCGGCGGCGCGCTGGCGGGAGCGGCGTACAAGTTGCCAGAAGCAACTTTTGCGATCGGTCTGGGGGTGACCGCGGTGCTGATCGCCTGGGGTTCGCTGAGCCGGTCGGCCTGGGGCTTCATCCCGATCGCGGTCGGGTACGGCGTCATGCAACTGGTCATCGTGGTCTCGGAGGCGCGCCTGCAGGACTCCATCACGGGACCGGCGCGCGCCACGATCACCTCGGTCTCCGGCTTCTTCTCGGAGGTGTTCGCGATCGCGGTCTTCGCGGGGTTCGCGCTCGGTTCGCTCTGGTTCAGCATGGCGATCCTGGTCGCCGCTCTCACCGTGCCGGTGCTGCTGACAGCGTTCGTCGTACCGCTGGCCCTGCCGTCGCCCGTCAATTCGGTGTCCGCCGAAGCGACAGAGACCTAGTCTCACGTGCATGAGGAAGCAGGGTGTGCTGGCCGCGGGTGCGGCGGCGGTGACGGTGGTGTTGTGGGCGTCGGCGTTCGTCGCGATCCGCCATGTCGGTCAGGAGATCTCGGCGGGCGCCCTGTCCCTGGGCAGGTTGCTGGTCGGCAGCGTGCTGCTGGGCGTCTTCGTGTTCACCCGGCCACGCCGCTGGCCGGCGAAGGGCGACTGGAAGCTGCTGCTGGTCTGCGGTCTGCTCTGGTTCGGTCTCTACAACCTCGCGCTGAACGAGGCCGAGCGCCGCCTCGACGCCGGCACGACCGCGATGCTGGTGAACATCGGTCCATTGCTGGTCGCACTGCTCGCCGGTGTCCTGCTGCACGAAGGATTCCCTCGTCAGTTGGTGATCGGCAGCGTTGCGGCCTTTGGCGGCGTGGTCCTGATCGGCCTGTCGTCGTCCAGCGGCAGCGCGGAGACGCGGGGTGTCCTGCTGTGTCTGGTGGCTGCGGCGGCGTACGCGATCGCGGTGGTCTCGCAGAAGCCACTGCTGTCTCGGTTGCCCGCGCTGGAGGTGACCTGGCTGTCCTGCGTGATCGGTGCGATCGCCTGTCTGCCGTTCGCGCCGACGCTCGTGCGGGAGACCGCCGACGCGCGACCGTCGACGATCTGGTGGATCGTCTTCCTCGGCGCGTTCCCGACCGCGATCGCGTTCACCACCTGGGCTTATGCGCTGGCTCGTACGACGGCCGGCCGGATGGGCGCCACGACGTACCTGGTCCCGCCGCTGACGATCTTCCTCGGCTGGCTCCTGCTCGACGAGAGCCCTGCACCGCTGGCCTACCTCGGCGGTGTCCTGTGTCTGATCGGCGTGGCGATCTCGCGCTACCGGCGACGGGTGGCGGCGATGCCCGCCGTCAGCGTGGCCAGCCCGGACTCGAACCCGCTGTCGAAGTCGTAGGCGAGACCCTCGGGGCCGAGCTCACCGACGACCCGCGCGAGTACGGGCGCCTTGCCGGCGGGCAACCGCTCAACGCGGGTGATCAGATCGGGCGCGAGGTCGAAGTTCTCCGTGCGGACCGACGCCTCGCCGAGCGAGAAGCCGTGGATGAAGTCGACCAGGGTGTTCGCGGCCTCGAAGATCTGCCGCGGTGACAGCCCCGCCCGGTCGAGCGCGCGGTAGAACGGCTCCACGACCACCACCACGACCGCCGACACCGCGGACGTGTCCGACAGCACCTGGAGCGCGAGGTTCGGGTGCGCGCGGAGAGCGTTGCGATAGCCCCGGGCGGCGTCCTTCAGTTGCTCGTCCCACGGCACGGAATCACCGGGATCGGGTTGCTCGAGTCCCGCGAAGACCAGCTCCGCCAACCCGGCCAGCACGGCCGCCTTGTTCGGCAGGTGGTGGTACAGCGACATCGGGTTGACCTCGAGGGTCGCGGCCAGCCGCCGCATCGTCAGCGCGTCGATCCCCTCGTCGTCCACGATCCGCAGGGCCGCGGTCAGGATCGCCTCGCGGCTCAGCCGTTCCTCCCCGGCACGAGGCCGTCCGGACCGCTTGCCCGCGTTAACCATACGTCGTATGATACATAATCATACAGCGTATGGAAGAAGGAGGCGGGCGGATGAAGCCGTTGGCGGGCAAGGTGGCGCTGGTGACCGGGGCGACCCGGGCGGCCGGGCGGGGGATCGCGGTCCAGCTCGGCGCGGCCGGCGCGACCGTGTACGTGACCGGCCGGACCACGCGGGCCGGTCGCTCCGAGATGAACCGGCCGGAGACGATCGAGGACACCGCGGAGCTCGTCGACCAGGCCGGCGGCCACGGCATCGCCGTACCCGTCGACCATCTCGTCCCTGAGCAGGTGCGCGATCTGATCGACCGGATCGAGGGTGAGCAGGGCGCGCTGCACATCCTGGTCAACGACATCTGGGGTCAGCACGGCGAACCCGAATGGGACAAGACGGTCTGGGAGAGCAACCTCGACGACGGCCTGCGGCTGCTGCGGCTCGGCATCGACACGCACGTGATCACCAGCCACTACGCGCTGCCGCTGCTGATCAAGTCACCCGGTGGCCTCGTCATCGAGATGACCGACGGCACCAACGACTACAACGCGCACACGTACCGGGTGTCGTTCTTCTACGACGTCGCCAAGGGTGCGGTCGGCCGGATGGCGTTCGCCCTCGCGCACGAACTCGACAAGTACGAGGCGACCGCCGTACTGCTGACGCCCGGGTGGCTTCGATCCGAGGCGATGCTGGAGGGCTTCGGCGTCACCGAGGAGACCTGGCGCGAGGCGACCGAGCGGATCCCGCACTTCGCGATCTCCGAGAGCCCGTCGTACGTCGGCCGCGCGGTGGCCGCGCTGGCGGCGGACCCCGACGTACGCCGCTGGAACGGGAAGTCCACGTCCAGCGGTGAACTCGCGCAGGTCTACGGATTCACCGACCTGGACGGGAGTCGCCCGGACGCGTGGCGCTACATCGTCGAGGTCCAGGACCCCGGCAAGCCGGCGGACACCACCGGCTACCGCTAGAGCTTGTACGGCGGGCAGACCGCACTGCCGTCACCAGGCGTCGCCATCGGACGCACCTCGCCGGACAGCGCCGCATGCGGATGCGCGGCCGCGATCGGGATCCCCGACGCGGCCGCCAACGCGAGCACCTCCCGGCGTGATGTGACTGCTTGCGCCGGATCACGCTCGTACACGTAGGTGAGCTCGGGCCACCGCGCCTGCGCCGGATGCACCAGCACGTCACCCCCGAGCACGGCCCGCTCGGTCACCACCGACTGATGCCCGGGCGTATGCCCCGGAGTCGGCACCAGCCGCATCCCCCGCATCCCCACCTCACCGTCCACCATCCGCAACTGACCCGCCTCCACCACCGGCCGGATCATCCGCTCGTACGTCGCCCCGCCGCGCACATGCTCCAGCTCATCGCGCTGTACGACGTACTCCGCCCGTGGGAACCGCGGCGCCGACCCCTCCGCACTCCACCCCACGTGATCCAGATGCACATGCGTCAACACCACCGCGTCAACGTCATCCACACCCACCCCGGCCGACTCCAGCAGCCCCGGCAACCGCCCAGCCACCCCCAACCACTCAGCCGCCTCGCCACCAGCCGGCCCGACTCCGGCATCCACCAGCACCACCCCGGCATCGCCAGTCACCAAGTAGCTGTGGAAGTGCAGGAGCCACCCGCTGCCCGACACGTTGCCCGGCATCACGTCCGCAGTCCACGCGGCGTGCTCCTTCCCCCAACCAGGCAACGCATCCGGCACGCTCTCGGGAAACACCGCCACCGCATCGCACAAGACGGTCACGTCCACGCTCGATCCCCTCCTCCCCGCAGAAGTACCGCAACGAGGGGGTCAGCGGAACAGATACGCGTTGACCATCGTCTCCCCGGCCGCGCGCCGGGAACGGTTGCGTCCTCAGGGGAGGAGGAGCCAGGTGGCGAGGGTTGCCATCAGGAGGGCGATGGCGGTGTCGAGGTACTGCCAGGCTCGGGGGCGGGTGAAGACGGGGGTGAGGGTGCGGGAGAAGAAGCCGAGAGAGAAGAACCACGTGAAGCTGGCGGTGACGGCGCCGAGGCCGTAGAACCAGCGGCCGTCGGGGCCGCGCTGGTTGGCGAGGGAGCCGAGGAGGACGACGGTGTCGAGGTAGACGTGGGGGTTGAGGTAGGTGAAGGCGAGGCAGGTCAGTACGACGCTGTGGAGTGCGGTGGGGGCGTGGTCGGCGGGGCTGATGGAGCCGGGGTTGAAGGCTCGCTTCAGGGCGAAGGCGGCGTACAGGTAGAGGAAGGCGGCGCCGCCGTACTTCGCCACCTCGAGGGCCGGCTGGCTGCGCGTGAGAAGGGCTCCGAGACCCGCGATGCCGCCGGAGATCAGCAGCGCGTCGGACAACGCGCAGGTGAGGACCACCGGCAGGACGTGCTCACGGCGCAGGCCCTGGCGCAGCACGAAGGCGTTCTGGGCGCCGATCGCGACGATCAGCGACAAGGACGTGGCAAAGCCGGCGAGGAGGGGCATGCCTCGACGGTAGGCAGCGGATGGCCGGACAAACCAGCTAAAGATTCTGAAGCAGCATTAGGATTGCTTCATCATGCAGTTCGACTCCGCACAGCTCGAGACGTTCGCCGCCGTCGTCGACGAGGGCAGTTTCGACGCGGCGGCGCGGCGTCTGCGGGTGACGCCGTCCGCGGTCAGTCAGCGCATCAAGGCGTTGGAGAGCCGCCTCGGTCAGGTGGTGGTGATGCGCGGCAAGCCGGCGCGTCCGACCGCGGCCGGCGAGGCGCTGCTCCGGCTCGCGCGGCAGGTCTCGCTGCTCGAACTGGAGGCGATCGTCGCGGTCCGCGGCACCGTCGAGGCGCTCCGGCTGCCGATCGCGGTGAACGCGGACTCGCTGAACAACTGGTTCCTGCCTGCGATGCTCGACCTGTCCCAGAGCCTCGACGCCAGGTTCCTGGTCCACCAGGAGGACGAGGAGCACTCGGCCGAGTTCCTCCGCAACGGCACGGTCCTGGCCGCGGTGACGGCCGATCCGCGGCCGGTCCAAGGCTGCCGCGTCGTACCGCTGGGCAAGATGCGGTACCTGCCCGTCGCGACTCCCGAGTACGCCGCGCGGTGGCTGGCCGGCAAGCCGCTGGCGGACGCGCTCGCCGAGGCACCGATGGTGATCTTCAACGCCAAGGACGTGCTGCAGCACCGGCTGATCCGCAAGGTGACCCGGCGCCGGATGGACCCGCCGACGCACGCCGTGCCGGCTCCGGGCGCCTTCCACCAAGCCGTCCGGATCGGCCTCGGCTGGGGCATGATCGAGGACGAGATCGCGGAGCCCGAGCTGGCCGCCGGCCGCCTGGTGGATGTTGCCCCCGGCAAGTACATCGACGTGCCGTTGTACTGGCAGCACTGGAAGCTGGAGTCGCCCATCCTGGACGCACTCACGGCCGCGGTGCTGCGGGCCGCCGCGGCAGGTCTTCGTACGTCGTGAGCTCGATCGCGTTGCCCACCTTCAGTGGCATCTCGTCGATCAGCCTCCGCCACGGCAGGTACGGCAGCGTCCGGAAGGTCAGGTTCCGCAGCAGCATGAACCACTTGCTCCCCGGGATGAACCACCGCGCACCATCCACCCCTTGCTTCTGGCAGGCCGCGACGAATCCGCGCATCCGTACGTCGTACTCGCGGAACGCCACCGTGTGGTCGCCGGCGGCCGCGTGCAGTTCACCGGCCAGGACGTACGCCCCGACGATTGCCAGGCTGGTGCCCATCCCGGACAGCGGCGAGGCGCAGTACCCGGCGTCGTCGACCAGCGCGACGCGGCCGCGAGAATAGCTGTCGAGCTTGATCTGACTGATCGAGTCGAAGTAGAAGTCCGGCGCGGTCCGCATGCCGTCGAGTAGTCGCGGGACCTCCCAGCCGATGTCGGCGAACCGCTCCGCGACGATCGTCTGCTGCGCCGGTACGTCGCGCCGGTCGTAGCTCAGCGGCTCCGACGCGAAGTAGAACAGCGCCTTCGCCTCGGCGTTGTCCCGGGCGCTGCAGGTGCCGACCGTCTTGCCCGGCTCGGTGAAGATCCGCCCGGTGTGGTCGAGCCCGAGATGGTTCTCCACCGTGAACACCGAGGCGTAGTACCCGAGGTCATGGACGTACGACGACTCCGGGCCGAACGCGAGCCGCCGGACGTTCGAGTGCAGACCGTCCGCACCGATCACCAGGTCGAACCGCCGCCGCAGTCCGCTCTCGAAGACCACGTCGACGCCGGACTCGTCCTGGTCGAGCGAGGCGATCGAGTCGTCGAACAGGTACTCCGTCGTGGCCGCGGTCAACTCGTACAGGATGTCGACCAGATCGCCGCGAAGGACTTCCAGTTCACCGCTGAACGCCTCCGGGGTGGTGGACGCGACCGCCTTGCCAGCCTCGTTGACATAGACCATCGAGCCCATCCGGGTCGCCCGCCCCTCGACCTCGGCCAGGATGCCCATCCGGTCGAGCACCTTCAGCGAGGCGCCGCGGAAGTCGACCGCGTAGCCGCCGGGCCGCGGCGCCGGCGCGCGCTCGACCACGGTCGTGGTGAAGCCGTGGCGGTGCAGCCAGTAGGCCAGGGCGGGACCGCCCACGCTCGCACCGGATATCAGAACCGTCCTCATCAGAAGCCTCCACAGGTTGTCGTCGCCACGACTGTACGACGGTCTTAGACATTTGTACAAGACATTCGTATGAGACGTGCGTGCTAGGGTGGCGGGCATGGGTAACCGGGAGGCGCTGATCGAGGGCGCGAAGACCTGCCTGCTGGAGAAGGGCTACAGCCGGACCACCGCGCGCGACATCGCGACCGCGGCCGGCGTCAGCCTGGCAGCGATCGGGTACCACTTCGGCTCGAAGGAAGCGCTGCTCAACGAGGCGATGCGCGAGGCGCTGATCGGGGAATGGGCCGCCGAGGTGGGCGGTGCGATGGCGGCGCGGGAGGCCGGTGGCGGTTCCCGGGAGCGGTTCGTCGCGACCTGGCGCCAGGTCGTCGAGAGCCTGTCGAACCCCCGGTTGCGGGCCTTGTGGGCGACGCAGTTCGAGGTGCTCAGCCTCGGCGCGAGCCACCCCGAGTTGGTGGCCGAGCTGTCCAGGATGCAGGGCGAGGCGCGCGAAGGTCTGGCGCAGATGTTCGGGACGGTCGACGCTGACAGCGACCCTGAGACGGCTCAGGCCGTCGGATCGTTCCTGCAGGCGCTGATGCTGGGCGTGGTCGCGCTGCACCTGTTCGACGCGGACAGCGCCCCCACCGGTCAGGAGCTCGCGCGGTCGATCCGGCTCGTCGCGGATCGACTCGAAGGCTGAGTTACAGCGGGCGGTGCATCACGTGCAGGCCGACGTACCCGTGCTTGGGGTGGTCGAACGCCTCAGGCACCGTCCCGATGATGGTGAAGCCGAGCGCCTGCCACAGGTGTACGGCGGACTCGTTGGTCTCCACCACCGCGTTGAACTGGATCGACCGGAACCCTTCCCGGGCGGCCCAGTCGATCATGTCATGACCGAGCAGGCGGCCGACGCCCTTGCCCCGGGCCGCCGCGTCGACCATGAAGCTCGCGCTGGCGACGTGCGATCCCGGACCCGGGCGGTTCGGGTACATGTTGGCGGTGCCCAGAACGGTGCCGTCGGCATCGACCGCGACCGTGGTGCGGCTGCGCGCTGCACTCGACGGTGACATCCAGAGCGGCCGGGCCTGCTCCTCGGTCAGCTCCGGGTCGTAGGCGTACGTCTCCCGCGCGGTGACGATCTCGTGGAAGAACGGCCAGATGGCCGGCCAGTCGGCGTCGGTCGCGGTCCTGATCTGCACTGTCATGGTGCGAGAAGCATCACCCGTCAGGCGGCGGATGCCAACCGGATATCGCCGTACGCCATAAACTTCTCGGGGATGACAAACACCGTGGTCCAAGGGTTGCCGCGCTGGAGTCTGGCCGTGCCCCCGCTCGCTCTCGTCGTCCTGGTCCTGTCCTGGGGTCGTGACCTGGGTGCCATCCTGCTGATCCTGGTCTGCGCCGGTCTGGGCGCGGCAGTGATCGCGGCCGTCCACCACGCCGAAGTGGTCGCGCACCGCGTCGGTGAACCGTTCGGCACGCTGATCCTCGCGCTCGCGGTGACCGTCATCGAGGTCGCACTGATCGTGACGCTGATGGCGTCCGGCGGCGACAAGGCCGCGTCGCTGGCGCGGGACACGGTGTTCGCCGCGGTGATGATCACCTGCAACGGCATCCTCGGGCTGTCACTCGTCGTCGGCTCGCTGCGGCATCACGTGCAGGACTTCCGCGTCCGTGCGTCGACCGGTGTGCTCGCGGTGATGACCGCGCTGGTGACGCTGAGCCTGGTGCTGCCGACGTTCACGACCAGCGCGCCGGGGCCGCAGTTCAGCACGGCTCAGCTCGCGTTCGCAGGTGTGGCGTCACTCGTGATGTACGGCGTTTTCGTCTTCGTCCAGACGATCCGGCACCGGGACTACTTCCTTCCCGTCGCCGACGCGGAGACCGAGGGCGAGGGCGAGGACGTGGAGAGCGAGGAGGTGCACGCGGCCGCGCCGAGCGGGAAGGTCGCACTGCTCAGCCTTGGCCTGCTGTTCGTCTGCCTGATCTCGGTCGTCGGCCTCGCCAAGACGGTCTCGCCGAGACTTGAGTCCGCGGTGGAGTCGGCCGGTGCACCCGTGGCCGTGGTCGGTGTCATCATCGCGCTGTTGGTGTTGCTGCCGGAGACGGTTGCCGCAGTACGCGCCGCACTGCGGAACCGCCTCCAGACCAGCGTGAACCTGGCTCTCGGCTCGGCGCTGGCCAGCATCGGCCTGACCATTCCGGCGATCGCGGTCGCCTCCATCTGGCTGGACGGCCCGCTGGTGCTCGGCCTCGGTGGCATGGAGATGGTGCTGTTCGCGCTGACCGTGGTGACCAGCATTCTCACCCTCGCCACCGGCCGGGCGACCCTGCTTCAGGGCGCCGTCCACCTGATGGTGTTCAGCGCGTTCCTGTTCCTTGCCGTAAGCCCTTGAGGTAGTCGATCACTGCCTGCTTTCGGTCGTCCTCGGCCCAGCTGTGTTCGGCCCAGCCGAGCGCGGGCCCGCCGTACGAGGGATCACGCAGTTCGGGGTCGGCGCCCAGCTCGACGAGCTTCTTGACGGTGTCGAGGTGGCCGTTGATCGCGGCTTGGTGGATCGGTGCGGACCCCGCCATCACGTTGAGGTCGAAGCCGAGGTTCTTCAACGGCTCCAGAGCTTCGGTCCGGCCGATCTCGGCGGCCCGGAGGGGAAGGTACGGATTGCGCGCGATGGCTCGCGAGATCAGTTCGGGGCTGACGGCCGGGGTCTCACCCCGCATGACGGCGGCGAAGACTTCGTGGACGTCGTCCAGTGGCGCCGCACCGTGAGCACGCAGCAGCTCCGCGATCTCAGTGTGCCCCTGGACGGCGGCGAACTCGTAGGCGCGATGCCCACCGAAGCCCGGATGCTCGGTACCACGTCCCTCCGGATCGATGCCTTGAGCAAGCACCAGCTCGGCCCGGTGCAGCAGGCCTGTCGACGCCGCGAAGACCAGCTCGTCCTCCAGGAGCTGCCGCGGTGTCGGGTGCGCGGTCGTCATCCGCTCATGCCACGGACCGCCGTCGCCCTTGCCCAGTCCGTACTCGAGCAGGAGCTCCAGGTGGACGTCGTCGTACGGCGGAGGGCAACCGGGACCGCAGTTGTACATGGTCTGGCTGTCGTTCGGATCGGCTCCGGCGTCCAGCAGCAACCGGGCGAGCTCCACCCGGTTGCGATGCGGTGGCTGATCGCCTTCACCACGACCGAACGCCCCGGTCAGGGCAGTGAACGGTGACGGCATGCCCTGCCACAGGTAGCCCGCGTTCGGGTCGGCGCCATGCTCGAGGAACAACCGCGCGATCTCCACCTGATGCGGTACGTCGAGCCGCCCGTAGGTGATGTAGAGCAACGGTTGCCAGCGGTACGGACCGCCTTCCTCCCTCGCCTGCCAGGGATCCGCCGCAAGAACCGCGCGTACGGCGTCCAGCTCGCCGGCCACCGCCATCGTGTAGATGTTGCTCCGGGCAACCTCTGGGAACTGTTCGAGCAACTGCTCCGCGGACCGCTGCCGGGCCGGATCGTCCTGCCCGTAGTGCAGCGTCGCGAGCCGCAGGAACTCCTCGGCGCGTTGCTCCGGGGTGTCGAGCGGACCACCGATCGACTGGCGGTGCGGGGAGCGGCTGTACTGGTCGACCAGCTCCAGATGCCGGACGATCCGCGGCCAGCTGGGGAACCCGTAGCTGCGGGCGATCACCAGTTGCGCGTCGGCCAGCGACTGCACGGGATGGAACTGGTCGGCCAGGGCGACGGCCTCGTCGTCCCCGGCGCGGACCTGCTTGAGCAGCGTCTTGGCCTGCTTGCGCAGGTGGTCCAGGTGCGGGTCGTTCGGGAGATTCCGGGTCGGCATCGCGACCTCCTCTCTACGAGCCTGCTGTCCGCGTCGTCAGGCGAGAAAGGAGGTGAACAACAACCACACATCTCAGTGATCAGGTGGGCTGAGCCCTTCCCGCGGACCGGTGGCACCCTGAGTGCCTACCGGCACGGTAACCCATCACGGCCTCTCCATCCACCACTCGGTGAACTCGTGGGCGCGGTCGCGGGCGAGGCGGATCACCCACAGGTTGCTGAACTCGCTCGGCGGCTGGGTCTGGTACGTCGTCCAGCCGCGGACGAACCCGACACCGTCGCCGAACCCGAGGACCTCGTACTCGAACCTCGTCTCACCCGGTGCGTCCGCCACCTCGAGCCAAGCCGCGACGATCGCCTCCCGGCCCACCACCGGCTCGTCGTCCGGGCGGCGGTACCACAGCGCGTCCTCGGTCCAGAGCGCCGCGATGTGGCCCGGGTCGTTCGACTCCCAGGCCTTCCGGTACTTGGCGACCCAGCGGTCGAGATCCTTCTCCCGCACGGTCAGACGATCCTCGGCATGCGGCCATCCTGCCCCAGCGCGAGACCCAGCTCACGTCATCGCCTACTTGAACATGTTCAAAAGTCGGTCGTACGCTCGGCACGTGACCAAATTTGAACGTGTTCAGTTTGTGAGGACGTGGTGAGCATGACCGTGACGACGTACCTGATCTATCTGCTGGTCTCGGTGCCGTTGACGATCTGGGTGGCCCGGACGCTGAGCCACAACGGCCGGATCTTCCTGATCGACGTGTTCCACGGCAACGAGGACTTCGCCGACGCTGTGAACCGGCTGCTGGTGGCCGGGTTCTACCTGGTCAACCTGGGGTTCGTGACGCTGTTCCTGCGCGCCGACAAGGTGGTCGTCGACGCTCGCGGCGTGTTCGAGCAGCTGAGCGTGAAGCTCGGCATCGTGATGCTCGTCCTCGGTGTGCTGCACCTGATGAACGTCTGGATCTTCAACATGATCCGCCGCCGCAGTCAGCTCGAGCGCATGACCAACCCGCCGGTTCCGCCGAACGACGTGCTCCCGGCCCACGCGGTGACCGCGGCCGACGCACCGGTGCACTACGGCTACTGACCATGCGCGAGCTCACTGTCCTGTACGACGCCCAGTGCGGTCTGTGCCGCCGGTTCAAGGAATGGCTGGCGGCCCAGCGGCCGGCGTCCAACGGCAGGGGCGGGGTGGTGCGCCTGCGGTTCGTCGCGGCGGGGTCGGCGAACGCGCGGGCGCTCTACCCCGCGCTGGACCACGCGGCCACGCTGCGCGAGGTGACGGTGGTCGCCGACGACGGGTCCGTGTACGTCGGCGACCGCGCCTGGATCGTGTGCCTGTGGTCCACGTGGGAGCATCGGCACACCGCCGTACGGCTGGCCAGTCCGGCGATGCGGCCGGTGGCGCGGGCGATCGTCCAGGCGGCCGCCGGGCTGCGGAGCTGGGCGAGTGTGCGCGATGGAGGTGACTACGCTGACGGATGTGACGGAAAGTGCGACCACCAAGGGTGAGCAGACCCGGGAGCTGATCCTGTCCACCGCGCTGCGGCTGTTCCGCGAGCAGGGGTACGGCAAGACGACGATGCGGGCGATCGCCGCCGAGGCGGGCGTCTCGGTCGGCAACGCTTACTACTACTACGGCTCCAAAGAGCACCTGATGCAGGCGTACTACGACCACCTGCAGGTGCAGCACGTGGAGGCCGTCGAGTCGGTCCTGGCGACGGAGAAGGCCTTCGTCCCGCGGCTGACCGGCGTACTGCGGGCCTGGCTGGAGGTGTCCGCGCCGTACCACGAGTTCGCCGGCACGTTCTTCAAGACAGCGGCGGAACCGAAGAGCCCGCTGTCGCCGTTCAGCGACCAGTCGCGGCCCGCACGGGAGGCGAGTGTCGAGCTGTTCCGCCGGGTCGTGGACGGCTCGGACCTCAAACTGCCGGCCGACCTGAAGGCGGAGCTGCCCGAGCTGCTCTGGCTGATGCAGATGGGGATCGTGCTGTTCTGGGTGCACGACGACAGCAAGGATCTTCGTCGTACCAAGGCACTGATCGACCGGTCCGTCCCGCTGGTCGACCGGCTGCTCCGGCTGACCCGCATCCCGGGCGTCCGGGGCGTGACCAACGATCTGGTCGGTCTGATCCGGTCGATCAAGCCCTGACTACTCTCCGGTCAGTCCGTCGATGCGTTCGCGGAGGAGGTCGGCGTGGCCGTTGTGGCGGGCGTACTCCTCGATCATGTGGATGTAGAGGTAGCGGACGGAGTACTCACCCTCGTGGCCCGGGCGCAGGAACGTGTCGTCCAGGGTGTGGCCCGCGGCGATCTCGCCGGATGCCTTCACGATCTCCCGGAACTCCGCGAGATCGTGCTCGGCCCGGACCGGGTCGACCAGGTCGAAGTCGCCGTCCGGATGTTCCGCGGTCCAGTACTTCGCCGGCGCCGGGAGCTGGGCGAGGGCCCGGTGGAACCAGTACTTCTCGACCTCGCTCAGGTGCCGGATCAGCCCGATCAGCGAAAGGCTGGACGGATCCACACTGCGCTGGACCAGTTGCTCCCCGGTCAGTCCGGACACCTTCCACAGCAGCGTGCCACGGTGGAAATCCAGGAATCCCTGCAGAAGCTCACGTTCGCCGCCGGCGGTCGGTGGATCCACCCGGTTCTCAGTCATCACTGTGCACAAGCTAGCCGTGTGACGAGCGTCCTGTGAACAAACCGGCGCGGCGCGGACCCTGCGTGACGTAGACTGTCTGTGACGGCCCGCCCAGTTCTGCCTCGGGCCGGAGCGCCTGTGACAGAGCGCTAGCAGTCGACCACCACGCGCCGCGGCCGATGAACGGCCGCGCCGGGCAGGACGACCCCCGACTTTCTGGAGTACTACATGGCGGCCCGCCGCCCGACATCAACGCAATCTGCCCAAACACCCTCCACCTCCCGTCCCCGCCGGCGTCGCCGTTCCGACGGCGCCCCGCGGCCGAAGGTTGCTCAGAGCAACAAGGCCGTCACGCGGGAGGCCTACGAACAGGTCGCGGAAGTAGTTGTCCCGGACAACTTGACGTTCGCGGACCTCGGCGTACCGGCGTCCCTGGTGGCCGCGCTCGCGGCGACCGGGGTGACCAAGCCCTTCCCGATCCAGGCGGCGACGCTGCCGGATGCCCTGGCCGGCAAGGACGTCCTCGGCCGCGGCCGGACCGGATCCGGCAAGACCTACGCCTTCGTGCTGCCCGTGCTGGCCCGGTTGGCCGCCGGCCGGACGAAGCGGCGCCCGAATCATCCGCGCGCACTCATCCTGGCGCCGACGCGCGAACTGGCCACCCAGATCCAGGCGTCCATCACGCCACTGACCGACGCGCTCGACCTGCGCACGATGACCATCTTCGGTGGCGTCGGCCATGGTCCGCAGATCACCGGACTGCGCAAGGGTGCCGACATCGTCGTCGCCTGCCCGGGACGGCTCGAGGACCATCTCCAGGCCGGGCACGTGAAGCTCGACGCGGTCGAGATCACTGTGCTCGACGAGGCCGACCACATGGCGGACCTCGGCTTCCTGCCCGCGGTACGGCGGATCCTCGAGGCGACCCCGGCAGGAGCGCAGCGGCTGCTGTTCTCGGCCACGCTGGACGCGGGCGTCGATGTCCTCGTGCAGCGGTTCATGACCGACCCGGTCACGCACAGCGTGGACTCGGCGCAGTCGCCCGTCTCGAAGATGACCCACCACGTGCTGCACGTCCAGCCCGACACCCGGCTCCCCGTGCTCGTCGACTTGACGGCGGCACCGGGACGGTCGCTGGTCTTCACCAGGACGAAGTACGGCGCGAAGTCGCTGACCAAGAAGTTGATCGCGCAGGGCGTGCCGGCGGTCGAACTGCACGGCAACCTGTCCCAGGGCGCCCGCACCCGGAACCTCGAAGCCTTCTCGGAGGGTACGGCGAAAACCCTGGTCGCCACCGACATCGCGGCCCGTGGAATCCATGTCGACGACGTTGCGCTGGTGATCCACGCGGATCCGCCGATCGAGCACAAGGCGTACCTGCACCGCTCCGGCCGGACTGCCCGCGCCGGCGCCGAGGGCACGGTCGTCACGCTGATGACCGACGCCCAGGTGCGCGACGTACGCGACCTGACTCGCAAGGCCGGTATCGCGCCGACCATCACCAAGCTCACCACCGGCGACCCGCTGCTCTCCGAGCTGGCTCCGGGCGAGCGCACCTTCGTAGCTCCGCAGCTCGCAGCCGCCGCTCCAGTCCGTTCGTCGAACGGCCGAGGTTCGGCGGAGTCCGGCTCCGCCGGCCGTGGTGCGGGCGGTCGTGGTGCCGGGGGTCGTGGTGATCGCCGGCGTGGTGGCCGAGGCGCTCAGGCGCCCGGCGCAGGCCGTCCGGGCGGCGCAGCCTCCTCAGGGTTCGCCAAGCGCTCGGCTCCCGCGGCCGGCTCGACCTCGCGGTCGGGCGGAGCGGCCGCGTTCTCCGCCGGCACCCGCGCCTCGCGCAGGAGCCGCTGACTCGGACTCCTCGACCTCCGGGGAACCGCCGAAGTTGCTGCAGGCAACCGTCGGTCGGGCTGACTCTCAGTCAGCCTGGCCGGCGGTTTGTGCGTGTTTGCGGGCCCGGTGGGCTCGGACCCGGCCTCTGGTGGCGCAGGCGGGGTTGGGGCACCAGCGGCGGCGCCCGGTGGGGTCGGTGAACACGCCGCGGCAGTCGTGTTCGGGACAGGCAGAAAGGAAAGCGCGCTCGGGGCCGGTCAGGTGATCGACGGCCTGACGGGCGATGCGGGACAGCGCGTCCGCCGTCGTCCGTGGACGGGAGCGTTCGAGCCGATCAGTCACCGCCAGCACCGGCGAGTCGGACTCGAGAAACGTCGCGAGCGCCTCCACCGCCGCCGCATCAGGCGGTGCGCCGTCCACCGTCGCGAGCGCGATCGGTCGCAGGATCTCCCGTAGCTCCCAGCCCCGCTGGAGGTCCGCCGACGTCACCTTCCGCACCGGCCGCAGTTCGACCAGGTCGAGCCATTCCGTGAACCGCTCGACCGTCGGCACCCGCTCCACCGGATTCTCCCCGAAGTGCGTCCCGCGCGTGGCGAGCAGGTTCAGCCACGTCGCGCCGAGATCCAGCCTGAACTCCATCCGATCAACCACCTGGACATCGTAACGCCTCGGCCGTTACGTTAGTAACGGTTCAACCGTTACATTGAGAAGGGAGTCCCAGTGATCCGCACCGTCACCGGTGACATCCGGCCGGACCAACTCGGCGTCACCGACTCGCACGACCACCTGTTCTTCAGTACGCCGTTCCTCGCCGGGCAGGAGCTGGACGACGTGGACGCGGCCCTCGCCGAGACGCGGGCCTTCGCCGCGGCAGGCGGACAAGCGATCGTGCAGTGGACTCCGCATGGGCTGGGACGCCGAGCCGAGGCGTTGCCCGGAGTCTCAACCACCACAGGCGTTTCGCTGATCGCCGCCACGGGACTGCACCGCGCCGAGCTCTACCCGGACGGCTTCGTCGACCAGGTTCGCCCGAGGCTGGCCGAGATCTTCCACACCGAGCTGACCGTTGGCATCGGCAACAGTCCGGTTCGCGCCGGTCTGATCAAGGTGGCCGGTGGTTTCCATGTGCTCGATTCCCATGCCCGCTGGGTGATGCGGGCCGCCGCCGAGGCGCATCACGCGACCGGCGCCCCGATCGCGATCCATCACGAACTCGGGACCGCCGCGGACGCCGTACTCGATCTGCTGGTCGACGAACTCGCGGTACCGCCTGCCAGTGTGCTCCTCGGGCACCTGAACCGCTTCCCTGATCATCGTGGGCATCTCGAGTTGGCCGAGCGGGGTGCGTGGCTGGCGTTCGACGGGCCGTCGCGGGCGAATCACGCGACCGACCCGTGGCTGATCGACTGCCTGGCCGCGCTCGCCGACGCGGGGTACGCCGACCGGCTGCTGCTCGGCGGCGACACGACGACCGCTCGTGCGCGCGGCGCGACCGGTGAGGGCCCCGGCATGCCGTATCTGCTGACCCATCTCCGGCCGCGGATCGCGCGCCGGCTGGGTGCCGAGGTGGCGGACGCGGTCTTCACCGCCAACCCTGCTCGCGCCTTCGAGTGGAGCAGCTGAGAACCCGGTACGTTTCCGGCATGAGCGTTGTCGCGCAGGTTTTCGTGGCACTGGCCGGGGTCTTCCATGTCGCGGTGTTCGCCTTGGAGAGCCTGCTGTTCCGCAAGCCGAGCACGTATCACCGGTTCCTGATCAAGGACGAGACGGAGGCGGCGACTGCTCGGCCGTGGGCCTTCAACCAAGGCTTCTACAACCTGTTCCTGGCCATCGGCGCGATCGGCGGCCTGATCTGGGGCGGGGACAAGGGCCATGCCATCGCGCTCTTCAGCTGTGCGTGCATGGCCGGTGCCGGAATCGTCCTGATCGCCTCAGACCGCCGGATGGCGCGAGCCGCGGCCACCCAGGCGGTTCCGCCGATCCTTGCCCTGGTGTTCGCAGCGGTTCTCTGATTCAGGGTTGACTTCAAGTGCCCTTGATGTCTGAGGGTGCTTGGCATGACCATTACTGCCGAGCCCACGGTCGACCAGGGCACCCCGACCCCGTCCGGCGGCGTTCTCGCGCCGCAGTACCGCGCGCTGACGGTCGGGATGGTCGCGTTGATCACCCTGGTCGCGTTCGAGTCGCTCGCCGTCACGACCGCGATGCCGACCGTCGCACAGGCGCTCGACGGACTCAGCCTGTACGCACTCGCGTTCGGCGGACCGCTCGCCTCCGGCGTGATCGCGATGGTCGTCTCGGGCACCTGGAGTGACCTCAAGGGCCCGACCCGCCCGCTCTGGCACGGCACCGCCTGGTTCCTGGCCGGTCTGATCATCGCCGGCCTGGCTCCGACCATGGAGGTCCTGGTCGTGGGCCGGATCATCCAGGGCTTCGGCTCAGGTCTGCTCACCGTCGCGCTGTACGTCGTCGTCGGGCAGCTGTACCCGGCCCGGTTGCGGCCGCGCATCTTCGCCGCCTTCGCGACCGGTTGGGTCGTCCCCTCGCTGGTCGGTCCCGCGATCGCGGGCCTGATCGTCGAGAACGCCAGCTGGCGCATCGTCTTCCTCGCCGTGCCGGCCCTCGCGATCCCGGCGGCGCTGGTGATGCGGCCGGGGCTCAGAGGCAGCACGCACGAACCCCTCCCGGGACGGCTGTGGGACAAGCGAGCGCTGTGGGCGGTCGCAGCCGCGGTCGGGGTTGGTCTGCTCCACTACGGCGGCCAGCAGCACGGCGTACTCCAGCTCGCGTTGCTCGCGGCCGGGCTCGGCGGCGTCGTCGCCTTCGCGCCGAAGCTGTTGCCGCGTGGAACCTTCACCTTCGGACGCGGCCTGCCGTCGGTGGTCGCGCTGCGCGGGCTGGTCGCCGCGTCCGGCTTCGGTGCCGAGGTGTTCCTGCCGCTGATGCTCACCCGTGAGCGCGGCCTGTCCCCGGCCGTCGCCGGTCTGGTGCTGACCGTCAGCGCACTCAGCTGGACCGCGGCCTCGTGGTACCGCGGCCGCCCGAACCAGCCGTTCTCGCACTCGGTCTTCCTGCAGGCCGGCATGGTCGCGATCCTGCTCGGCATCGTCACCGCCACGCTGACCCTGAACGACAACGTGCCGGTCGTCGTCGGCATCCTCGGCTGGAGCCTCACCGGACTCGGCATGGGCACAGTCTTCCCGACGCTGTCCGTACTCGTGCTGGACTACTCCGAATGCGAGGAGCAGGGCGCCAACAGCTCGGCCGCGCAGCTGAGCGACTCGTTGGCCACAGCAACGATCCTGGCGATCGGCGGGTCGCTCTTCGCGGCACTCGAACCGCATTCCGCGCTGACGGCGTACCTCGTTGCCTTCGGTCTGCCCGCCGTGCTCGCGCTGCTCGGTGTCCAGGCGGGACGGCGTACCGCTACTCCTTAGAGCCGGTCACGGCGATGCTGGCGCCGAGGCCGATGATCATCAGACCACCGGTGCCGCCGACCAGTTCGAGCCGGCGCGGCGAGCGGGCGAACCACTCGCGCGCCGTGCCGGCCACCACGGCCCAGACGCTGTCCGAGCAGAGCGCGATCAGGATGAACACCAGGCCGAGGACGAGGATCTGGAGCCAGGCCGGGCTGGCCGCGCCCTTGTCGACGAACTGCGGCAACGCGGCGGCGAAGAAGACCGCGGTCTTGGCGTTGGTGACTCCGACCAGGAAACCCTGGCGCATGGCCCGCCGGCTGTTGCCCGGCTTGACCCCGCTGGTCATCGCCTCGACCAGCGACTTGCGGGTGCGGAAGGCGTGCACCCCCAGATAGATCAGGTACGCCGCGCCCGCGAGCTTCACCACGGTCAGGGCGATCGCACTGGCCGCGATCAGTGTGCCGAGTCCGAGGGCGACCGCGACCAGCATCACGGCGGCCCCGACGGTGTTGCCGACCATGGTCAGCACCGCTTCCCGGCGGCCGACCGCGAGGGCCCGGCCGACGATGAACAGCACGCTCGGACCGGGGACGACGATGATGATGAAGGCGGTGATCGCGAAGGCGACCAGGTGGTGAGCGGACGGCATCTGCCCAGGGTAGGTCCGGGGGTGGGGAACGTCACCCGGCCGTCCCACGCGTTGACCCCTGTCGATCCCCACCGCTACGGTTCGGGGGACAACCTGCGGTGCCATGAGGGAAGCCGGTGAGAGTCCGGCACGGCCGCGCCACTGTGAGCGAGCTCAGCTCGTGAGTCAGGACGCTCGGGCACCAGCAGCCTTTCGAAGGGGACGCGCACTTCCCCAGGAGGTTCAGATGGCAGCTCCTGCCCGCTCGGTCGCCGTACCGGCCTATTCACCCCGGCTCCTCGCCGCCGCCGTGCTCAGCATCGGCGTACTGCTCCTGCTCGGCTACCTCGTCATGTTCGACCAGGGCGCGGTGTCGCACTCGGGCATGTACCTGCACGAGTTGATGCACGACGGTCGCCACCTGCTCGGCGTGCCCTGCCATTAACCCCATGCGCACCTTCGGATCGCTCCTGGTGCGCGGACTGATCATCGGACTCTTCGCCGGCCTGCTGGCCGGAACGTTCGCGTACGTGACGGGCGAACCGCACGTCGACGCCGCGATCGCGATCGAAGAGGCCGGTGCCGCGCATACCCACGACCACGGCGGCGGTGCCGAAGCCGCCGCCGAAGAGGAACCGCTCGTCAGCCGCGATGGCCAGAAGGCCGGGCTCTTCCTCGCGACCACCCTGTACGGCGTCGCCCTCGGCGGGATCTTCGCCGTCGCCTTCACGCTGCTGCGGCGCAAGCTGCGGACCGAACGTGACCCGTACGCCGCTCTCGGCCTGGCCGCTGCCGGCTTCGTCGGGATCGTGCTGGTCCCGTTCCTCAAATACCCACCGAATCCACCCGCGGTCGGCGATCCGGACACGATCACCCGCCGTACTGTGACCTATCTGCTGACGCTCGTGATCGGACTGCTCGCGATCTGGGCCGGTGTGGCGGCGTCGCGGTGGGCCGCTCGGTACGGCGACGTCGCCCGGCTGGCCGGCGGCGTGGCCGCCTTCCTCGTCACGATCGTGATCGCGTACCAGATCCTGCCGTCGATCAACGAGGTTCCGGGGTCGTTCCCCGCTACGCTGCTGTGGCAGTTCCGGTTCGCCTCACTCGGTACGCAGGCGACGCTGTGGCTCCTGCTCGGATTCGGGTATGCCGCCGCGGTGGACCACCGGCTGTCCCGACAGAAGGTGGTAGCCGCTTGACGGCGTTGACGCTGGTCGCACATGCCCTGACACCCGCACTGCGTGGACTCGTGCTCGGCGGCGACGCCGAGCCGGATCCGGCCGGTCTCGCCGCGGCTCGCGAGCTGAAGGTCGAGGGCACGCGTGAGCTGTCGGCCGACGCGGTCTTCGCCGGCCCTGAGGTGGCCGCCGTACGGACCGCGGAGGCACTCGGCCTGACGCCGGTCGTCGAGCCGGCGCTGCGCGACCGCGAGTACGGCGACTGGTCCGGACGCGGACTCGAGGAGTTGCTCGGGGCCGATCCGGAGCGTGTCACGGCATGGCTGGAGCGTCCGCACACGGCCACGCCGGGCGGCGAGTCGGAGAACGACGTACTCACCCGGGTCGCCGACTGGCTCGGTGATCTCGGTGAGCAGTACGGCGAACGGCGTACCGTCGTGGCCGTCGTCCACCCGGCCGTGGTGCGGGCGGCCGTCCTCTACGTCCTGGACGCCCCGGCCGAGTCCCTACGCCACGTCGACGTCCGGCCCCTGGCCCGCGTTCGTCTCTCCCTGCACGAGGGTTCTTGGTCGCTGGCCTTCGGGTGAACGGCGAATCGCGGTCTGGCGTCGCCAGAGTGTCCGCCAAGGTGTAAGACCGGGATATGACGCTCACCGAAGCCCGCGACTTCCTCCGCTCGGAACTGCTCGCGGTCGCGGCGATCGTCGTCCCGGGCCAGATACCGACAGTCACGCAAGACGTCGGCCCGATCAGCCAGGAAGCCTTGTCGGACGACCGTGGCCCGGAATCGGTCTGCACGATCACCGTCGAAACCGGCGACCCGACCTCGCCCGACCCCGAGGCCCAGATCGGCTTCGCCGCCGAAACCCTCGACGGCCGCGGCTGGAAGGTCGAGGTCGCCCCGGTCGAAGCCGACCACCACCAGCTCACCGCGAACCGCGACGGCTACGACCTCACCGTGGACGCCAGCACCACAGACTGGCGCCTGACCTTCACCGGCCAAACCCCCGTCACCGACGACCTGTGAGCCAACTGGGCACGGCCTGACGGTCAGCTGGTGGCGGCTCGTTCGGCGGCGCTTCGGAGTACGCAGAACTCGTTGCCTTCAGGGTCGTGCATGACGACCCAGCCGGTGCCGTCGGGTTCGCGGTGGTCGCCGGCGATGGTGGCGCCGATGGTGAGCAGCCACTCGACCTCCGCGTCGCGCGGGCCGTCAGGTTCGAGGCAGAGATGGACGCGGTTCTTGACCACCTTCTCGTCGTCGTTCTGGCCGAAGAGCAGCGTCATCGAGTCCGTGACGACCGCGGCGTACGGGTCGTCCGGCGCGTCGTCGTCGGGGCGCGGCACTCTCAGCACCTGCAGCCAGAAGCCGGCCAACTCGTAGGGATCGTGGGCGTCGAAGGTCACCGTGCGGACGTGCGAAGTCATACGCCGAGCGTCGCGTACGCCGGGTGCCAACGCCACCGGATTACCTACGGAACATCAGGCACTCGTCGGGGATGGCGGAGTCGAGGTACGGCGTGAAGCCGGCCGAGACCGCGATCGCGGTGAGTCCCTCAGGCAGCCATCGATGGACGTAGATGTTCATCGGGTGGCCGCCGTACCCGGAGGTCTTGTGCGTCGACTCCTCACCGACGTGGAAGCCGACCAGCAGGACCCCGCCGGGCCGCAGGACGCGGTAGAACTCGGCAAAGGCCTGCGGGACCACGTCGCGCGGCAGGTGGATGACAGACCACCACGACACCACTCCGCCGAGCTCGCCGTCGGGCAGGTCCAGCGCGGTCATCGAACCGACCCGGTAGTCCAGACCGGGATGGTCCCGCCGGGCGACCTCGATCATCCCGGGGGACAGGTCGATCCCGATCACCGGCAGACCACGGTCGGCGAGCAGGCCGACGACCCGGCCCGGTCCGCACCCGACGTCCAGCACCGGCCCGCCGTCGGCGAGCTTCCCGAACAGGTCGAGAGTCGGAGCCTCGAACGGCGGGCCTTCCTGCACGAGCTCGGCGTAGGAGACGGCGACAGTGTCGTACGACGTCCGGATGTCGGCGAGATGATCGGTCACCCGGCCGACCCTAGGGCCGGCCGGGGACAGTTTCGGATCAGGCCTTTCCGAGGGTCTGCTTCTGCCGGCCGAGGCCCTGGATCTCCAGCTCCATCGTGTCGCCGGGCGCCAGGTACGGGAACCGACCGGACAGCGCGACACCCTCCGGGGTGCCGGTGTTGACGATGTCGCCCGGGTCGAGCGTCATGTACTGCGACAGGTCGCGGATCAGGGCCGCGACGCTGAAGATCATGTCCCGGGTGTTGGAGGCCTGCCGCGGCTCACCGTTGACCCAGGACTTCAGGTCGAGGTTCTGCGGGTCGCCGATCTCGTCGGCCGGGACCAACGCCGGGCCGAGCGGGTTGAACGTCTCGCAGCACTTGCCCTTGGACCACTGGCCGCCGGACTGCTCGAGCTGGAAGGCCCGCTCGGACACATCGTTGGACACCGCGTACCCGGCGATGCACGCCAGCGCTTCCGCGTCGGAGTCGACGTACCGCGCCTGCTTGCCGATGACGACGGCGAGCTCGACCTCCCAGTCGGTCTTGGTCGAACCGCGCGGGACGAGGACGTCGTCGTACGGGCCGACGACCGTGTTCGGGGTCTTGAAGAAGACGATCGGCTGCTTCGGCGGCTCGGCGCCGGACTCGGCCGCGTGGGCGGCGTAGTTCTGGCCGATGCAGACCACCGCGCCAGGCCGGGCGATCGGGGCGCCGATCCGCAGCCCCTCGACGTCGACAGCCGGCAGGTCGCCTGCCTGGAGTGCGGTGCGGGCCCGGGCGATGCCGTCGCCGGCGAGGAAAGCGCCGTCGATCTCGGCGGTAACGGAGCTCAGGTCGTGAACGGTGCCGTCGGCGGCGCGCACGTACGGGCGCTCCTCACCGACCGCGCCGAGGCGCAGCAGTTCCACAAAGATCTCCCTGGGTGAGTCATTCCTGGTCGAAGATCGGCCGCAACCGGGCCCGGGAGGCCTCGATATGCGCCCGCATCGCCGCGGCCGCCTCCTCCGGGTCGCCCTTGCGGACGGCGGTCACGACAGTCTTGTGCTCCCGCAACGCCTTTGTCGCGATGCCGCCACCGTAGTACAGCCGGAACAGGTGCAGGTGGCAGTGTGTCCGCGCAAAGGACAGCCGGGCCGTCTCGTTGCCGGACAACTCCAGCACCAGGTCGTGGAAGCGCTGGTCGTGCGCCGCCATCGCCCGGTAGCTCTCGTACGCCGGGCGGTCCGGTACGTCGGTGTAGCTCAGCATCTCGGCCTTGAGGCGGGCCAGGTCCTCGGCGCCGGCCCGCTCGGCCGCTCGGCCGGCCGCCCACGGCTCGATGTGCAGCCGGTACTCGAACAGGTCGTCGAACTCGTCCCGGGTCAGCCGTGACGACACCCGGTAACCGCGCAGCGGCTCCTTGATGACGAGTCCGTCGGACTCCAGCCGCGCCAGCGACTCCCGGATCGGGGTCTGGGAGATGCCCAGTTCGCGGGTCAGCGCGTCGATGTTCAGCCGGGTGCCCGGCTGCACCACGCTGTCCATGATCAGGCCCTTGACCGTCTCGTAGACGTCGTCGCTCAACACCTGTCGCTGGGGCAGGCGCGAGAGCTGCCCCGCCAGACCCACATGCGCATCCGTCACCGTCGCTCCTCCCGAAGCCCAAGCCTCGATCCGTGGATCGAGGCCAATTCTGCCCGACCCGCATCGTTACCTGGACGAGTCTTGACGCGTCCAGTGTGAGGCGGCAGCATCAGGTTGGCAATATCCTATAGGATCTGGAGCCGCCCATGACCACGCTGTCCCGCCGGATCGCACCAGTCGGGCTTCCGGCCGGTACGACGGTAACCCGGGCCGAGGCGTTCCTGGTGGACCTGGAGGTCGAGACGGTCCGGACCGACGCCGTGCAGTCCTTCCTGAAGCAGGAGACGGTCTTCGTCGAGCTGGAGACCTCGGACGGAGCGGTGGGACTCGGATACTCCTACACGATCGGCACGGGCGGCACCGCCGTACTGGCGCTGCTGCGAGATCACCTGCTGCCGCGACTGGTGGGTGCCGACGCGCGGAATGTCGAGGGGTTGTGGTCGGATCTGTTCTGGTCCACGCACGCCACGACGGTCGGAGCGATCACCTCGCTGGCCCTGGCCTCGGTGGACACCGCGTTGTGGGATCTGCGGTGCCTGCGCGCCGGTGAGCCGTTGTGGCGGCTCGCAGGCGGGTTCCGGCAGCAGGTCCCGCTGTACGACACCGAGGGCGGTTGGTTGCATCTGACAACCGATGAGCTCGTCGCGGGCGCGCTGGTGTCGCAGCGGGCGGGCTGGCCGGGGGTCAAGCTCAAGGTCGGCAAGCCCCGGGTCCACGAGGACCTCGAACGGCTCCGGGCGGTCCGGGACGCGGTCGGTCCCGCGCTGGACATCATGGTCGACGCGAACCAGTCGATGACGTACGCCGAAGCCAAGCGGCGGGCCGCCGCGTTCGAGGCCGTGGATCTGTCGTGGTTCGAGGAGCCGCTGCCGGCCGACGACCTGACCGGCCACGTCCGGCTCGCCGAGTCGACGTCGATCCCGATCGCGGTCGGCGAGTCGCTGTACTCGATCTCGCAGTTCCGCGAGTACGTCGCCGCCGGTGGCGCCGGGATCGTCCAGGCCGACGTGGCCCGGATCGGCGGGATCACGCCGTGGCTGAAGGTCGCGCACCTCGCCGAGGCGTTCAACCTCGAGATCTGCCCACACTTCCTGATGGAACTGCACGTGAGTCTGACGGCCGCCGTACCGAACGGACGGTACGTCGAGCACATCCCGCAGTTGCGGGCGATCACACGGTCCGAGATGGTTGTGGTGGACGGACACGCGGTCGCGCCGGACGCGCCCGGGTTGGGTATCGAGTGGGACCGGGACGCGATCGACGATCGGAGAGTGGCATGAGCAGAGTCGATGCCCATCACCACGTCTGGGATCTGACCGTCCGTGAGCAGAGCTGGATGGCCGGCCCGGAGCTGGACCCGATCCGGCGCAACTTCGCCGTCGAGGACCTGGCTCCATTGGCCGCGGCCGCGGAGGTCACCGCGACAGTGCTGGTGCAGACCGTCGGGCTGGTGGAGGAGACGGCCGAATTCCTGGAGGTTGCTGCGAGCAACGAGCTGGTCGCGGGAGTCGTCGGCTGGGTGGATCTCACCGCCGACGACGTGGCGACGGCGTTGTCCGGGCTGTTGGCCCGGCCGGATGGCCTGTATTTGAAGGGAATCCGCCACCAGGTCCACGACGAGCCCGACGTCGACTGGCTTCTCCGGCCCGAGGTCCGGCGCGGCCTCGCCGCAGTCGCCGACGCCGGTCTGGTCTACGACCTCCTGACCAAGACTCCACACCTCCCGGCCGCCATCTCGACCGCTCGCGCGTGCCCCCAGCTGACCTTCGTCGTCGACCACATCTCCAAGCCCGTGATCGGTGAGTCCCTGGAGCCGTGGGCAAGTCAGCTGCGTGAGCTGGCAGCGCTGCCGAACGTCACCTGCAAGCTCTCGGGGATGGTCACCGAGGCCTCCTGGACCGACTGGAAGCCGGCCGACCTCCAGCCGTACGCCGATGTCGTACTAGATGCCTTCGGCCCCGACCGGGTGATGTTCGGCTCCGACTGGCCCGTCTGCCTGCTGGCCGCGACGTACGCCCAGGTGGTCGAGACAGCGGAGACTCTGACAGCCGGGCTGAGTCCCGCGGAGCGCGAAGCGGTCTTCAGCGCCACGGCTACCCGCACCTACAAGCTGTCCTGAGGTGGGGCGAACTCGACGCGGACGCCGAGGAGGCGGATAGGGCGGCGGAGTTCGAACTTCTCCAGCAGGGTGAGGGCGGTGGCGGCGATGACCTCGGGGTCCTGGGTGATCTCCGGGAGCTTGCGGCTCTTGATCGGGGTGTAGAAGCTGACGAAGCGGACCTTGACCCAGATCCGCTGGATGCTGCGGCCCTCGGCGACCACGTCCCGTGTCACCTCGACCGCGATCCGGCGCAACTGCTCCTCCACCTCGGCGCGTTCGACCAGATCCTCCGCGAACGTCTCCTCGCGACTGCGCGACACCGGTTCGCGCGGTACGTCGGTCACCTGGGTGTCCCCGAGTCCGCGACCCAGGGCGGCGTACCAGGCGCCCATGTTCGGGCCGAACCGCTTCCGCAGTACGTCGACGTCCGCGGCGGCCAGGTCGGCGACGGTGAAGATACCGAGCTCGTTGAGGTTGCGTTCCATCCGGCTGCCGATGCCCCACAGTTCACGCACGGCCCGGTGGTCCATCACCTCACGCCAGTTCGCGCCGGTCAGCCGGAAGACGCCGTCGACCTCACGGTGCCGCACCGCGCCATCCGCCGTACTGGCGTCCTCGAACGGCGTCGCGTGCGACCGCGGCTGCTTCGCGAACGTGGTCGCCAGCTTGGCGCGGGTCTTGTTGTCGCCGATGCCGACCGAGCAGGTCAGCGTGGTCCGTTCCGCGACCGCCGCGCGGAGGTCGGCCGCGAGCTGCTCCGGGTCGTCGGTCTCCGCGCCGACGAAGCACTCGTCCCAACCCCACACCTCGACCACGACCGGGAACGACCGCAGCGTGTCCATCACCTCGGTCGACGCCGCCTCGTAAGCGGCCGGATCTGACGGCAGGAACACAGCCTGCGGGCACTTCTTGTACGCCGCCCGCACCGGCATCCCCGAATGCACGCCGTACTCACGCGCCTCGTACGACGCGGTGGCGACGACCTGCCGCGGTTGGGTCGGATCCCCGGACCCGCCGACGACCACCGGCAGACCGCGCAGCTCGGGTCGCCGCCGGATCTCCACAGCGGCGATGAACTGATCCATGTCCACATGCAGGACCCACCAGGTCATCGCGGCCCCACGTCAGAGTTCCTTGCGCATCTGCTGCGAGGTGACGGTGTAACCGAGCGAGTTGTAGAGGCTGATCGCCGTGGTGTTGTTGCCGAACACGTTCAGGTCCAGCTGGGTGTACCCGAGCTGCCGGCACTCCTCCTCGCCGGCCAGCATGATCGCCCGTCCGTAGCCCTTGCCGCGGTGGCGGGGGTCCACCTCGATGCCGTAGATGAACGGGATCCGCGGCTTGGTGCTGATCCACAGGCTGCCGATCGCCTGGTCACCGTCACAGGCCATCCAGATCAGGTTGTTCTCGCTGGCGCGACCGTCGGGGAGGAGCTTGTCCGTCTCGCGATGCGCGAACTCGAGCGCCTCCGCGGCGTTCAGGCCACGGGCCGGTCCGATGCCGGCGGCGAACGACTCGGCGTTGCGGTCCTTCCACTGCTGGAACTCGGTCTCGGTCATCTGGCGGAGGGTCACCGGAGGCGTGGTCACGTGCTGACGATAGCCCTGGGGTTTGCGGTCGGGTACCAGGACCAGTGCCCGCGGTTGTGGATCCAGCCGCGGCGGACCGATCAATGCCGAGGTGTCACACCATGACTGCGCAGCCGAGGAGCCCGTCATGAGACGGCGCAAACCGCCCGCCGGGGCGGTGGCCAAGGCCCCGGAGGGCCTGCCGTCGCCGCTGCTCGAGAACTGGGCCTGGCAGGACCAAGCCGCCTGCGCCGAGGTCGACCCGGAGCTGTTCTTCGCCGCGGAGTCCGAACGCGGCCTGCGCAAACACGCGCGCGAGGTGGTCGCCAAGGCGCTCTGCCGGACCTGCCCAGTACGGCGTGAGTGCCGCGAACACGCCCTGATCGTCGGCGAAGCGTACGGCGTCTGGGGCGGCACGACCGAAGAGGAGCGCGAGCCGGCCCTCCACGGCCGCCGCCACTAGCCTCGGCCGCGACCAGTCCATCGGCGGATCCGTCGCGGTACAGAACCGTCTCTCGTGCGACTGTCCGTAACTACGCTTTCAGGCGTGAACATGCACCGGCTCGGGGAACCTGTCCAGCCCTACGATCAGAACTAAATCCGTTGGCCAGGTCCTTGACTGTAGCTCCGGGATCACCAGAAGGTCGGGTGTCCGCAGTGCGGATTGCGGACCGTCGTCGTCTTGGTCAGGGAGTTCGTCATGACAGGTGTGAAACCGGCCAAGGCGCGATGAGCGGATCTTGCGCTTCAGCCCGCCTGGGTGTTGCGGACCTCCCGGACGTTCTCGGTCCGGCCGTGGTCCATGCCGAGCTCGCGCTCCCGCGCGATCATCGCGGCAGGCCGGAAGTTGAGGATGTACGCACGGCGCTGAGTGCCGGTGGTGTTGCCGCGCGAGTAGTGCAGAGTGCGCCCGCCGTGCGCAACCGCGGACCCTGGTGGGAGCGGCACCGGCGTCGCGCCCGGCTGGTCCTCCGAGCAGTCGCACTCGATCGCGCCGCCGGCGCCCGAGGACCGGTGCGGCCGAACCGGTCCGCGGTGAGAGCCCTGGACGTACCACATGCAGCCGTTGTCGACGGTTGCGTCGTCGAGCGACACCCAGATCGACGCGGCACGCTCGTCGGGAAGGTCGACCCAGTAGCCGGCGTCCTGGTGCCAGGACGTCGGCGTCGCCGTGTGCGGTGCCTTGGCGATCAGCATGTCGAAGTCCAGTACGGCGTCCGCGCCGATCAACTCGCGGGCTATGGCCAGCGCGCGATCGTGCAGCGGCAGCGACGTGAGCTCCGGGTACAGGTCGGAGGGCCACATGATCTGCGTGATGTTCTCGGTGGGACCGGTCGATCGGGCCCCCGCACCGAGGTCGGATCGCTTGTCGCCGGCAACGATCTCGCCGGACAGGAACCGGTCGTAGATCGCCCGGTAGAGGGCCACGTCGGCGGCGCTGAGCAACCCGTCCAGGACGACGTACCCGTCGCGGTCGAAGAGCTGCGCGATGTCAGATCCAGCTGAGACTGTCGAGTCGGTCATGGACACCATCCTCCGGGCGTACGCCGGCGATCGCGTTCGGAAATCGCCACCGGTGAATCGCCATGGCTGACAGGCCGTCGGACGTCCCCGACGTCGAGTCGACCAGTGAACGCGAGATCGTGGACCTGCGCGGCCTCGGTCCGTTCGTCAGTCTCGGCCGCTACCACTACCTGGTCGCGCACGAACCGCTGCCGGAGCAGCGACACGACACGTTGCTGGTCCTGGCGCTGCCACTGCGGAACGGCATCAACTTCGTGATCGACGGCTCTATCGTCAGCGCTGGTCCCGGCCAGGTGCTGCGGATCCGTCCGGGTGCCGGCTACCGGACGGGGACCGGTACTCAACCGCGTGGCGACCTGCTGTGGCTCATCCTGCGCAGCCGTGGTGAGGCCGGGCAGCCGCTGTCGCGGATGATCGACGAGCTGTGCCGGGCCGATCGTGATGTGTGGCCGGCTTCGCCGCTGAGTATCGACCTGTTGTCTCGGGTGCTTTCCTCGTCGAGTGCTGAGGACTGGCTGACCGGGGTCTGGCGCGAGTCCCTGTGCACAGCCGCGGTGATCGAACTGGTCCGCGGCCTGTCGGAGCGCGATGGCGACACCGCTGAGCATCCGGGTCTGCGGCGGGCGCTGCGGTGGTTCGAGGACCACTTCGAGGAGCCGGTGACAGCCGCTCAGCTCGTCGAGGTGTCCGGGATGTCCGGGACCCGCTTCAACGAACTCTTCATCGAGTCTTTCGGCACCAGTCCCAAGGACTACGTCCTGCGCGCCAAGGTCGCACAGTCCGAACGGTTGCTGGCCGGGAGCGCCGACAGCATCACGGAGATCGCGCACCGGCTCGGTTTCTCGTCGAGCCAGTACTTCGCCTCGGTGTTCCGGCGGTATCTCGGGGTTTCGCCCAGTCAGTACCGCCGCCGCGAAGAACTGCTGCGGGCGGCAGCGAAGTTCACTGGCATGAGATTTGGTGGCGGTGGGTCGCCACCGGCTGGTTAGCCTGTCGGCATGGAGCTGACGTTCGAACTGGCCGAGAAGGTGCTCGCCGCGCAACCGTTCAGTGTGCTGCTCGGCGCGCGGCTGACCGCCTTCGGCGACGGTGCCGCGACTCTCGAGCTGGACATCCGGGACGAACTTCGGCAGCAGAACGGCTTCCTGCACGGCGGAGTCCTCGGTTACGCGGCCGACAACGCGATCACCTTC
This sequence comes from Kribbella sp. NPDC049227, assembly GCF_043197265.1. Lineage (NCBI taxonomy): Bacteria > Bacillati > Actinomycetota > Actinomycetes > Propionibacteriales > Kribbellaceae > Kribbella > Kribbella sp. NPDC049227. Next base: position 347,688 of record NZ_JBICST010000004.1, on the reverse strand, counting down.
GCCGGCGGTACGGCGCTGGGCCCGGAGGTGCTGACCGGTGGGTTCACGATCAGCTACCTCCGTCCGGCCCAAGGCGCCGTACTGCGAGCCGAGGCGACGGTCGCGCACGCCGGCAGCCGGCAGGCCACCTGTACCTGCCGGCTGTCGACCGTCGACGAGTCGGGCGACGTCACCCTGTGCGCGATCGCCCAAGGCACCGTCATCGCCCTCCGCCGCTGACCGCTATCAGTCGAAGAGTTCTTCCAGGAAGGACTTCTTCTTCTTGCGCGGGTACTGCTGGTTCCCGTAGCGCGGGTCGTACTTGCGATCCTTGTCGTACCGCCGGTCGTCGTCGTACCGCCGGTCGTTGTCGTAGCGTCGATCGTTGTCGTAGCGGCGGTCGTCGTACCGCTTCTCCTCGTGGCGCGGCTGCGGGCTGTTGTACTCGAGCTCGGCATCCACCAGCCGCTCCAGTTCACCCCGGTCGAGGAAGATCCCGCGACACTCGCCGCACTGGTCGACGGTGACGCCGCTGCGTTCGTAGGTGCGCATCGCGCCTCGGCACTTGGGACAGGTCAGGCTCTCCATCCAGCAACCCTAAGTGACGAAATCGCCGGAACGCCGGGCTTTCAGGGAACTCTCAGGGTCTTCGGAGCACAACTCTCAGGAGATTCGATCAGTCCCCGATACAACCCGCTCCACAAGGTGTTCCCGCCCGGCGGGCGGGTCGTACGGCTCGGGCCAGAAATCCGTGATCCGGGTGATCAGCCCGTCGTCGAGCTCGAGGTACACGAGCCCAACCATCTCCTCGTCACCCACGGTGAAGTTCATCGATCCCGCCGCGCTGGTCCCGTCCACGATCAGTCGCGTCACGGTGGCGGTCCAGTCGCCCGGATACTCGCGGTTGAACCGCAGGTACTTCGCCCGCCCCACGATCCGTTCCCGAGTCTGCGGCAGCTCGTAGACCACGTCCGCGCTCAGCAGTTCCCCGAACGCGTCCCACTCCCGCCCCGCCATCGTCGCGAAGTACTGCGAAACAACACCGCGAGTCCGCTGCGTCTCGTCCATGCCCAGACGCTATTCGGCCCCGCCGACACTCCTCCGGTGGTGCGTGCGCCGCGTGCCCTTCCTTCGACTTGAGCGTACGAGCGCCGAATGGGGCGGGCGGAGGTTATCCGGGTCTCATGTCTGGTGGTGTGCAGTTGGACAGGAGGTATCCGGTCGGCGGGTAGTGCAGTTGAGCGTGCGTGAGTTCTGTGTACGGAGTATCGCGGGTGCACTACCTGTCGAGCTGTCCTCTCCTGTCGGCATCGAGTCGTGGATTCAGTGCGAATCGGCTCGGTTCGGGGACCTCGATTCACGACTCGACGACCCCCGGCGATCCGCGACCTGGTGCCGGGTGGTCACAGCTCACTTCGTGTGGCTGAGGAAGTTTTGGACTATGGGGCCGGCTGCCTTCCCGCCGGAGGCGCCGCCTTCGACGATGACGGCGAAGGCTACGTCGCCGCGGTAGCCGACCATCCAGCCGTTGGTGACGACCTTCCCCTTCTGGACGACCTCAGCGGTACCGGTCTTCGCGCCCACCGCACCGTTACCCGCCAGCAGATGCGCGGTGCCGTTGGTGACGGTGGTCCGCATGAAGGTTCGCAGCGCCGCAACGGTTGCCGCAGGCAACGGAGAGGCGGCTGCCCCGGCGGCGTCCTTGCCCGGCACCAGGACCGGCTTCATCGCGGTCCCGTGGTCGACCGCCGCACCGATCAGCGCGACCGCCAGCGGGCTCGCGGTGACCGTGCCCTGACCGATCATCGAGGCCGCCTCGGCGGTGTCGTCCTTCGGCGCCGGCACCGAACCGCCGTACGCCGAGATCGACAGGTCGAGTTCACGCCCGATGCCGAACATCGCCGCGGCCTTCGTCATGCCGTCCTTCGGCAGCCGCCCGTGCTGCGAGATGAACGCCGTGTTGCACGACTCGTTGAACGCCTTCTGCATCGTGCCCGCGCCGTACGCCGCCAGCCCGTCGTAGTTCTTGAACGACTTGCCGAACACGTTGATCGTGTTCGTGCACGGCAGCGTGGTCGCCGCGGTCTCGCCGCTGCCCAGCAACGCCGCCGACGTGACGATCTTGAACGTCGACCCGGGCGCGTACCGGCCCTGGAAGGCGCGGTTGTAGCTGGCCGGCGTCGGCCCGTTCGCCGCCGCGAGGATCTGACCGGTCGAGGCCTGGACGGCGACCAGCGACGCCGGCAGCTTGCTCGTCGCCAGCGCTGCCTCGGCCGCCTGCTGCATCTTCGTGTCCAGCGAGGTCTTCACCGGCTTGCCGACCGTGCCCTGCTGGCTGAAGACCGTCTTGATCGTCAGCTTGGTCTTGCCGTCCCGCAGCGTGACCGTCCCACCCGGCGTACCGGCGAGCTGCTGCTGGAACGCGTACTGCAGGCCCGTCGTCCCCACCTGGTCACTGGCCGACGCGCTCGGGCCGGCGTTCTTCAGCGTGTCCTCGGTCGCGGTCCGCATGGTGCCGATGATCGATCGCGCGAACGTCGGCGTCGCCGCCAGCGACTGCGTCCCGCCCATCGTCAGTACGCCGGGCAGCTTGCCCATGATCGGCCGCAGCCGGTTCCACTCCGCGGACCGGATCGTGATCGCCTCGACGAACTGCCCGGCCGGCGCCGCCTTCGCCCGCGCAGCCAGCTTCGCGCCGTCCACATCGAGGTTCTTCGTGAAGGCGGCGTACGTCGCCGGCGTCGCGACGGTGCCCGACGTCACGCCGACGATGACGACCGGACGGTTCGCCGTCAGCGCGGCGCCGTTGCGGTCCAGGATCGAGGCGCGCGCGGGCAGCGCCCGGACCCGCTTGAGGTAGTTCGCATCCCCGAGTCCCGGGTAGATGGTGTCGCCGGAGGCCTTGATCTTCCACGCGTCGCCGGCCTTCACTGCGATCGCCGTACTGGTCCACTTCATCGTGCCGATGCCGCGCAGGTCGGCCTCGACCGCCAGGTCCTGCGTGCAGTTGCTGCCGTCGGTGCACTTCGGGTCGCCCTGCGGCGTCACCTTCACCGTGTTCGCGATCAGTGCGCTGTCCACGTCGTCGAGCCGCTTGCCGAAGACCGTCGGGTTGTCGGTGAACGCGGCCGCCGCGTCCGGCTTCCCGTCCGGCGCCCAGGCCTGCACCCAAGCGTCGGCGAACTGCTTCACCACCTCGGCGGACGCCTGCTTCTCGTCGTTCGGGTCCGGCTTCCCGCCTGCTCCTGGTTTGCTGTCGGAACAACCAGCGGTGATCAGCAGACTACTCAAGCAGACGATGGCAGCGGTTCGCTTCACGTTTCCAACTCTCGCACGACGACGGATGGACACCTGGGACAGTCTTCGGCGTGTGGCTGTCAGCCACGAGGGCGAAAGTACTCAACCCATGCAAGTACGACGCCGGTAGCCCCGCCGGAGTTGGCCCAGGTACGCCGTTCGTCCGCGCCGGGTCGGCCGTGGATCGCCAGGACGAATCAGGACCGAGACGCAGCGTGAATCACCGCGCCGGAGGTCTACCGCGATCGCGGAACGCCGTGAACACAGGGTCACCACCGGCGTATTCTGCTCCTTTGTGACCCGCCTTGCTCTGCACAGCCGGCTGATTCCCGGCACCGAAGAGGCCTACGAGCTCGAGCACGCTCGCGTCTGGCCGGAACTGATCACCGTGATGCACGCCGCCGGGATCTCCGACTGGTCCATCTGGCGCAGCGGCAGCGATCTGTTCCACCTGGTCGAGTGCGACGACTTCGAGGCCGCCACCGCACAACTGCGCGACGACCCGGTCGACCAGCGCTGGCAGCAACACATGAGCCAGTTCGTCGCAGGCTTCGCCCAGAACCCGGAAGGCGTCGCCGGCCAGTCCCTACGCCACGTCTGGACAATGAGCGAGCAGACTTCCTAAGGCAGAGCGGAGCGCAGCTCGGCCAGTTGGTCGACGATGCCGGTCAGATCGTGGGCGATCGGCTGGATCAGTACGTGGTCCGCACCGGCGTCGAGGTGCTCCCGCACTCGGGCCGCGATCGCATCGGGACCGCCGTACACGAACAGCGCATCGAGCAATCGGTCACTTCCGGCGTCGTCCGGAGCGAAGCCGAGCCGCCGGAAGTTCGCGACGTACGGCGACGGCTTCGAGAAGTCGGTCAGCGAGCCGTAGATGCCGCGGATCAACTCTCGCCCGGCGGCCGGATCCTCGGTGAGGACGACGGCCTGCTCGGGGATCAGCAGCTTGCCGGAGCCGAGTTCGGCGCGGGCGAAGGCGGTGTGCTCGACCGGGACGAGGAACGGGTGCGCCCCGTCGGCCAGTTCGGCAGCCAGAGCAAGCATCTTCGGACCGAGGGCGGCCAGGACGCGCGGATAGTGCGTGTCCGGTGGTCCGTCCACCTCGTCCATCCGGGTCAGGTAGTCACGCATCCGGCTGAGCGGCCGGTCGAAGGTCTCGCCGAGCCGGTCCACCACGACCGGCGCACTCACCCCGACGCCGAGCACGAAGCGATCCGGGTACGCCGATGCCAGTGTGGCCGCACCACCGCGCATGGCTTCCGGAACGCGGGCCCACAGGTTCGCGATCCCCGTGCCGACGACGAGCCGCGCACTGTTCGCCAGGAACTGTCCGTGCCGGGCGAAGGCCTCGCCGCCGACGAGCCGCTCGCCCGTCCACAACGATCCGTAGTCCAGTGCCTCGATCCGCCCGACCTCGTGGGCGATCACGGTGGCCGGACTCGCGTCGACGACCATTGGCGGCACCCACACCCCGACGCGTCCCGCTCGCCGTACGAACCCGTCGACCACATCCGCGCGTGTGTTCACGCATCGGACTATACCGGAGGGTGCCTCCGTTTTGTCAGGTCATCTCCCACACGAGCAACTCGGCGCCGTCCGGGCCGGCGGTGATGCGGGCTCCGTCGAAGGCGGTCAGGCGCGCGGCGTCCGACGTACCCAGGTCGCCGGCGCCCTCCAGGGTCGCCGTTCCCTGAGCGACGAAGAGATGGACGTACGGCGCGGATGGCAAGGCAACCGTGACCCCTGGGACCAGCCGGGCGACGGACATTCCGGCGGAGCGCTGGTTGATGCGGATGGCGGCGCTGGCAGCGTGCTTCGGCAGACCGGACGCGACGGGGACGAGTTCGCCGGTCGTCAGATCGATCTCGCTCTGCTGGTACGACGGCGGCAGGTCGAGTTCGTCCGGGCGGACCCACATCTGCACGTAGTGGACCGGCTCGGCGCCGTCGTTGCGTTCGGAGTGCCGGATGCCTGACCCGGCGCTCATCCGCTGCGCCAGCCCCGGGTAGACCACGCCGCTGTGTCCTTGCGAATCCTGGTGCGCCAGAGCACCACGCAGTACCCAGGTGACGATCTCGAGGTCCTGGTGCGGGTGCGTGTCGAAACCGGTGCCGGGGGCAACCGTCTCGTCGTTGTGTGCGAGCAGGAACCCGAACCCGACGTTCGCCGGGTCGTAGTGCGGCCCGAACGAGAACGAGTGCCGGGAGTCCAGCCACTCACTCGCGGTCTGGAAGCGATCGTCGGCCCGCCTGATCTCCACACTCACAAGGTCTAGTAATACCCCTTCTGGCCGTCGAGCAGCTCGCGCATGGTGTCGAGATGGCCGACGTGGCGGGCAGTCTCCTCGAGCATGTGGAGCAGCATCCACCGGAGCGTGGGCTGGTAGTCCGCGTCCTTCCCGACCTCGTCGAGCGAGTGCGCCGCGACGATCTCGTTCGATTGCGCGCACTGCGCCTCGAACTCGTCCAGCAACTGAGCCAGCGGTACGCCGTCCACCCGCATGTCGGCGTTCTCCGGCTCCTTCTGGAACTGCGGGTTGCCTGCCTCCGGCTCGCCCAGAAAGATGACGTTGAACCAGCAGTGCTCGGTCCATCGCATATGCGACACCAGTCCAGCCGGCGTCATCAACGGCGACTCCGGAAACACCACCCGATGCTCGTCCGCCTCCGGCAGCCCGTCCAGCTTCCACCGCACCAGGGCCCGCTGCAGATCCAGCCACCCGATCAACTGTGTGCGCTCATCAGCAACAAGGGGCGGCCGTTCCCGCGAAAGAGTCATGGCCGGACGCTAACGTGCGCCCCCTGCCACCGCACCGCATTTACCCACGAATAAGGGACTGCGGCCGCTCGGTGGGCGGCCGCAGTCCCAACCAGGGAGGAATGCCGTGGTGTCAGCCGGTCGGGTTGCCGTTGTCGGACCCGAGGGTGGCGGTCACCGACTGGGCCTTTCCGTTGCGGGTGAAGTCGATCTTCACCTCATCGCCCGGGCGGTGCGAACGGACCGCGGCGACCAGCGCGTCCCCTGACGAGATCGCCTTACCGTCCACAGCGGTGACCACATCACCTGCTTGCAGACCGGCCTTGTCCGCCGCACCGCCGGACGTTGCCTCGCCGAGGCGTGCCCCTGAAGAGAGCCCGTCGGAAGACTGCGCGTCGCCGACCGTCACTCCGAGCCGTGCATGCGTGGCCTTGCCCTTGGCCACCAGCTCGTCGATGATCGGCTTGGCCTGGTCGATCGGGATAGCGAAGCCCAGGCCGATGTTGCCGCCTTCGGATTGTCCCGATCCGCCGGCGGTTTTGATCGCGCTGTTGATTCCGACCACCTGGCCGGCGAGGTCGATGAGGGCGCCGCCGGAGTTTCCGGGATTGATCGCGGCGTCCGTCTGGATTGCTGGGAAGACTGTCGTACTGTCCTGCTGCTCGTCGCCGGAGGTGACCGGGCGGTTCAGCGCCGAGACGATCCCGCTCGTCACGGTCGCCTCGAGGCCGAACGGCGAACCGATCGCCACCACGCCCTGCCCGACGCCGAGCTTGCCGCTCTGCCCCAGAGTCGCCGGGGTGAGGTCGGTCGCGTCGGCGTGGATCACGGCCAGGTCGGTCAACGGGTCGGTGCCCTTGATCGTGGCCGGTACGGTCCGCCCGTCGTTCAGCATCACGGTGATCTGCGCACCGGGGCCGCCGCCGGCGACCACGTGGTTGTTGGTGACGATCAGGCCGTCCTTGCTGATCACGATGCCGGACCCGGTCGCCGCGCCCTGCTGGGACGCGACGGCGATCTTCACCACGCTCGGCAGCACCTTCGCGGCGGCGCTCTGCACCGAACCGTCCGGAGCCGCGGCAGGCGCGGCCTGGTTGCCGTTCAGCGGCGCCGTCACCGACGGCGTCGCGCTGGAGTCATTGGTGGCCGAGTACACAGCCGCACCGCCTACGCCGCCCGCGGCACCGACCAGAAGCGCGGTCAGTGCCACCGCCGCCAGGCCACGCCGTTTCGGCTTGGCAGGCTCCGGCTGGTGTGCCGGCTGCGGGCCGAAAGGCGGCCAGTTCGATCCGGGAGGCGTCCCCTGATGCGTCCCCGGCGCTCCGAACTGCGGGTAGGCACTCCCACCTGAAGGGTGCTGACCCGGTCGCTGCTGACCACCGAGCGGCGCGAACTGCTGCTGCTGGTGCTGTCCGTAACCAGACAGCGGCAACTGCTGCGTCCGGTCCGGCCCCTGTTGCTGTGGGTTCTGGCCGGGCTGGTTCTGCGGCTGTTGCGGCTGGTGCGGCTGGTTCTCGGTCATGAGAAGTACTGTGCGGGCTGGACCTGAGAAGGCCCTGAAGATCCCGTCAAAGCAGCCGAAGAACTCCATGAAGATCCCCTGAAGGATCAGTCAAGGCGCTGTCAGCGTGTCTGCGTGGCCGCGTGCGGCAGCCACAGCGTGAACTGCGCACCGGCGCCCGGCACGTTGCGGGCGTAGATCATCCCGCCATGCTGCTCGGCCGCGTGCTTCACGATCGCCAGCCCCAGCCCCGAACCGGGCCTGCTGCGCGCCTCACTGGACCGGTAGAACCGCTCGAACACATGCGGCAGGTCCGACTCGGCGATCCCCGGACCGGAGTCCGTGACAGTCAGTACGCCGTCCAGCAGCCGGACCGTGACGAGTCCGGACGGTCGCCCGTCGCTGTGCAGAGTGGCGTCCTCGGGGGTGCTGTACTTCGCTGCGTTGTCGAGCAGGTTGGTCACTGCGCGTCCGAGCAGCCGTTCGTCACCCCACACCGGGAACGGTGTGAGCTGGACGTCCCACTCCAGCCCCGGCGCACGGCGCCGTACCTTGATGACGGCGTCCTCGACCACGTTGGACAGCTCGATCAGCTCGGCGTTGCGGACCTGTGGTGTGTCGCGGGCCAGCTCGGTGAGGTCGCCGATCAACGTGGTCAGCTCGTCCATCTGTGCGCGTACGTCGTCCAGCAGTTGCTGCCGGTCCTCGGGCCGGAGGCCACCACGCTTGTCCGCCTGGGCCAGCAGATCGAGGTTGGTGCGGATGCTGGTGAGCGGCGTCCGGAGTTCGTGCCCGGCGTCGCCGACCAGCCGTCGCTGCCGGTCCTGTGATCGGGCCAGAGCCGCGAGCATCGCGTTGAAGGCCTGGGCCAAGCGGGAGATCTCGTCCGATCCGGACACCGGGATCGGCTTCAGATCCTCGGTCTGCGCCACATGCTCGGCCGCACCGGTCAGCCGAGCGAGTGGCCGGAGTCCGGACCGCGCGATCGCGTTGCCGGCCAGCGCCGCACCGATCACGCCGATCAGGCCGAAGGCCCACAACACCACGCCGAGGTTGTGCAGCGTCCGGTCGATCGGGGCCAGCGACTGGGCTACCACCAGCGCGGCAGGCTGGTAGAGCTCGGGATCGGCCTGGCAGTTGACGCCCAACGGGCAGTAGTGCGCGGGTACGGCGACCACGCGGAAGTGCGAGCCGCCGTTGCGGACGCCGACGGTCCGCAGACTGGCCTCGTTCCCTTGCGCCTGGGCTATCGCGATCTCGTCGGGGCCCATCGGTGGGACCGGGCTGTTCGCCGCCCCGAACGTCTCGCCGTCCGCGCCGATCATCCCGACCCGGATGTCGCTCAGACCGAGCGCGTCGGAGGAGACGGTCCGCAGGTTCTGCAGGTTGGTCAGCACGCCCTTCTGCGCGGCCTGGGCGACCCGGTTGGTCAGGCTGTCGTCGAGGTTCTGGTACATCTGCTGGCGCACGGTCATGTACGCCGCGATGCTCACGATCGCGACGGCCAGACCGACCGCCACCGCGGCCAGCAGGGTGACGCGGGCGTGCAGGCTGAGGGTGTGGACCTTCTCCTGCCACCAGTCCTGGGTCCGGGCCGCGGTCGCGACCATCCGGTTCCCGTTGCCGTTGGCAACAGGCTGAGCGGGCTGACCAGGCTGGCCGGGCTGACCCGGCGGAACGGGCTGTGGTACCGGTCCGGACGGCTGCGGTTGGGGTGAACGCGGCGCAGGACCGGACTGAGCGGCGCCCGGCGGACGGCCGGCGTACGAGGGGAAGTCGTCGGGGTGTTGCTTGCTCACGGTGGGGTGTCTCTCAGCACATAGCCGATGCCGCGGACGGTGTGGATCAGCCGGGGAAGGTTGTTGACCTCGGTCTTACGGCGCAGATAGCCGATGTAGACCTCGAGGGAGTTGGCGGTGGTCGGGAAGTCGTAACCCCAGACCGCGTCCAGGATCACCGCGCGCTCGAGCACCCGGCGCGGGTTGCGGATCAGCAACTCGAGCAGGGAGAACTCGGTCCGGGTGAGGGGGATCGGTACGTCGCCGCGGTGCACCTCGTGCGCGTCCACGTCGACCACTAGGTCGGCGTACTGCAGGATCTCGCCGCGCTGGCCGCCCTCGCCGGGCGTGGTGCTGCGGCGGAGCAGGGCGCGCAGCCGGGCCAGCAACTCCTCGAGTGCGAACGGCTTCGTCAGGTAGTCGTCGCCGCCGGCGTCCAGGCCGTCGACCCGGTCCGCGACCGCGTCCCGGGCGGTCAGCACCAGGATCGGGATGTTGTTGCCCGCGGCCCGCAGGGCCTTCGTCGTCTCCAGGCCGTCCAGGCGCGGCATCATCACGTCCATCACCACGACGTCGGGCTCGACGTTGCCGATCACGGCCAGCGCCTCGGCGCCGTCGGAGGCCGTCACCACCTCGAAGTCGTTGAACTCCAGGGAACGGCGCAGCGAGTCCCGGACGGCCCGGTCGTCGTCCACCACCAGTACGCGCATCGTGCTCCCCGCTCGTCCTGAGTCCGGACAGCCCGGAATGACCGTCCGCGTGTCGAGATTAGGCCGTCTCTGTGAGAATCGCCTGAGAACCCGCTGATCGCTCGCCCATTCCCGCCGTACGCCGTAGGTTGCTGACTCGTGGACATCCTCGACTTCAGCCCCGAGCCCGAGCAGTTCGCCTGGACCTTCGGCGGGGTTCCGCCGGTACGCCGGGTCAAGCCGGGCACCGCCCTGCGGTTGTGGACCGAGGACGCGTACTGCGGCACGCTGCGCAGCACGACGGACCTCGCCAGCGCCTCACTGAAGATGCCGTTCGTGAACCCGCAGACGGGCCCGTTCTACGTCGAGGGCGCCGAGCCCGGGGACACCCTGGTGCTGCACTTCGTCGACCTGACGCCGGCCCGGACCTGGGGCGTGTCAGCGACCATCCCGTACTTCGGCGGCCTGACCAGCACCGACCGGACAGCGACGCTGCAGGACCCGCTGCCGGAGCGGACCTGGATCTACGAGGTCGACTCGGACAAGCAGACCGTCGGGTTCCAGGCGCAGGGCAGCGACCTGGAGCTCGCGCTGCCGATGGAGCCGATGCTGGGTACGGTCGGTGTCGCGCCGGCCGCGGGTGAGGCGCGATCCTCGCTGGTCCCGGACATGTTCGGCGGCAACATGGACACGCCGGAGATGCGGGCCGGTGCGACCTGCTACCTCAACGTGAATGTCGAGGGTGCACTCTTCTCGGTCGGCGACGGGCACTACCGCCAAGGCGAGGGCGAGTCCTGCGGGACCGCGGTCGAGGGCGCGATGAACGTCGTACTGATCGTGGACCTGGTGAAGACGCCGGGACCGGTCTGGCCGCGGATCGAGAACGACGAGTACCTGGCCGTGGTCGGGTCGAGCCGGCCACTCGAGGACGCCTGGCGCGCCGGGCAGGTCGACATGGTGCACTGGCTCGGTTCGCTGTACGGGCTGGACAAGCTGGACGCCTACCAGTTGCTCAGCCAGATCAGCGAGGTGCCGCTGGCCAACGTGGTCGACGTGAACTACAGCGTGGTCACCAAGGTCCCGAAGCGCCTGCTGCCGGCCGCGGACGTCTACACCGGCATCCACCAGCACCTGCGCGAGCTGGCGGCCACCCTCAGCTGAACGCCGGCACGACCTCCTCCGCGAACCGTTGCAGCGGTTCGTGGTCGTACGCGACGCCCGGGATGTAGACGATGACGTACTCGACGCCGGCGTCGGCCAACTGCTCGATGTGCGCGCTGAGCTCCTTGGTCGTGACGATTCCGGCGCGAAGGTCCGGCGGACCACCACCGGCGCCGATCTCGGTGAACTCCTGGACGCTGTAGCGGCCACGGGCCTTCGCCGTCGCGGTCGCCGGATCGGCGCCGGATGCGATCGGGAACACGTTGATACTGGTCGATTTCACGATCTCGTCGTAGTCCCGGCCGAGCTCGTCGCAGTGCGCGCGCAGTACGGCGAGCTTCTGCTTGACCAGCTCGGGTTTGCCACTGCCGAAGTTGCAGGCGTCGGCGTACTTGGCGACCAGCCGGAGGGTGACCTTCTCACCGCCGCCACCGATCCAGAGCGGTGGCTGCCGGCGTGGCTCGACGTACGGCCGGTCGACCGAGTGGTACTTGCCCTGGAAGACGACGTCCTCCTCGTGCCATAGCCGGTGGATCACCTCGACGGCCTCGGTGAACGAACCCATCCGGTCCTTGAGTCCGGTCCACGGGTACCCGTAGGCCTTCCACTCGTGCTCCGACCACCCGGCGCCGATCCCGGCGTACAGGCGGCCGTGGCTGGCGACGTCGACGGTGGCCGCGATCTTCGCGTACAGCGCGGGGTTGCGGTAGCCGTTGCAGCCGACCATCTGGCCGATGTTCACCCGCTGGGTGTCGCGGGCGAGAGCCGCCGTCGCCGTCCAGGCCTCGAAGACGGTCTCGCGGACCGGCTCGGGGACCGTGTGGAAGTGGTCGAACAACCAGATCGAGTCCCAGGGCCCCGCGTCGGCGGCGCGGGCGACAGCCGTCATGGCCTCCCACTGCTCGACCGGGTCCTTGATCTCGACCAGGTCCATCCGCCAGCCCTGCGGTACGAAAACGCCGAACTTCATCGGATCCTCCCGGTACGACGTGAGATCGCGACGCCGGTGAGACACAAGGCACCGCCGGCCAGTGCGAGCAGAGCGGGTGTCTCACCGAGGAAGAGCCAGCCGAGGGCGATGGCGACGACCGGTACGGCGTATACCGTCGCGCCCATCTTGCCCGCGCTGGTCCGCCGGAGAGCGAACGCCCAAGTGGTGAACCCGAGCGCGGTCGGGAAGACCGCCAGGTACACCGCCCACCAGATCGTCCCGGCGCTCGCGGAACCGAGTTCGTCGATCAGGGTGGGAGCGAACGGGAGGCAGACGACCGCGCCGATCGTGCAGGCGAGCCAGGTCACCTCTGCCGCCGGGAGCCGGCTCAGCAGCGGCTTCTGCGTCACCACGCCGATGGCGTACGACGCGGCCGCGGTGATGCAGAGGATGACACCCCAGGTTTCCGCTCGGCCGGTGGAGGTCGACGTACCGATCAGCACGATGCCGCCGAACGCGACGAGGCTGCCGAGGATGACCTGGCGGGGGAAGCCTTCGCCGAGAGTGAGACCGGCGAGCAGGGCGATCAGCAGCGGGGCGATGTGGACGAGCATGGCCGCGGTGCCGGCGTCGAGGCGACGTTCGGCCTCGTTCAGTGTGAGGTTGTAGACGCCGAACCAGAGCAGCCCGCAGGCCAGCAACTGCGGCCAGTCTCGCTTGCCCGGCCACCGGCGTTCGGGGACTTCACGCCGGGGACGGAGGAACAGGAACGCACCGAGAAGTACGCTGCCGAGGCCCAGGCGGATCAGGGCCAGGGCACCGGCGGAGAACTCGGTGCCGACATGCCGGATGGCGACGAACGACGAGGCCCAGAGCACGACCGTCACGGCCGCTGCTCCGGTCGCCAGCCCTTTCTGGGGCGGTGCTTCCACGATGGTTGCCACGTGATTACCCTAGAAATCGCATCCGCCGTTTCCCATGGCGAAACGAGCCAAGGAGCCAACTGATGGTTGCTGGAACGAACGCAGAAGGCGTGCAGTCCCTTCAAACTGAAAAGCCGCTGCTCGATGCCCTGAATGTTCGACTGCTGACCGAGCTGACAGCCGATCCGCGGCTGCGCACCACCGAACTGGCGCGCCGGCTCGGAGTCTCGGCGCCGACCGTGCGCGAGCGGGTCACCCGGTTGGAGGAATCCGGCGTGATCCGCGGCTACCGGCTCGAGGTCGACCCGGCCGCGCTCGGGCTGCCGGTCGCGGCCTGGGTGCGGCTGCGTCCCGGTCCCGGTCAGATCCCGAGGGTCATCGAGCTGGCCGCGCGAACGCCGGAAGTCGTCGAGTGCCACCGCATCTCCGGTGAGGACTGTTTCCTGATGCGCGTCCAGGTCGCCGCCATCGCCAGTCTCGAGGACGTGCTCGACAAGTTCCTCGTCCACGGCCAGACGACCAGCTCCTTCGTCGTCTCCACCCCGGTGCCGCCCCGCTCGGTGCCGCTGGAGTGAACCCCAACCACCGCTGAGAGTGGTCTGCCTCACTAGGCTGTTGGCGACTTCAGCGACCTCTGGAAGGACCTGGACCATGGCTGCCGACAAGTCTGTCCGCAGAGTTGCCCTGCTCACCGCCGGCGGGCTCGCGCCCTGCCTGTCGTCCGCCGTCGGCGGGATGATCGAGCGCTACACCGAGGTGGCGCCCGACGTCGAGATCATCGCCTACCTGAACGGGTACCACGGCCTGCTCAGCGGCCGGTACGTCGAGGTGACGCCGGAGGTACGGGAGAAGGCGTCCGTGCTGCACAAGTTCGGCGGCAGCCCGATCGGGAACAGCCGGGTCAAGCTGACCAACACCGCCGACCTGGTCAAGCGCGGCCTGATCGCCGAGGGCCAGAACGCGCTCCAGGTCGCGGCCGAGCGGCTCGTCACCGACGGCGTCGACGTACTGCACACGATCGGCGGTGACGACACCAACACCACCGCGGCGGACCTGGCGGCGTACCTGCACGAGCACGACTACGACCTGACCGTGGTCGGCCTGCCGAAGACGATCGACAACGACGTGATCCCGATCCGGCAGAGCCTGGGTGCGTGGACCGCGGCCGAGCAGGGTGCGCTGTTCGCCCGCAACATCATCGGCGAGCACAGCTCGAACCCCCGGATGCTGATCGTCCACGAGGTGATGGGCCGCAACTGCGGATGGTTGACCGCGGCAACGGCCCGGGAGTACCGCGACTGGTGGAAGCAGCAGGAGTGGAACCCGGGCATCGGCCTGGACGCGGCCGGCTGGGACGTGCACGCGGTGTACGTGCCGGAGGAGACGATCGACCTGGACGCCGAGGCGGAGCGGCTCGGCAAGGTGATGGACGAGCACGACTGCGTCAACATCTTCCTGTCCGAGGGTGCCGGCGTGGAGTCGATCGTGGCCGAGATGGAGGCCCGCGGCGAGAAGGTCGGCCGGGACCCGTTCGGCCACGTCAAGCTGGACACGATCAACCCGGGTGCCTGGTTCGCCAAGCAGTTCGCCGAGCGGATCGGCGCCGAGAAGACGATGGTGCAGAAGAGCGGCTACTTCAGCCGGTCGGCCGCGGCCAACGACCGCGACCTGGCCCTGATCAAGGAGTGCACCGACTACGCCGTCGACGCGGCGCTGCGCGGCGAGAGCGGTGTGGTCGGCCACGACGAGGGGCGCGGCGACGAGCTGCGCGCGATCGAGTTCCCGCGGATCGCCGGCGGCAAGAAGTTCGACCCGGGCGTCGACTGGTTCGTCGCCTTCAAGTGGGAGATCGACCAGCCGTAGGTCAGGCCCTGGTCCGGAGGCGGTCGACCCAGGCGTCGGCCGCCTTCTCGATCTGCGCGAGGACGTCGTCGAACCCCTCGTCGTCGCCGTAGTACGGATCGGGTACGTCGACGTCCGCGAACAACTGGATCGGGACGGCCGCACGACCTCGCCGGGTCAGCGCGGACAGGTGTCCCGAGTCCATCGCGAGGACGAGATCGCGCTCCGCGAACCACTCGGCCCGGAACTGCCGGGCCCGATGCGGACTGCCGTCGTACCCGCGCCGGCGCAACGCGGCCGCGGCCCGCAGGTCCATCGGGTCGCCGGCATGCCACCCGCCCGTGCCCGAGCTGGTGACCTGCACGTCGTCGATCCCCGCCTCCGCGAGCTTCGCCCGCAGCACGACCTCCCCGATCGGCGACCGGCAGATATTCCCGCTACAAACGATCTCGACCCGTCTCACCTAGTGCTCCCCACCGGGTGTCTCTTGGCGCTTCTGGCGCCCAGGCACGCACCTCGCGGCACTTGAGGAGCATCCACGATGTTCCGCATCGAGGACGCTCCTCAAGCACCGCGATGCACGCACCTGAACACCAGAATCACTCAAGGAACACCCGGCGGGGAGCACTACTTGATCTCCGCCTTGTCCGGGAGGACGGCGTTGATGATCACCCCGACGACGGTGATGATGAACGCGCCGAGCAGCGCGTTCCAGAAGCCGTCGACGTGGAACTGCACGTCCAGCTTCCCGGTGATCCACGAGGTGAGCAGCAGCATCACCGCGTTGATGACGAAGGTGAGCAGCCCCAGCGTCAGGATGATGAACGGGAGCGACAGCAGCTTCACCACAGGCTTCACGATCGCGTTCACCACACCGAAGATCGCGGCGACGATGAGCAGCGTGAGGATCCGCCGGCCCGTGGTCGCACCCTGCAGAGTGATCCCGGCGACGATCCAGCTGGCGATCGCCAGCGCGACCGCGTTGGCGAGCAGCCTGATGACCAAGTTCTTCATGCCGTCGATCCTCCCACCCGGGCGGTAGCACGCAGGCCCGGCGCCACCCTGATCCGACCCCTGACCTTGACACACTAATGACCAAGTGATCTGATCATTTTCATGTTTCGACGTCGGTGGGTAGCTGCGGTCGGAGTTGTGTCGTTGACCGCTGGAGCAATCACGTCGCCTGCGGTTGCCTCCGGGACACCGGATTGCAGCGCGGTGCGAACCAACTGGTCGGCGACCGCGCAGCCGCACGCCGCGCCCGAGTCGCTGCTGAACGCCTACAGCAACACCGGCAAGGGCTGGACCGGTGCGGACAGCACCTATTCGGTCCAGCTGCCCGGCGGCCGGACCGCGTGGATCTTCTCGGACACGTTCCTCGGCCCCGTCAACCCGGATGGCAGCCGTCCGGCCACGACGCCGTTCATCAACAACTCGTTCGTGGTCCAGCAAGGCAAGACGCTGAAGACCGTCACCGGCGGTACGTCGGCCAACCCGACGGCGCTCCTGCCACCGCCCGCCGACGGCTGGTACTGGGTCGGCGCGGCAGCGACCAGCCACGCCGGCCGGTACCTCGACGTCACCGCACTGCGGTTCGAGAAGACCGGTCCGGGTCAGTGGGACTGGCACTGGGCCAGCAACTACCTCGCGCGGTTCGACAGCAAGACGCTCAAGCTGCGCTCGCTCACCCCGCTCCCGTCGGCCGCCAACGTGCAGTGGTCCGCCTGGCTGCTGAGTGACCGCGACTACACCTACATCTACGGCGTCGAGGACCTGGGCAGCTCGAAGTACCAGCATGTCGCGCGGGTCCGTGGCGATGACCTGACCGCGAAGCCATGGGAGTACTGGACCGGCTCCGGCTGGTCGGCGGACGAGACCGCCTCGGCCCGAGTGCTGGAGGGCGTCGCCAACGAACACAGCGTGACGCGCTGGCACGACGGCTACGTGCTGGTCACCCACGACACCACCGAGCTGTTCAGCAAGCGTGTCCTCGGGTACTTCTCCTGCTCGCCGACCGGTCCGTTCGTCAAGCCGGTCGAGCTCTACCAGACCCCGGAGACCGGAGCCACCGGGAGCTACGGGAACGCCAACATCATCACGTACAACTCCCACGACCACCCGGACCTGCGCCGCGGCAACACGCTCCTGGTCAGCTACAACGTCAACAGCCTCGACGCCAACACCGACCTGTACGCCGACGTGAGCATCTACCGGCCCCGGTTCGTCGGAGTGACGCTGACCCCGGCGGGAGCACAGTGAGCTCGTCGGGTGGCGTCGTACGCCGGAGCCTTCTCGACGACCTGGCCGCGTCGATGCTGGGGCTGATCGCCGACCGCAAACTGTCGTCCGGTGACCAGTTCGAGTCGGTGCGATCGCTGGCCGACCGCTTCAAGGTCGCCGTACCGACAGTGCGGGAGGCGCTCCGCCGGCTGGAGGCCACCGGCGCCGTCGAGCTTCGGCACGGATCAGGCGTGTACGTCGGTCCGCACGTCGGCCGGCTGGTTCTGGCCAACCCGCTGGCGCCGACGCCGTCGGCGGACCGCCTGGTCGAGTTGCTGCAGGCGCGGGCGCTGATCGAGCCACCGGTCGCCGCGGTGGCCGCCCGGGTCCGCACCGAGGCCGCACTACGGCAGATGGAGCGTGACCTGGCCGCTGCCGCCGAGCTGGTCGAGACCGGCGACCACGCCCAGTTGGCCGAGGTCAACATGGACTTCCACCGCTCGCTCGCGCAGGCGTCCGGGAACGCGACGCTGGCCGAGGTGGTCGAGTCCGTGACGGTCGTCAACGTCCGCGAGCAGTTGGAGATCCTGCACATCCACGGCGACCGGCAGACCGATCTGGACGAGCACCGGGCCATTCACGCGGCCGTCCTGGCCGGAGACTCCGAGCTGGCCGAGCGGCTGACCCGCGAGCACCTCGACGGAGTCCTTGCTGTCATCAACGAACGTGTCAACCCGCCCCAAGACCCCAGCACCCCCTGAGAGCTGAGAGGACGCACCACCATGCGACGCATCACCAATCGGAAAGCACTGACCGCTCTGGCGGTGGCCGGCGCGCTCATGCTGTCCGCCTGCGGGGGCAATGGCGGCTCGAATGCCGCCAAGGGCGAGGACAAGCCGGTCGACTCGCTGAAGTTCTACAACGACAAGGGCGGCTGGAAGGACGCCTTCGTCCAGGTCGGCGCCGCCAGCAAGAAGGACGTCGGGGTCGGGATGGAGCCGGTCGGCTACTCCGACTCCAACACCTACACCGCGTTCATCCGGTCCTCCTTCCGGACCAAGGAGAAGGCGGACCTGTTCAGCTGGCACACCGGCAAGGAGCTTCAGGATCTGGTGGACCAGAAGCTCGTCGCCGAGACCACCGACCAGTGGACCAAGGCAGTTGCTGACGGCAACATCCCGGAGCAGCTGAAGCCGTACTTCACCTTCGACGGCAAGCAGTACTGTCTTCCGCTGCTGGCGGGCTACTGGGTGATGTACTACAACAAGGCCGTCTTCAAGAAGGCCGGGATCACCGAGACCCCGAAGACCTGGCAGGAACTGATGACGGTGGCCGACAAGGTCAAGGCCGTCGGCGTGAAGCCGTTCTACCAGACCAACATCCTGTTCAGCTTCGTCTGGTTCGAGACGCTGCTGGCCGGCAAGGACCCGGACCTGTACGACGCCCTGGCTACCGGGAAGGCGAAGTACACCGACCCGGGTGTGGTCGAGGTGATGAACGAGTGGAAGAAGATGATCGAGGCCGGCGACTTCAGCGACCCGGGCTCGAAGACCGAGCCGCAGGCGCAGCTGAAGAGCGGCGCCGTGGGAATGATCAACTTCGGCACCTGGTTCAGTGGCAACCTGAACACGCTGAAGATGAAGGCCGGCACGGACTACGACTTCTTCCTCATCCCGAACGTGAATCCGTCGCTGCCCAAGACCTCGATGATCTTCGAGACCGGTCCGGTCTGCTCGGCCGCCGCGAGCGACCACGCCTCGACGGTGAAGAAGTGGACCGACTGGTGGGTCACGCCGCAGGCGCAGACCGCCTGGGCGAACGCCCGCGGCGACCTGTCCTTCAACCCGAAGGCCGAGGTCAAGGACCCGGGCCTGGCGAAGCTGAACAAGGACGTCGGCGGTGACGGCTACCGGCTGATCAACCGCTGGTTCGAGGCCACGCCGGTGCCGGTGGCGAACAAGGCGCTCGAGGTGTTCGGCGCGTTCGTCACCAAGCCGGGCGACCCGATGCCGGGCCTGCAGAAGATCCAGGCCGAGGCGGACGCCTACTGGGCCAAGCAGAAGTGACCTCGACCATCGAGCGGCCGGCACCCGTCAAGCGCCGCGCGACTGGACAGCAGTCGGCGCGGACGGGTGCCCGGGCTGCGCCACTGTTCGGCCTGCCGGCCGTGGCCGTGGTCGCACTGCTGCTGTACCTGCCGTTCCTCTGGACGACGTACGTCAGCTTCACCGACTACGACGGCCTGGCCTCACCGATCTGGTCCGGGCTGGCGAACTACAAGGCGATGTTCAGCGACCCGGATCTCACCGGTGCGCTGGTCAACACGCTGCTGTGGGTCGTCGGCATGGTGACTCTGCCGGTGGTGCTCGGGCTGCTGATCGCCGTACTGACCTATGGGCACAAGTGGGGCACCTGGTTGCGGTTGCCGTTCCTGCTGCCGTACGCGATCTCCGGTGTGGCCGTGGGTGTCATCTGGGGCTTCGTCCTGCAGCCGGACGGCGCGCTCGGGCAGATGCTGGGGTTCTTCGGCCTCCCGGGTGCGCACACCGGCTGGCTGCAGGCCGGTCCGGGCAACACGCTGATGATGATCGTGGCCGTGACCTGGCAGGCGGCCGGTGTGAACGCACTGCTGTTCGTGGTCGGGCTGCAGTCCATCCCGGCCGAGCCGCTGGAGGCCGCCCGGCTGGACGGTGCGGAGGGCTTCCGGCTGTTCTGGCACCAGCTGTGGCCGCAGTTGCGGCCGATCACCACGGTCGTCATCGGCCTGTCGATCGTCGGCAGCCTGAAGACGTTCGACGTGGTGTGGGTGATGACGCAGGGCGGCCCCGGTACGTCGTCGGAGACGCTCGCGCTGTCCATGTACAAGGAGACGTTCGTGCTGAACGACTACGGCCAGGGCGCCGCGATCGCGTTGTTCCTGAGCCTGGTCACCTTTGCCGCGTCGATCCTCTATCTCCGCTACCAGTTGGGAGATTCGCGTGAGCAGGGTTAAGACTCCGTTCCTCGTCGTCCTCGGGCTGATCTGGCTCGCGCCGGTGTACCTGCTGATCGTGAACGCGTCCAAGGCCGTCGACGGGTACGACGCGGCGACCGTGTGGAAGCCGGCCGGGTTCTCGCTGTTCACGAACTTCGCGGACGCGTGGAACAAGGCGGCACTGGGCGACACGCTGGTGGCGACGACGCTGTACAGCGTGATCGCGCCGGTGCTCGCGGTCCTGATCGGCGCGGCCGCCGGATACGCGATCGTCGTACTGAAGCTGAAGCGCGGGTTCCTGTGGTTCGTGTTCATCTTCGGTGGCACGATCTTCCCGCTGCAGATGATCCTGATGCCCCTGTTCTCCGGGTACGCCGACTCCGGCCTGTACGACACCCGGGTCGGGATGATCGTCGTCTACACCGCGATCAGCGTGCCGTTCTCGGCGTTCGTGATGCGGAACTTCTTTACCGGGATCGCGCGGAGCGTGTTCGAGGCCGCGGTGGTCGACGGCGGCGGACTGTTCCGGATCTTCCGCAGCATCTACCTGCCGATGGCGGGTTCGGCGCTGGCCGCGATCTTCATCCTGCAGGCGACGTTCGTCTGGAACGACCTGTTGCTCGGCCTGACCTTGAGTCAGTCGGAATCGGTCCGCCCGATCATGCCCGCCCTGACCGGCCTGCAGAGCACGTACGGCGGCGCCGCCCTGCCCACCGTGCTGGCCGGCGGGCTGCTCGTCTCGCTCCCCACCGTGATCTTGTTCCTCGCCGCCCAACGCTTCTTCTCCCGGGGCCTCGCCCTGGGCCAGTTCTGAAAGGACACATATGCCGCACGATCCTGGCGCCACCTTCGG
Source organism: Kribbella sp. NPDC049227 (assembly GCF_043197265.1). NCBI lineage: Bacteria > Bacillati > Actinomycetota > Actinomycetes > Propionibacteriales > Kribbellaceae > Kribbella > Kribbella sp. NPDC049227. The sequence goes on along the minus strand of NZ_JBICST010000004.1, from coordinate 326,780 downwards.
TGGCGAAGTGCAAAGCGCCGCCTCCGGCGGCGGGGGTGGGGGGCGCCGCACAGTCGTGGTCACGGGTGGGGCTGCCGGGATCGGACGGGGTGCTGTGGAACGGTTTGTCGCCGCCGGTGATCAGGTGGTTGCCCTGGACCGGGATGCGGATGCCCTCGGTGCCCTCGAGGACGAGCTGGGTGTTCGGGGGATCGCGGTCGATGTTGGTGACCGGGGTGCCTTGGCAGGAGCTGCGGAGCAGCTCGACAGCGTGGATGTGTTGGTGTGTGCGGCTGGGATCCAGCGGTACGGGACTGTTGTCGACACACCGCCTTCCGTCTTCGATGAAGTGATGGCGGTGAACGTCGGCGGGGTGTTCTTCGCCTGTCAGGCGTTTGTGCCGAAGCTCCCACGCGGCGGGAGCGTTGTGGTGGTTTCCTCGGTGCAGGCCTACGCCGCGCAGACGAGTGTGGCGGCGTACTCGATGGGGAAGGGCGCGTTGCTCAGCCTGGTGCGGGCGATGGCGGTCGACCACGCCGCGGACGGGATCCGGGTGAACGCGGTCTGTCCGGGCTCGGTCGACACCCCGATGCTGCGGACGTCGGCGGCACAGTTCGGTGGCGGGCGATCGACCGACGAGGTGGTCGCCGAGTGGGGTCGCTCGCATCCGCTCGGCCGGGTGGCGACACCCGGAGAAGTTGCCGAGGTCATCCATTTCCTGGCCTCGCCGGGTGCCGCGTTCGTCACCGGCGCGGATGTGAAGGTGGACGGCGGGCTGACCGCCGGACTGGCCGTCGTACTGCCGGAGGACGCCAAGTGAAGATCGTCGACATCCGCGCCACCACCGTCACGATGCCGCTCGAGGCACCGCTGCGGCACAGTAACGGCGCGCACTGGGGACGGTTCGTCCGGACCGTCGTCGAGGTCGAGGCCGACAACGGCCTGATCGGCCTGGGCGAGATGGGCGGCGGCGGCCAGAGCGCCGAGGCCGCCGTCACCGGACTCAAGCCCTACCTGATCGGCCATGACCCGGCCCGAACCGAGGCGTTGCGCTGGATGCTCGCCAACCCGACCGCGAGCCTCTACAACAACCGGACCCAGCTGCTCGCCGCGATCGAGTTCGCCTGCCTCGACCTGCAGGGCCGGGAGCTCGGCGTACCCGTGCACGAACTGCTCGGCGGCAAGGTCCGCGATCGGGTCGAGTTCGCCAGCTATCTGTTCTTCCGGCACCCGGCCGACGACGGCACCGGCGAGATCCGGACTGCCGAGCAACTGGTGGACCACGCGCGGTCGCTCGTCGACGAGCACGGCTTCCGCGTCCACAAGCTGAAGGGCGGCGTGTTCCCGCCGGACTACGAGCGGGAGTGTTTCCGCGCGCTCGCCGAGGCGTTCCCCGGGCATCGGGTCCGGTTCGACCCGAACGGCGCGTTCAGCGTCGAAGAGGCGATCCGGTTCGCCCGCGGCATCGAGGACCTCGACAACGACTACCTCGAGGACCCGACCTGGGGCCTGAACGGCATGCGGCGGGTCCGCCAGAACACCCCGATCCCGCTCGCCACCAACACCGTGGTCGTGAATTTCGAGCAGCTCGCCGCGAACGTGCTCGACCCGGCCGTCGACGTCATCCTGCTGGACACCACGTTCTGGGGCGGTATCCGGCCGTGCATCAAGGCGGCCGGCGTCTGCGAGACCTTCCAGCTCGGGGTTGCCGTGCACTCCTCCGGCGAGCTCGGCATCCAGCTGGCGACGATGCTGCACCTGGGCGCCGTGGTTCCGAACCTGGCCTTCGCCGCGGACGCGCACTACCACCACCTGCGCGACGACATCATTGTCGGAGGCAAGCTTCCGTACGACGGCGGGACGATCGCCGTACCGGAGGCTCCCGGGCTCGGGGTCGAGCTGGACCGCGACAAGCTGGCCGAGTACGCCGAACTGTTCCGCGAGCTCGGCCCCTACCCGTACGACCGTGACCCGGCCAGGCCGGACTGGTACCCCCTGCTCCCGAACACCGATTGGGCCGATCCTTCGTGACCATCCCGCGCAGCGCCGATCTGGCGAGCGACGTTCTGACCCACACGTACGACGACATGTTCAACCCGCCCGGGCTGACGAACTTCCTCGGCACCGCACAGGTCGATCTGGACGTGTTCGCGGTCCGCAGCGTGAACTTCCCGCCGTACTCGCACGGCGACTGCATCACCGGTCAGCTGTACGTCGACGGCCGGCTGGCCCGGTCGTACGGCGGCACGGTCGAAGTGGTGTGGCGGCCGGACTGCGTGGTGCGGTCGACGACGGTCGACGGGCTCGACCTGCGGTCGACCACCGCGTGTGCGCCCGGTCGCCCGGCGGTCGTCGTACAGCTGGAGGTTTCCGGGACACCAGGGCGCTCGGTGCGTCTGGGTCTTGCACTGGACAGTACGGCGACTCGTTCGCCGAGCGGCTGGCTGAGGCCGGAGCCGCCGTCGGAGCCGAACACATTGCGTGCCGACGGCGAACGTGTCGTCGGAACAGGGGAGTCCGGGTCCGCGGTGAGTGTGCAGGGCCTCGACGTACCGGGTGCCGTGGACCGGTCGATGCTCGAAGCAACGATCACGCTGGACTCGTCGGGTCGTGGCCGGTTGGCGTACGTCCATGTGCTGGCGGGTGACCTGGCTGAGGCTTCCGCGCATTTCGAGGCGTGTGTGGCCGACGTACCCGCGGTGATCGAGGACGCGGAACGCCTGTGGGACAAGGCGTTGGCGGATGCGTTCGACCCTTCGAGTGATGGCTTCAGTGGGTCGCTGCCGATTCTGGAGACGTCGAACGAGGCGTTGCGGAAGCTGTACTGGTGGGGCGTGCTCGGGGTGATCTGGTTCCGGCGGGACAACCCGGCCAGCGTGCTCGGACGGACCTACGACACGTTGATGCCGCGGTACTGGCAGACCACGACCTTCATCTGGGACTACAGCCTCTCGTCGCTGACCCACGCGCTGCTCGACCCGGCGCCGATGCGCAAGCACATCGAGCACTGGATCGACCTCGACACCCACGCGCACTTCGGCACCGAGTGGCTCACCGGCGGGCCGGTCGGGTACTGGTACTCGGTCAACGACTTCGCCATGACCCGACTGGTGCGGGACTACGTCCGTTTCACCGGGGACGCCGGGTTCCTGGACACCGAGGTGGGCCGGGAAGTGGCGCACAAGCCGGTCGGCGAGCATCTGCACGACTGGGCCACAGCCTGGCGCGGACTGCGCGGCAAGCACGCGCTGGCGGACTACGGCGGCATCGACAACCTGATGGAGTGCGTCAGCAGCTACGTGCACGAGGTCGCGAGCTTCAACGCTGCCAACGTGTGGTGCATGCGCGTCGCGGCCGAGGTGGCTTCGCGCTCTGGTGACGAGGATCGGGCGGCGTTGCTGCGCAAGGAGGCCGACGAGCAGGTCCGTCACCTCAACGAGCTGTACATCGAGGGCAGAGGCTTCTGGCACGCACGGCAGCCCGACGGCGCGATGATCCCGGTGCGGCACTGCTACGACTTCAACATCGTCGGTACGACGATCGCCGCCGACCTCTCGGAGAACCAGCGGACCGAGATGGTCGACTTCTTCCAGCGAGAGCTGCAGACCCCGACGTGGATGCGCGCACTCTCGCCGTACGACGCCGACGCGGCCTTCAGCGTGCGGCCGGATCACCAGTGGAACGGTGCCTATCCGGCTTGGCCGGCTGATGCCGGTCGTGCGTTGTTCCAGCTGGGGCGGGCGGACGTCGTACTCGAGTGGCTGCCCGGCCTGGCGAAGTCGGCCAACCAGGGGCCGACAGGTCAGGCGCACTTCGTCGAGGAAGCGGCTCCGCCGATGGCCGGTGGTGCGCGCAAGTCGCCGCCGCAGTTCCCGTACCTGATCGATTGGTCCTGCTCGTCGTCCGGCTCTTGGGTGAGCCTGGTCCTGGAGGGTGTCTTCGGTGTCGAGGTCGGCCTCGACGGCACGGTCACCGCGAACCCGCAGGTCGCCGCCCTGGACCCCGACGCCCGCCTCACCGGCCTCCGCGTCGGCTCCACCACCTACGACATCACCGCCACCGGCGCCCAGATCGCCTGAACGCTCTCCGCCCCCGTCTCATGGGCGGACCCATCCCACATGGGGGCCGACCCACCGAATCCGGCTGACCACCCCCGCCCCGCCCATCCACCCGTCCCGCGCTGGTGGGTCTACCTATGAGCGTGTGGGTTGGCCAGGCGCGTGCGGTGGGCCAACCCACCCGCGGATGGGTCCACTCACCAAATCCGGCTGGCCACCCCGCCCCGCCCGCCCACCCGTCCCGCGCTGGTGGGTCTACCTATGAGCGTGTGGGTTGGCCAGGCGCGTGCGGTGGGCCAACCCACCCGCGGGTGGGTCCACCCACCAGAGCAGGACGGGACTGGGCGGGTCGGGCGTGGGTCGGGCGAGGGCAGGGTGGGCGAGGGGAGGGCAGGGTGGGCGAGGGCGGGGTGGGGTGGTCAGGCGTGGGGTAGGGCGATGGCCTCGAGGAGGGACTCCTCGGCGCCGGCGAGGTGACGGCGGAGCTCCTCGACGCATTCGTCCAGCTCGCCGCGTTCGAGCAGCCGGACCAGCTTGCGGTGGGACGCGACCTGTTGGCGCGCGTCCTGCCGCAACGCGTCCACGCGGGCCAGTGCGAGTCGTGCCTCGCCGGTGACCGAGTCGGCGGTCGCGATGAGCCGCTCGCTGCCGGTGAGCGCGACCAGGCTGCGGTGGATCGCCAGGTGCGTCTCCGTCATCGCCTCCGGGTCCGCGCCGTCCTTGGCGGTCGCGGCGAACGTCCGCATCGCCTCCCGGACCCGCTCGCGCGCGGCCTCGTCCGCGTCGAACCAAGCCCGGATCCCGGCCGACTCCAGCACGAACCGGGCCCGGCAGATGTCCGCCACCGCGTCCGGGTGCAGGATCGCGACGCTCACGCCCTTGTTCGGCTCGCGGACCGCCAGGCCCTCGGTGACCAGCATGGTCATCGCCTCACGAACGGTGCTCCGGGCAACGCCCAGTGCCTCGGCCAGCGGCTGCTCGCGCAACGGCGTACCGGGCTCGAGGTCGCCGGCGAACAGGGCGGAGCGCAGGGCATCGACCACCCGGTCCACTGTCGTCGAGCGATCCACTCGCAGCCGTTCGTACATAGGGAGATTCTCGTCCAGGCAGGGTCCGTTGTCGCGCCCGGCACCCCCCTGTGGATAACTCGCGACGCGTAGAGGCCCCTTTCAGGCAGGATTTTCGGGTGGGTGACATCAAGGTCGTGCCGATCATCGGCGGCGTCGTGGCGGCGCTGTTCCTGCCGCTGCTGATCGTGCTGGCGCTGATCGTCGTCGGCCTGGCCGGGATGGATACGGCGCAGGCGCAGTGCGATCCGACCGGCCTGACGGGCAAGGGCAATCAGCAGCAGGCCTTCAACTTCTTCGTCTCGGCCGGCTACAGCAAGGAGCAGGCCGCGGGCGTGATCGGCAACCTGATCACCGAGTCCAGCGTCGAGCCCACACTGCGGCAGGGCGATCTGCCTGGGATGGTCACGCATCCGGCTGACGTGGTCGACAGCTCGCTCGGGTGGGGCCTGGTGCAGTGGACTCCGGCGGGGAAGCTGATCAAGCCGGCCCGGGACGCGGGAGTCGACGACGCGACGATCGAGTCGCTGGAGTTCCAGCTGGACTTTCTCAAGGACCAACTCGAGGGTGACGGGCCGGTGCCGGAGAAGGCCGCTGGTGACCAGCTGAAGGCCGCCACGACCGTCGACGAGGCGACGTTTGCCTTCGGCTACCACTTCGAGCGCTTCGCTGATCGCGACGACCTGGCTGGTGCCAACTGGGCCCAGCGCAAGGCGGACGCCCGCACCGTCCTGGAGCGGTACGGCGCGGGCTCTCGCGGAGGCGACTGCGCCAAGGCCGGGGACGGTGACATCGTGCAGGCCGCGCTCACCCTCGCCTGGGACACCCCGGGCCACGGCCACGACCCGAAACCGGGGTATGCGGCGGCCGAGGCGGCGTACAACGGCTCCAAGGGGTACGACGAGTTGACCGACTGCGGTGTCTTCGTGGCGACCGTGATGGTGATGAGTGGAGCCGACACGGACTACGTACGCCGGCTGACCAGTAGCCAGCGGGAGTACGTGCGATCTTCCGCGAAGTACGAGGTGTTCGAGGACCTGACCAACGAAGGGCAGTTGCGACCCGGCGACATCTTCGTGCACGACGGGCACACGTTCATCTACACCGGCAACTACACCGGCGGCGACGGGAAAACGTATAACGCGGCGTCGGCCTCGCTGACCGAGCATGTGCCGGAGGCGTCGCGCGTGTACTTCTCCGACTCGCGCGGCCACTACACCGTCGCGCGGAGGTCAGATGGCTGAGAAGTTGTGGATCGCCTTCGGTGTCATCGCGTTGTTGATCGGTGGCTTCGTGGTGTTCCGTGGGGACGCGGAGCACACGCTGACCATCACGTCGATCCCGAGCGACCTCACCCTGACGCTGGACGGCCGGCAGATCCCGGCGAACGGCGACGTCGCGGTGAAGGCCGGCCGGCACAGGTTGATCGGCGAGCGGCACAGGTTCGAGACCTACACCGAGACCGTCGAGGTTCACGCGGACGCCGGTTACAAGATGTACTTGTTCGCCAACGACGCCGAGGGCCGAGCCTGGGAGACGGCTCATCCCGCCCAGGTGCTGGAGACGGAGGCCGACGCCGGCCGCCGGTTCGACGAGCTCAATGGACGGCTCGAGGCGAAGTACCCGCTGCTGCGGGAGCTGCCCTTCGTCGGCCGCGGCTTCACCATCGACCAGGGCGTCTCCCGGGCTCATCCGGGAGACCCCGAGCACCTCGCCTTCTACATCAAGCTGACCTATCCCGAGGGACGCAAGAACGCCCACGACTGGCTCACCGGCCACGGGTACGACCCCGACGACCTCGAACTCGTCTACACGGTCAGTCCGGGAGGATGAGCTCGCCGCCCGGGGTGGTGATGGAGTGCAGCGGGAAGTCGAGCGGGTTGGTCAGGCACCGGGCCGACCCGCCGGCCTTGTGGAACTCGGTGAGGTCGAGGACGACCACGCGCAGTCCGAGTCCGGTGAGTACGTCGTGCAGGCGCGACGAGCAGGCCGGCATGATGATCGTCTCGTTCACCACGATCGAGTTGCCGCTGAACGCGAACGCCTCGTCGTCGGTCAGCACGATCGGGTCCGGCACGAGGTCGAACAGCGCCGTCTGGCTCGCCGCGTCGAACGCCGCCGGGTAAACCATCGCGTGGGTGCTGTCGACCGGGCAGAACGGCAGGTCGAGGTGGTACATCCCCTCGTGGGCGATCCGCAGCCCGCGGACGCGGACGTTCCACTCGGTGGCCAGGTGCTTCAGGGCGTCCGCCTCGGTGCGCGGACCGTAGCCGACGACCAGGCTGTCGCCGAACACGAACGCGTCGCCGGACTCGAAGTGCGGCCCGACTCCGTCGCTGCCGGGCCGGCCGAGTGCGAACCCCTGCCCGGCGAACCAGTCACCCGCGGTCAGCGACTCTTTCCGGCGCGGCTCGAACCGCATGTGCGAGAGCATCGCCCGGCCGTCCGCCGCCGCGAGGCCCAGGTTCATCGCGTAGACCATGTCCGGCGAGTCCGGCCGCTGCGGCAGCACCTCGACCTCACCGCCGGCGTCCACGATCGCCTGCCGCAGCGAGTCCCACTGCTTCAGCGCCAGCTCGGGATCCGGCTGGTCGTTCGTCGACATGTAGGGGTTGATCACGTAGTCGATCCGGAAGTGGTCCGGACGGACCATCAGATACCGGCGACCCCACTCCAGCGGCTGACCCATGAACACCCTCCGATGACTGTTGAGACCTGCTGCCAGATCCCCTGATTGTCCGACAATCAGTCAGTGTGCAGTCCAGAATCGGTCCGCGCAACATGGGCATTCGCGGGGCCTCCGGTGTGACCCGGTCAGGGTGGCCGGAGGGTGCGGTAAGGATTAACCTGCGGGCATGACCCCTGACAACGAGGTTCGCTTCCGCGGGTGCCTTGACGACGTGGCGGCTTACAAGCCCGGTCGTCCGCCCGCGCGCTCCGACGGCCGGCCGACGTACAAGTTGTCCAGCAACGAGAACCCGTACCCGCCACTGCCCGGCGTACTGGCCGCAGCCACCGAGGCCGCGGCGCAGATGAACCGCTACCCGGACATGGGTGCGGTCGACCTGCTCGAGGCCTTGTCGGCACGGTTCGGCGTACCGGTGAGCGACCTCGCTGTCGGGACCGGGTCCGTCGCGCTGCTCTACCACCTGCTGCAGGCCGCGGTGTCCGAGGGTGACGAGGTGGTCTACGCCTGGCGCTCGTTCGAGGCGTACCCGATCGCCGTCCAGCTGACCGGCGCGACCTCGGTCCAGGTTCCGCTGACCGCCGACGCGCGGCACGACTTCAAGGCGATGGAGGCCGCGATCACCGAGCGGACCAAGGTCGTCCTGGTCTGTACGCCGAACAACCCGACCGGCCCGGTGGTCCGCGGGGACGAGTTGCTCGCGTTCCTGGACGCCGTACCGCGGGATGTCCTGGTCGTGCTGGACGAGGCGTACCGCGAGTTCGTCCGAGAGCCGGGTGTCGTCGACGGTGTCGAGGTGTATCGGGACCGGCCGAACGTCGTCTTACTGCGGACCTTCTCCAAGGCGTACGGGCTGGCCGGCTTCCGGGTCGGCTATGCGATCGGACACCCCGAGGTGGTCGCCGCGATCCGGAAGTGTGCGTTGCCGTTCGGGGTCAGCCACGTCGCGCAGGCCGCCGCGATCGCGTCGCTGGCCGTCGAGGACGAGTTGCTGGAACGAGTCGAGGCGCTGGTTGGCGAGCGGACCCGGGTCGTCGAGGAGCTGCGCGCCGCGGGTTGGGACGTGCCCGATTCGCAGACCAACTTCGTCTGGCTGGAGCTCGGCGAGGACACCATCGCGTTCGCCGAGGCGGTGCAGGCCGAGGGAGTCTCGATCCGTCCGTTCGCCGGTGACGGCGCCCGGATCTCCATCGGTGAACGTGAGGCGAACGACCTCTTCCTCGCGGTCGCGCGCGACTGGCGCAAGTGACGTCCGCGGCCAGGTCGCTGATCTGGATCTCGGGCGCATCGGCCGGGATCGGTGCGGCGCTGGCCGCGGCCGTGCCGTACCCGGACGCACGGGTGATCGACCTGTCCCGGCGCGGCGGAGGTCCGGCGGAACACTTCAAGGCCGACCTGTCCGATCCGGCCGACTGGGAGCGCGTCGAGAAACACTTCGAGGCGGAGCTCGCCGGGTACGACGGTGGTCGGGTCGTCTTCGTCCACAACGCCGGGACGATCACGCCGATCGGCCCGGCCCACGCGGTCGACAGCGAGGCCTACTCCAGAGCCGTACTCCTGAACTCGGTCGCACCGCAGGTGCTCGGCCGAGCCTTCCTGACCGCGACCGCCGGGCTGAGCTGCGAACGCCACCTGGTGATGCTGTCCTCCGGCGCCGCCAAGACGCCGTACGCCGGCTGGTCGTCGTACACCGCGGGCAAGGCGGCCGTCGAGCAGTGGGTCCGCACAGTGGGCGCGGAACAACCCCCTAACGGCTGCCGCGTGATCGCGGTCGCCCCTGGCGTGGTCGACACGGCCATGCAATCCGAGATCCGTTCCACCGACGAAGAGGCCTTCCCCTCCGTAGCCCGCTTCCACGCCCTCAAACAGTCCGGCTCCCTGACCACCCCCGAGACCGCCGCCACCGGCATCTGGTCCCTCCTCACCCGCGACCTCCCCAACGGCTCCTGCGTAGACCTCAGACACCTCTAGACAGGCGAAAGCCCGGCCCGCGCTGGGACGGGGGCCGGGCGTGATGCGGCGCCGGGAGGAGTGAGGCTTGCTCCCGGCGCCGCGGATGGTGCTACCGAATCAGTCACCCCACCGAGGTGGCTCTTTCGGGTCCTGCATCACTGACCAGGGAGGGTCAGTTGTTCTGCGCCGAGTCCTGCTCGCAGGTCTTCAGGGTGTCAACGGAGTTGCCGTTGTTGCCCAGGCCCAGGACGCCGCTCAGGTTGGTCAGCGGAACGTTGCCACCGATGCCGGTCGCCGACACCTCGTTGTGGCAGGCCTGGAACGGGCCGACGTTGTTGCGGCTGACGGACAGCACGCCGTTGTCGCCCATCTTGTACCACTTGCTGTTGGCCTGCTTCGAGCCCTGCTCGCAGGTCTTGACAGCGGTGACCGAGTTGCCGTTGTTCCAGAAGCCGACGACGCCGACGACGTCGCTGGCCGGGACGTTGCCGCCGATGCCGGTGCCCGAGCCGAACAGGTGGCAGGCCTGGAACGGGCCGACGTTGTTGTCGTCAACGGCCACGAGGCCGCCGTCCTTCTTCACGCCGTACCAGCCCTTGTGGCCGTAGGCCTTGCTGGCCAGCGACGCGGCGTCGGCCAGGCCGGTGTCCTGAGCCTTCTGCTGCGTGTCGTCGAGAACGTTCGCGCTCACAACGGTAGCCAGGCCCAGCGTGGCGACAGTCGCCACTGCCGCGGCAGCGGCGATCTTGCGAGTTACCTGCATTATGCCAGGTTTCCTTTCGGGTTTGACGGATTCGTCTTAGTGGTAACGACACCTGGCGGGACCGGTTACAAACTTTTTTGTCAGCTATTGCGTCCGTGCGCGCCCCCATAGGTGGGACGTGATGAGTTCCCTGACGGCGCAGCAAACCCGCTCTGACCAGGCAACTTGCCGCCGGCGAGGGCTGTCGCCGAACCGATCGGCAGTTGATGCGGAATCGGCCGTAACCGAACCCGGAGTACGTCGTTGAGTCTGCGCGGGTGACGGATCAAACCCGGTGAATCGGAAGATTGTTTTCGGTGGGCTCGGTGGTCGCCGAACGAGCAATACCATGATGAATCGGAAATCGTTGAACCATTGCCGGAGTTTCGCGCCGTGTTTTTTCGGGGCAGGGTGCCGGCCGGCAAACCATGGCCCGCTGCCGCGCGCATCGGCAGCGGTGGGAGACCCGGGTCCTCAGGGGCCCGGGTTCTTCCGTCTGGAGGAAGAAGCCGTCAGGTCCGCAGTCGCCGCTCGGCGGTGACCACGAGCGCGACGCCGAGGATGATCACCGCGCCGCCGAGCAGGATCTGCCAGGTGATGTGCTCGTCGAGGATCAGCCATCCGAGCAGTACGGCGACCGCCGGGTTCACGTACGCGTAGGTGCCGATCAGCGAGATCGGCGCGTTCGCGAGCAGGTACGAGTAGGCGGAGTACGCGAGCAGCGAGCCGAACACGATCAGGTAGCCGAGCGCCAGCCAGCCGGATCCGTCGATCCGGTCGAGGTGCAACCGGCCGGGCTCGCCGCGGACCACGCCGATCAGGACCATCGCCGTACCGCCGAAGACCATCTCGTACAGAGCAGTCACCAGCGGATCGCGCGGCAGGCCGAGGCGCGGGGCGAACCGCGAGCCGGTGGCCCAGCAGATCGTGCCCACCACCAGGATCGCGACCGACAGCGGCTTCGCGCTCGTGTTGCCACCGGACAACGCGAGCAGCGCCGCCCCGCCGAATCCGATCAGTACGCCGAGCCACGTCAAGCCGCGTGGACGCTCGCCACCGCCGACGCGCAACAGCATCAGCCAGAGCGGGATCGCGGCCACCAGCAGCGCCGCCAGGCCCGACGGCACGGTCTGCTCCGCGATCGCGACCGCACCGTTGCCGAAGGCAAGCAACAGGATGCCGACCGTGGCCGCGCCGAGTGCCTCCCGGCGGGTGATCCTCAGCCGCCGCCAGCCCGACTTCAGGCTGAGCGCCGCGGCCAGCAGCAGGGCCGCGGTGAGGAACCGGGTCGCCATCCCGAGCATCGGCGGGATCTCCGCGTCCACAACCACCCGGATGCCCAGGTAGGTCGAACCCCAGACGACGTACACGACCGCGAGCGCGGTCCAGATCATCGCGCTCGAGGCGGGCCGGGCGCCGGCGTCGGGCACTGCGGCCGGGGCAGATGCGGCCATCCGGAGCCTCCTCGGCTGTCAGGGGTGTCATGCAAAGACGATGCTTACGCTAAGCGGGCGGGCGTCGCCGCGCAAGCCGGTTTCCAGTCAGCAATCCGCTGTTTCCCGCCAGTCCATCAGCACCGGGCAGTCTGCGCCGTACTGCCGATGGTGAGGAGAGTTGGATGCGGATCGCCGGTGTCACGCTTGCTGCGATGGTCGTCACGCTGGGTGTCCAGCCGGCGTATGCCACTGGGCTCACGGAGGTGACCGCGGTCGCCGAGACCGCGCCGAACTGGGACGACGAGGCCGGCGGCAACGCCAACGCCGACGACCCGGCCATCTGGATCGACGTCAAGCACCCCGAGCGCAGCGTCGTCCTCGGGACGCTGAAGAACGGCGGGCTGACCGTGTTCGACCTCGCCGGCAAGGAGGTCCAGCACATCGCGACACCGCCTCCGCCTGCGCCGGGTCAGGAGCCGGGACGCTTCAACAACGTCGACCTGGTCGGCAACCTTGCGGTCGTCACCGACCGCGGCCGCGACCAGCTCAGGACGTACGCCGTCAAGGCCGGGCGACTGACCGACGTGACGAGCGCCAAGGCGCCGCTGGTGTTCAGCAAGGACACCGACGAGGTCCAGGACCAGCACACGGCGTACGGCTTGGCGGCCACCGAGATCCACGGACAGCCGGTCGTCGCGGTGACGCGGCGCAGCGAGACCCGGGTCGGCTTCTTCCGGCTCGTCCCCGACGGCCACGGCAAGATCACCTATCGCCCGATCGGCAACGTCGACCTGCCGAGCAGCTTCCGGCTGAGCGACGGCAGCACCTGGTCGCCGTGCGAGGAGCCCGGCGACCGCCCGCAGCTCGAGGGCATGGTCTTCGACCGCACCACCAACGACCTGTACGCCGCCCAGGAGGACGTCGGCGTCTGGCGCATCCCGCAGCATGGCAAGCCCGAGCTGGTGGAGAAGGTCCGCGAGTACGGCCAGCCGGCGGCGTACGACGAGGAGACCGAGGAGTGCGCGCCGACCGGGCCGGTCAGCCGGGAGGCCGGGAAGTACCTCAGCGCGGACGCCGAGGGTCTGACGATCGCCTACGAGCACGGCAAACGAATCATGTACGCGTCCAGCCAGGGTGACTCGACGTTCGCGTCGTACCGGATGGACGGGCGGCGGCTGGTCTACCGCGCCGGCTTCCAGGTGGTCGACGGTCCGGCGGCCGACGGCGTACAGCACAGTGACGGTGCGGCGGTGACCACGCATCCGCTCGGGCCGCGGTTCCCGCACGGTCTGTTCGCTGTGCATGACGGCGAGAACACGCCTGGTGACGGTGATCGCGAGGGCACGAACTTCAAGCTCGTCCGGCTCGAGAAGCTGCCCTGATCGCAACGCAGTTGTGACAGATGCTGTCGGGGCTGCAGGTTTCTGTAATATGAGCGTGGAGATATGACCAGTGGGTGGACTGGTGTCTCGTGCCAGGACCGGTTTCGGTACCGGCGTACCCGCGAGCGTCCAGACAGTTAGCCGGATCAGGCACCCGCTGGGTACGGTGTCCCGCAAGTAATACAGCCAGGCAGGCCGGTGAGGAGGTCTACTGGTAGTAGTGCCAGTGCATCAACCCTGGATCCACGCGGTCCTGCCTGCGAAGCCTCACCCGGCTGAAGGGGCCGGCCCGCGCAACGTTGCGGTCGCGGCGATCCCGCGCTCGAACCCGAGGAGTGCATGTGAGTGAGTCGGTGCCGGGGATCACCCCGGAAGTGTTCGCGCCCGTCGAGGCGCCGGTCAGTCCGCCCCAGGCCTCCGAGGAGGTCGAGTTCGTCCAGCTGCTGACGCCCGAAGGTGAGCGCGTCGAGCACCCGGACTACTCGTTCGACCTCGACGACGAGGCGATCAAGGGCTTCTACCGGGACATGACCCTGGTCCGCCGGATCGACACCGAGGCCACCGCCCTGCAGCGGCAGGGTGAGCTCGGTCTCTGGGCGTCGCTGCTCGGCCAGGAGGCCGCGCAGATCGGCTCCGGCCGCGCCCTGAACTCCAAGGACATGGTCTTCCCGACCTACCGCGAGCACGGCGTCGCCTTTTGCCAGGGCGTCGACCCGCTGCGGCTGCTCGGTCTGTTCCGCGGCGTCGACCAGGGTGCCTGGGACCCGCGCGAGAACAACTTCCACCTGTACACGATCGTGATCGGCGCGCAGACGCTGCACGCGACCGGGTACGCGATGGGCCAGCAGCGTGACCACGCCATCGGCGACGCCGAGAACGGCGAGGCGACGATCGCGTACTTCGGCGACGGCGCCAGCAGCCAGGGCGACGTGAACGAGGCGTTCATCTGGGCCTCGGTCTTCAACGCGCCGGTCGTGTTCTTCTGCCAGAACAACCAGTGGGCCATCTCCGAGCCGATCGACCGGCAGACCCGGATCCCGCTGTACCAGCGCGCGGCCGGCTTCGGCTTCCCCGGCGTCCGCGTCGACGGCAACGACGTACTCGCGACGTACGCCGTCTCCCAGCAGGCGCTGAAGCGGGCCCGGGAAGGCAGCGGCCCGACCCTGATCGAGGCCTACACGTACCGGATGGGTGCCCACACCACCTCCGACGACCCGACGAAGTACCGCCTCAGCGAGGACCTCGAGCACTGGAAGCTGAAGGACCCGATCGAGCGGGTCCGCGCGTACCTGACTCGCACCGCCGGGGTCGACCACGACTTCTTCGACCAGATCGACGCCGAGGCCGACGAGGTCGCCGCCACGCTGCGGGCCGGCTGCCTGTCGATGCCTGACCCGGAGCTCACCGACTTCTTCGACACCGTGTACGTCGAGCAGACGCCGCAACTGGTCGAGCAGAAGGCACAGTTCGCCGCGTACGCCGCTTCGTTCGAAGGCGAGGTTCGGTGATGACGAAGATCACTCTCGGCAAGGGCATCAACGCCGGCCTCCGGGCCGCGATGGAGGCCGACCCCAAGGTCGTCGTGATGGGCGAGGACATCGGCAAGCTCGGCGGGGTCTTCCGGGTGACCGAAGGACTGCAGAAGGACTTCGGCGAGGACCGGGTGATCGACACCCCGCTGGCCGAGTCCGGCATCATCGGGACCGCGGTCGGCCTGGCGCTGCGCGGGTACCGGCCGGTCTGCGAGATCCAGTTCGACGGGTTCGTGTTCCCGGCGTACGACCAGATCATCAACCAGGTCGCGAAGATGCACTTCCGATCGCACGGCCGGATCCGGATGCCCGTCGTGATCCGGATCCCGTACGGCGGCGGCATCGGCGCGGTCGAGCACCACTCGGAGTCGCCGGAGACGCTGTTCGCGCACGTGCCCGGTCTCAAGGTGGTGTCCTGCGGCGACCCGGTCGACGCGTACTGGATGATCCAGCAGGCGATCGCCACCGACGACCCGGTGGTGTTCTTCGAGCCGAAGCGCCGCTACCACGAGAAGGCCGAGCTGGACGAGTCCGTGCCGCCGGCGCTGCCGCTGCACCAGGCAAAGGTGGTCCGCGAGGGCACTGACGCGACGCTGCTCTGCTACGGGCCGATGGTGAAGACCTGTCTTCAGGCCGCCGAGGCCGCGGTCGAGGACGGCCGGCAGCTCGAGGTCGTCGACCTGCGCACGATCTCGCCGTTCGACCTGCCGACGATCTTCGCGTCGGTGAAGAAGACGCGGCGGGCGATCGTCGTGCACGAGGCGCCGTACACGCTCGGCCCGGGTTCGGAGATCGCGGCGCGGTTGAGCGAGGAGTGCTTCTACCACCTGGAGGCGCCGGTACTGCGCGTCACCGGGTTCGACACCCCGTACCCGCCGTCGCGGATGGAAGAGGACTACCTGCCGGACCTGGACCGGGTGCTCGACGGTGTCGACCGGGTGATGGGGTACTGATGGGCATCCAGCACTTCCGCCTCCCCGACGTGGGTGAGGGTCTGGTCGAAGCCGAGATCGTCAGCTGGAAGGTCAAGCCGGGCGACACGGTCAAGCTCAACGACACCGTGGTCGAGATCGAGACCGCCAAGTCGCTGGTCGAGCTCCCGGTCCCCTTCGCCGGCACCATCGCCGAACTCCTCGTCCCTGAAGGCGAAACGGTCCCGGTCGGCACCCCCATCATCGCCGTCCAAACCGACTCCGCGGGCGACGAGACCCCACCGGCCGACGCCGGCGCCGAAGACCTCGTTCCCACGATCCCCGAGCCCGACAACGGCGGCCGCACCGCCATCCTTGTCGGCTACGGCCCCCGAACCACCGAAGCCAAACGCCGCCCCCGCAAGGCTCCCGCAGCCTCCGCCAGCTCGGCGCTGGCTCCACCTGCGGGCGGTGCTGCCCCCGCTTCAGCCCCTGCCCCAGCAGCAGTCGCTCCGGCAGCAGCCGCCCCAGCGGCGGCAGGAGCGGTGCCCGCTCCGGGTGGCTTCGCTCCGGGCGGAGCAGCCTCGGCTGCCAGTGCCGCAGCTCCGAGCGTGTCTGCGCCTACGGCGCACCTCGCGACTGATGCGCCTGGCTCCTCCACTTCCGTTGCCGGAGGCAACGGGGCGGCAGTCCATGTGCTGGCCAAGCCTCCGGTGCGGAAGCTGGCGAAAGACCTGGGGATCGACCTTGGTGTCGTGGTGCCGAGTGGCCCGGGTGGAGTGATCACTCGGGCTGACGTCGAGGCACATGTCGCGAGCGCACAGGCTGCTCCTGCTGCGGCTCCGGTGGTTGAGGTTGCGCCGGTGGTTGGTGGGCGTGGGGATACTCGGGTGGCGGTGAAGGGTGTGCAGAAGGTGATGGCGCAGGCGATGGTTGCCAGTGCGTTCACCGCGCCGCATGTGACCGAGTGGATCACCGTGGACGTCAGCGCCACCATGGAGCTGGTCGACCGGCTCAAGGGTGACAAGGCGTTCCGGGACCTCAAGGTGTCGCCGTTGCTGATCGTCGCGAAGGCGGTCACCCTGGCAGCCCGTCGTACCCCGGTCATCAACGCGGCCTGGGACGAGCCGGCGCAGGAGATCGTCTACAAGGGCGCGGTCAACCTCGGCATCGCCGCGGCCACCCCGCGCGGCCTGATCGTGCCGAACATCAAGAACGCCGACGCCCTCACGTTGCCCGAGCTCTGTGCGGCGCTGAACGACCTGGTCGCCACCGCCCGCGAGGGCAAGACCCAACCGGCGGATCAGGCCGGCGGTTCGTTCACCATCACCAACGTCGGCGTCTTCGGCGTCGACGCGGGGACGCCGATCATCAACCCGGGCGAGGCCGCGATCCTCGCCTTCGGCGCGATCCGCAAGCAGCCGTGGGTGGTGGACGACGAGATCGTCCCGCGCTGGATCACCACGCTGGCGCTGTCCTTCGACCACCGCCTGATCGACGGCGAGAAGGGCTCCACCTTCCTCGCCGATGTCGCCGGCATCCTCGAGGACCCCGCCCGCGCCCTGATGTTCTGAGTACGCCGCAAGGCCCGGGTGGACCCACCACCCGGGCCTTCGCACGTCACCGCAGTGTGAGCACCAGCTTCCCGGTCACCCGACCCGCCTCGCCCAGGCGGTGTGCGGCCGCCACCTCGTTCAGCGGGAACGTCCGCTCGACCTGCACCCGGAGCAGCCCGCGCTCGACCAGGTCGGTCAACCCGAGCAGCCCGATCCGATCCGGCTCGACCAACATCTCCGCAGTACGTACGCCGCGCGCCTCGGCATCCCGCCCAAGCTCCTCCGGGACCCCACCGAGTACGGCGACCAGCAGCCCACCCGGTCGCACGAACTCCAACCACCGCCGATCCGATTCGGTCCCCGCCAGCCCGACCACCAGGTCGAGCTCCCCGGGGTCAGCCGCCGGATCGTGGTAGTCGAGCGGCCGATCCACCCCGATCGACCGCAAGAACTCATGCTTCCCCGCACTCGCGGTCCCGACCACCTCAGCCCCACGAGCCTTGGCGATCTGCACCGCCAGATGCCCGACCCCTCCCGCGGCAGCATCAACCAGCACCCGCTGCCCAGCCTGTACGTCGGCCACTTCGACCACGCACTGCCACGCGGTGAGCCCGGCCAGGGGCAACCCAGCCGCGTCGACGTACGACATCCCCGCCGGCTTGCGTACGAACTGCCGCGACGGTGCCGTCACGTACTCCGCATAAGCCGCGGCCTCCCGCGGGAACCACGGCATCCCGAGCACCTCGTCACCGACCGCAACCCCGCTGGCTCCCACGCCGAGCTCGACCACCACGCCCGACACGTCCCAACCGAGCGTGTACGGCGGCTTGCCCAGGTACACCTCCTCCGCGCGGGTCACCCAGTCCACCGGGTTGATGCCCGCCGCATGCACCTCGACCAGCACCTCGGTCGGTCCCGGCACCGGCTTCTCGACCTCGGTCAGCTCGAGAACCTCAGGCCCGCCGAACTTCCACTGCCTCACAGATCGCATGCCTACAGCGTCTCAAGGCATAGGCGCAGGGCGGAGGTTGTCCGAGTGAGAGGGTGTAGCGGTGCTGGTGTTGATGGTGGTGCTCGGGGCGGCGGTGCTGCACGCGACCTGGAACGCGATGGCGCATGGTGCGCCGGACCGGGTCGCTGGGCTCGCACTGTTCGAGCTGGCCGCGGGGATCATCGGGCTGATCGCGGTGCTCGTGATGGGCCTGCCGCCGGACGGCACCTGGGGTTACATCATCGCGTCGGCCGTGCTGCACCTCGCGTATCTGGGTGGACTGCTCGCGTCGTACCAACTGGGTCAGTTCAGCCAGATGTATCCGCTGGCCCGGGGTACGTCGCCGTGGGTGGTGGCAGTGGTCTCGATCGTCGTACTGCATCAGGCATTGGCACTGGTCGAGTTGGCCGGGGTGCTGTTGATCTCCGCGGGGCTGATCGCGCTGGTGTTCATCGGGCGGCCGGGGCGGCGGCAAGCACCGGCGCTGCTGGCGGCCGTCGGCACCGGGCTGACGATCGCGTCGTACACGGTGGTGGACGGGCTGGCGGTCCACAAGATGCCCGTACTGACTTATATGGGCTGGGTGTTCATGCTCCAGGGTTTCCTGATGCCTCTGGTGGTGCTCGCCTGGCGCGGTCCGGGCGTGCTGAAACTGCCGCGCTCAGCGGTCCTTTCCGGGCTCGCCGGCGGTGTGGTGTCGATGGTCGCCTACGGGCTGGTCCTGTGGGCGCAGACCCGCGGCACGCTCGCCGCCATCGCGGCCCTCCGCGAAACCAGCATCATCTTCGGCGCCATCATCGGCGCAGTCTTCTTCGGCGAACGCTTCGGCCCCCGCCGCGCAATCGCCGCAGTCGTCGTGGTCGCCGGCATCGTCCTCATCAGCACAAGCTGACCGAGCGGCAGTAACCGGCGGACGTCCAAGCCCTCACAACCGTGACTTCGCAGAGGTGGTCCCGCGGGCCGGCGCCCGACCCTCGCGAATGTGATGGCCTGCACGTCCGCCAATTCACATGGGCCCGCCCCCGGACCACGGTCCGGGGGCGGTGTGCGCAGGGCGCCGCCACCCGACGATTTGAACGGACAACCCCTCAAGTGCCCCCTTCTCCCCTCGAAATACGAGCACAGAAGGGGCAAGCCGAGGGGTTATCCGTTCAAATGGGCCTGCCTCCGGGACCACGGTCCGCTGAAGGGGCGCGTGGTCGGCCGCGTGGTTCGGGGCGTAGCTGAGTGGGGGTCCTGGGCGGAGGACCCCCACTCGGACCGGTTAGCGATGTACTGCGTCGAGGGCGTCGGCGATGCCTTCACCGAAGAAGGCGTTGTTCGCGGTCGTCCCGGTGCAGCGGGCGTCCGGGGTGGTCGGGCAGGCGGTGTCGTCCGCCTCCTTGCGCAGTGCTCGCTCCAGGTCGCTCGGGCTCCACCACGGGTGCGCCGACTTCATCAGCGCGGCGATACCGGTGACGTGCGGCGACGCCATCGACGTACCGCTCATGTTTCCGTAGCGGCCACCCGGCAGGGTGGACAGGATCGAGCTGCCCGGGGCAGCGACGTCGATCTTGTTCAGGCCGAAGTTCGAGAAGCTACTGCGCGCCCTGGCCTGGGTCGTGCTCGCCACGGTGATCACACCGGGCAGCTCGGTCGGCATGTCCAGGCAGCTGTTGTTGATCTGCCGGGGGACCGGGGTCGAGTCGTTCGGGCTGCCGTTGTCGGTGGTCTTGTTGGCCAGGTCGTAGTTCGAGTTGCCGGCGGCCGCGACGGACAGCACTCCACGACCCGTCGCCCAGTCGTACGCGCGCCGCACCGCTTCCTGGACCGCGCCCTGGTCACCGTTGTCCTTGCACCAGAACTCGAACGGGTCGATGAAGTAGCTGTGATTGGTGATGTCCATGTGGTGCTCGGCGGCCCAGACGATGCCACAGATCGAGTACTCCGGGTAGATGAAGCCGTCGTCGTTGACCACCTTGACCGACGCGATCCGCACGCCGGGAGCGACACCGACGATGCCGACGCCGTTGCGGGCCGCGGCGACCGTCCCGGCCACGTGCGTGCCGTGGGAGCTGGTGGTCGGCCGCCAGGCACCCGCGGTGGTGTCCGGTACGCCGTTGTTCACGCAGTTCACCGAGTCCTCGGCGTCGAAGTTCGGCGCCAGGTCCTGGTGGGTGTCGTCCACACCGCTGTCGTTGATGCCGACCAGCACGCTGCGGGAGCCGTCGGTGACCGCGTGGGCCTGGTCCGCCTTGATCTGGACCATGTCCCACTGGTCGACCTCGCGCGGATCCGGCACCGGCGCCGCTTCGGCGTCCTCGACCGACTTCACTCCGGCGGCGGACTTCGCCGTACCGACCGGGCCCTCGCTGACCGCGGCGGTGCGGGTCGCGCCGACCGACTGGACCTCTCGCCCGTTGTGGCCCGCGCGCACGTCGGTGCGGAAGTCCGGGTTGGTCGACTGGGCGATCACCACCCCGAGCTGGCGGTACGACGTCACCACGGTCCCGCCGGCTGCCTTCACGGCGAGCTCGGCTTTGCGGACGTGACCGGGAGAGGCCTTGGTGTTGACCACGTAGTTCATCAATGGCCCGGGCGCCGCCGCTGACGCCTGGTCGGACGGAACGGCGTGGGCGGTGGCGGCACCGAGTGTCGTCAGGGTGAGCGCAGTGGCAGCCAGACCGGCTGTCCACCGGCGCGGACGGGAGCTTCGGGACACGCTGCCTCCTCGGAGCGGGGGGCCTGGGTGAGGTCGGGCCAGGCTCGGTATCCCGAGACTCTAGAGCGGATCGCGAACCCGTGGAGTCCTTCATCGACAACGCAGGGGAAACCCTCCACTTGTCACTACCTACAGTCCATCCGTTCACGCTCAGTTGCCCACATGCTGTGGATCGGCCTGTGGATAACTCGTGGACAAGCTGGGGAATACCTGGCCGCGGCGGTGGATTAGGGGTGTGTGTAGGATAGATACAACAGAGATACCGGTCGTATGGGTGGGAGTTCAGTGACTAGCGGGGTGCCGGAGAACGGGCCGGCAGTGTCGACGCCGAGGTCGGCGCTGGAGTTGGGCGAGGAGACCGCGGAGATCGCCCGGGTGGTGGTCGAGGCGGCGCCGGGGGTGGAGAAGATCCCGGCCGCCGAGCGGGTCTACGCCTACGTGAAGGCGGCGATCCTGGACCGGGTCTACCCGGGCGGCGAGCTGCTCACCGAAGGTGAGCTGGCCACCGCGGTCGGGGTGTCGCGGACGCCCGTGCGCGAAGCGTTGCTCCGGTTGGAGGAGTCCGGCCTGGTGAAGCTGTACCCGAAGAAGGGTGCACTCGTTCAGCCGGTGCTGCCGCAGGAGATCGACGATGTCCTGGAGGCCCGCGAGCTGCTCGAGACGCACGCCGCCGCGAAGGTCTGGCCGCGGCGCAAGCAACTCGTCGAGACCCTGACCCAGCGCGTCGACGAGATGCGCGAGCACCGCCGCAGCGGCGACGCGAAGAGCTTCCTGGAGGCCGATCGTGCGTTCCACGAGGCCATTGTCGGTGCCGCTGGCAACCAAATCCTAGCCAAGCTCTACAACAGCCTGCGCGACCGCCAGGTCCGGATGGGCGTGCCCGGCATCCAGATGCAGCCGGCCCGGATGGACAAGTCGATCGCCGCGCACCAGGAGATGATCGACGCCCTCGGCGGGAACAGCGTGAAGCGGTTCCGCGAGCTCGTCGTCGCCCACATCGACTCCGCCTCGGCGGACCTGCGGAGTTCGCGTTGACCGAACTCCTCTTCCCCCTCGGCGGACGTCGCGCCTGGGCGGTGTGGACCACTGCTGTCCTCACCTACCTCGTGACCGTGCTGCACCGTGGCTCGATGAGCGTGGCCGGCCTGCAGGCCGCCGAGCGCTTCCACATCTCCGCATCCGCGCTGGCCAGCTTCACCGTCGTACAGCTGACCGTGTACGCCGCCATGCAGGTGCCGGTCGGCGTACTGCTCGACCGGTACGGCTCCAAGCGGCTGCTGATCACCGCGTCCGGACTACTGTTCGTGGCGCAGACCGCGTTCAGTCTGGTCGACTCCTACCCGGCTGCGCTCGCGGCCCGCGCCGTACTGGGTGTGGGCGACGCACTGGTGTTCATCAGCGTGCTGCGGGTCGTCATGTCGTGGTTCCCCGCGTTGCGGCAGCCGGTGATGTCACAGGCGACCGGAATGCTCGGTGGTCTCGGCGCGATCGTGTCGACTGTGCCGATGTCCGCGGCCTTCCATGCTTTCGGCTGGACGACCACCTTCGCCGCTGCCAGTGTGCTCAGTCTGGTGACCGGCGTACTCGTCCTCTTCCTGATCAAGGACACGCCGTACGACGAGCCGCTGCACCGGACCAAGCAATCGGTCACCGAGGTGCGGCACAACCTGCGGCGGGCGTGGAAGGAGCCGGGCACCCGACTGGGGCTGTGGACCCATTTCACCACCAGCTTCTCCGGCAGCACCTTCGGACTGCTCTGGGGCTTCCCGTTTCTGGTGACCGGTGAGGGGCTGGCGCCGACGACTGCGGCGGCGATGCTGGTCCTGCCAGTCCTGGCAGGCCTCTGTTACGGCCCGCTGGTCGGTCGGTACGCCGCTCGGTTCCCGTTCTACCGCTCGTGGATCGTGCTGGCCGTGATCGCGGGGTCGGTGACGATGTGGACCGTCGTACTGCTCTGGCCCGGTCAGGCACCGCTGCCAGTGCTCCTGCTACTGATCGTCGTCCAGGCGGCTGGTGGTCCCGGGTCGATGCTCGGACTGGACTACGCCCGTACGTTCAACCCATCCACGCGGTTCGGGGCGGCGAACGGGATGGTCAACACTGGTGGGTTCATCGCCACGCTGCTGTGTATCGGCATGGTCGGCATCCTGCTCGACGCCTCGTCGGGCGGGGCGCCACAGACCATCACCGACTTCAAGTGGGCGCTGGCCTTCCAGTACGTGCTGTGGGCGATCGGCACCCGGCAGATCCTCAGGTACCGGCGTAAGGCCCGGGCCACGCTGGCCCGGTACAACCCGGAGATCTACGAGGCGCTGCGGGCCAACCAGGTCGTACCGCTGAAGGGCTAGGTCGTGTCTGCTGTCCCGCGGACACGACCTGTGCCAGCGGCTGGCATGCCCTGAGATGGCCTGACAGCCGAGTGCCAGGGCGGTGCCAGAGCGGTTCGGCACGGTAGTCCCAGTGAAGTGATTCCACTGGGAGGAACCGATGACCACAACGAACCAGGTCGCCATCGAAGCTGTTGGCTTGGTCAAGAAATATGGCAGCACCACCGCCCTGGCCGGCGTCGACCTGAGTGTGCCGACCGGCACCGTGCTCGGGGTCCTCGGGCCGAACGGGGCCGGCAAGACCACAGCGGTCCGCATCCTCGGCACCCTGCTCCGCCCCGACTCCGGCCACGCCACCGTCGGCGGGTACGACGTCGTCCGCGAGGCCGGCCGGGTCCGCGAGATCATCGGGCTGACCGGGCAGTACGCCTCGGTCGACGAGGACATGTCCGGCCGCCGGAACCTGATCATGATCGGGCGGCTGCTCGGCCACTCGCGGGAGCGGTCCCGCGCCAAGGCGGACCAGTTGCTGGAGCGGTTCGAGCTGACCGACGCCGGTGACCGGATCGCGAAGACGTACTCCGGCGGTATGCGCCGGCGTCTTGACCTGGCCGCGAGTCTGGTCGGCGACCCGAGCATCCTCTACCTGGACGAGCCCACCACCGGTCTCGACCCGCACGCCCGCAACGGCGTCTGGGAGACGATCCGCAACCTGGTGCTCGACGGGACCACGGTGCTCCTCACCACGCAGTACCTGGAGGAGGCCGACGCACTGGCCGACTCGATCATGGTGTTCGACAAGGGCCGGGTGGTCGCCTCCGGCCGGCCGGCCGAGTTGAAGGCCCAGGCCGGCAAGCAGTCGCTGGACGTCAGTCCGGCCGAGCCGGCCCACCTCGAGCGGGTCGCGGCGATCGTCGCCGAGTCGGTCGGCGTACGCCCGACCGTGGACGTGGTGAACGCCCGGGTGAGCGCGCCGGTCACCGACGGTTCGTCGATGCCGGTCGTGGTACGCCGCCTCGACGAGGAAGGCATCGCGGTCACCGAACTGGCGCTGCGGCTGCCCAGCCTGGACGAGGTCTTCCTCGCCCTGACCGGGCACACCGCCGAAGAGAAGAAGTACGACGCTGTCCTGGAAGGAGCGGGCCGATGAGCACCGCCGTTGTCGATGCACCGGCCCACGCGGGCCGCCGTACCAATCCGTTCGCCTGGGTGCAGCAGAGTCTGACCCTGGCCTGGCGCAACGTCGTCCGGATCCGGCAGAACCCGGAAGCCCTGGCGGACGTGACGTTCCAGCCGATCATCTTCCTGGTGCTGTTCCTGTTCGTCTTCGGCGGCGCGATCGCCCAGGGCGGGACGTGGCACGACTACCTGCCGTACCTGCTGCCCGGTCTGCTGGTGCAGACCGTGGTGTTCTCCACGATGGGCACCGGGGTGGCGCTGAACGACGACTTCGCCAAGGGAGTCTTCGACCGGTTCCGCAGTCTGCCGATCGCCCGGATAGCACCGTTGGTGGGTGCTGTTCTCGGTGATGCGGTGCGGTACACGCTGTCGATCGTGATCCTGATGGGGACCGGGTTCGCGCTCGGGTTCCGGTTCGGGAACGGGGTCGGGAACGGCCTGCTGGCGATGGTGATCGTGCTGCTGTTCGCACTGTCGATGTGCTGGATCTGGGTCTGGCTCGGGCTGACCCTGAAGACCGCGCAGGGTGTCCAGGGCGTCGCCTTCCTGGTGATGTTCCCGCTCACCTTCGGCAGCAACGTGTTCGTCCAGACGAGCACCCTGCCGGGCTTCCTGCAGGCCTTCGTGAACGTCAATCCGGTCAAGTACCTGGTCGACACCATGCGAGCCCTGATGCTGGGCGGCGACCTCCAGAAGCCCCTCCTCATCACCTTCGCCTGGATGATCGGCCTGGTAGCAGTCTTCGCCCCCCTAGCCATCCGCGCCTACCGCCGCCGCACCTGACCCCAACCCACAAAAGGGGCCGGGGGACCACCCCCGGCCCCTTCCATCTGCGTCATCTGACGTCTCTTCCGGCCTGCCCCGGCCAGGCCGGGGCAGATCGAACGGAGTTGTCCACAAGGGGAATCTTCCGTGCGGGGAACCGTGGTGCGCGTGGCTAGCCTGAGGCGGTGCGGATCAACGTGTATGTCGATGGGTTCAACCTGTACTACGGCTGCCTCAAGGGGCGGCCGTACAAGTGGTTGGACCTCGAGAGGATGTGTGGTCTGTTGCTCCGCCGGTTCGAGGTCGGGCGGATCCGGTACTTCACAGCGCACGTGAAGGAGCGGCCGGAGAATCTGCAGGCGCCGGTTCGGCAGCAGGCCTATCTCCGCGCCCTCGGCACTCTGCCCAGCGTCGAGATCCATTACGGCAGCTTCCTCACCAAACCCACCCGCATGCTGCTGGCCAACCCGCCGAGCTCCGGACCACGGACCGTCGAGGTGATCAAGACCGAGGAGAAGGGCTCCGACGTCAACCTGGCGACCTACCTGCTGGTGGATGCGTTCCGGGACGATGCCGAAGCCTTCGCCGTCGTGAGCAACGACTCGGATCTGACCGAGCCGATCAGGATCGTTCGGCATGAGCTCGGGAAGGTCGTAGGCCTGCTCAACCCCCAGCCCGTGCCCAGTCAGCGGCTCATGCTCTGCCGGCCGACCTTCGCGAAGCAGATCCGGGCCGGTGTGCTGGGCGCCAGTCAACTACCGGCACAGGTGGTGGACGGGTCGGGCGCGGTGATTCGGAAGCCTGCTGGGTGGTGAAAAAGCAGAAGCCCCACCGGAGTGGGGCTTCGCACCCAGCCACCGAGGCGACTGGGGGGATGGTCACAGGCTAGCCGATGGGTCGGGTCCCGGCAAACGGGTCAGTTGGGGAGGTGTTGGCCGAAGGCTAGGGGTTGGCGGGTGCAGAGGTAGGTTGCCCAGTGCAATTTTGTGGGGGTGCCGGTGGTGTCTCGGGTGATGCGGAGGAGTTCGCCGGTCTCGCGGCCGGAGACGGTGCGGTAGGTGTCCTCGGAGATGCGGGCGAAGACGGCCGGCTTGATGTGGTCGGGGGCGCCGAGGCCGGCCGCCTCGAGGGTGCCGGACTTGACCGAGAAGATGAACGGGCGGCCCTCGGAGAACCACGTGCCGAGGACACCTTCGAGCTCGGCCGGTACGGCGTCGCCCGGCAACCACGGGTCGGCGGGCAGCGGGTCGTCCTCGAGGACCTTGATCACCAGATCGGTGGCCAGCGCGCTCGGGGCCGGCGACGACGTCGAGTTGAACAGCGCGATCCCGGCCGTGCCGGACGGGCGGTGGACGAACGTCGAGGTGATGTGACCGGGCATGCCGCCGTCGTGCCCGACGAACACGCGGTCGCCGAGACGCAGCAGCATGAAGCCGAGCCCGAACGCGAGCTGCCACCGCTCCATGTCCGCCATCAGCTGCACCTGGCACATCTCGTCCACGGTGTCCTTCGACAGCACCTCATCGACAGGATCGGCCACGAACCTGGCCCACTTGGCCAGGTCCTCCGCCGTACTCGCCAGACCGCCGCAGGCGTTCAGCGCACCGAGATCGAGCAGCTTCTCCTGCACCGGTACGTCGCTGTACGGCGGCACGTAGTACCCGGTGGCCGCCGGTCCGCCGTCCATGCCGACCGTCGTACGGCGCATCTCCAGCGGGTCGAGGATCCGGGCCTTGATCGCGTCGTACCAGGGCCGGCCGTCGATCCGGGCGACGATCTCGCCGAGCATCGAGAAGACCAGGTTCGAGTAGTGAACCCGGTGGTGCGGCTTGCCGACCCGCTCGGCCTCGTTCCAGCCCGACACCAGCTCCTCGCGGTCCGGGAACTTCATCAGGTCCCAGACGTCGCCGACCGGCTCGCGCTGCATGCCGCTGGCGTGGCTGAGCATCTGCCGCACGGTGATGCCCTCGTGCTTGCTCTCCGGGATCAGCTTCTCGACCGTGTCGTCCAGGCTGAGCTTGCCTTCGTCGCGCAGCGCCATGATCGCGACCGCGGTCAGCGTCTTGCTCTGCGACGCGATCAGGAACTGCGAGTCCGCCGTCGGTGGCACCCCGGGCGACCCCAGGTCGGCCGATCCGGCTCCCTGCGACCAGGCCAGCGATCCGGCCCGGGCCACGGCCCCGACGACGCCGGGCACCCGTCCCTTGGTCTGCCGTTCGGAAACGATTCGAGTGAGAGCGGTCTGTGTACCCGCGGCGATGTCAGTCACGACTGCCGAGACTATGCGAAGGACGTGACAAAAGGCAGGGGGATTTGGACGGCCTCATGTGCGAGGCTGGAGGTGTGCGCATAGCGGTGCTTGGGCCTCTCGCGATGTGGGCGGCCGACGGGACTCCGCTGGACGTCCGCGGGGTCCGGCTGCGCGGATTGCTCGCCCGGCTCGCGCTCAGCGCCGGCCGCCCGGTGAGCGTCGAGACGCTGGTCGACGGACTGTGGGGCAGTGAGGCTCCCAGCGCGAACGCCCTGCAGTCGCTTGTCTCCCGCCTGCGCGCCGGCCTGCCCGCGACCGAGTCGAGCATCTCGGTCCAGTCCGGCCCGGCCGGCTATACGCTGACCATCGGCACCGACTGTGTCGACGCCCTCCAGTTCGAGGACCTGGTACGCCGGGGCCGCGGGCTGATCGGCTCCGATCCGGAGAAGGCGCACGCGCTGCTCACCCAGGCGGAGAAGCTGTGGCGCGGCGAAGCGCTCGCCGACCTCCGCGACCTGCCGTTCGCATCGGTCGAGGCCGACCGGCTGAGTGAGCTCCGGCTCGCCGCGGCCGAGGATCTCGCCGAGGCCGCCGTCCGCTGCGGTCACGCCCGCGACCGCATCACCGAGCTCGAAGGCCTCGCCGTCGCCCATCCACTCCGCGAGCGCGTCCACGAACTGCTGATCAGAGCCCTGTACGCCGATGGCCGGCAAGCCGAGGCGTTGGCGGCGTACGAGCGCGTCCGGGCAACCCTCGCGGACGAGCTCGGTGCGGACCCCGGCACCCGTCTGCGCGAGCTGCACGTCGCCGTACTGCGTGGGGACTCGGTGGACCCGGTGGCGACCGACGGTGTCGTGCCGGCGACGACGGCTGCCGCGCCACACAGCAACCTGCGTGCACCGATGACCAGCTTCGTCGGCCGCCGCGAGGACGTGACCGAGCTGGAGCGACTGCTGAACAACGGGACGCGACTGGTGACCATGGTCGGTCCTGGTGGCGCCGGGAAGACCAGACTGGCGACAGAGACCGGACGGTCCCTCGTTGCGCAGAGCGGCGACGGCATCTGGTTCGTCGAGCTCGCGCCACTCGGCGACGCTGCGGAGGTCGCGCCCGCAGTCCTGTCCGCGCTCGGCGCGACCGAGTACATCGACACTCCGCAGAGCGCTCTGGGGGCACCGAGGCGGCTTCCGGCGTCGAAGGCCGCGACCGAGCGGCTGGTGGACGTCATCGCGGACCGCCGGGTCCTGCTCGTGCTGGACAACTGCGAGCACCTCGTGCACGAGGTCGCCGCCCTGGTCGACTCGTTGCTCGCGGCCTGCCCGCGACTGCGGGTGCTGACGACCAGCCGTGAGCCGCTGAGCATTCCCGGCGAGCTCCTGCACCCGGTCGGCCCGTTGGGGCTCCCGCCCGAGGATGCGGTCGACGACCAGTACCCGGCGATCCAGCTGTTCGTCGACCGGGCCCGCGCCGTACGACCGGACTTCGCCCTGATCGACGCGAACCGGGGAGCGGTCGCGGAGATCTGCCGCCGGCTGGACGGCATGCCACTGGCGATCGAGCTCGCGGCGGCACGGCTGCGCGCGCTCACGCCGGAGCTGATCGTGGAGCGGCTCGCCGACCGCTTCCGCTTGCTGACCAGCGGATCGCGGACCGCGCTGCCCAGGCACCAGACGTTGCGCGCGGTCGTGGAGTGGAGCTGGGAGCTGCTCGATCCAGACGAGCAGGCGGTGGCCCGACGGCTGTCCCTGTTCTCCGGCGGCGCGACCCTGGAGGCCGCCGAGCAGGTCTGCAGCGACCGCAACCTGCCGCCCGACGCGATTCTCGGCGTACTGGCGTCTCTTGTCGACAAATCGCTCGTGGAAGCGGCGGCCGGCGAGCGCTCGGTGCGGTACCGGATGCTCGAGACGGTTCGGGCGTACGGCGCCGAGCAGCTCGAGCTGGCCGGTGAGCGCGAGCGCTTCCGGCACGCACACACGATGTACTTCAGCCGGTTGCTGCGGCAGGCCAAGCCGAAGCTGCGGACCGGCGAGCAGATCCAATGGATCGCCCGGCTGACCGCGGAGAACGAGAACCTGCTCGACGCGCTCCGCACTGCGATCGACACCGGCTCGGCGCGCGTCGCCGTCCAACTCGTCTCGGTGCTGGGCGAGTACTGGAACATGAGCGGCCGTCCGTCCGAAGCGGTCGGCTGGATGCAGGCGGCGCTCGCCGTACCGGGACCGACATCGCCGCACGATCGGGCGATGGCCCTGATGCTGTACTCGATCGGCACGCTGTCCATCAGCGAGGATCCGGGCGCGAACTTCCACCAGGCGATCCGCGGGCTCGCCGAGGTGCGGTGGCTGAGCCGGCGTCATGAGCACGTCGCACAGTCCGGGGTCGGGATGTTCACGAACGCCGTGTGGGCGATGATTCGCCGGGACAAGGCCGCGTCGTTCCGCGAGCTCGAGGCGGCCCGCGAGCACGACGACCCCTGGACCCGGAACCTGGCCGTGATGATGACGGCGATGTTCCGCGAGAACGACGGCGAGGTCGACCAGATGGCGGCCGACCTGACCGTGGCGCTGGACGGCTTCCGTCAGATCGGCGATCGCTGGGGTACGTCGATGGCCCTGCGCGGACTGTCGAGTTTCCAGGGCAGCCGCGGCGATCACGAGAGCGCGCTCAAGTCGCTGGACGAGGCCCTCAGCCTGATCGGTGAGCTCGGCACGACCGAGGGAGTGTCCCAGCTGCTCGGCCAGAGTGCGGCGGAGCGGCTCGAGCTCGGCGACATCGACGGCGCTCGTGCGGACCTGGCCCGAGCGATGCAGCTGGCCGAGGAGACGGGGTCACGGGGCGGTCAGGGGATGGCGTACCTGGGCTTGTCGCGTGTCGCCTATCGGACCGGCCGGCTGGACGAGGCCAAGGAGCTGGGCGAACGGGCGTACTCGATGCTCGACCTCGAGATGGAGCGGATGGCGCCGCAGGGCCAGGCGATGATGCTGGCGAACCTCAGCCGGGTGCATATCGCGCGCAACGAGCTCGACGAGGCGCGCCGCTACGGCAAGCAGGCGATCGAGCTCGGTCTGTCCGCCGACGACATGCCGGTGGCGTCGATCATCGTCGAGGTCCTGGCGGACGTGGAGGAGTTGGCCGGCGAGCCCGAGCTCGCGGCCCGGACCCTGGGCATGGCGGCCGCGATGCGCGGGCTGCGGACGGTCGCCGACGCCGACGTCCGGGCCGCGTTCGACCGGCTGCAAGAGGCCCTGGGCAACGATGCGTTCGACGCCGCGTACGACGCCGGCGCGTCGCTGCCCCGGGACCAGGTGGTGCTCGAACTGCGGAAGCGGGTCAGCTCGTCATGAGCTGAACGGCCAGCTCACGCAGGGACTGCTGCACCGTCTGTTCGGGCGGTCGCGGGTCGGTCAGCATCCAGTCGTAGACCACGGTGTTCACCGCGCCGAAGAAGGCCAGCCCGAGGAACCGGAAGTCCTTGGGCTTGATCTCGCCGCGGCCGACCGCGGTCTCGCCGAGGTCGTTCACGCTGCCGATCAGCAGCTCCCGGAAGGCGATCCGCTGCTCCTCGACGGCGGGACTGGTACCGACCACTTCGACGAACGAGATCCGCGCCTGCCGCAGGTCGGCCATGATCGTGCGCAGGTAACTGTCGACGGCCGCGGAGATCCGCTCGCCGACCGGCCGGTCGGCGGTCCGGCGCAACGCGTCGCCGGTGGTCCGCACCGCCGTTTCGATCACCTGCGCATGCACCGCGAGCAACACGGCTTCCTTGTTCTGGAACTCGTGGTAGAAGTGGCGGGTGGAGACTTTCGCCTGTGTACACAGGCGTTCCACCGATGTCGCGGGATAGCCTTCGGTCCCGAACAACTCCAGCGCGGCGGCGAGCAGTCGCTCCCGCCGCGCAGCCTTCCACTCCTCGACGGACCGCCCGGAATAACGGCGTACGGAGGGTTCCCTCATCACACCTCTTGTCGCTACCCCGTGCCAGATGCCGGACATCCTATCCACCACTCGGCGCCGCTGTAACCGGGTTACCGGGGAGGGTGGTCATCGGGTGAAGACCACCCACCCCGGAGTCCTCGGATCAGTTCAGCTTCTCGTAGCCGGTGGTGCCGTCCAGCAGTTCCCGGATGATGTCCAGGTGCCCGAGGTGACGGGCGGTCTCCTCGATCATGTGGCAGAGGATGTACCGCATCGACGCCTGCCCGGAGTCACGGACCACGGCCCGTTCGACGTCACCCAGGTCGAAGCCGGCGATGATCTCGTTCGATCGGGCGCATTCGGCGTCGTACTCGTCGAGCAGTTGGGCGAGCGGTACGTCGTCGACGAACATCTCGGCGTCGGGATGCCCGCCCTCCTTCCACGGAGTCTGCCCCTCGTCCGGCGTACCGAGGAGGTTCTCGGTGAACCAGGAGTACTCGATCCAGCGCAGATGCGCGACCAGCCCGGCGACCGTCGTGAGCGGCGACGTGGGCAGCAGGCTGCGATGTGCGTCGGCCTCGTTCAGACCCTCGCACTTCACTCGCACCAGCGAGCGCAGATGACCGAGCCAGCCGGTCAGCTGGGTCCGTTCGTCCGCTGTCAGTGGCGGCCTCATGCCGGGTCCTCGTTCGGACGGGTGTAGCCGGTGGTGCCGTCGAGGAGTTCCCGGATGATGTCGAGGTGGCCGACATGGCGCGCGGTCTCCTCGATCATGTGGCAGAGGATGTAGCGCAAGGACGCGGCATCACCCTTCGCGGCGTACGGGCCCTGCTCGAGCGCATCCAGCGAGTGCGTGGCGATGGTCTCGTTGGATCGCGCGCACTCGGCGTCGTACTCGTCCAGCAGTTGGGCGATGGGTATGTCGTCGACGAACATCTCGGCGTCGGGGTGACCGCCTTCTGTCCACGGGGTCTGGCCGGTGTCGGCGACGCCGGCCAGGGCGAGCTGGAACCACGAGTACTCGTTCCAGCGCAGATGCGCGACCAGGCCGGCCATCGTCATCAGCGGCGACGTCGGCAGAAGCTTGCGGTGGGCATCTTCTTCGCCGAGCCCCTGGCACTTCATCCGGACGAAGGAACGTTGCAGGTCGAGCCATCCGGTCAGCTGGACGCGCTCGTCGGCGGTCAGCGGCGGACGCTGTACTTCGGTCATTGAAAGCTCCTGTACTGAAGTGGAGCCGCCCGGTCTCAGCCGCGGGTACGGCGGACGGGCAGCACGACGGTCGAACTCGACATCGCGCTCACCTCCTCTCCGCCGCCGGGGGATGCCGATCCCTCCGGCAGGCAGCACGATACACAGCCGGGATCCCGGCCGGAAACCCGGTTTCTGGCACTCTGGTGCTTGAAAGCGCCCGCACCGCGCGAAGAGGTGAGACGTGGATCCACGGTTCGACCTGCCGCTGTACACACGTGCCGAGGTGGCGCTCCAACTCGGGTTGCCCGCGACGACGCTGGGGGACTGGTTGCGGTCGGGGGCGCTGGAGGCGGGCAGCGGTGGACGCGGGGAGCCGACGATCACCTTCGCCGGGCTGGTCGAGACGCATATGCTGCGACAGCTCAGGTACGCCGGGCTGTCGCTGCAGGCGATCGGTGAAGCGGCGATCGCGCTGCGGTCCCGCGCCGGGCGGCACTACCCGCTGGCGTGGTCCGGGCTGGCGCACGACGGCCGGGATCTGCTCGTCGAGATCGCCGCCGAGGGCCGCGAACAGGGCTGGGAACGCATCCGCGACAGCCAAGGCGGTCTGCCCGGCGTCCTTCGCCGGGGATCGGCCGCGATCGGCTGGGCCGACGACGGGTACGCCGCAACGCTGCGGCTGGTCATCTATCACGATGTGGATGTCCTCGTGGATCCGGAACGAGCCGGCGGCCAGCCGCTCGTCGAGGGCTCCGAGGTCCGCGTCGAGGACGTCATCGATCGGGTCCGCACCGGGGCGACGTACCGCGAGATCGCCGCCAAGTTCAACCTCGAAGACTTCGAGGTCGAGGCCCTGGTCCGCCCCCACATCCGCCCACCCGCCTTCCGCAAGGCCGGCCACCCACGATCCCAGGCCGACGCATTGCTGTGAGTGGGACATTTCGACAGGACGTGGTGGGGGCAGGTGCTGCCATCGCCGCGTGGATACGCTCGCCGGTCGGCCGCTCCGCGCGACACCTCCTGTCGAGCCGTACGCCTACCGCTCGTCCTTGATCCGTTTCGCCTTACCCAAGGACCGTTCGAGGGCGTGCGGGGCGAGGACCTCGACGGTGGCGGTGACGCCTACTCGGTCTTTGATGCGGCGGGCGAGTTGAGTGCCGGCGGTGGCGGGGTCGGTGAGGCCGGGGGCCCCTTCGACCTGGACGGTGAGTTCGTCGAGGCGGCCGGGGCGGGTGAGGACGCAGAGGTAGTGCGGGGTCAGGCCCTCGACCAGCAGGATCTGTTCCTCGATCTGGGTGGGGAACACGTTGACGCCGCGGACGATCATCATGTCGTCGGTGCGGCCGGTGATCTTCTCCATCCGCCGCATCCCCGGCCGTGCTGTCCCCGGGAGCAGCCGGGTCAGGTCCCGTGTGCGATAACGTAGTACCGGAAAGGCTTCCTTGGTCAGCGTGGTGAAGACCAGTTCGCCGACCTCGCCGTCCGGCAGCACCTCGCCGGTCACCGGGTCGATGATCTCCGGGTAGAAGTGGTCCTCCCAGATGTGCAGGCCGTCCTTGGTCTCGACACATTCCTGCGCGACACCCGGACCCATCACCTCGGACAGGCCGTAGATGTCGACGGCGTGCATCCCGGTCCGCTGCTCGACCTCGGTGCGCATCTGTTCGGTCCACGGTTCGGCGCCGAAGATGCCGATCCGCAGCGAGGTGTCCCGCGGATCCAGGCCACGCGCCTCGAGTTCGTCCACGATGGCAAGGAAGTACGACGGGGTGACCATGATGATCCGGGCACCGAAGTCACGGATCAGGTCGACCTGCCGTTCGGTCATCCCGCCGGACACCGGTACGACGGTGCACCCCAACCGCTCGGCGCCGTAGTGCGCCCCGAGGCCGCCGGTGAACAGACCGTAGCCGTAGGCAACATGGCACACATCGCCCGCACGCCCACCGGCCGCCCGGATCGACCGCGCCATCAGGTCCGCCCACGTATCCACATCCCGCCGCGTGTACCCGACCACCGTCGGCCGTCCCGTCGTACCCGACGAGGCATGCACCCGCACCACCTCGGACCGCGGTACGGCGAACATCCCGAACGGATAGTTGTCGCGCAGATCCGCCTTGGCCGTGAACGGCAACCGGCCCAGGTCCTCCAGCGACTTCAGGTCGCCCGGCGCGAAGCCGACCGAGTCCAGCGCCGCCCGATAGTGCGGGACGTTCTCGTACGTCGTCCTGATCGTTGTCTGCAGCAACGACAGCTGACGGGACCGGAGTTCGTCGACGGACAGCCGTTCACCGTCGTCACGCAGGTCCTCGGGACAGGGATCGCCGAGCATCACACCACCTACCGATCAGGGACGGGCGAGCAGGGTCGCGATGCCCTGACCCACTCCGATGCACATGGTTGCCAGCGCGTACCCGGCGTCGCGGTGGCGAAGCTCCAAGGCGGCGGTGAGAGCGAGGCGAGCGCCGGACATCCCGAGGGGGTGGCCGAGGGCGATGGCGCCGCCGTTCGGATTGACGTGCTCGGCGTCGTCGGGGAGACCGAGCTCGCGCAGTACCGCCAGCGACTGGGATGCGAACGCCTCGTTGAGTTCGATCGCGCCGATGTCGGACAGTGCGACGCCGGTGCGGGCGAGCAGTTTGCGGGTGGCGGGCGCCGGACCGATGCCCATGATCCGCGGCGGCACGCCGGCGGCCGCCGTACCGGCGATCCGAGCCAGCGGCGTGACGCCGAGGCGATCGACCGCGTCGCCGCTCATCACCAGCAGAGCCGCCGCGCCGTCGTTCACGCCCGACGCGTTGCCGGCGGTGACCGTTCCCGGCGTGCGGAACGGAGTCTTCAACCCGGCCAGCGCCTCCAGGGAGGTCTCACGCGGGTGCTCGTCGGTATCGACGACCGTCACCGCACCCCGCTTGCCGTGGACCTCGACCGGGACGATCTCCTCGGCCAGCCGCCCGTTCGCCTGGGCCTTCGCGGCCCGCTGCTGGCTGCGTAGCGCGAACAGATCCTGGTCCTCGCGAGAGACGCCGAACTCCGCGGCCACGTTCTCCGCGGTCTCGGGCATCGAGTCGATCCCGTACTGCGCCTGCAGGACCGGGTTCACGAACCGCCAGCCGATCGTGGTGTCGAAGATCTCCGCCTGCCGGGAGAACGCGGTCGTCGCCTTCGGCATCACGAACGGCGCCCGCGACATCGACTCGACCCCGCCGGCGATCACGATCTCGTTGTCGCCGGCAACGATCGACCGCGCGGCCGAGGCGACCGCGTCCAGACCGGAGCCGCAGAGCCGGTTGATCGTCGACCCCGGAACCTCGACCGGCAGACCGGACAGCAGCACCGCCATCCGGGCCACGTTGCGGTTGTCCTCGCCGGCCTGGTTCGCACAGCCGAGGATCACGTCGTCGATCAGCGAAGGATCGAGCGAGCTGTGCCGGGCCAGCAACGCGGACACCGCGTGCGCGGCCAGGTCGTCGGGCCGGACAGTCGCGAGCGCACCGCCGTACCGTCCGATCGGCGTACGCACGCCGTCGACCAGGAACGCCGCACGGGTCATGACTCCTCCTCCGAGGCCAGGATCGTGCCGGACAACTGCCGGCTGCGGCCGCGGAACTCGGCGATCACCTCGTCGCCGCGCCGGACCGTCACGTCGTAGATCGCGTTCCGGCCGAAGGCGGTGCGCTCCTGGGCCTCGGCGACCAGCAGGTCCCCGCGCCGGGCCGGGGCGACGAAGACGATGTCGCAGGCCTGCGCGACGGTCACCTGGTTGCGCGAGTTGCAGGCGAACGCGAACGCGGAGTCGGCCAGGCTGAACACGAATCCACCATGCGCGATCCCGTGCCCGTTGACCATGTCCTCGCGCACCGGCATCTCGAGCCGGGCCGTGCCCTCGCCGACGTCGACCAGCCGCATGCCGAGGCCGGCGCTGGCGGTGTCCTCCGCCCACATCGCCGCGGCCACTCGGGCCGCCAGCTCGTCACCCATGGATTCGCCTCATCGAGAACTACTGTTGTGACAACCTATCTCTGATTGTGCCGTTGACTGTAACATCGCAGCCATGACCACCACCGGTACCGATCGGCTCGCCACCCACCGCGAACGCTTGGACGCCGCCATCGCGGCCATCCGCGGCCGTGGTTACCACTCCGCCTTCCCGGAGTCTCCCAGTCCCCGGGTGTACGGCGAGACGGCGGCCGCCGACGGCAAGGCCGCCTTCGAGGCCCATCTGAGTACGACGTACGCCCTGGACACCCCGGGATCGCGGGGCACGGTCGTCACCGAGCAGTCGCCGTTCGGGATCACCATGGACGTGGCTTACCCGCGGACGGTCGAGGACGGGCTGGACGAGCTGATGGCGGCGGCTCAGCAGGGCATCTCCGACTGGCGCAAGGCCGGGATCGACGCCCGGACAGGCGTCACGCTGGAGATCCTCGCCCGGCTGCACCAGCGGGTGTTCGAGCTGGCCAACGCGGTCCAGCACACCAGCGGGCAGGCGTTCGTGATGGCGTTTCAGGCCGGCGGCGCGCACGCGCTGGACCGGGCGCTGGAGGCGGTCGCGTACGCCTACGAGGAGATGAACCGGTACCCGGCCGAGGCCACCTGGGAGAAGCCGGCCAAGGGCAACCCGATCCGGATGGAGAAGACGTTCACCGTCACCGGCCGCGGTGTCGCGCTGGTGATCGGCTGCAACACGTTCCCGACCTGGAACTCGTGGCCCGGCCTGTTCGCGTCGCTGGTCACCGGCAACGCCGTCGTGGTGAAGCCGCACCCGCTCGCGGTCCTGCCGCTGGCGATCACCGTCGAGGTCTGCCGCGAGGTGCTCGCCGAGGCCGGCTTCGACCCGAACCTGGTCACCGTGGCCGTGGAGCGCGCCGGCGACGGCCTGGCCAAGCCGCTGGCCCAGCGGCCCGAGGTCAAGCTGATCGACTTCACCGGCGGCAGCGAGTTCGGTGAGTGGCTGGAGCAGAACGCGACCCAGGCGACCGTGTTCACCGAGAAGGCCGGCGTCAACGCGGTCGTCATCGACTCCACCGACGCGTTCAAGGCGCTCTGCGGGAACCTCGCGTTCACACTGTCGCTGTACTCGGGCCAGATGTGCACCACCACCCAGAACATCTTCGTCCCGGCCGGTGGGATCGAGACCGACGAGGGGCACAAGTCCTTCGACGAGGTCGGTGCGGGCATCGCCGGCGCGATGGGCAAGCTGCTCGGCGACGACGCCCGCGCGGTGGAGATCCTCGGCGGGATCGTGAACCAGGCCGTGATCAGCCGGCTCGAGCTCGCCCCGGAGTACGGCGAGGTCGTGCTGGAGTCCCGGGCGATCCAGCACCCGTCCTTCCCGGACGCGGTGGTGCGTACGCCGCTCCTGGTTGCGATCGACGCCAAGGACGAGGAGGTGTACGGGCACGAGTGCTTCGGGCCGGTGTCGTTCCTGGTGCGGACCGCGGACACCGCGGAGTCGATCGACCTCTTCCGGTCGACCGTCACCGAGGGCGGCGCGATGACCGCCGGGATCTACTCGACCGACCCGGGGGTGCTCGACCAGGCCCGCGACGCCGCACTCGACGCCGGGGTCGCCCTGTCGGAGAACCTGACCGGCCAGGTGTTCGTCAATCAATCGGCTGCTTTCAGCGATTTCCACGGCACCGGCGCGAATCCGGCCGCCAACGCGACATACACCGACGGCGCATACGTTGCGAGTCGCTTCCGCGTCATTCAATCTAGGCGTCATGTCTGACGCTCCGGATTCCGAGAACCTGCGCGAAGTACTCGCCTACTACGACACCTGGCTGGCGTTCAACCAACGCTTCCAGCGGGTGCCCGGGGTCCAGGTCGCGGTGTACGCCGGGAACGGCGTCGCCTTCTCGGCGGCGTACGGAATGGCGGACGTGGAGGACGACCTACCGCTGACCGAACAGCACCTGTTCCGGATCGCGTCGCACTCGAAGACGTTCACCGCGACGGCCGTGTTCCAGCTGGTCGAGCACGGTCGGCTGCGGCTGGACGACAAGGCGTCGCAACACGTCACGGAGATCCTCGGCACGCCGCTGGGCGAGCGGACCGTCCGTGAGTTGCTGGCGCACGCCGGCGGGATCACCCGGGACAGCGACGCGGCCGACTGGTGGCAGCTCGCGACCAAGTTCCCGGACCGTGACGAGCTGCTGGAGGTACTTCGGCAGGAGTCGTCGGCCGTGCTGCCGGAGAACGAGCGCTTCAAGTACACGAACATCGGGTACGGCCTGCTCGGTCTGGTGGTGGAGGCCGCGTCCGGGACGTCGTACAACTCCTATGTCCAGACCGCGATCGTGGACAAGCTGGGGCTGTCCGGACTCGGGCCGGAGCTGGATCCTGCCCGGCTGACGGAGTACGCCGCGGGCTACAGCGCCCTGTCGTACGCCCCGGACCGGGTCCCGATCGAGCACGTCGACACCCGGGCGCTGGCCTCGGCGACCGGCTTCTTCGGCAACGCCCGGGATCTGGTCACCTACTTCTCCGCGCACCTGCCCGGCGACGACCGGCTGCTGACGGACAAGTCGAAGCGCGAGATGCAGCACCCGCTGTGGCAGACGACGCGGGACGACTGGCCGCGCTACGGGCTGGGTCTGGACATCGTGAAGACCGGCGACCGGCAGCTGTTCGGGCACGGTGGCGGCTACCCGGGGCACACCACCCGGTCCATGGTCGACGGGTCCGCCCGGATCGCGGTCTCCGTACTGACGAACTCGATCGACGGTCCGGCCGGGCCGTTCGCCGAGGGATTCTTCCGCCTGCTCGATCTGGCCGAGTCGAAGGATCGCCCGGCCGACCCGGCCGATCTGGCCCGCTTCACCGGTCGGTACGCCAACGTCTGGGGCGTCAGCGACATCGTCCTGCTCGGTGGCCGGCTCTATGCCCTCGATCCGGCCCAGGGCAATCCGGCGGACAGGCCGACCGTGCTGGAAGCCGACGGCGACACGCTGCTCGTGACCGACGACTCCGGAGCCGGCACCTACGGGCAGCGGTACAGGTTCACCTTCGACGCGGACGGACGGCCCGACACGATCCGCGGCGCCCACGGCCTGCTCGTCCAGCCCATCGACCGCTTCACCCTGCCGCCCCGCGTGACCGCGCGGTAAGTACCGTGCGGGTATGACGATCCACGGCGATCACCCGTTCTTGCCGCCTGAGTCCGAGCGCAGCCCGGTCCGCCGGCTGCGTGGGCGGCTGCCGTCGCCGGTCGGCCTGTGGACCAGCTCGTACGACGGGAAGCGCGCGGGGCTCACGGTGTCGTCCATGCTGGTCGCCGACGGCGAGCCCGGCTACGTGATCGGCTTGATCGATCCCGACTCGGACCTGTGGGAAACGTTGCGTCAGGCAAGGACCGCGGTCGTCGCCTTGCTCGGCGCCCCGCATCAGCAGCTCGCCGACGCGTTCGGCTACGTCGCGCCGGCTCCGGGCGGCCCGTTCCGGCTGATCGACTGGACGGACACCGAGTGGGGCCCGGCTCCGGTCGGTGTCACCACCTGGGCCGGCTGCACCCTGGCCACGCCCGATCCGCCCGAGGTCGGCTGGGCTCTCCAGGTCCAGCTGGAGATCGTCCATGTCGAGCTCGCCGCCGACGAGGTCCCACCCCTGGTCCACCGCAGGGGCCGCTACAGCACGGCTTAAGCTGGCAGCATGCGTGCCACGATGATTCATGCCCCGTTTGACATCAGGCTGAGCGACGTCCCGGATCCGGCCATCGACGGGCCGACGGACGCGCTGGTGAGAATCGTTGCCTCATGCATCTGTGGCTCGGACCTGTGGCCGTACCGGGGCGAGAACCCGGTCACGGAGCCGCGGCGGATCGGGCACGAGTTCGTCGGGATCGTCGAGGAGGTCGGCGCCGAGGTGCGCACGGTCAAGCCCGGCGACTTCGTGATCACGCCGTTCGTGGTGAGCGACGGCACCTGCCCGAACTGCCAGGCCGGGTACCAGACCGCCTGCCAGAACCGGGTCGGCTACGGCACCGACCAGGCAGACGGCGGCCAGGGCGAGTACGTCAAGCTCCCGTTCGCCGATGGCACGCTGGTGGCGACGCCCGAGCCGCCGGACGACTCGCTGGTCCCGTCGCTGCTCGCTTTGTCCGACGTGATGGGCACCGGCTGGCATGCCGCCCGCGCTGCGCGCGTGAAGGCCGGCGACACCGTGGTCGTGGTCGGTGACGGAGCCGTCGGACTGTGCGGCGTACTGGCGGCCTCGCGGATGGGGGCGGAGCGAGTCGTTGCCTTGTCACGGCACGAACCACGTCAGAAGCTTGCCGTCGAGTTCGGTGCCACGGACATCATTTCCGAACGCGATGACGCGGCGCGGGACGCCGTACTCGAACTGACCGGTGGTGTCGGTGCTGACGCGGTTCTGGAGTGTGTCGGGACCGGACAGGCGATGACGACCGCGTTCGATGTCGCCAGGGCCGGGGCGATGGTCGGGTTCGTCGGAGTGCCGCACGGGGTGGAGCCGCCGATCGGTGTGATGTTCCGGCGCAACGTCGGTCTGGCCGGTGGAGCAGCGCCCGTGCGTGCCTACCTGCCGCAGTTGATGGCCGACGTACTGGCGGGCGAGATCGACCCGGGCAAGGTCTTCGACGTCGAGATGCCGCTGGCGGAAGTGGCCGAGGGCTACAAAGCCATGCACGAGCGGCGGGCGATCAAGGTTCTCCTGCGTCCGTAGGAAAGTTTCGCGCAACGCGACTGCTCATGGTGCCCGATCGGGCGCCGGATGTGCGCGCTCTCACACTCGTGCGGCGCGCGGGGTCACGGCTGCGCAACGCGCCTGCGCGGAGCGTTGACACTCGGCGGGCCGCGTGCCCAGAGTTGGGCCGTCAAGGGGGCATCGTTGTCACAGGCGGCTCCACCCAAGTGATCGGAGAGTGAACATGCGTGGTCTGAGCAAGACCCTCGCGGTGCTGAGTGCGGCGGGTCTTCTCGCGGTCAGCGCCTGCGGGAACAGCGACGACGGTGGCGGCGGGGGAGACTCGGCGGCCAGCAAGGACGTGACCGTCTTCACCTGGTGGGCAGATGGCGGCGAGAAGGCCGGCCTGGACGGCATGGTCTCGGTGTTCAACACCGACTGCAAGGATTTCAAGTTCGTCAACTCCGCGGTCGCGGGTGGCGCCGGGTCGAACGCCAAGCAGGTGCTGGCCAACGACCTGCAGGCGGGCAAGCCGCCGTCGACGTTCCAGGCCCACGCCGGCGCGGAGCTGAAGGACTACATCAACGCCGGGCAGGTCGACGACGTCAGCCAGCTGTACAAGGACTACGGGCTGGACAAGGCCTTCCCGCAGAACCTGATCGACAACCTCACCGTCGACGGCAAGATCTACTCGATCCCGGCCAACATCCACCGGGCGAACGTGGTCTGGGCCAACCCGACCGTGCTGAAGAAGGCCAGCATCGACGGCACCAAGGCGCCGGCCAGCGTGGACGCGTGGATCGCGGACATGGACAAGCTGAAGGCGGCCGGTGTGAAGGCGCCGCTGGCGATCTCCAAGGGCTTCGCGCAGGAGATGCTGGTCGAGGCCGTGCTGCTGGCCGACCTCGGTCCGGACAAGTTCAGCGGTCTGTGGGACGGGAAGACCGACTGGGCCGGCGCGGACGTGACCGCGGCGCTGGACAAGTACAAGAAGCTGCTGACCTACACCAACGCGGACCGCGAGGCGATCGACTGGCCGGACGCGCTGGGGTACGTGAACAAGGGCCAGGCCGGCTACACGCTGATGGGTGACTGGGTCGCCGCGCAGCAGCTGGCCGACAAGGTTCCGGACTCCGCGTACACCTACTGGCCGGCTCCGGGGACGGCGGGGACCTTCCAGTTCCTGGCGGACTCGTTCACGCTGCCGACCAACGGTGCGGACCCCGACGGTGCGAAGTGCTGGCTGAAGACGGTCGGTTCGGCCGAGGGCCAGAAGGCGTTCAACACCAAGAAGGGCTCGATCCCGGCCCGCTCGGACGCGAAGCCGGAGGACTACCCGAAGTACCAGCAGACCGCGATGGCCGACTGGAAGTCCGACAAGATCGTCCCGTCCTGCGCCCACGGTGCCGCGTGCACGCTGGGTCAGAACAACGACATCCTGTCCGCGCTCAGCCAGTTCAGTGGCAGCCCGGACGTCGCCAAGCTGCAGTCCGCCATCGGCGCTGCGATGAAGACGAACTGATGCCGATCGAGTTGCGGACCGGTCGCGGGCCGGAGGACTGAGCATGCACGGAAGAATCCGCACCTGGGGTCCTGGCGCCCTGGTGCTCCTGCCGACCGTGCTGCTGCTCGGGTACTTCGTCTACGGGCTGATCGCCTGGACCTTCAACACCTCGCTGACCGACCGGCACACGGCCCGCAAGGGCACGGTCCACTATGTCGGGTTCGAGAACTACACGAACCTGTTCAGCGAGGACCGGTTCCTCAACTCACTGAAGAACCTCGGCGTGCTCACGGTGGCGTTCATCGTGGGCACGCTGATCTTCGGCGTGCTCTGGGCGCTCCTGCTGGAGAAGGGCGTGCCCGGCGAGTCGGTCTTCCGGTCGATCTACCTGTTCCCGATGGCGATCTCGATGATCGCCTCGGGCGTCGTCTGGGGCTGGTTGCTGAACCCGTCCCAGGGTGACGACGCACGCGGGCTGAACCGGCTGTTCTCGATTCTCCATCTGAACTTCCTGGAGAATCCGTGGTGGACCGCGGGAAGCCGGTGGACCACGATGATGGCCATCGCCCTGCCCGCGGTCTGGCAGTTGTCCGGG
The DNA here is from genome assembly GCF_043197265.1 of Kribbella sp. NPDC049227. Classification (NCBI taxonomy): domain Bacteria; kingdom Bacillati; phylum Actinomycetota; class Actinomycetes; order Propionibacteriales; family Kribbellaceae; genus Kribbella; species Kribbella sp. NPDC049227. The sequence goes on along the minus strand of NZ_JBICST010000004.1, from coordinate 283,407 downwards.
TACATCATGGCCCTGTTCCTGGCAGGCTTCCGGGGGATCCCGCCGGAGCTGCGTGAGGCGGCCCGGGTCGACGGCGCGTCGGAGTTCAAGCTGTACCGGCACGTGCTGTTTCCCCAGCTGTCGCCGATCGCCCTGTCGGCGCTGATCATCCTCGGCCATATGTCGCTGAAGCTGTTCGACCTGATCTACGCGATCACCGGGCCGAACCAGTTCCGCACCGAGGTGCCCTCGATCTACATGTGGAACACCTTGTTGCGCAGTGACCAGGCCAAGGCGGCCGCGATCGCGATCGTGATGCTCGCGGTCGTCGCCGTACTCGTCATCCCGTACGTCGCGTACACCGTCCGGCAGGAGAGTCAGGAATGACCGCCGTAGAGGCCGCGACCGGCCAGGCCGCCGCGGCGATCAGCCGGAAGCCGCAGAAGCACGGAATGATCTCGGACGGATCGACCCGGCGCAGCCGGACCGTCCGGTATCTCCTGCTGCTGCTCTTCTTGCTGTTCGTGCTGACCCCGGTGTACGTCGTGGTGATCGGCAGCTTCAAGACGTCCGCCGACACCACCGCCGCCGCGCAGTGGTCGTTGCCGACGACCTGGACGCTGGAGCCGTGGCGCAAGGCCTGGGACGTGCTGCAGCCGTACATGCTCCGCTCGCTGTCGCTGGCGATCCCGGCCGCGATCATCTCGTCGATGATCGGGTCCGTGAACGGGTTCGTGCTGGCCCGCTGGCGGTTCCCGGGCGCGAACATCGTGTTCGCGTTCATCCTGTTCGGGATGTTCATCCCCTACCAGGCGGTCATGCTGCCGCTGCGGACGACGTTCACCGAACTGGACGTCACCCGGGGCGTGCCGACGCTGATCATCGCGCACTGCATCTACGGCATCCCGATCTGCACGCTGATCTTCCGGAACTACTACGCCACGATCGTGCCGAACGAGATCATCGAGTCGGCCCGGGTGGACGGCGCCGGGCTGATCCAGACCTACCTGCGGATCATCCTGCCGATCTCGATCTCCGGGTTCGTGGTGACGCTGATCTGGCAGTTCACCTCGGTCTGGAACGACTTCCTGTTCGCCCTGTTCCTGACCCAGCAGAACAACGGCCCGGTGACCCTGGGCCTGGCGGCGCTGGCCGGCGGGCAGAAGGTCGACTACGCGGCCAGCATGGCGGGCGCGCTGATCACCTCGCTCCCGACGCTGCTGGTCTACATCCTGCTGGGCCGCTGGTTCATCGGCGGTCTGATGGCGGGAGCCCTGAAGGGCTGACCGGCGGTACGACGTACGACGCGGCCCGTGCTACTCCAAGCACGGGCCGCAGTCGTTCCGTGACGGCGTGTCGAGCGTGTTGTCCACAGGACGCGCGCAGGGGCCTGCGGCGGACCGGGACCGGACGGTAATGTCGCGGACGTGACCAAGTCACCGCGAGGCCGGGACGGACGGCGCAGCCACCTGCGGCTGGTCGATTCGGCGCCGGGCCCGACCCACGGACCCACGGCTGGTGTCGACGTCGACACCACGCCGAGCGTCGCCGTGCTGGAAACCCTGCTGGAAACGCTCTCCCTCGACCTGGCCGCCGCGCCGCCGGCCCTGCACCCGGTGATCGCCGAGGCTTCCGTCGCTCGGTCGGCGGCGATGCTCGCCGACCAGCTCTGGCCGGCCGGCAGGCCGGACGAGATCGGCGAGGTCGAGCGGTTCTTCTGGGCCGATGCCGCGCGGGTGCTCGGTGAGCGCCGCGACCTCGAATCCTTTGTCCTGCTGACGAGTCTGGCCCGCACGGTCGGTCCGGCCGGCCGGTTGCCGCTGCAGCGGGCACACCTGTCCAGGTTGCGCACCGAGGCCGAGGTGCCGGAGTGGGTGACCCGGATCGCCGGGTTCCGGCTGACCAGCGCGATCGTGTCCGAGGACATCAGTGGTGACGGGCTGAGCGTCGTACTGGACTACGACGACGACCACCATCCGCACACCGTGGTGGTGTTCATCGACAACAACCTCGGCGCGATCGTGAAGGACGTGTTCGTCGGGCCGCCGGTGGACCGGGTGCTCGAGGCGTACCAGCGCGGCGGCCGGGTGACGATCCGTTCGGTCCGCCCGCCGACCGCGGCCGGGATCATCCTGCAGGCGCTGGGCGAGACCAACGACTACGACGATCCGCCGGTCAGCGAGGACTTCGAGTTCTTCTCGGCCCTGCTGGTGAACCGGCTGACCCAGTTGCCGGAGCGCCCGATCCGCCCACCGGTCCGCCCACTGCTGTCACCGAGGCAGCGGGATCAGTTGGTCGACGATTTCCTGGAGTCGCCGTACGGCGCGGGCCTGTCCGGGGACGCGGCGGACATCGTGCGGCTGTGGATCGACCATGCGGTGGACCACACCGTCGGCGGTCCGCTGCGGGTGAGCGCCGTACTGGTCGAGCTGTTCCTGGCGCACTGGCTGCCCCGCAAGGTGCTTGCCGACAGCACCTACTTCGAGGCCGTGCCGGTGGTGGTCAAGGCCTGGCTGGGGTTCGCGGGGGACCGGACGCAGTTGGCGCTGGACGCCATCGACGAGGCTGTCGACGCGGTGGACGTGTGGACGCCGGCGCTGGAGGCCGCGGCGATGGTCGACCCGGTCGGTTCGAAACCGGGCGAGCGGGTCTTCCTCGACGACACCACCAACGACCTGGAGGACGCGTACCGGGCCTTGTCGGGTCTCGGGTCACCGCCACAGCCGGATCTGCACGGACTCGACAAGTCCCAGGCCGCCACCCTGTCCGTCCTCGCCCCGCACGCCTGGCTGATGGCCGGCGAGACGCTGGGCAACGCGTACGCGCCCGACGCCTTCGACATCGCCGAGCGCCTGGTCCGTGAGGCCCCCGACCTGCTCGCCAAGGCCCGCCTGTCCACCTGGCCGCGCGCCATCGTCTGGCTCCTGGCCCACCGCCACCGCCTGGTCGGCCCCGGCGAACCCCTCACCCCCTACGCCCTCGCCGCCGACCTCTCCTCATCCCCCGCCACCCTCCGCAAAACCGCCAAACTCCTCACCGACACCCTCGTCCTACCCCGCTGACCCACCACCCCACCCCACTCCGCCCGTCCCGCAACCGCCCGCCTACGTCTCGCGGCCTCCGCCGTGCGCCGCAACCGCCCGCCGTACGTCCCGCGGCCTCCGCCGCGCGCCGCAACCGCCCGCCGTGCTGACCCACCGCACCACCCACCCCACCCCGCCTCGGCAGCCGCCCGCCTCCGTGCCCGCAACCGCCGGCCGCCCGCACACCCCGCCCGGCACTTCCCTGCATTCCACGGGATATCCGCTGGTGTTGTGGGTTCTCTGTTCGTATGACAGGGGAGAAGGCACAACTCGAGGGGATATCCGGTCGCCGGCACACCGGTCAGCAGCGTGCGTGGGAGCTGGAGGTTCTGCTGGTTGATGTGTGGGTCGTCGGCCTCGGCTGGGGTGGGAGCGTGCGGATGGACGGGTAATGGTGGGCCGACAGGTAGTGCAGTTGAGCGTTCGTGCGTTTCTGTGTACGGCGTATCGCCGGTGCACTACCCGTTGGTCGGTACACCACCGGCGGGGAGGCGGGTGGGGACGGTCCGCAGGCTGGGCCGCCCGCGGGCGTTCTTGAGCCGCGGCGGAGAATGGCGGCATGCATGTGCGTGCGCCGGAGCTCAAGGGTCGTGGATGGTTGAACACGGGAGGGCGGGAGCTGTCGCTCGCGGACTTCCGGGGGCGGTTCTTGTTGCTGGATTTCTGGACGTTCTGCTGCATCAACTGCCTGCACGTGCTGGACGAGTTGCGGCCGCTGGAGGAGAAGTACGGCGACGCGCTGGTGATCGTGGGGGTGCATTCACCGAAGTTCGCGCACGAGGGCGAGGAGGCGGCGGTCCGCTCCGCCGTGGAGCGGTACGAGGTCGGCCACCCGGTGCTCGACGACCCCGAGCTGGTGACATGGCAGAACTACACCGCCCGGGCCTGGCCGACGCTGGTCCTGGTCGACCCGAACGGGTACATCGTCGCGCAGTACTCCGGTGAGGGACACGCGCACGCCCTCGACGCCCAGCTGGCCGAGCTGATCGAGGAGCACGAGCGCGCCGGCACGCTGACCCGGGGGAAGTCGCCGTACGTCGCTCCCGCGCCGGAGCCCACCGACCTCCGCTTCCCGGCCAAGGTCGTTGCCCTGGACAAGGGTTTCCTGGTGGCCGACGCCGGGAACCACAGCATCGTCGAACTCGCCGAGGACGCGACCACCGTCGTACGCCGGATCGGCACCGGGCACCGTGGATTCGCCGACGGCGAGGCACAGGCCAGCTTCTCCGAGCCGAACGGGCTGACGCGGCTCCCGGCCGAGGTCGCGACCAAGCTCGGGTACGACGTCGTCGTCGCCGACACGGTCAACCACGCGCTCCGCGGCATCGACCTGGCCAGCGGCCGGGTCACCACCTTGGTCGGCACCGGCAAGCAGTGGATGGACGGCGATGGGACCGACGTCCTGAGCTCTCCGTGGGACCTCGCCTGGTGGCAGGACAAGGTCTGGATCGCGATGGCCGGAGTCCACCAGTTGTGGACGTACGACCCGTTCACCAAGGTCACGGAAGTTGCCGCCGGCACCACCAACGAGGGGCTGAAGGACGGCGCCCCGGCCGAGGCGTGGTTCGCGCAGACCAGCGGCCTGGCGGCGGACGGGGACCGGCTCTGGCTGGCCGATTCCGAGATCTCCGCGCTGCGCTGGATCGACACCGAGGTACACACCGCCGTCGGCACCGGCCTGTTCGACTTCGGCCTGCGCGACGGCAAGGCGAGCGAAGCCCTGCTCCAGCATCCGCTCGGCGTGACGGTCCTCCCGGACGGCTCGATCGCGATCGCCGACACCTACAACGGCGCCGTACGACGCTATGACCCGCGCACCGATGTGGTCGACACGATGGTCACCGGACTGGCCGAGCCCAGCGGTGCTGTTGTCGTGGGCAACGAACTGCTGGTGGTCGAGTCCGCGGCCCATCGGCTGACCCGGATCCCGCTGGGTGCGTCGGCGAAGGCGGACGAGTTCAGCACCAGGACCCAGCGGCCGCCGATGGACGTCACGGGTGGGGAGGTGACGCTGGAGGTCGTCTTCACGCCGCCGCCGGGGCAGAAGCTGGACGATCGGTACGGACCGTCGACCCGGTTGCTGGTGTCGTCGACGCCGGAGAACCTGCTGCGTGAAGGCGCCGGCGACTCCATCGAGCTGAGCCGCCGGCTCGTCATCGACGAGCGGGTCGGGGACGGCGTACTGCACGTCGCCGTCCAGGCGGCGTCCTGCGACGACTCGGCCGAGGTCGAGTTCCCGGCCTGCCACATGCACCGCCAGGACTGGGGCGTCCCGATCCGCGTCACCCCGGATGGCGCGGCCCGGCTCGAACTGGTGCTATCCGGCGGAACGGTCTAACCACCGGCCCCGGGCATGCACAACCCGGGGGAAGCGGTCCTACTCCTTGATGTCGCGGTGGTGTTCCTCGACGACGCGGTACTCCTCCTCGACCGCGGGGTCGATCGCGTCGGTCTCGACGCGACGGCGCCGGTTGGTGATGTAGAAGGAGAGCACGATGCCGGCCAGGCCGGCGAGCATCAGGATGTAGCCCACGACGGTCAGGTCGACGGCCTCCCACGAGTCCCGGACCGCGAACGCCAGAATGGCGCCCACGACCATCAGAAAGATCCCCACACCGATGCTCATCCGAGCCTCCTCGTGAAGTCGCCCGTACACCCTCGACGCTACTCCGCGTTGGCGGCGTTATCCATCAACGCCCGATGTCGCCTGCGCCACCCCATCTGTACCCGGAGCGTAAACACGGACGGTCAGCGCGCCTGGAGGTCGATGTCGCCGGAGGTCGTGGTCGCCTCGAGGGTGTGGGACCCGTCGGCGTCGTCGCCGAGCTGGTTGTCGACCTCGCCGCTGCGGGTCTCGGTGCTGACCTTGTAGCCACCCGACGGCGCCGAGATCTCGATGTCGCTGCTGGTGCCCTTCGCCCGTACGTCGTTCGCCTCGGTCAGGTCGAGCTGGATGTCGCCGGAGGTGGTCTCGACGTTCACCGGGCCGCCCTTCAGGCCGCGCGCCTCGATGTCACCGGAGTTCGCCGTCACGTCCAGCTTGCCGGTCACGTCCGACACCTCGACGTCGCCGGAGGTCAGGTCGAGCTTCACGTCACCACTGATGTCGCTGAGTTCGACCTTGCCGGACGTGGACTTCGTGTCGACGCCGCTGACTCCCGCGATGGACACGTCACCGCTGCCGTTGTGGCCGATCACCTTGGTACCGCGCGGGACCGTCACCTCGAAGTCGGCGCTGCACTGCCAGCCGCAGTCGCCATCGAGCTTCAGCGTGCCGTTGTCGACGGAGTACGCGTCGCCGTGCTTCCAGAGCCAGTACTTGCGCTTCTCCTGCACGGTGGTCTGGTCGTCGCCGGAGACCCTGATCGTGACGTCGGCGTTCTTGGCGGACAGCTCGACCGTGGTGATCCGATCGTCGATCGTGTGGGTGTCGTCGGAGTCCCGGTCCCCGAAGGTCCAGAACGCCAGTCCCGCCGCGACCACCAGAAGCACAGCCCCCAGTTGCTTGCTCTCCGCCATCGTCCGCCTCTTCTTCTGCTGTCCCGCCCACGTTGTCCGCTCGACAGTAGGCCGACCGGCGGTGCCGCAGGATCCGGCATATCCCCCGAGGCGTCCCTGAGGGCTTCCTGAGGTCACCCCTGGCGTACGGCGGGGGACAGGGGACGGCCCTGGCTCGGACAGGGGAAGCCAAGCCAGGGCCGTTGTGTTGCCACGGGCAGAAACGCTCCTACAAACAGTGGTTCCTCACCAGGGCAGATCGTGAGGAGGGGTTCGGGTCAGAAGGCGGACTCGGGCAGATCCATGATGTCGAGATCGGTCAGCTCGGCCTTGATCCGCTCGGCCCGGACCGTCGGCATGGTGGAGCGGACGAACCACTGGGCCGCGGCCACCTTGCCGGTGTAGAAGTCCTGGTCGGCGGCGGAGAGCTCGCCACCCAGCTTGTCCAGCGCGACCTCGGCCTGCCGCAGCATCAGCCAGGAGCAGACCACGTCACCGAGGACATACAGCAGCCGCGACGTGTTCAGGCCGACCTTGTAGATGTTGCGCGGGTCGCCGTTCTCCGCCTGCGGGTTGCTCGCCATCAGCGCCTGGCCCATCACACCCAGGATCTTCTGCGCGTCTTCGAGGCCCTTCGCCAGCAGGCCGCGCTCCTCCTTCAGCCGGCCGTTGCCGGCCTCGGAGGCGACGAAGCCCTGGATCTGCTCGGCCAGGTGACCGAGCGCCTTGCCCTGGTCCTTGATGATCTTGCGGAAGAACAGGTCCTGGCCCTGGATCGCCGTCGTGCCCTCGTACAGGGTGTCGATCTTGGCGTCCCGGACGTACTGCTCGATCGGGTAGTCCTGCAGGAAACCGGAGCCACCGAAGGTCTGCAGCGACTCGGTGCCGAGCAGGGTCCACGACTTCTCCGAGCCGTAGCCCTTCACCAGCGGCAGCAGCAGATCGTTCACGCCCTCGGCGACCACGTCGTGCTCACCCGCGTACCGGGCCTGCTCGGCGCGGTCCTGGTACGTCGCCGTGAACAGCACCAGCGCCCGCAGCGCCTCGGCGTACGCCTTCTGGGTCATCAGCGACCGGCGGACGTCGGGGTGATGGGTGATGGTGACCCGCGGCGCGTCCTTGGCCGGCTGCGTCAGGTCTGCGCCCTGCACTCGCTCCTTGGCGTACTCCAGTGCGTTCAGGTAGCCGGTGGACAGGGTGGCGATCGCCTTGGTGCCGACCATCATCCGCGCGTACTCGATCACCTGGAACATCTGCGCGATGCCGTCGTGCACCTCGCCGAGCAGCCAGCCCTTGGCCGGTACGCCGTCGCCGAAGGTGATCTCGCAGGTGGTGGACACCTTGATGCCCATCTTCTTCTCGACGTTCGTGACGAAGGCGCCGTTGCGCTCACCGGTCAGCTCGCCGGTCTCCAGGTCGAAGTCGTACTTCGGGACCACGAACAGGCTGAGGCCCTTCGTGCCCGGACCACCGACGCCGTCGATGCCCTGCGGCCGCGCCAGCACCAGGTGGATGATGTTCTCGGTCAGGTCGTGCTCGCCCGAGGTGATGAACCGCTTGACGCCCTCGATGTGCCAGCTGCCGTCCTCCTGCAGGGTGGCCTTGGTGCGCCCGGCACCCACGTCGGAACCGGCGTCCGGCTCGGTCAGCACCATGGTGGCGCCCCAGCCGCGCTCGATGATGTGGTGCGCGATCTTCTGGTCCCGCTCGGTGCCGTTGCGCCAGAGCACGTGCGCGAAGTTCGGGCCGGCGGCGTACATGTGCACCGGCGGGTTGGCGCCGAGCACGAGCTCGGCGGCGGCCCAGCGCAGCGACGGCGGGGTCGGCTGTCCGCCCAGCTCGGCCGGCAGCTCGAGCTTGAACCACTCGGCGTCCATGTAGGCGTGGTAGCTCTTCTTGAACGCCTCGGGCATCCGGACCTCGTGGGTCTCGGGGTCGAAGACCGGCGGGTTGCGGTCGGCCTCGGTGAAGGACTCGGCGAGCTCGTGCTTGGCCAGCCGGTCGATCTCCGCCAGCACCTCACGCGCGGTGTCGACGTCCATGTCGGCGTACGGGCCCTGCCCGAGCACCGCGTCACGGCCCAGGACCTCGAGCAGGTTGAACTCGATGTCCCGCAGATTCGACTTGTAGTGGTTCACAGGGTTCCCCTACCTCTTCGCAGCGCAATACTCACGAGTAACTTAAGTATATACCGGCCGGTAACGAAGGCAAAGTGAGATTAGGTGTGAGGTGTGACCACACGACTGATCTACGAGACCCACTCGATCACCCTCGACAACGAGCGCGGCATCTCGACCGGATGGCTGCCCGGGCAGCTGTCGCAGGCCGGGATCCGGGAAGCGATCGCGATCGGCCCGCGCCGGCGCGACGTCGATGTCGTCTTCAGCTCCGACCTGCGGAGGGCCGTCCACACGGTCGAGCTGGCCGGCCTGAGTGCGCCGCACTTCCAGGACTGGCGGCTGCGCGAGTGCAACTACGGCGAGCTGAACGGAGCGCGGTCGGGCGCGCTCGAGCCGCGGGGCGAGCGCGTCGACACTCCGTTCCCCGGCGGGCAGAGCTACGCCGACGTCGTCGAGCTGACCCGGTCGTTCCTGGCCGACGTCAAGCGCTGGTACGACGGCCGGAAGGTGCTCGTGGTCGCGCACTCGGCGAACCGGTGGTCCTTCGAGCACCTTCTGGGCAGTCGCGCGCCGATCGAGGAGCTGATCGCCGCCCCGTTCAACTGGAAGCCGGGCTGGGAGTACGAGTTCTAGTTCACGGCGTGTACACCGCGGCGCTGCCGTAGAGCTTCTGGGTGAACGCCGAGATGTAGGTGTGGGTGTCCGCCGACGTCAGGTTGTAGGTGAGGAAGACGCCGTACCCCTCGTCGACCGTGCGCTGCGCCAGGCTTGCCGCGGTGGAGGAGCTCGTCGCGGTGTACGAGACGGCGGCCGGGGAGAGGCGGGCCTTCGACGTCGGGCCGCTCGGGACGCCCCACGTGCCGTAGTACGGGTTCCAGGCGTAGTCGAAGGTGTTGGCGATGCTCTGGCCGTTGTAGGTCAGCCGGTCCGAAGCCGGGCCGATGTCGTAGAGCGTGATCAGCTTGTTCGGCAGCTTCTGGCGGAGGGCCTGGACCAGGTAGACGAAGGAGAAGTCGTTCGGCTGGCCGGTGCCGTTGTTGCCGTACTCGGCGTACTCGTCGTCGAAGTCGATACCGTCCAGGCCATACTGGTTGACCGCGTCGGCGAGCTCCTGGGCGAACGCGTCGGCCGCCTGCCGGGTCGGGAAGTTCGCGAAGCCGGCGCCCTGGTGGTTGCCGAGGATCGACAGCAGGACCTTGATGCCCTTCTGCTGCAGCGGCCGGACCTGGGTGGCCACGTTGTCGAGCACGTTCTGGACGTTCTCGTTGAAGGACAGGTAGGCCTTCGAGCCGTCGTAGTTGATGTTGGCCGCGAAGATCACCGCGACGTCGAACACCTGGGCGCCGCCGCTGGCCAGCGTGTACTTCGCGACGTTCGTCATGGGTTCGTTGTTGACCTCGACGTAGACCACCGAGATCGGGCCGTTCTTCCGGGCCCGGCACCGTTTCGGCTGCGCCTGGGCCGGCAGTGCGACCCCGGTGGTGGCCGCCGCGGTGCCTACGGCCAGGGCTGACAACAGGGTCCTTCTCCGCATGAGCTGTGGACTCATCGATCGACTCCTCGTCAAAGGTGGGCGGTGCGCTATAGCGGTTAAGTCCAGTTCGCCGCCTGGCGGAACCCGCAGGCGGCGAGTGGAGATAAACCGGTATAGCGTCACTGATCATTGATCGGTGCTCACTCGGTGTCAAGGCCTCACCGGGACGGCAGCGGCACGTCGATGATCGGGCCTGGGTATGCAGGATGACACCGGCGGCGCGGGGAAGGTTGCATCCCGGGGTCGCGGTACTGGTGACTAATAGACCAAGATGGATCCAGGGGGCGGGAGAAACCTACGGGGGCAAAGAGGAGAGGACCCCGAGGTGAGCACTCCAGCAGCAACCGGCCAGGTCGGCGCGGCGCGGACGCGGCGATCACTGGTCGCCGGGACGGTCGGGAACTTCGTCGAGTGGTACGAGTTCGGCGCCTACGGCTTCTTCGCCACCGTGATCGCGGCGAACTTCTTCAGCAGTACGTCGACCAGCGACGCGGAGAGTCTGATCAAGACCTACGCCTCGTTCGCGCTGGCGTTCTTCTTCCGTCCGATCGGGGCCGCCGTGTTCGGCCGGGTCGGCGACCGGATCGGCCGGCGGCCGACGCTGATCCTGGTGCTGCTGCTGATGGCCGGGTCGACCACGCTGATCGGCGTACTGCCGACGTACGAGACCATCGGCGCGGCTGCGCCGTGGCTGCTGACGCTGGTGCGGGCGCTGCAGGGGTTGTCGGCCGGTGGCGAGTTCGGTGGCGCGGTGTCGATCATGACCGAGTTCGCGCCGAAGACGAAACGTGGGCTGTACGGCGCCTGGCAGTCGTTCACGGTCGCGCTCGGACTGCTCGCGGGAGCAGGGCTGGCGGCGATCCTAGCGACGACGTTGAGCGCGGAGGCGCTGAACGACTGGGGCTGGCGGGTGCCGTTCCTGGTCGCGCTGCCGCTCGGTCTGGTGGCGCTGTGGCTGCGGCTCAAGCTCGAGGAGACGCCGAACTTCGCGCGGGTGCAGGAGCGTGAACCGGAGCCGGCCGCGGCGGGTGAGGTGGCGAAGGCGATTGCCCTGGGCATCGGTCGGTTGATGGGCTGGTCGGCGGCCGGCTACACGTTCCTCGTGGTGATGCCGTCGTACCTGCAGGCCACGCTGAACGCGACGTTCCAGCAGGCGCTGGTCGCGACGGTGCTGGCAAACCTCGGGTTCGCGCTGTCGATCCTCCCGGCCGGGTGGTTGAGCGACCGGATCGGGCGGCGGCCGGTGATGGCGACCGGCGCGGCGCTGGTCGTCGTACTGGCGCTGCCGTTGATGAATCTCTTGCAGGACAGGGAATCCGGGAACGCGGCCAAGGGGATCGCGGTGTTCGTGGCCGGGCTGGTTGTCGGGCTGATGGCCGGGCCGGGGCCGGCGATGCTCGCGGAGATGTTCCCGACCCGGGCTCGCTACACCGGCCTCGGGCTGGCGTACTCGCTGTCGAACGCGGTGTTCTCCGGGTCGGCCGGGCTGATCATCACCGAGCTCATCAAGCGGACGGACAACATCGATATCCCGGCCTGGTATGTGATGGTGACGTGTGCAGTGAGCGTGGGCGCGCTGCTCACCTTGCGCGGCGACGATCACCGACGGGAGTTGCGAGACTGACATGCGAGTCATCGGCCTGATGTCCGGGACGTCGTACGATGCCATCGACGCCGCTGCTGCGGACCTGCGGTTGGACGGCGACGAGTTGGTGCTCACCCCGCTCGGGATGCTCAGCCAGCCGTACTCGGACGACCTGCGCACCGCCGTGGCCGGGTCGTTGCCACCAGCAAGTACGTCGATGGAGCAGGTCTGCCGGCTGGACACGGGGATCGGGCAGGCGTTCGCCGACGTCGCTCGGCAGGCGGTCGAGCAGCTGTGCGGCGGGTACGCCGACCTGATCGTGTCGCACGGGCAGACGGTGTTCCACTGGGTCGACGGCGGATCGGTCCGCGGGACGCTGCAGTTGGGGCAGCCCGCATGGATCGCGGAGGCGACCGGCATCCCGGTTGTCTCGGATCTACGGGCGCGTGACGTTGCGGCGGGCGGCCAGGGTGCGCCGCTGGTCAGCATCATCGACGTGCTGTGGTTGCGCGGGCGGTCCGGCGTACCGATTGCCCTGAATCTCGGCGGGATCGCGAACATCACCGTCGTCCATGGCGAACCTGTTGCCTTCGACACCGGCCCGGCGAACGCGTTGATCGACGCGGTGGTTGCCGAGCTGACGGGCGGGCGGCTCGGGTTCGACGCGGATGGAGCGATGGCTGGACGTGGGCGGGTGCAGCCGGAGCTGTTCGCGCGGTTGATGGCCGAGCCGTACTACGAGCGGGCGGCGCCGAAGAGCACCGGGAAGGAGTTGTTCAACCTCTCCTACCTCGCTCGGGCCCTGGAAGGGCTGCCGGATGTCCCGGCCGACGACCTGGTCGCGACGGTGACCGCGTTGACGGCCCGGACCGTGGCGGACGCCGTACGACGGTATGGCGGGACCGAGGTGATCGCGTCCGGTGGCGGGATCCGCAATCCGGTGCTGATGCATCTGCTGGCGGGTGAGCTCGGAGCGGTGCCGTTGCGCAGTACCGACGAGCTGGGGTTGCCTTCCGCGGCGAAGGAGGCGTACGCGTTCGCCGTACTCGGGTTCCTGACGGCTCACGGGCTCGGTGGGACGGTGCCGAGCTGCACGGGCGCGCGGCACTCGAGCGTGCTCGGGTCGATCACTCCCGGCATGGCCGGCCTGCCAACGCCGGATCCCGACGTACGGCCTCCCGTGCGTCTCCTGATCGAGTGACCCCACACTAGGACTGTGACGAGGTTGTTCGTGGTGACAGGTGCACCCGGGGCCGGGAAGACGACGGTCGTGCCGGAGTTGGTCCGGCTGAGCCCGGGAAACATGGTCGTGATGGACATGGACGAGTTACTGGACGATCACGGCCGGTTGCTCGGGATCAACATCGCCAGTCCGACCGCGGCGCCGATCTGGCCGGCGTACAACGCGCTGTGGCTGCGCATCACCGAGCTGATCAGGCGGTCCGGGATCCCGGTCCTGCTGCTGTCGCCGTTGTTGCCGGCGGAGCTGCCGGAGGGCAGATGGCTGCATCTCGACTGCTCGGAGGCAGTACGGCGCAAGCGGCTGGCCGGGCGCGGCTGGTCCGAGGCGCAGATCGAGGAGGCGCTCGCGGACGCGGCCGAGATCCGCAAGCACGTGCCGCGGTCGGTGCGTGGCGATGTCTCGCCGGAGCGGTCCGCGAGGAGCATCCTCGACTGGATCCGCGGCGAGCGGTTCGGCAAGACGCTGAGCCTGTGGGGGCGGCTGCGGAGTTGACCTTCGAGTTGGTTCAGGGCTGAGGGTCGCGGCATGACTTCGAGGTTGACGATCAGTGAGTTCGCCCGGCTGGTGGGATTGGCGCCGAGCGCCCTGCGGTTCTACGACGACTGCGGCCTGCTCCCGCCCGCGTCGGTGGACGGCTCCAACGGCTACCGCTACTACGCCCCGTCCCAGCAATCCCGGGCCCGGCTCCTGCGCGACCTGCGGGAGATCGACCTGCCGTTGGCCGAGGTCCGCCTGGCCCTGGATGCCGATCCGGCGGAGTTGGCGGGTCTCGTGCGGGCGCACCTGCGTACCGTCGAGGCCAAGACAGCCGCCGCCCGTGCCGCGGCCGACCACCTCCTCACCCACCTCACCGCTGACCACACCCGGGTCGTCCTAGGCGGCCCCGAAATCGCCAGCGCCATCCGCCAGGTCGCCCCCGCCGCGGCAAACCACACCACCACCCCGACTCCCGAGGCGTCGGCGGCCGTGCTGGCTGCGCTCGACTGTGTGTTGGTCGAGGTGGGGGCGGATGAAGTGGCGTTCGTGGCGACGGATCGGTATCGGTTGGCGGTGCGGACCGTGCGGCCGGTGGAGTTTGGTGGGGCGGCGGGACGGGTGCTGGTGCGGGCGGACGAGCTGGCTGGGCTGAGCCGGTGGGCGGCGGCAGGTGAGGTGGTGGAGCTCGAGATCCGGGGCGAGGGTGCGGCGATCGTGCGGGACGGGGAATCGCGCGAGATCGCGGTGGTGGACGCGGAGTACCCGGCGTACCAGGGAATCCTCGACGGGCTGGCGCCACCGGTGTGTCGGGTGGTCGTGGATCGGGCGGCGTTGCGGGCGGCGCTGGAGGGTCGTGAGGTTGTTGCCTTTGACATCGGTTCCGGAGAGTTGCGGATCGATGGTGGCGAGCCGCTCGAGGTGGTCGGGTCAGGCGAGGCGCGGATCGGGTTCACCGCGTCGTTGCTGGCGGCGGCACTCGACGTGAGCGTCGGTCCCGACGTACTGCTCGAGATCTGCGCTCAGGACCGGCCGGTCGTCGTACGTTCGGCCGACCAGGGCACGTTCACCACGCTCGTCATGCCCGTCCGGCTGGACGGGTGAACCGGAGCTACTACGGCTGGCTGGCAGGCTCCACACTCTCGGCGTTCGGCGACAGCGCGCTGTTCTTCGCCCTCGGCTGGGCGGCGACCGGGATCGCGCCGCACATCGCCGGGCTCGTACTGACCGCCTTCTCCCTGCCGCGCGCCGTACTGCTTCTGCTCGGCGGCGTCCTGGGCGACCGCTGGGGTCCGCGCCGCATGCTGCTCGTCTGCTCGGCCGTCGTCGGCAGCTGCTGTTTCGCCCTGGCCGCCGTCGCCTCGAATGTCACCGCTGGGCTGCTGTTGGCGACCGCAGCCGCAGTCGGGACGGTCGACGCGTTCGCACTGCCCGCAGCGGGTGCTCTGCCTCGGTGGTTCGTCACAGAGGAAGAGCTGCCGAGGGCGATGGCTCTGCGTACGTCGGTCACGCAGCTCGTCACGCTCGGGGCCGGTCCGATCAGCGGGGTGATTGTTGCCTTTGTCGGTCTGGTCGGTGCGTTGGTGGTGGATGGGCTGACGTTCGCCGTCCAGTTCCTGGTGCTGCTCGCGATCAGACCGCCGTACGACGTGAGTCCTCAGAGCGCACCGCAGTCGGTACTGCGGGAGGCGGGAGACGGGATCCGGGTTGCTTGGCGAGATCCGGTGCTGCGGAGTGTGCTACTGGTGGTCGCGTTGGTCGCGGCGTTCGTGCTGCCGGTGCGGTCGTTGTGCGTGCCGTTGCTGGCCCGCGCACACGGTTGGTCCGCGTCGGAGACCGGTCTGGTTGTCGGTGTGGGCGTGGCCGGCGGGTTGATCGTGACCCTGCTCGTTGCGCGGTTCGGAACGTTCGCACGACCGGGGCTGGCCGGCGGGCTGGGGTGCTTGCTTGCGGCGGCCGGGATCGCGGGTCTGGGTGCGGCGACGTCCGTTGCGGTCGCGGTCGGTGTCACGTTCGTCCAAGGTGTTGGCGTCGGGATCTTCACGTCGCACATCGCGCCGGTGTTCGTCCGCAGTACGCCGCGGTCGCACCTCACCCGGCTGCAATCGCTGCTGTCGTTGGCGCAGACCATCCCGCTGCTGGGCTCCACCAATCTGCTGGCGACACTCGACATCCGGGGTGCGTTGGTCCTGTCCGCGGCCGTGACTGCGGTCGCCGGGATCGCACTCCTCCGCCTCGAACCGATCGCCGCGGCGGAGCGTCGTACCGCACCATGACGATCATCTGGGTGAACGGGACGTTCGGGGCGGGGAAGACGACGACGGCCGGGAAGCTGGTCGAGCTCACCGAGGGGATCCGGCTGTTCGACCCCGAGTACGTCGGCTACATGTTGTCGGCGAACCTGAAGGACCACCAGTTCACCGACTTCCAGCAATTGCCGCCGTGGCGCACCCTCGTCCCCGTCGTCATGGACGAGGTCGCCCGCTTCACGGGCCAGCACCTGGCCGCCGTACAGACGGTCCTGGTCGAGGACTACTGGCGCGAGATCTCCACCGCCCTCCACACTCTCGGCCACACCGTCATCCACGTCCTCCTCGACGCCGACGCGGAAACCCTCCACGCCCGCATCGACGCCGACCCCGAAGGCAAAGACATCCGCCCCTGGCGCCACGACCACGTCGCCGAATACCAAGCCGCCCGAACCTGGCTCCTCCCCACCGCCGACCTGCTCATCGACACCACCAAACACTCCGCCACCTCCACCGCCACCCAGATCAAGGAGTCGTTGGCGCTGTAAGACGTTGTGTCTTACATTGGGTGCATGGCAGACACCATCACGATTCGCACGGATGCGGAGACCGAGCATGCGCTGGACGTGCTGACGCACGACGGTAGTTCGCGATCGGCAGCGATCAGGCTGGCTGTGCTCGAGGCCGCTCAGCGCAGAGAGCGTGCCGCTGCGATGCGTCGCTCAGTACTCCGGATGCCCCTCGGCGAGCCCGACGGTGTGGATGTTGCCGCCGAGATCTCGCGCGACCGGGAGGGCGAGCGCGGATGATCTACCTCGACTCGGCCGCCATCGTGAAGCTCGTGCACGCCGAGTCCGAGTCACAGGCATTGCGCGACTGGCTCGACGAACGAGCCGACGTCGGATGGGTGAGTTCGGTGCTGACCGAGATCGAGTCGACCCGGGCGCTGGCCCGGCATGCACCCGAAGCCGTCACCCGGCTCCAGTTGGTCCTCGACCTGATGGACTTGGTGGATCTGGACGCCGGCATTCGCATCCTCGCGCAGACCGTGAAGCCGGCAACCGTCCGCAGCCTGGACGCGATCCACCTAGCCACCGCCCTCCGCATCGACCCTCAGATCACGGCGTTCGTCACCTACGACAAGCGCTTGGCCGACGCCGCCCGCTCCGCGGGCCTGACGGTCGACCTACCGGCCTGAGCTCAGTTCCTGGGCTCCAGGGGATACGGGGATGGG
Organism: Kribbella sp. NPDC049227; assembly: GCF_043197265.1. Classification (NCBI taxonomy): domain Bacteria; kingdom Bacillati; phylum Actinomycetota; class Actinomycetes; order Propionibacteriales; family Kribbellaceae; genus Kribbella; species Kribbella sp. NPDC049227. The sequence continues at coordinate 266,408 of NZ_JBICST010000004.1, read as the reverse complement.
CCGGTGAAGTGGCGCGGGTCGCCGTACTCGAGGTTGTCCTGCCCGCCGAAGTTGGTGTGCAGGAACTGGTGGGATGACTCGGCCCGGCTGAAATAGCCGGCTCCGTACGGCGCGAAGGCCGGCCCCGCGTCCCAGTACGGGACCCGGTGACCACTGCGTTCGGCGTACCGGATCAACGGCTCCGTGCCCGCCGTGATGCGAGCGGCATCGTCTGCGCAGGCGGGGAGCTTCCGGGTTCCGCGTCCTGGCTCTGTCCAGAGCACGTCGGTGAGCGACGGACCATGCTGTGGGTTGAAGAAGCACGGCAGTCGACGTTCCGGCACCGGTCGGCCCGCGATCGTCGACGTGTGGCGCAGTACGTCGTACTGTGCGTCCGCCAACTGTCGGGTGATCGCGCCGACCGCAGCCGGATTCTGGAGATCTCTGCTCGCCTCCAACGCGACCGAGTACGCCCGCCCTGCACTTTCGTAGTCGGCTGAGTCGCTCCCCGCGAGCTCCCGATACTGCTCTCCGAACCGAGCAACATCGTCCGCCACCATCACGCGCAACGACTCCAGTTGTTCCGCTACCTGCCGCAGCCGCAGGTGGTGACGCCACGCGAGCCACCCTGCGATTGCGATCCCTGCTACCCCCAGGCTGATGTACAGCCACAGCATCTTGTCACCGTACGACGATTCCGTGGAGATGAGGAGTGGAGATACCGTTCAAGTCATTGACAACATGTTGTCGTTATGACAGTGTGTTGTCTATGAGGACAGCATATGTGGCGGTGTATGAGACGTGGGCGGACTGGGAGATCGGGCATCTGCTGGTCGAGTTGCGGACGGGGCGGTTCACCGGGGTGCCGTGGACGGTGGTGACTGTGGGGGAGACGGTTGAGCCGGTGGTGACGATGGGTGGGCTGCGGATCGTGCCGGATGTGGCGCTGGCCGACGTTGAGCCGGATGAAGGGGATCTCCTGGTGCTGGCGGGCTCGGGGCAGTGGGACGACGGGCGGGGGGACCAGTTCGCGAAGTTGGCGCAGCGGTTCCTCGATGCCGGGATTCCGGTGGCGGCGATCTGTGGCGCGACGGCGGGGCTGGCGCGGGCTGGGTTGCTGGACGAGCGCAAGCACACCAGCGCGGTGAAGGAGTACCTGCAGGCCACCGGCTACCAGGGCAGTGACAACTACGTCGACGAGCGAGCGGTGGTCGACGGTGATCTGATCACGGCCGGACCGGACTCGCCAGTGCAGTTCGCGCGGGCGACACTGCAGCGGCTCGGCCTCGCGGACGACCGCAAGCTGGATGCGTACGAAGGCGTGTTCCACCGCGCCGACCCATCGGCGTACCCGATCCTGGTCGGATGACGGTTCCACCTCGCAAGGATTGGCCGCAGCCGGGGCCGGCGACGGAAGGTGGTGTGCTGTTGACCGACGTCATCCTCGCCACCTTCCGGCTGAACGCCCGGCTGATGGAGGCCGCCCAGGACCTGGCCGCGCACGGCGGGCTGACCGCCGCGTGGTGGCAGGTCCTCGGCGGCGTCCTGGACGAGCCGAGGTCGGTCGCCGAGGTCGGCCGCATCATGGGCGTCAGTCGGCAGGGGGTCCAGCGCATCGCCGACCTGCTGGTCGAGCGCGGTCTCGCCGAGTACCAGCCGAATCCGGCGCACCGCCGCGCCAAACTGCTCGCCTGTACCGAGGCCGGCTACTGGGCGATCCGGCAGATCGCCGTCGCCCAGCACCCGTTCGCCGCCAAGCTCAGCGATGACATCGCCCTCGACGACCTGCGGACGACGCTCGCCACCATGCGGACGCTCATCACCAGGCTGGAAGAAGCTTGACCGTCAGACTGCGCCCATAGGTGTGCCGCGTCGTGAACGTCAGCCGCGTCCCGGTCACAGTCCGCACGACCTGCACGCCGGGATCCGCGGACTCCGGCCGGAGGTACTGCGCCCACAGGTTCACCGTGATCGTGTCGCGCTGCGTGGTCGGGTCCGACACAGCGACCGTCGTCGTCCGATCGGTACGCCGTTGCAGCAACACAGACGCAGGCCCGTCGATCGTCAGCCCTGGCAGGTTGTGATGACCGGCCGTGAACGTGTTCGCACCGGTCAGCCGCAGCCCGAGATGCTGAATCGCCTGCAGTCGTGAGGTGTTCGACAGTACGGCGATCCGCCCGTGCTGGTAGCCGCGCAACGCGGATTCCGTTGCGTTAGGCACCAATGCGTACGCGAGCGACCGGGTCGCCCGGGCCGGTTGCGAGACGGTCAAACCAAACACCTGCTTGGTCACCGCCGTGTCCGGGTTCGAGGTCCGCACCACTCGCCGGCTCCGCGTGACCTCCTCGAGTCCGACCGACACCTGACTCGGCTGCAGGAAGTAGTACCCGAGCGCAACCCCACCATCCGTGTACCGCAGCCACCGCGGATCCGTCGTACCCGTCCCGGTCCATTCCCGGCCGTCCCGTCGTACGCCGGTGATCGCGACCGGCGCGCCCTGCGCCGCGATGCGAGTGTCGAGAGTCGTCGTCACCGACCGATCCTTGTCGCCGACACCGGCCGCCAGAACGACGATCTCGTCGTCCAGCATGAACCACGACTTGGTCGCCGACGCGTTCCGGTAGACCACGAAGTCGTCCGGCAGGATGTCGCGCGACGCGTAGGCGAAGTCGTCCGACTGCACCCACCCGGTCGCGCCGTACGCGCCGAGCGTCGCGCCGCCGGAGTACACGTTCGTCCCGACCGGGAAGTACACGTAGGTGTTCTGCGACTCCGACGACGAGGTGAAGTTCAGCGGGTGCGAGGGGTTGTCGTAGTACGGCGTTCCGTAGAGCTCCGGGACCGTCTTGCGGGTCTCCACCGGCGCGGTCACACCGCCGAGCGCGTACGGCGAGACGGTGGTGAAATAGTCGATGCCGAACGCCTGGGTCTGGTCCTGACCGGCCAGGTAGAGGTAGTGCGCTCCGTCGCCCTGGAACCACGGCATCAGGTTCTCGCCGCTCATGTACTCGTACTTGCTGATCCGCTCCGAGTTCCGCGCCAGTGCGAACGCGAAGCCGGGCCGCCGGTGCACGGTCCGGTCCATCGCGTTGAACGCCGTACTGCTCGCCGCCGGGTTGAGGTCGGCCGGGACGATCGCCGGGTCAGCCTGGATGTCGGCGTACCGGGCGACGCTGACCGGTGAGACGAAGCTGGTCGGGTTGATCGTCGGTCGCGACGTGAACTTCGCGAACGACTTCAGCCGGGCGGCGTCGTCACCCACGGCGTAGTCGGCAAGGTCGACGATCGCCTCCACCACAACGGCGACGTCGGAGTACCCGGTGGCGGTCCGCGAGACCGCGCGGCCCTTGACGATCTCCATCATCCAGCCCTCGAAGATCAGCGGCGCGAACCCGTCCTCGACCCAGCCCTGGACCACGCCGACCAGGTCGTCGCCCTGCGCGTACTCCGTCCCGTCGAGCACCTTGATCGTCTGCACGACCCGGCTGAGCAGGCCCTTCCCGTACGAGCCGGTGTAGGCGACGGACGCGTGCTGGATGAACGCGCCGTCGGCGTAGTACCCGTCGGTGACGCCGTGCTGGAGGTTGTACGGATCGACGGTGGCGAAGACGGTGAACTGGTCCTGCAGCGCCTTCCGGATCCGCGCGTCGTCACCCGTGAGTGCGCCCTGCAGCACCCGGTTCGCGGTGATGTCGACGAGGTTGGCGCCGGTGTGGAAACGCGAGTCCAGGTCGACGTCGCCGTCCTTGCCGTTGCGCAGGTACGCGTCCATCGAGGCGACGTACGGCGTGACGAGTTCGGCCGGCGCATCGATCAGGGCCAGCGTCTTCGACACGAACGTCGAGATGCCGATCTCCCAGGTGAACCAGTTGCCGTAGTACCCCTTCGACTGGTCGCCGTAGTAGTTGTCGTGCAGCCAGCCGAGCTTCTCGGCGACGCGGTCGCGGACCTGCTCGTTGCCCTGCAGATCGGACGCCGGGCCGGGACGCCTGAACGCGAGCGCGATCTCGTAGAGGTGCTGGTACGACGCGCTGAGGTTCGGGTCGCTCGTGCCGAGGGGGAGACCGGCGAACAGCTCGCCCGCGCCGGCGGTGTCCAGCGCCGCCAGCCAGGTCCGGGCAGTGTTGTCGAGGCTGGCGAGCTTGGCCGCGACCTCGGGACGCGCGTTGGACTCCGGCGTACCGGCGTAGATGCCGATCGCGTTGGTGAGCAACTGGGCGGGCTCGGCGTCCATCGCGGTCATGGTCTCGGCCGCGCGGGCGGCGGGTGCGGGGTTGACCGCGGTCAGCAGAGCGGTGGCGGGTACGAACGACAGCAGGCGGCGACGGGTGATGTCCACTGGTACTCCCGGGCGGATGGGAAAAACCTCACGCCCGGAGTCAACCAGCCGGAACTATCCTTCAGCAACCGCTTGCCGCCGACTAAATCGGAACGCGGCTCAAGACCCTCCGGCGCCGACCAGCTGCCCGTCCATCGAGAGGATGCGGATGGTGCCGCCGCTCGCCGTGGTGGGGATGACCAGCGCGACCTGGTGCAGATAGTCCTGGTGCAGGGTCTGGGTGTACTTGACCATGCTGCTGAACGCGGTCGCCTCGCCGCTGGTCCAGTACGCGTTCGAACCCGGCTCGACGCGCTGCAGGTACTGCTCGGTCAGGGCCAGGAAGACCAGCGCCTCACCCGACGACGTGATGAAGGTCAGCGGGTCGCCGGACGGAGTGAACGTGTCCGAGACACTCGCGATGTACGACTCCTTGGTGTCCGCGATCTTGGCCTTGGCCCGCTGCTCGAGGAGCTTCGCCGCCCCCGGTGAGGGGACGAAGTGCTTCGCCTGCGCGGACTTGGCGCCGCCGGACAGGTACGCCGCGAGGTTGGTGGCAGCGGAAGTCGGCAGGCTGTAGAGCTTGTCCAGGTCGGTCTTCCGCGGCGTCCGCAGACCCTCCATCGGCGGCAGTTTCATCGAGGCCGACGGGTAGACCGAGTTCGTCAGCAGCCACGGCGTACCCGCGCTCTGCCGCTGCCAGACGCCGAGCTGGCGGCTGTCCGGCTCACCGGAAACGCCGGAGCTGACCACGAACCGCATCGGGTACGACCCGAACTCCGGCGCGCCGATCTGCGGATCGGTGTAGGTGAACGGCTTGGTGGAGTCCTTGCCGGTCGCGTCGAGCTTGCGGCCGATGACGAATCCGGCCCGGGTCTGCGCCAGGGTCGGATCCGCCTCGATCGTCTCGGACAGCTTCGCGTCGCGGTTCTCGTTGGCGCGGTTGTTGAGCTGGTTGTACTTCGCGACGACAGCCTGCGCGTCGGCGAGCGTGACGGCCGGGCGGGTGTCGGAGGCGACGAGGCTGTTCTTGGCCGGGAGCAGACCGCAACTCGTTGTTGTGAGCAACAAAGCTCCGCTGGCCAGGAGCGCGGCCGTCCTCCGGACCGCCTCGTCGCTCTTCTCGAACTCCGGCGACTCCACCAGGGACACCGTCTCCGGCTCGACCACCGGCTCCTCGTACGGCGACTCGTCGTACGCCGGGCCGCCTGCGCCGACCGGGGTGAGGAGGGCGGGTGACTTGGCGCGCGCGACGGCGGCGGGGGACATCAGCATCGGGGCGGCCGGGATGGGCTGCTTGGCCGGCTTCGGCCCGGGCCGCGGGTAGGTGATCGCCGGGAGGCAGACGGGGATCTCCTCGGTGATCGGTTCGTCGGCGGGTGCGCGGTACGCCGGGGGGTCGGTCGCGACCGGCGCGAACGGGCTGACCCGCTCGGGCGCGAACGGCGACACCGGCTCGGCGACCGGAGCGGAGGCGACCGGCGCGGCGGCGACCGGAGCGGAGTTGGATGGAGCGGAGTTGGACGGCGCGGGGTTGGACGGCGCGGAGGTGGGCGAGGCCGGCGCGGTCCGAGCCGGGGCCGGGACGGAGGCGATCCGCGCGGGTGTGAACGTTGGGACCGGCGCGGCCGGGCGGCGGACTGCGAGGGCCAGGCCGAGGGCGAGGAGGACGGTGCCGGCGCCGAGGACCAGCAGGCAGATGCCGAAGCCACGGTGCACCTCGACGCCGAAGCGGACGTCGGCGCCGACCGCCGGGCTACCGTCCGCGTTCATCACGACGACGTCGAACTTGCCGTCCTCGATCGGCCAGGCGATCGACCGCGGACCGTTGCCGCCGGACTTCGCGACCCACCAGTCGAGCTCGCCCGGCGGTGTCAGCCGCGGGATGCCGCCGCGCATCTGCTGGGTGCTGAAGGTGGACGGAACGTCGTACCGGATCACGCGCGTGTGGGCCGCGCCGGCCAGGTAGTTGGAGACGTCCAGGTCCTGCCCGACGCCGACGAACACGGGCTTGTTCCCGGTCGCGGTCACGTGCAGGGTCGGGCCGTGCCGGTCCAGCAGGTCGGGCGCGGTGATGACGGCCAGGCCCTCGCTGGTCAGCGGCTGACTGCCGGTGGAGATCGTGTTGTCCGGGCCGACCAGCCAGAAGGCGGCCGCGGCTCCGGCGAGGGTGACGACCAGGCCTATCAGGGTCAGCAACAGACCCAAGGCGGTGCGGGCGAAACGCATGAAGAGGCTCCCGTTGGTACGACGAACCCAGTCCGCGGCGGGTGGACCGGGCAACGAGCAGCCACGCGGGCCCTCTCCGGGTCCCGCTGTTCACCCGTTGCCATTGACTAACTGATCCAACAAGGATCTGTTACTGTCTCGCCATTAACGAATGACGGTTCACAAACTCGGGGATGGTGAGGATGGCTCGGCCGCGGCTGGTCAGCGACGACGGGATCCTGGACGCCACTCGTCAGGTCCTGGCCGAGCTCGGACCGGTGAAACTGACGCTCGCGGCGGTCGGTTCCCGGGTGGGTCTGGCGGCGCCGACGCTGGTGCAGAGGTTCGGCTCCAAGCGCGGTCTGCTGCTCGCCTCGGCCGCCCGGTCGCCGGTCATGGTGCTGCGGGCGGCGGAGGAAGCCGAGGCGCGCAACACCTCGCCGCTGGCGATCCTGCGGGACTTCGCGCTGACGGCCGTTGCCCACATCAAGCACCGCGAGGAGCTCGGCAACGGGCTCGGGTTCGTCCAGCTCGACGTCGCCGACCCGGAGTTCCGGGAGCACGCGCTGGCGCACTCCGCCGCGATCGTCGACAGCTGCGCCCGGTTGTACCGCGCGGCCCAGGACGCCGGTGAGCTGCGCCCGGATGCCGACGTACCGGCTCTCGCTCGCCACACCCTTGTCTGTTTCAACGGCGCGCTGCAGGTCTGGGCGGTGAACGGCTGGGGCTCGCTCAGCGAGTTCCTCTCCGAGCAGCTGGACCTGATGCTCGCGCCCTACCTCGCCCAGGAGTGACGATGTTCTTACGCGTACTGGTGTTCTATCTGGCCACGATGGTTTTCAGTGGAGTGCTGAACGCGATCCAGGCCGCGGCCGGTCCCGACCCCGACCTGATCCAGCTGGTGCAGTTCGCGCCGGCGCTCGGGGTCGGCGTGATGTTCCTGCTGTTCCGTCGTACGACGCGTGTGCAGGCCCGGTTCACGCCGGTCGCGGTGGCGGCCGGCCGGAGTGCGTTGGTCGTCGGCATCGTGATCGCGGCGCTGCTCGCGTCGGTCCTCGTCCACGTGATCGCCGGCCGCAGCTGGCGAGCCGAAAGTCTGCCGTTTCCCTTGGGAGTGCTGGTGATCACGATGATCGTCGGCGCGGCCGGTGAGGAGCTCGGTTGGCGTGCCTATCTCCAGCCCTACCTACAGACCCGCTTCCCGGTACTGCGTTCGTCGCTCATCGTCGGCGTGCTCTGGGGCTTCTGGCATGTCGGCGGGTTCGCGCACGGCGTCGTCTACATGGGCTTGTTCGTGGTGATGGCGACCGCGCTCTCGGTGGTGATGGGCGCAGTCCTGCAGTCCGCTCGCGGTACCAACCTCGCCGTCGCGACGGCCGCGCACGCCGCGGTGAATCTCGGCCTGATCCTCCTGTTCACCGAGGAGGACGGCGACCTCTTCCCGATCGCCGTCCTGGCCGTCGTGTGGACGATCGCCGCGATCCTCACCCACCGATCCACCGCCCGCAAGCCCGTCCGCAGTCCGTTGATCGGGGCAACGGTCTTGTAGGTCAACCGTTTGAGTAGGAGCGTGAGGCAAAGGAAAAGTCCAGGTCACGAAGCGACCTGGACTTTGTTCTGACAAGTGGAGCGGGTGACGGGAATCGAACCCGCACTGTCAGCTTGGGAAGCTGATGTTCTGCCATTGAACTACACCCGCACTGCCTGGCGGTGGGACCAGCAGGCGGAGAAGAGCATAGCCGATCGGGCGGGCCGCGGGCACGCCGGGTCCGGCGCGGCGGCCCGCTGGTTGCTGCCGGGTCAACCGAACGGGACGAAGACGATGCCCGGTGCATCGAAAAGACGCGTGCGGGCGGTTTGCGCGAGGGGTTCTTGGGGAGTTTTCCACAAAGGGCACGCTCAGGACTGGGCAGGTTGGTCATCTTCTGGCAGATTAGAACGCGTTGCCGGGGGCAACATTTGACGCAACGTGAGGACACGGTCCTCGGGACCGGACAAGATGGTTGCGGGGCAACTGGATGAAGGGGTGAATGGTGGCAACAGACACGAGTGACGCGCTGGAGAACCTGGAGAAGGAGCTCGTCACGATGGCGCGGCGGCTGCGCAGCCTGCAGCGGACGCTGTCCGACGAGGCGCACCCGGACCTGGAGCCGGCGCAGTACGCGTTGCTGAACCACGTCGAGGAGTTGGCGCCGGTGCGGATGGCCGACCTGGTAGCGGCGCTCGAGGTGGACAAGGGCCCGGTCAGCCGGGCCTGCGCACGGCTGGAGGAGGAGGGCCTGCTGAAGCGGGCCGCCGACAAGTCGGACGCGCGGGCGACTCTGCTGACCCTGACCGCGGCCGGTAAGCGGAAGCTGACGGCGGCCCGGAAGAAGCGGCACAAGGTGATCGAGGATCTGCTGAAGGACTGGTCGCCGGCGCAGGTGAAGACCTTCGCCACCCAGGTGTCGAAGTTCAACAAGCTGGCCGACTGATCGTTGCCTGAGGCCCGGGTTTCGGTGCGCCGCAACGGTGCCGGAACCATCGCCGGGACGGTCTGGTGGTGAGGTCACGCCGGGGAGCTGAGGGCTCCGGACGATCCGCCACCAGGCACCCGAACGGGCCGGCAGAACTGGGCGGAGACGCAGCACGCTGCTAAGTTCCTGTCGTGCTGCTCTCCGACCGTGACATCTTGGCCGAGCTCGACGCGAAGCGGGTCCAGCTGGACCCGTTCGATGCTGCGATGGTGCAGCCGTCGAGTGTCGACGTGCGGCTGGACCGGTTCTTCCGGGTGTTCGAGAACCACAAGTACCCGCACATCGACCCCGCCGAGGAACAGCCCGACCTGACCCGGCTGGTCGAACCGGAGGGCGAGGAACCCTTCATCCTGCATCCCGGTGAGTTCGTGCTGGGATCGACGTACGAGCTGGTGACGCTGCCCGACGACGTGGCGGCGCGGCTGGAGGGCAAGTCCTCGCTGGGCCGGCTGGGACTGCTCACCCACTCCACCGCCGGGTTCATCGACCCGGGCTTCTCCGGGCACGTGACGCTGGAGCTGTCGAACGTGGCGACACTGCCGATCAAGCTCTGGCCCGGGATGAAGATCGGCCAGTTGTGCTTCTTCCGGCTGTCGTCGCCGGCCGAGCACCCGTACGGCTCGGCGAAGTACGGCTCCCGCTATCAGGGCCAGCGCGGCCCGACGCCGTCGCGGTCGTACCAGAACTTCCACCGCACCGACGTCTAAACAGACGAAGGCCCCGACCAGTTGGTCGGGGCCTTTCGGTCCGATGGCGTCAGCCGATCGCCTTCTGGACGACCAGCACCGTCTCCGTCGACATCGGGGCCTTGTCGCCCGGCTCGAGCAGGTAGACGCTTCCGTACGTCGAGACCATGCTGGGCGACTTCGGCTCGCCGTACAGCAAGGTCGTGTCGCCGAAGCCGCCGATGTTGTCGGAGGACGACGAGCTCTCGGTGGGCGTCGACTCCGACGGTGTCCCGGAGGGCGTTCCGCCGTCGCCGGGGGTCGGCGTCGGCGAGGCGATGTCCTGACCGGTGGCGGCGTCCATCAGTACGGCGTCCTTCTCGGCCTGGGCGTACACCACGCCGTGGAAGACGGTGGTGACATTCGGTACGACGCGACTGGCCGAATCGTTCGTGTAGCCCCAGACCTTCTTGCCGGTGCTGTCGTCGAAGCCGATGATCTCGACCGACTCCAGCTGGCGCGAGCCGCTGCAGACGACCGAGTTCTTCTGGTCACCCCGGCACTCGTAGGAGACCGAGTTCATGTTGTCCTTCAGCGTCGACGTCAGCGTGGTGAAGGCGCCGGTGGCGACGTCGACGGAGTACACGCTCGACGAGTAGTAGCCGTCCAGCTTGCCGGGCGGCGCCGGGACGTACACCGAGCCGGACAGGTACGCCCGCCTGGCGCCGAAGCCGGCCGGCCGGAGGTAGTTCGCCTTCACGGGCGTCTTCTTGGTGACCTTGCCGGTGGTGGCGTCGGCGGTCGCGATGGTCAGGTCGGTCGCGCCCTCCTGCCCGTCGCCGACGGCGCCGGCCATCTTCCCGTCGAGCAGGCCGGCGACGGCGAAGAACGGCGTCACCGTCGACTTCTTCGCCTTCGGGTCGGCGAAGACGGTGAAGGTGCCGGCCTTCTTCGCGTTCTCCGCGGAGCCGGCCGAGACGGCGACGGCGATCTGTCCGGTCGCGGCGTCGTACGCCTCGCTGACGATGTCCTTGCCGCCGTTGTCGGGGCCGAGGAGTGGCGTGAGGTCGACGGGGATCGAGGTGATGACCTTGCCCTCGGTCGGATCGATCCACTGGAACAGGACCTGGCCGCGCGCCTTCTGCGTGCCGCTGCCCTGGACCCGCTCGACATAGACGACTCCGATGACCTCCTTGCCGTCGAGCTGCACAGCCATCGGGCTGCTGGAGCCGGAGGTCGTGGTGGTCGTGTCTTCCTTGGACAGGACCTGCCAGGAGTGGGCGCCGGTCACGTTGACGCCGGTGATGCCGTTGGCTCCCGCGTAGAGCGAGGTCTGCCCGACGATGCCGGCCCGGATCGTGTAGTCGTTGTCTCCCGGCACCTGCGGCTCGGCGATCGCGGCGACCGGGGAGAAAGCCTTGGGTGGGTCGAACGAAGGGACCTCGGGTGTTGCCGGACTCGATGCCGACTGACCGCCGTCGCCCGCGGTGGGATCGGAAGCCTTGTCGTCCCCGCCGCTGCAGCCGGCCAGCAGCACGACCGCAGCGGTTGCGGTGATCAACGGACGCAACATCGTTGTTTCTCTCCCCAGTTGTGAACCAAGAGTGACGGCGTGAACGCTAGCAGCGTCCGCAGGTCCGAACCGTCACCAAACCCAGACGTTGCAGCAAGTTGCAAAGTGCGGCGGCCGCGCCGTTGATCGGCGAGCCGGTCATCGGACGACCGACAGGCCGGTACCGCGGTGGCCGGACTGCGGCTCGGCCAGGCGGCGCTGCGAGTCGAGGCGGCGCTGCGGGTCCAGGCGGTCGGCGATCCGGCGCAGTACGCCGGCCAGCTCGTAGCGGGGTCCGCTGGTGCGGGTCCGGGTGGCCTTGCGTCCGTGCCGCTCGGCGCGGACCTCGGCGGCGCGCAACTGCTCGTTGACGCGGTGGCGGGCTACCTCTTGGTGTTCGGTGATCATCGTCCTGCTCCCCTCTGGATGGTTTTCGGCAATGCTTCGCCCAGGTCCCGCCGGGCCGTTGCCGGCGGGACCTCCTGGGTGATGGGTGTCAGACCTTGGTGACGGTGATGTCGCCGGAGACGGTGCGGGCCCGCAGCATCAGCGCGCGGTCGCCCTCGGCCGGCTTGTCGCTCGGCTCCAGATCGCACCGGATCCGTCCGGTGACCGTCTTCAGGTCCAGGTATGTCGGGACGCCGTCGGGTACTCCGATGTGGACGTCACCGCGGGCCGTCTCGGCCTGGATGCTCGGCGCGTCGGCGATCTCGACCGTGACGTCGCCGGAGCCTGAGGTGGCGACCGAGTGGTCGCGGATCCGCTCGATGGTGATGTCACCCGAGCCGACCTTGACACTGGCGGGTCCGGCCACGTCGCCGACCCGGACGTCGCCGGAGCCGGTGCTCAGCCCGACCGCGTCGCCGGCCTCGCCGATGTTGATCGCGCCGGAGCCGGTGCTGCCCCGGACGGCGCCCGCGACGTACTCGGCCCGGACGTCGCCGCTGCCGGTGTTCACCGCGAGGTCACCCTCGACCCGGTCGAGCCGGATGTCGCCGGAACCGGTCGACAGTCGCGCGGTGGCCAGCGGCGCCCGCGAGCTGATGTCACCGGAGCCGGTCTTGATCCGGGCCTCCATGGTCGCCGGAGTGGCGATCCGGACCTGGATCTCCGGTCCGCGGCGGACATTGCGCGGGCCCTCGACGATCAGTTCGCCGTCGCGGACAGCGACGAGCACGTCGTCCTCGGTGCCGCTGTCGACCTCGATCGAGACCATCGTCTCGGTGCCGTCGGCCGGCACGATCTCGACCAGGCCGGAGCCGATCTCGATCCGGAGCTTCTCGATCTTGGTCGCGTCCTCGGCGAGTTGCTGGCTGAAGCCGCTCACTGGGCCCACCCCGTCATCCGCTGGCCCGGGCCGTGGCCGCCACGGCGACGACGGTCCTTGTCCCGGTCACGGTCGTCACGGTTGCGGTCGCGGCCGCGCCGGCCGCGCTCGGGTCCGAAGACGCCCTCCTCGCCGAAGGGGCCACCGGGGCCGAACACACCGTCCGGTCCGAAGACTCCGTCGGGTCCGAGCGGACCGTTGGGACCGAGAGGTCCGTCCGGACCGAACACACCACGCGGCGGGCGCGGGGGGCGGGGCGGGCGGTTGCCACGGCGGTTCCGGTCGCCCAGCTCGGTCATCACGGTGCGCATCAGCCACGCGTTCGAGGAGATGCCCTCGGCCGCGGCGGCCTCGTCCACCTTGTTCTTCACCGACATCGGCAGCCGCAGCGTGATCCGCGCGGTCGGCTCGTCGGCGTCCAGGGTCACCTGGTCGGTGTCCTCGGTCTCGGTGTCGTCGTCGGTGTCGTCGTCCGCCTCGTCGGGGCCGGTCAGCTGGCTCGGAGCCGGCGTGACCACGAACTCGGGACGGCCGCCGGCCATCCGGAGCTCGACCGAACCGGGGGACAGCTCGCGGCTGATCTCCCCGGCGGCGTCGGACAGGGCTGAGATGAGGGCCAGGCGGCCCGCGTCATCCAGCGTGGCCCCGAGGCGCTGCGCCACGGAGCGAGTTTGATCGTCGGCCAGGGCGGTGGCGTTCTCCACGCTTCGCCGGACCGATTCGAGATAGTGGTCAAGTTCCATGCCATGAACTATGACGTCATCGTGACGTCACTGTCAACCCCTTCTGATGTCATGGCGTCGTCATCGTGGCGCCAGGGCAGAATGTGGGCCAGTCGGAGACAGGGAGGAACAGTGTCCAGAGGAGTACTCGTCACAGGCGCGTCCAGGGGTGTCGGCGCCGCGGCCGCGCGGGCGTTCGCACGGGCCGGCGACCGGGTCGTGCTGCACTGCCGAGGTGCGGTCGACCGAGCCGAGGAGGTGCGTGCCGGGCTCCCCGGCAGCGGCCATGCGGTGGTCACCGCGGATCTCGGCGACTCGGCCGCAATCCCTTCCCTGGTTGACGAATCGGCCGCTGTGCTCGGCCGGATCGACGTATTGGTGAACAACGCGGCGTTGTTCGTCGACGAGCCGGTCGCGGGGTCGCGCCGGATCGGGCATCCGCTCGCGGAGACGCCGTACGACGAGTGGGTCGCGGCCTGGCGTCGTACTCTCGCGGTGAATCTGGAAGGGGCGGCGCACGTGAGCTGGTGCGTGGCTCGGCAGATGCTGGACAAGGAGCCTGTGGAGGGCGGCCGGCGGGGCGTGATTGTCAACGTCGGGTCACGCGGAGCCTACCGAGGCGAGCCTGACGTGCCCGCGTACGGCGCTGCGAAGGCCGGATTGCACGCCCTCGGGCAGTCGCTGGCGGTATCGCTGGCGCCACATGACATCACCGTGACGTCAATTGCGCCCGGATTTATCGCCACGGACATGACCGAGTCGTTCCTGGCCGGTCCCGGCGGCGACGCGATCCGGGCGCAGAGCCCGTTCGACCGCGTCGCCACCGCCGAGGAGGTGGCCGACGCGATCTACTGGCTCGCATCCCCGCAAGCAACCTGGTCCAGCGGCTCCGTCCTGGATTTCAACGGAGCGTCGTACTTGCACTAGTTCCCGTAGGCCTCGAGTTCGACTATGCGGGAGTAGGCGTGGTCGTTGCTGTCCAGGCAGAGGATGCGCACGGCGTCCGCCTGGACCGGATCGAACGTCGACGTCACGTGCCCGGCGGTGTTGCCCCGGACCTGGGCGACGGTCTGCCAGTCGCCGCTGCCGCTGCGGACCTGGACGTCCCAGTCCCGCAACCCGTTGGTCAGGGCCGGGTACTTGGCCGAGTCGAGCGTGTAGAGCTCGACCCGGTTGATCGTGGTCGGCGCGGCCAGCGCGACGTCGTAGTTGTCCGGGAAGACTGCGCGGGTGCCGTCGTTCCAGCCGGTCAGGGTGTCCCAGTGCTCGGAGTCCTTGTCGCCGTCGACCGCGCCGCAGAGCGTGAAGTTGCCGTGCGTCGACGACGCGGCCGCCTGCTCGCCCAGCGCGACGTTGCTGCCGGGATCCTTCGAGGGCAGGGGATTCACCGTGACCGGGACGGTCAGCCGCGACTTGTCGACCTCGAGGTCGATCGTGTAGCTGCCGGGCTTGGTGTCACGCGGCACGCGGACCTCGACCGGTGCGGACACCGGCTGGTCGGGGTCGACGGCCGGGAGCCAGGACGAGAACAGTTCCCGGGACAGTTGCAGTGGACCGGACGGGTCGAGGGTGAGGTCGGCGTACCGATCCTCGCTGCCGGTGTTGGTCATGGTCAGTGTCAGGTTGCCGGGGAAGCAGGGCAGGCCGACCACGCTCAACTGCTGCGGATCGGTACTGACCTGGACGCCGGATGTTGCCTGGGGCATCGAGCTGGACGTGATCAGGGTTGCCGCCGCCAGGGCCCCGAAGGCGATGGCCGGCTGCCAGCGAATGCTCATGCCTGTACCTCCGAGATGCCTGGGCGGCCGTCCTCGACGAAGAGTTTGGCGCGGGTGCTGACGGCGCCGTTCTGGACGCTGACCTTGTCGACGACCCGGTAGTCGGAGATCCACCGCTGTGGGGTAATGCTGCAGCTCACGTACCCGCGCTGGAAGTTCCCGTACTTCATGTGCGGGTTCTCCTTGAGCAGGGTCGCGCCCCCGGGGTCGAGGTCCATGCCGTCGATCCCGGACGTGATCGACGTACCGACGAACTCGGCGCCGACGGTCGCGGACGCCGGATCGGTGAAGTCGAGCTTGAGGTCCGACGCGACGCTGCGGTGCAGGTCGCCGGCGATCGAGACCAGGTTGCGGACCTTGCGTTGTGCGGCGCCACCGAGGACCCGGTCGCGGGAGGCTTCGTAGCCGTCCCAGGTGTCCATCGGAACCAGGACGTCCGGGCCGTCCTTGGTGTCGAGGCGGGCGATCGCGGTCTGGTGCGCCATCACGTTCCAGCGCGAGCGCGAGGCCGTCCAGCCGTCGAGCAGCCACTTCTCCTGCGCGGCACCGGTGATCGTGCGGGCCGGGTCCTTGGTCTCCGGACCGGGCGCCTTGGTGCCGTCGCCGTACGCCTGGTCCGAGCGGTACTGCCGCGTGTCGAGCACGCTGAACTCCGCGAGCCGGCCGAACTGGAACCGCCGGTAGAGCTGCATGTCCGGGCCCTTCGGCAGCTGCGCGAGCCGGAGCGGCATGTGTTCCCAGTACGCACGGAACGCGTTGGCGCGCCGTACCAGGAACTGCGCGGGTGGTGCGCTCGGGTGCGCCTCGTCGGCCCAGTTGTCGACCACCTCGTGGTCGTCCAGCGTGACGATCCACGGCGCGACCGCGTGAGCCTGCTGCAGGTCCGGGTCCAGCTTGTACGCCGCGTACCGCTGGCGGTACTCGTCCAGCGTCACGCACTGCTGCGTGATGTAGGGCTCGTTCGAGTCCGGCCGGATGCCCCGGTCGATGCCGAACTCGTAGATGTAGTCGCCGAGGAAGAACACCACGTCGTGGTCCCGCTTCGCCATGTCGGCGTACGCCGTGTACCAGCCTTCCCAGATCGCCTGGCAGGACGCGAAGGCCAGCGACAGGCTGGAGAGGTTCGCGTCCGCCGGCGGTGCGGTCTTGGTCCGGCCGACCGGGCTGAACCGTCCGTTGACGCGGAAGCGGTACCAGTAGTGCCGCCACGGACGCAGTCCTCGTACGTCGACGTGCACCGAGTGACTCGCCTCGGGTCGCGCCTGGGTGGTGCCATGACGCACGATCCGGCGGAACTGCTCGTCCTCCGCGACCTGCCACTGGACTTCGACCGGGCGGCGGTCCATCCCGCCGAACGGCGCGAGCGGATCCGGCGCGAGCCGGGTCCAGATCACCACTCCGTCCGGCAGCGGGTCGCCTGAAGCGATCCCGAGGGTGAACGGGTCCCGCCGGTCGGTGCGGCCGGTGGCGCCGGCCATGGCGCTCCCGATCTCGGGAAGACTGCCGGTCAGCGCCAGTCCGGCCGCCGCTCCGGTCAAGGTCAGAAAGGTTCGTCGAGTACTACCCACACGCAAGCTCATCGGCACCAGCCCACCCGATCATCCGTCGGTGATCACTTCCGGAACAGGTAAGTTTCTACCTGCGTAACATGAGGTTACGAGAAGTTCTCACCGACGAATGTGATCTGACCGGATCCGGCCTCAGCGAGAAACGACCTTGCTCGCGGGCGGTGCGGTGATGTGAACCGCCTTGTTGTAGTCGGTCATGTTCATCACCATCGACACGCCGCCGAGGGCGAACGAGATCCGGCGGACCAGATGGGACTTGTCCATCCACATCGAGTACGTCAGCGTCTTCGGCACACCCGCCGGGACCTTCTTGCCCTGCGCCGCCAGTGCCTTCGCGGTGTTGACGCTGACGCCGTACCGGTCGAGCTTCTCACCGCCGACGGTCTCGGTGCGGACGAACTTGACGCTGACCACGTTCGAGTTGAAGGACTTGAAGATCTTGGTCGGGTCGCCGCCGTCGAGCAGTTCACTCAGCTCGCTGTTCGCGCCGGACTTGAACTTCAGGTACTTCCCGGTGGGCGTCACTCCCGGGATCGACACGTAGCCGGTGTCCTTCACCACGACGAACTTCGCGGTCTCGCCCTGGAAGGCCGCGCCGGCCATCGTCATGGACATCGCCACCGGTTTCGCGGTCTGGACCCCGTCCATGGTCAGCAGCGTGGCGCCGTTCGCGGTCATCTTGCCGGTGATGCGCCAGGACTTCTGCTTGGCGATCGCGCTGGTCATCGCCGGGACGAAGCTGACCCGGTTGAGGTGAGCGACAGGAGCCGCCTGCTGCGGCGCGGCGGTGTTGGTGGCGACCGGCGCGCTGGCCGGTGCCGATGGTTTGTAGCCGGTGGCCTCGGGCTTGTCGTTGCCGCAGGCGGCGAGACCGAGGGCGAGTGGTACGGCAGCGACGGCGGCCGTCGCGGCACGGAACTTCATGCTGTTTTTTTCCTCCACAGGTGATTCGAGCCGTCAGATCTTATGGTCTGGACCGCCTGAGGAGGAAGAGTTTTACAGCTCAGCTTTCCCCACGTTTTACAGAGGCGAGCAGCAACTGCGCGACGTCCTGGACCTCGACGGATTCGCGGGCGGTGCCGTCGGCCTGCTGGGCGGTGAGGCCGTCGGACAGCATCACTCGGCAGAACGGGCAGCCGGTCGCGATCTTGTCCGCGCCGGTGCCGACCGCCTCGGTGGTCCGGTTCAGGTTGATCCGGCTGCCGATCTTCTCCTCCATCCACATCCGGGCGCCGCCGGCACCGCAGCAGAACGACTTGGTCTTGTTCCGCGGCATCTCGGCGTACTCCGCGCCCGGGATGATGTCGAGCAGTTCGCGCGGGGCGTCGTACACCTGGTTGTGGCGGCCGAGGTAGCACGGGTCGTGGTAGGTGATCTTCTGGCCGTTGAGGGTGCTGTCGGCGGGCGCGACCGGGGTCAGCTTGCCCTCCCGGACCAGGCGGTTCAGCAGCTGGGTGTGGTGGATGACGTCGAGCTCGACACCGAGCTGGGAGTACTCGTTCTTCAACGTGTTGAAGCAGTGCGCGCAGGTGGACACGACCTTCTTCGCGCCGGTCTCCTTGAAGACCTCCGCGTTCTGCATCGCCAGTTGCTGGAAGACGAACTCGTTGCCGGACCGCCGGGCCGGGTCACCGGTGCAGGTCTCGCCGTCGCCCAGTACGGCGAAGCTGACGCCGGCGATGTTCAGCAACTCCGCGACCGCCTGCGTGGTCTTCTTCGCACGGTCCTCGAACGCGCCCGCGCAGCCGACCCAGAACAGGTACTCGACCTCGTCCAGGGTCTCTGGGGCATCAGGGGCCGCACCGCCGATCTGTTTGACCTCGAACGGCAGGTCCTTGGCCCAGTCCATCCGGCCGGACGGATTCATGTTCCACGGGTTGCCCTTGTTCTCCAGGCCCTTGAACAGGCCGTTGAGCTCGGACGGGAACGACGACTCGATCAGCACCTGGTAGCGGCGCATGTCCATGATCGCGTCCACGTGCTCGATGTCGACCGGGCACTGCTGCACGCACGCACCGCACGACGTACACGCCCACAGCGCGTCCTCGTCGATGACCGCGACATCAGCGGGACCGACCAACGGCTTGTCCTGCTCGGCCAGCACCAGCTCGGGCAGTGACTTGCGCTCGTCGTCGGACGACGCCAGCAGGTACGGCGCTTTGGCGTAGGCGTGTTCGCGCAGGCCCATCATGATCAGCTTCGGCGACAACGGCTTCTCGGTGTTCCAGGCCGGGCACTGCGACTGGCACCGGCCGCACTCCGTGCAGGTGGTGAAGTCGAGCAGGCCCTTCCAGGTGAAGTCCTCGACCTTGCCGACACCGAGGGCCGCGTCCTCATCGAGCTCCTCGATGTTCTCGAAGTCGATCGGCGCGCCGTTGACCATGATCGGCTGCAGGGCGCCGAGCGCCGTACCGCCGTCGGCCTTGCGCTTGAACCAGATGTTCGGCCAGGCAGTGAACCGGTGCCAGGCGACCCCCATGGTGGCGTTCAGCGAGATCGTGATCATCCAGGCGAACGAGATCAGGATCTTGATCATCGCGACCAGGTAGACCGTGTTCTCCAACTGGGACTCGCTCAGTCCGCCGAAGAGTGCCTGGCCGACGAAGAACGTGGTCGGGAAGTGGAACCGGCTGCCCGCGCCAAGCTCGTACTCCAGGCCGCGCAGCAACAGGATGCAGATCAGTACGCCGAGGATCGTGTACTCGACGTAGTACGCCTGCCAGGCGGTGGAGCCGAAGAACCGGCTGTAGCGGCCCTTCTCGCCCTTCGGCAGGTTGCGCAGCCGGATCGCCATCAGCCCGATGATCGAGATCAGGCCGGTCCAGGTGAGGAACTCGGTGACCCACTCGAAGACGAACCAGTGGCCGATCACCGGCAGCGCGTAGTGCGCGTCGAACAACTGGCCGAACGCCGTCACCAGGGTGAGGAACAGTCCGATGAAGCCGAACGCGACGAACCAGTGCAGTACGCCGATGCGGCTCCACTGCAGCATCCGGGTATGGCCGAGCGACTCCTTGACCAGTGTGGTGGTGCGCTGCCCCGGATTGTCGGTCCGCCCGGCCGGCTGGCCGAGCTTGATGACGGACACCATGTGCCCGATCGTCTTGCCGAACAACGCGACCCCGACCGCGGCGACCGCGAGCGAGACGACGATGGCGAGGATCTGCATACCAGCGATGTTATTGGTTGGTTACCCGCGAGTCATGTCGGTGTAGGGCTCGTCACGCCAGAGATGTGATTGTGGCCTCACCGATACAGAGGTTCGACCGGTTCTAGTCGACCAACCGTTCCAGCCGGGCGGCGACCGCGGCGCGCCGCGGGTCGTCCGGCGGGAGGCCGGCGTCGAGGGCTTCGAAGATCTCCTGGTCCTCGGCGCCGGTCGGCGTCTGGGCGAAGCGCCACGTCAGCTCGGGATCTTCGGCGTCGAGGACGGCCCGGCGGAAGGTGGCGTCGAGTTCATCCCGTTCGGCGCGTAGGGCCGGGGCATCGGAGCGAGCCAATAGGGGACCGGCGTACAGGTCCAGGGCCGCGTGCAGATCGCCGTCCTGGAGAGCCGTCCGTACGTCGGTCACGTCGCCGGTGACATCGGCGACGATCCGGTACGGCTTGGTGTCGAGGACGCCGCCACCGAGGAGATTGCGCAGTCGGTGCATCTCCGCGCGCACCGTCGTCGGATTGCCTTCGTCGCCGTACAACTGCAGCATCAGTTGCTCGGCGGTCAGTCCGGACGGATGCAGGAGAAGCAGTGCGAGTACTTCGGCCCGCCTCAGCGTCAGCGCGATCTCTCGCCCGCCGACGACCGCGATCGGCTGACCGGCGCCGAGCACCTTCAGCCGGAGTGACGGCCGGCCGCGGCGGACCGGTGTACCGGGGATGCGGAGCAGGAAGCCCTCGTCGAGTGGTTCGATCACGCCCTCGCGTCCGTCGCCGAGGTCGATCCGGTCGGCACCGTCCGGCACGACGAGCCGGTCGGGCAACCACTCGAGCGGCTGCACCGCGAGCACCCTGCCGGTCGGAGTCAGCAAGGCACCGGGCGCGTCGCCGAGCGCCATCAGGTGGCGCATGTTCCGGGCGCGCAGCATCTCGTCGGCCGCGGCCATCCGGACCCGCAGCTGTCCCTCCGCGAGCTGAGCAGCGGCGGTGACCAGCGCGACCATCGCGGGGTGGACCGTGCGCAGCGGACCCGAGACGTCCACCGCGCCGAGCAGCTTGCCGGTGTCGGGGTCGTGGACCGGCGCGGCCGCACAGGTCCACTCGTGAATCCGGCGGACCAGGTGCTCGGCCGAATGGATCTGGACCGGCTCCCCGACCGCGAGCGCCGTACCCATGCCGTTGGTGCCGATCTGATCCTCCGACCACACCGCTCCCTCCGACAACGCGATCCGGTCGGCCTGCCGTCGTACGTCGGCCGAACCCTCGCGCCACAGGATCGTGCCCTGGGCGTCGGTGATGATCATGATGTGCGACGCCTCGTCGGCGATCGTGGTCAGCGTCTGCCGCAGCACCGGCAGCACCGCGCGGAGCGGATGGTTCTCCCGGATCGACTCGACGATGTCGTGGTCGACGATCACCGGCGGCGCGTCCAGCTCGGGATCGACCGCGGCCGCGAGCGACCGTTGCCAGGACGCGGCGACGAGTGGGCGCGGCGCGTCCGGTGCACGGTTGCCGCCGAGCACGTCGTCGTACAGCTGGCTCAATCGGCGGGCCTGCTCCGGTGAATCCATGCCGCCTCACTTCACGCTGCAACGTCGGTGCAACGTCGGTCGACCTAGGTTCGGTCCACCGTCGGGTTTCCAAGGAGGACCTATGACGATCTTCGCAGCTCCCGGGCAGGATGGCAGCCCGGTCACGTACAAATCCCGCTACGACCACTTCATCGGTGGCGAATGGGTGCCGCCGGCAAAGGGCGGGTACTTCGAGAATCCCACGCCGGTCACCGGCGAGAACTTCACCGAGATCGCGCGCGGTACGGCGGATGACGTCGAGCGTGCGCTCGACGCCGCCCACGGTGCCGCGCCGGGCTGGGGACGGACATCGCCGGCCGATCGCGCGAACATCCTGAACAAGATCGCCGACCGGATCGAGGCCAACCTCGAGCTGCTCGCGGTCGCGGAGACGTGGGACAACGGCAAGGCCGTGCGCGAGACGCTGGCCGCGGACATGCCGCTGGCGATCGACCACTTCCGGTACTTCGCCGGCGCGCTGCGGGCTCAGGAGGGGTCGGTATCGGTGGTCGACGACGACACCATCGCGTACCACTTCCACGAGCCGCTCGGCGTGGTCGGGCAGATCATCCCGTGGAACTTCCCGATCCTGATGGCGACCTGGAAGCTGGCGCCCGCGCTGGCGGCCGGCAACGCCGTCGTACTGAAGCCGGCCGAGCAGACGCCGGCGTCGATCCACGTGCTGCTCGAGCTGATCGCCGACCTGCTGCCGCCCGGCGTACTGAACGTCGTCAACGGGTTCGGCGTCGAGGCCGGCAAACCGCTTGCCTCAAGCAACAGAGTCGCCAAGGTCGCGTTCACCGGTGAGACCACGACCGGCCGCCTCATCATGCAGTACGCCTCGGAGAACATCATCCCGGTCACGCTGGAGCTCGGCGGCAAGAGCCCGAACGTGTTCTTCGACGACGTCGCGGCGGCCAAGGACGAGTTCTACGACAAGGCGCTGGAGGGCTTCACGCTGTTCGCGCTGAACCAGGGCGAGGTCTGCACCTGCCCGTCCCGGGCGCTGATCCAGTCGTCGATCTACGACGAGTTCCTCGGCGACGCGACCGCGCGGACCCGGGCGATCAAGCAGGGCAACCCGCTCGACACCGACACGATGATGGGCGCACAGGCCAGCAACGACCAGTACGAGAAGATCCTGGCCTACCTGGACATCGGCAAGGCGGAGGGCGCGAAGGTCGTCACCGGTGGCGCGAAGGCGGAGCTGGACGGCGACCTGGCCGGCGGGTACTACATCCAGCCGACCATCTTCGAGGGCGACAACAAGATGCGGATCTTCCAGGAGGAGATCTTCGGGCCGGTCGTCTCGGTGACCCGGTTCGACGACTACGCCGACGCGATGAAGATCGCGAACGACACCCTGTACGGCCTCGGCGCCGGGGTCTGGTCGCGCGACATCAACACCGCCTACCGGGCCGGGCGGGAGATCCAGGCCGGCCGGGTCTGGACGAACTGCTACCACGCCTACCCGGCGCACGCGGCGTTCGGCGGCTACAAGAACTCCGGCATCGGCCGGGAGAACCACAAGATGATGCTCGACCACTACCAGCAGACCAAGAACCTGCTGGTCAGCTACAGCCCGAACAAGCTCGGGTTCTTCTGAGCCGATGGTCGAGAAGGTTCTGCTCTCGGACGAGGCGGCGGAGCTGCTCCGCCGTCTCACCGCGATGCACGGTCCGCTGATGTTCCACCAGTCCGGTGGCTGCTGCGACGGCAGTTCGCCGATGTGTTACCCGGACGGGGAATTTCGAACGGGGTCGGCGGACGTGCATCTCGGCGATCTGGTCGTCGACGGCCTGGACAAGCCGATCGCGTTCTGGATGTCGGCGAACCAGTACGAGTACTGGAAGCACACGCAGCTCACCGTCGACGTGGTGAAGGGCCGCGGCAGCGGGTTCTCGGTGGAGGCCCCGGAGGGCGTCCGCTTCCTGATCCGCTCCCGTCTCTTCACCGACCAGGAGTACGCGGCCCTCGACTTCCCCTGACCGAGCCCCGGCCGTCCGGTGGCGTTGCCGGACGGCCGGTGCTCTTCATTCGCCGAGTACGGCGCGGTAGATGGCGGAGCTGTCCGCGTCCGGGCACTCCTGCTTCAACCGGAGGATGGTGAGGCGCTGCTCGGGTGTGCAGTCGCGGAGCCGGAGGGCAGCGGCGACGTGGGGACGGTCCACGACATGCAGCCAGAAGGTCAGGTCGATCTTCCAGGTGTCCGTGTGCAGGACTGCGTAGAAGCGCTCGTCGGTGATCGCGGAGGTCGGGCGGCGGTCGCCGCGCTCGTCGCGGAAGTCGACCGTCTGGAGGTCCGCTCGCTGGGCGAGCGTGGTGAGACCGGTCAGGACGGTCACCGCGGTGGCATCGGGGGCGTCGAACATGATGTCGAGGTCTCGGACGACCATGAGTCCGGAGAGCGCGCTGCCGATCAGCACCGGCGGCCACGGGAACGCGGTCTGCAGGTCGAGGCGCGAGAACAGTTGCTGAGCCTCGGCCTGTAGAGCCTGTGCGCGTTCGACGAGCGACATGGCTCGACGGTAGGGGTCAGGGCGTTGTGACCACCAAGGGTTTTCCGGGTGTGGCGGACTGGCCGACGGGTAGGGCGGTGCCGTCGACCTGGAGGGTGTGGACGTCGATGGTGCCGGTGTGGCAGGTGAGGGTGACGGTGGGGCCCGACTTCGTGGCTACACCCCAGCCGGTGGGGGTGACGAAGGGGGTGCTCCAGTCGCCCTTGGCGCGGGCGATGTCGAGCGGGGCGAAGGTCAGCGTGGCGGTGAGGGCGTTGTAGCGGTAGCCGGTGAGGGCTTCCAGGACGGACCAGCCGGCGGCGTTGCGGATGTAGTGGTCGCCGCACTCGATCGGGTTGAACGGGTTGCGGCGCGTGCCGTCGTACCGGTTCCACAGACCTTGGAGGATGCTGAGGCCCTCGTCGACGAGGCCTTCGTAGAGGCAGTGGGCGGCGACTTGGTACTCCGATCCGGTCCACACCTCATCGCAGTAACGGGTGGGTACGTCGGGACGCCCGCCGTGCGGCCAGGTGGCCATCAGGAGTCCTGTGTCGTCGCCGTCGGCGAACACGCGGTACGGGTGCTCGAAGTCGGCGAAGCCGGTGCGCAGGTTGTGCCGCAGTACGTTGCGCAGCGCGGTCTTCACGTGGTCCTTCGGCAGCAGGTAGCCCAGGTCGAGCTGGTGAGCCCACCACTGCCCGATCAGCTGATCGGCCAGGCACCCGTCGCCCCATTGGAAGTCCGGCTTCTCCTCCGGCGAGAGGATCTGCCGGTAGTACTCGCCGGTGTAGAGGAGTTCGTCGTACGCCTTGCTGCCGGCCTCGAAGAGCGTGCGGTACTCCTTCGCGTCCTCACCCAGCAGCAGCGCCATCTCCTCGGCCGCGCGCAGTGCGGCCAGCCACAGCGTGCCCATGAACGAGTTGACGCCACACAGGTCGATGTCGTGCGTGCTCGGCTGGATGCCACGCAGTACGCCGGTGCCGTCCGCGTCCCACTTGGTGCGGATGTGAGCGAGCAGTCGCTGGACGTTCGGCCAGCGGTCCCGCAGCCACTCGAGTCCTGCCCCGTGCCGCACCTCCCGGTACGTCTTCAGCACGTTGCCGAGCATGCCGTCGAGGGCCGGCTCCTCCGGACCGCCGATCGCCACGTCCCACAGTTGCCGGTGGTACGTCGGTGCAATCACCCGGTGCGGGATGTACCCCTCGGGTGCCTGCATCACGTCGTACTCCGTGTCCCGCATGTTCCGCTCCAGCGCCGGGAACAGTCTGGACAGCGTCTGCTCGTAGTTCCAGACGTGGGTGCAGTTGAGCGGGCAGGAGCCGCCGTACCGGCCGCCCCACATCACCGTGGACGCGCCGAGCACGCCCTCGAAGCCGAGCACGGTTCCCTCGGCGGTCTGGAAGACAGTGGGGCTGCGTACGTCGGCAGCCAGCGCAGCGAGCCGTGATCCTGCCTCACCAGGCAGTGTGCTCGTCTCGAAGGCGTCGGCCCAGGCAGTACTGAGTGCCTGCAACGATGTCCAGCGTGCGATGAACGACTCGGCCACGGCGACGGCGTCCGGCGTACGACGGGTGTACGCGTTGCCGAGCCAGAAGCGGCTGTGGCCGTAGTCGTGCCGCGGTCCGAACTGGTTGAAGTCGACATATCGGTTCGGGAAGTGCCACGCGATCAGGAACCGAACCTGCGTCGTCTCACCCGGGTCGAGGTGGAACGGCACGGCCAGTCCGCCGTTCCACGTCGTCCCGGGCGCACTGGCCCCGCTGACCGGCGTCGCGGGACCGTTGAGGAAGGCAACGAATTCCCCGGGCCGGGACCACTGTGCGCAGGTCAGCGCGTCGGCGCCGTCGGTGGTGAGCACCAGTTGTCCCGCGCCGGGGTGGTCCGCGGGCAGCGTGGTGTTCTCCATGACCAGCGAGGTCCAGTCGTCGTGCCGCCGGACCCGGTTGGTGTTGCCGCCGTACAGGCTGTTGGCGACACCGTCGATCGGCGTGACGCCGTCCCAGCCGACCGAGTTCTGCAAGGCACCGGCGAGCTTGCCGTGCACTGCGATGGCTCCGGGGTTGCGCAGCGTGAACGTGAACGCGGCCACGGGCTGAGAGCTCGCCTCGGCGTCCGACGGCACCAGTGGGTTGAACACGTCCATGCTGACGGAGATCGGTAGGTCGGTGTCGAAGTCGACACGTGCGCCGGGGTAGGTGGCGGTGACCGTCGGCTCGCCGAACGGCCGGAGCGACTCCTGCAGCCGGGCCTCGCCCGCCGGTACGACGTCGTCGGTGACCAACGGGGTGCCGGAAGGACTCGACGAAGGCCCTTGCAGCACACGGATCTCGTCCACTGGCGGCTCGACCCGCGAGAGCCGCAGCGCGAAGAAGCTGTCCGGGACATGTCCCTCGTGGTTACCGATGTTGTGCAGCTGCCACTGCCGCAGCGCACCGTTGCCGGCCAGGGCGAGCGTGCCGGTGCCCAGACCGCCCAAGGGCAGTGCGAAGTGCCGAAGTTCGTCACCGGTGTAGCGCATGATTCTCCGTCCATGTACCTGCGGAGGCGAACAACGCCACCGGGCCGGGGGCAAGCAGAAGCAGTGAGGCGGTCACCGACGTACCGAGCAGCAGCGCGACAAAAGCCAGTGCGAGAACGCCGAGCGGGACAAGTGGTGCACGAGCGACCAGGCTCAGGGCGGTGAACCACAACGCCTTGCCTCGCAGCCGACCGGTGACGCGGAGGCTGAACGCGTAGCACGAGGCAAGCACGGCGAGGACGGTCGCACAACCGCTGACGGCCAAGGGGATCGCGAAGATCGGACCGTTGTAGAGCTGTCGGTTCAGCAGCGCAAGGGCGCCGACGGCGGCCGGGACCAGTCCGATCTCGAGACCCGCGGCGGCGTGGTGCTTCAGGTTGCGCAGTAGGAAGAGCACTCCGCCGCGGCCGTCCCGGACCACTGAGTCGGCAGTCGCTACGACCGCCGCCCAGACCGGTCCGACCAGCACCGCGCCAAGCAGCACGCTGACCGGTGAGAGCCCAGGCATCAGCAGCACCACGAGCCCGGACGCCGTACAGACCATGACTCCGGCGGCCGTGATGAAAGGCAGTTCGTGCCAGAGGGCGCGGAGTGCGGCAGGTAGGTGGTCGGTCATGCGCGCAGGCCGGTGGTCGCGATGGAGGCGATGAACGAGCGCTGGAAGATCAGGAACAGCACGAGGATCGGCAGCACCACCAAAGTGATGGCCGCGAACAGCACCACGGCCGGGCCGCCGCCCATCGCGCCCTGCAGCGAGACGAGGCCGACCGGCAGCGTCATCTTCTCCGGTGACGACAGGAAGATGTACGGCCAGAAGAAGTTGTTCCAGGACGCCTCGAAGACGAAGATCCCGAGCGCGGTCAGGCCCGGCCGGGCCAGTGGCAGGATCACCCGGAACAGGATCCAGAAGTGGCTCGCGCCGTCCATGATCGCGGCCTCGTCCAGCTCGCGGGGGATCGACGCGATGTACTGCCGCAGGAAGAAGATCCCGAACACGTTCACCAACGCCGGCAGCCAGATCGCCACCGCCGTGTCGACCAGGTGCAACCAGCGCATCATGATGAAGATCGGTACGACGGTCAGCTGCACCGGTACGACGAGCGCCGCCAGCAGGACCGAGAAGATCTGGTCCCGGCCCGGGAACCGCAACCGCGAGAAGGCGTACGCGGCCAGCGCACTGGTCAGCAGTGCACCGGCGGTCGTGATCACCGCGATCTGCAGGCTGTTCCAGGCCATCCGCGCGAACGGGATCAGCTCCGGCACCTGCTGGAAGTTCTGCAGTGTCGGCGGGTGCGGGATCCACTGCGGCGGCAACTGGAACGCGTTGATCGGTTCGGCCAGTGCGGTGACGATCAGCCAGACCAGCGGCGCGATCATCAGCAGCCCGCCGAGCACCAGGACGAGGTCGAGCAGCCGGCCCTTCACAGGTGCACCCACCGGCGGCTGAGCCGGAACTGGAGCCCGGTGACGATCATGATCACCACGAACAGCACCAGCGAGAGGGCGGCGGCGTACCCGATCTCGAAGGACTGGAAGCCCTTCTCGTAGGTGTACTGCACGATGCTGCGGGTCGCGCCGTCCGGGCCGCCCTGCGTCATGATCACCATCGGGTCGAAGATCTGGAACGCGCCGATGAACGTGATCACGGTGGCGAAGAAGATCGTCGGCGACATCACCGGCAGCGTCACGCTCCAGAACCGCCACCACGCGTTCGCGCCGTCCACCCGGGCAGCCTCGTGCAGCTGGGCCGGCACGGTCTGCAGGCCGGCCAGCAGGATGATGAACGTGTAGCCGATGGTGTGCCACCAGTCGACCACGATCAGCGTCGGCAGCGCCCAGGTCGGCGACGCCAGCCAGTTGGTCGTCGCCGAGAGGTAGTGGTTCGCCAGACCGAAGGTCGGATCCAGTACGTACTTCCAGATCAGCGCGACCGCGGCCCACGAGACCAGGAACGGGAAGAAGAACGCCGTCCGGACGAAGTACTTCGTTCCGCGGGTCATGGTGCGGTGGACGCCGAGCGCGAGCAGCATGCCGATGCCGATGTGCGTGATCACCGAGGAGATCGCGAACACGAACGTGTTGACCACGGCCCGGATCGTCGCACCGTCGGTGACGAGCTGGCGGAAGTTGTCCAGCCCGGCGAATTCCGGCGTACTGAGCAGATCCCAATGGAACAAGCTCAAACCGAACGCGGCGACCAGGGGCGCGGCGACGAAGACGAGAAAGAGCAGTACGGCGGGACTGATGAACAGATAGCCCGGCAACCAGTCTCGCCGCTGAGGTTTCAAACGAGTCCTTCGAGCGCGGTCTGCGCCTTGCCGAGCGCGTCGGCCGGCGACGCGTTGCCGGTCAGCACCTGCTTCCAGCCGTCCTCGACCGCCTTCTGCACCGCGGCGCCCTTGTCCGGCGACGGGATCGGGGTGGCGTAGCTGAGCGCCTGGTAGAGGTACTCCGTCCCCTTCGGCGCGTCGGTGAGGAAGGACTGGCTGTTCGCGATCGACTTGCGAGCCGGGACGATGGTGCCGCCGAGTTGCGCGAAGAACGACGAGCCCTCGGTGGAGATGAGGAACTTGATGAAGGTCCAGGCGTCGTCCTTCTTCTTCGACGCCTTCATGATCGGGTAGCCGTTCCAGCCCACCGGTGAGCCCTGCTCGACCTTGGTCGGCCAGGGCACGATGCCCATCTTCGCGGTCGCCTTCAGGTTGCGGATGCTGATGATCGGCCAGCGCCCGCCGCCGAACATCGCCAGCTTGCCCTGCGCCGCCGCGGTCGTCGCGTCGAACGTCCCACCGGGCGGCGGTGACAGCTTGTCGGCGACCAGGGCCCGGTTGAACTCGGCCGCTTCGATCGCCTTCGCGTCGTTGTACGTCGGCTTGGACCAGTCGTCACTGAAGCTGCTCGTCCCGTTGGTGAGCAGCCACGGCATGATCGCCGCGAAGTACTCCGGGCCCGCGGCGTACCCGAACGCGCCGGTCTTCGCCTTGATCTGCTCACACGCGTGCCGGAAGTCGTCCCAGGTCCACTTCGCCGTCGGCTCGGGTACGCCGGCCTTCGCGAACAGGTCCTTGGAGTACCACATGCACATCGTGTTGAACTCGCCCGGCAGGTAGTAGGTCTTGCCGTCGGTGGAGCTGTACTTCTTGTTCCACTCGATCAGGTTCGGGTCCATGTCGGCGTAGTACTCGTCGATCGTCGACTTGTCCTTGGTGATGTAGTCGTCGAGCGGCGCGAGCAGGCCCTTGGACGCGAACAGCCGCTGGCCCTCGGTGGCCACCTGGATCACGTCCGGCACCTGGCCGCCGGCCAGCCGGGTCGAGAGCTTGTTGAAGAAGTCGCCCCAGTTCGACAGCGGGATGCCCTCGGCCTTGAGCTTGATCTCGGGGTGCTTCTCGCTGAACTTCGCGAACAGCTTGTTCCAGGTGGCCTGCTGTTCGGCCGTCCCCATGTAGACGAACGACAGCTCCTTGGTGCTCGATCCACCGCCGCCGTCACTTCCTCCGCAGCCGGCCAGCGCGGCGGCGAGCGCCGTACCGCCGGTCGTCTGGAGGAAACGTCGCCGGCTGAGCAGGGACTGGTCCATCGGAACGCCTCCTGGGGCGGGAAATCGATTTCTCGACAGCATAGGCCCGACGGCCGAAACCGTGTCAAGGCCGGGTCGCGGAAAAGTCAGGGGGAATCCTTCACCGCCGTCCGGCCGCGGAACTTCGCGTCAGGACAGGGAAAACCGCGCGGCCCGCCGGTCAACCCATGACATTTGTCGTGGGTCCGATCGCTGGTCCGCGGTCCCTGCCCGGGCAGACGATTCCGGAACCAACCCATGCCGGTCTCCGCCCCGCCGAACGGGTCCGGGGCGGAGGCCTGCCCAGCTCGAGGAGTTCTGTTGAGGCAACGGATTCTCGTGTCCGCCCTGGGCGCCGGCGCACTGGCCGTCGCAGGGCTGACAGCACAGGGGGCCGTCGCGGCCCCGACCCCGTACACCGTCGGAAAGCATGCCGCCAAGGTCTGCTCGGCCACCAAGGCCAAGCACACCGCGAGCTGCCACGCGATCAAGCTGGTCGACGCCGTGGGCGTGGCACCGGCCTCCGCGACACCCCCGTCGACCGGACTCACGCCGTCCGGTCTGCGCGACGCGTACAAGCTCAACGGCCTGAGCGCCGGCGGGCGCACGGTCGCGATCGTGGACGCCTACGGCTACCCGAACCTGGAGCGCGACCTCGGCGTCTATCGATCCCAGTTCGGGCTGTCCGCGTGTACGACGGCCAACGGCTGTCTGCGGGTCATCGACCAGAACGGCGGCACATCGTTGCCGCGGTTCAACGCCGGCTGGGCCGGTGAACAGGCGCTCGACGTCGATGCGGTGTCGGCCGCCGCGCCCGACGCGAAGATCGTGGTGGTCCAGGCCAAGTCGGCCGGCTTCGCCGACCTCGGTGCGGCCGTGGTGACCGCGTCCAAGCAGCCCGGGGTCGTTGCCATCTCGAACAGCTACGGCGGTGGCGACGCGTCCGACGCCACCTACGGCACGTACTACAACCACCCGGGCATCGCCGTCACCGCATCCACCGGTGACGATGGCTACCAGGGCGGCAGCTACCCGGCGTCCTCGTCGTACACGACGGCCGTCGGGGGTACGTCGCTTGTTGCCGCCAGCAACGCACGGGGCTGGAGCGAGACCGTGTGGAGCGGTGCCGGCTCCGGCTGCTCGACGTACAACACCGCGCTGAGTGGCGCGGCGTCGTTCAACACCGGGTGCTCGAAGCGGGCGATGGCCGACGTCTCCGCTGCCGCCGACCCGGGCAAGGGTGGCATGGCGATCTACTACCCGACCAGCAAGACGGCGTCGACCTGGGCGCAGTTCGGTGGCACGAGTGAGGCTGCTCCGATCATCGCGGCGGTCTACGCGCTGTCCGGCAACACCAGCGGCTACGCGAACGCGCTGCCGTACGCTCACCCCGGCTCGCTGTTCGACGTGACAAGCGGCAGCAACGGCAGTTGCCCGACGACCCAGTGGTGCAACGCCCGCACCGGCTGGGACGGCCCGACCGGTCTCGGTACGCCGAACGGCGCCGGCGCCTTCTGATCGAACGAGCGGGGGTGGACTCAGGTCCACCCCCGCTCGTGGGGCTGACGCTCCTGACCCCACACCGCGCGGTGCCGAGGATCGAGATATGACGATCCTTACCGCCCGCCGGGACGCCGTACCCACCCTTCCGGACTCATCGACGCGGCTGCATCGGCCGTTGCTCTGGGTCGCGATCGCACTCGCCGCACTGGTTCCGGTCACGATCGGCGGTGCGCTGCTCGACGACCGGATCCTGCTCGGTCATCCGATCTGGATGAAGCCGCTGAAGTTCGCGATCAGCCTGGCGCTGTACTGCGGCACGCTGGCCTGGATGCTGACACTGCAGAAGCGGGCCCGGCGGCTCGGCTGGTGGATGGGCACGATCGTTGCCGTCGGCGTCGCGGCCGAGATGGTCCTCATCATCGGACAGGTCGTGGTCCGCGGCCGGCAACTGCACTTCAACGTGTCGACACCGGCCGACCAGTTGATCCACAACATCATGGCGAGCACGATCTATCTGGTCTGGGCCGCGGTCCTGGTGATCGCGATCCAGTTGCTGTTCGACAAGCCCGGCGACCGGGCGTTGCGCTGGAGCATCCGGCTCGCCCTCGGTACGACGCTGGCCGGCATGCTGCTCGGCAATCTGATGTTCCGCGTCACCCCCGCACAGCAACGCGAAGCGGCCGCGGCCGGTCAGCAGTTGCACCTCGGTTCGCACGGCGTCGGCGTCGGCGACGGCGGCCCTGGGCTGCCGATCACCGGATGGAGCACGCAAGGTGGCGATCTGAGGATCGGCCACTTCCTCGGCGTGCACGCACTGCAGGCGATCCCGTTGGTTGCCCTGGGCCTCGTTCTGCTCGCCCGCCGCTTTCCGGCGCTGCGTCCCGAGGGTGCCCGTACCGCCCTCGTCGCGGTCGCCGCGGCGTCGTACGCCGGCCTGATCTGGCTAGTCACCTGGCAGGCCGAACGCGGCGAATCGATCGCCCACCCCGGCGGCGCGACACTCACCGCAACCGGTTGCTGGCTGGGTGCGATGATTTCACTGTCGCTCCTAGTACTGTTCCGTGCACGAAGGACAACCCTCGTCTCCTCGCGAATCCGGTGAAATCTCTTCCCCGGACTGTCCGCCAGGCTTAAGGTCAGGCGCGGACGGATCGTGGAGGGCGACCCGCGCAGACACTTTTGATGGAGCGTTTCTGTGACCACATCACGCAGACGGCGGGGGCTCTTGGCAGTCACCGCGGTCTCCGCCGCCACTGTGCTGGCCGTGACCGCCGCCGGCGGCGCCACGGCCGCGCAGACGGCCGGCCCCAACGAGGGCAAGGGCAAGGCCGCCCAGGCCGAGAACACCAAGAGCAAGGAGCGGAAGGGCAACTACGACGCCCGGACCCCGAACGCCAAGACCACCACCACCCGCTCCGCCAAGGTCGCGGCCCAGGAGTCGGCGGCGTCGGAGAAGTTCCGGAACTCGCTCGGCACCCAGGGTGTCGTCGAGCTGGACCCGAACACCGGGACCCCGGCCCAGGTCTCCAAGCTGAACGGCTTCCTGACCGGCAAGAGCGCGAAGAAGGCGACCGACGTCGCGCTGGGCTACGTGAAGGCGCACCCCGAGGTCTTCAAGCTCACCGCCGCGGACCTCGGCACGCTCAAGCTCCGCAAGGACTACGTCGACGACCTCGGTACCCACCACATCTCGTGGGTCCAGACGGTCGACGGTGTCGAGGTGTTCGGCAACGGCCTGAAGGCCAACGTCACCAAGCACGGCGAGCTGATCTCGCTGATGGGTTCGCCGGTCGCCGGACTGGCCACCCAGGCTCAGGCCCGGTCCGCCGCGGCCGCGCCGAAGGTGTCCGCCGCCGCGGCCCGCACCGCCGCTGCCAAGGACATCGGTGGTACGGCGCAGTCCGCGACCGCGAAGTCCGCCGGTACGGCGACAACGTGGAGCAACGGCGACACCGCCAAGCAGGTGTGGTTCCACACCGCCGACGGGCTGCGCAAGGGCTGGCTGACCTACGTCAACGCCGGCGGCATGAAGATCTACAGCCACGTCATCGACGCCCAGACCGGCGCCCTGCTCTACCGCAAGGACCTAGTCAGCGAGGGCAACGGCGACGCGCTGGTGCAGGACAACTACCCGGGCGCCGCGAAGGGCGGCACGCAGCGGGTCGAGAACCTGATCTTCAACAAGTGGCTGCCGAAGAACGCGAAGACCCTGCTCGAGGGTACGTCGGTGGCCGCCTGGGCCGACGTGAACGACGACAACCGGCCGAACACCGGTGAGACGGTCAAGGTGCCGGGCACCAAGACCGGCGCCGAGTACAAGCTGGTGCCCTTCCAGAACAACTCCTCCTCGCTCTGCTCCGCGTCGTTCATCTGCACCTGGGACCCGGCCAAGCCGGACTCCTGGAAGACGAACATGAACCAGGACGTCACGAACGCGTTCTACCTGGCCAGCAACTTCCACGACTGGCTGGCCAAGCCGCCGATCAGCTTCACCCCGGCGGCCGGTTCGTTCGACGCCGCGGGCGGCGACCCGGTCCTCCTGAACGCGCTGGACGGCGCGGCGACCGCTGCCAACGGCGGACCCGACGCGAACCACATCGACAACGCGAACATGTCGACCCCGCCGGACGGCACCCCGCCGACCATGCAGATGTACCTGTGGCACTTCCCGGGGACGACGGACGCGCAGGACCCGTTCGTGCCGGCCAGCGGTGCGAACGACGCGAGCGTGCTGTACCACGAGTACACCCACGGTCTGTCCAACCGCCTGGTCGTCGACGCCACCGGCAACTCGACGCTGAACAGCATCCAGGCCGGCTCGATGGGCGAGGCGTGGAGCGACTTCTACGCGATGGACTACCTGGTCTCGCACGGTCTGGAGAAGGACACCACCGCTCCCGGTGAGGTCCTCGAGGGCAAGTACGTCGCGGCTGGTCAGCTGTTCCGCACCCAGGCGATCGACTGCCGGGTGAAGGCGGTCAGCCCGAACTGCATCCAGCCGGACGGCTCGAAGGGTGGCTACACCTACGGCGACTTCCCGACCATTGGTGGGACGCCCGAGGTGCACTCGTCCGGTGAGGTCTGGGCCCAGACGCTCTGGGACCTGCGGGAGCGCTTCGGCCGTAGCTACGCGGTCAGCCTGATCACCCGTGCGATGGAGCTGTCGCCGGCCGACCCGACGATGCTCGACATGCGCAACGCGATCGTGCAGGCCGACCTGGTCGCCAGCGGCGGCAAGAACGCCGACACCATCTGGACCGTCTTCGCCAACCGTGGCATGGGCTGGTACGCCGGTGTCGTCGACGGCGGCGACTCGTTCCCGGCGGAGGACTTCCACAAGCCGCCGACGGGCGCGACCACGACGCTCAGCGGCACGGTTCTGGACAAGGACACCGGTGCTCCGGTGGCCGGCGCGCTGGTGTACATCGGCGGTCACTCCTCCGGCTACGCCGGCGACTACGCCGCCTCGACCAACTCGAAGGGCGAGTACAAGATCACCGGTGTCGCGCCGGGGACCTACCCGAAGGTCGTCCTGTCGGCCCCGGGCTACGAGCTGCTGGTCCAGTCGGCGACGGTCGCCAAGAACGGCTCGAAGTCGAACTTCGCGCCGCGCCGCAACTGGGCCGCGTCGTCCGGTGGCGGTTCGGTGGTCGACTTCAACGGTCCGGACTTCACCCCGGACTGTGGCCCGGCGATGGCGATCGACAACGCGCAGGGCACCGGCTGGGGCAGCACCACCGGTGACGACGCCGGCACGCCGACCAACCAGATGATCGAGAAGCACATCGACATCAAGTTGTCCGGCAAGGTCAACGTCTCGGCGTTCAACGTCGACCCGTCGAACGTCTGTGGTGACCCCGGCAGCTCCTCGACCGGTGGCTACCGGATCGAGACGTCGGTCGACGGCACCACCTGGGCGGTCGCCCAGCAGGGCACCTTCACCGCGGACAACCGGGGCAAGTACAACCTGCTCACCCCGACCGGCAACGCGACCGGCGTCCAGTACGTCCGGTTCGTGATGACGAGCCCGCAGGTGCCGGACTTCGCGACCAACTGCCCGGACGGTGCGTTCGGCGGTTGCCAGTTCACCGACATGACCGAGATCCAGGTCTTCGGTACGAAGTAACCCGCACCACCCGCGAAGGCCGGTCGAGCATCCCGCTCGGCCGGCCTTCCGCCGTTCTCAGTGGTCCTTCGACGGCTTCGCGGGCGGGACCGTCTGGGCCCATTCGGCCCACTCGGCCAGAGCGGAGTACAGGCGGATGCCGGCTTCGACGGTGACCCGCATCGACTGGGTCTGCGGGCTGTAGCCGAAGTCGCCGCGGTCCTTGGCCGCCGCGTACTGGCGGTACTGCTCGGCCAGTTCGGAGTAGAACCGTGCCTCGGACTCGAGGTGGCGTTGCAGGTCGTCGGCGTCCATCAGCCAGAAGAACAGTGACCTGAGCAACGGCTGCAACCGCATGGTGTGGTCGACCTCGACCTCGGTCAGCCAGCGCTTGACCTCAGCCAGCCCGGCGTCGGTGATCCGGTACGCCTTCCGCCGGCGCGGTCCCTCGCTCTCGACCTCGACCAGGCCTTCGCCCGCGAGCTTGCCGAGCTCGGCGTAGATCTTCGGGTGCTGTGCCGGCCAGATCGAGCCCAGGACCTCGGTGAACCGCCGGGCCAGGTCGTACCCGCTGGCGGGCCCCTCGGCGAGCAGCCCGAGCAGCCCGTGCCGCAACGACATCGCGCGCCTCCTTCGGTCTCGTCGGAACATCTTGACATGTCCCCGGGGACATGTGCATGCTCTCATATGTCCCTAGGGACATGTCCT
This sequence comes from Kribbella sp. NPDC049227, assembly GCF_043197265.1. NCBI lineage: Bacteria > Bacillati > Actinomycetota > Actinomycetes > Propionibacteriales > Kribbellaceae > Kribbella > Kribbella sp. NPDC049227. The sequence continues at coordinate 230,160 of NZ_JBICST010000004.1, read as the reverse complement.
GAGGGCCATTTGATCGTGAGGGAGTCGGAATGTCTGACAGTCGTGCAGTACTCATCACCGGCTCGACCGGCGGCATCGGAGCGGCGACGGTCGCGTTGCTCCGTCGCCGCGGCTTCACCGTGTACGCCGGGGTGCGCGGGCGGGCCGGGTTCGGTGAGGGAATCCGGGAGGTCACGCTGGACGTGGCGGATCCGGAGAGTGTCGCGGCCGCAGCCAAGCAGGTGGCCGCGGAGGTCGGCGGCCTGCGGGCGGTGATCAACAACGCCGGAGTGATCGTGCAGGGACCGATCGAGCTGGTGCCGGCCGACGAATGGCGGCGGCAGTTCGAGGTGAACACGCTCGGCCCGGCCTCCGTCGTTCGCGAGTTCCTGCCGCTGGTCCGCGCCGGTGCGGGCCGGATCATCAACGTGAGTGCGCCGACCGGCCGGGTTGCGATGCCGCTGCTCGGTGCGCTGTCGGCCAGCAAGGCAGGACTGGAGGCGCTCTCGAACGCACTCCGACTCGAGCTCGCCGCGTGGAACATCCCGGTCGTGGTGGTCGAGCCAGGATCGACGGAATCCGCGATCTTCACCAAGGCAGGAGCGGCCGCGCAGGAGGCGCTGGAGCGAACGGACGGCGACCGGGTGGCGCTGTACGGCGCCCATCTGGCCGCCTACGAGAAGGCGAGCGCACGCTTCAAGCCCGGCCCAGCCGAGAAGGTTGCCGAGGTCATCGTTCGTGCGGTCGAGGCGCCGCGGCCGAAGCGTCGCTACACGGTCGGTGACGCACGCACGCTCGCGGCGGTCCTCACCAGGTTGCCGGTAGGACTCAGGGAGCGTGCGCTGAGCAGTGCCCTTGGGTTGAAGGGAATCAAGGCGTGAGCGTCGTCGTCCTGGTCGGTGCCACCTCGGGGCTGGGGCGGCGAGCGGCTGAGCAGTTGGCGGCCGATGGTCATCGGCTGTTCCTGGTCGGGCGCGACCCGGAACGCGCCACCGACCTGGCCAGGCGATTGCCAGAGGCGACTGTTGTCACCGCAGACATGTCGGTGCGGGCCGGCGTCGAACTGGCGACAGCGGCGATCACGGCCGGAACCGAGCGGATCGACGTACTGGTGAACAACGCCGGGGTGATGACGCCTACTCGTCAGGTCAGTGCCGAGGGCATCGAACTGAACCTCGCCGTCCATCACCTGGCGCCGTGGTCGACGACCGCGCTGTTGCTGCCGCTGCTTCCGCCGGGTGGCCGGATCGTGAACGTGAACTCCGAGGGGCATCGGTCGCCGATGCGCGGTGGCGCGGTCCGGATCGATCCGCGGCGGCTGGCGGACGGGCCGGCGGAGTTCGATCCGTTCCTCACCTACAGCAGGACGAAGTTGGCCAATCTCTTGTTCACGTACGAGTTGCAGCGCCGCCGACCGGACCTGAGTGTGGTCGCCGTACATCCGGGTGTGGTTCGGACGGATCTCGGGCGGCAGTTCCCGCGGCTGCAGGTCGCGGCCGTGCAGGCCTTCGCCCTGCCGGCGCGGCGCGGTGCCGAGCCGGTCGTGCAGTTGGCCGTCGGTCCCGAGGCGCCGACCGGGTACTACGACCGGTTCCGGCCGGTGCGGTCGTCGGCGATCTCGTACGACGAAGACCTGGCCCGACGGGTCTGGGCGGCAACCGAGGAACTACGGCCGCATGCCGCTGCCTTCCCACATCCTGGACGATGAACAGTAAGTGCAGTGAATTAGTCTAGTTTCGAGCGCGTGGAGATCGCAGTCGGCAGGTCGTCGCGTCGCTCAGGTGGGCGGCGCGGCGACCGAGCCGCGCTCGATCAGGGTCGGGGCCACCGTCGTCCGACGGACTCGGCGGTTGGTGTCGACCGCGGACGTGACGCGCGCGACGACGTCCGCGACCAGCTCCGCGAGCGGCCAGTGGAACGTGGACAGTGGCGGCGTGAGCAGCTGCGACATCGGCTGGTCGTCGTACCCGAGCAGGGACAGGTCCTCCGGGACGCGGAGGCCGAGCTCGCGGCTGGCGGCGTACACGCCGAAGGCCATCGAATCCGCCAGCGCGAGGATGCCGGTCGGTCGGTTGCTGCTGGTGAGCAGCTCGCGGGCGACCTCGGTCGCGCCGGCCAGGTCGTGCGGGCACTGCAGGATGCGGACCTTCAGCTTGAGGTTCACGCCGATGCGCTGAGCGATCTCCTCGGCCGGCCGCTCGACCTCGAACCGGCGGGTCGGGCTGAGGACCGCGACGCGTCGGTGGCCGGCCTCCGCGAGCCGGCCGAGCGCGATGCTGACGCCGGTCTCGTTGTCGAACACCACCTCGGACTTCGCCTTCGCGCCGGGCAGTGCGTCGCCGATCGCGATCACGGGCGCCTGCTGCGCGATCGCGGCCCAGCCCTTGGCGGCCGGGTTGATCGGGATCACCACGATCGCGTCGGCGCGGTGGTCGACCAGATGCTGGGCGAGCTCGAGCTGGCGGTCCGCGTCGCCGGCCGAGTCGATGATCCAGGCGTTCCGGTCCGGGGCGAGCAGCTCCCGGCCGAGCGCGGCGGCGAGCCGTTGCTGCCAGAGGTCCTCGAGCGACGCGCACAGTACGCCGATCGAACCGCTCCGGCCGGACGCGAGCGCCCGCGCCACCGGGTCGGCCTGGTAGCCGAGTCGGTCGGCGGCGTCCTGGACCCGCTGTCTGGTCTCGGGAGTGCCGTGCAGGCCGCGCAGCGCGTAGGACACGGCCGCCATCGACAGGCCGGTCTCCGCGGCGATGTCCTTGAGGGTTGGCCTGCGGCCGGTTCCGGACATGATCAGCACCCTAGACCGCCCCGCGGACAGAAACTTGACAAGTCTCGCATTGAAGCGCTTCACTCTAAGAATCCTGAAGCGCTTCAATCTGATCAAACCGCCGGGAGGAGGAGCCGATGATCGACGTCCATCAGCACCTCTGGCCGGCCGAGTTCGTCGACCGGCTCCGGGCCCGCTCCGAGCCGCCGTACCTCGACGGCTGGACGCTGCACACCGCGACCGAAGCGCCGTACGAGGTCGATCCGGCCGCGCACGCGGTGGACAAGCGGGTCGCCCTCGAGCAGGACGCCGGTACGACGCTCGCGGCGGTGTCGCTGTCGAGTCCGCTCGGCATCGAGCAGCTCCGCGACAACGCGCTACTCGATGCGTGGCATGCGGGTGCGGCCGCGCTGCCGGAGCCTTTCAAGGCTTGGGCTTCGGTGAGTTTGATCAAGCCTGACGTCGACGGCCTCGGCGTACTACTGGCCGACGGTTTCCTCGGACTGCAGTTGCCGGCGCATGTACTCGCGACGCCGGCCGGGTGGGCCGAGGTCAGCGAGTTGCTCGCTGTCGCCGAGCAGTCGGACAAGCCGATCCTGGTCCACCCGGGCACGGCCCGGACCGACTGCGAGGTGCCCGGGTGGTGGGCGCCCGTCGTCGACTACGCCGGCCAACTCCAGGCCGCATGGTGGGCCTGGCACGCGTACGGCGGCCGCCACCAGCACCCGCGACTGCGGTTGTGCTTCGTGGCTGCGGCCGGACTGGCTCCTGTGCACCACGAACGGCTGGCCGCCCGCGGCGGCCGGCTCGGCACCATCGACCCCAACCTGTACGTCGACACCTCGAGCTACGGCCCGCAGGGGATCGACGCGGTCGCGCGGGTCCTCGGCATCGACCAGGTCGTGCACGGCACCGACCGGCCGTACGCCGGGATCACCGACCTCCGCCAAGGCGACGCCGCGACCGCGGTGATCCGCCACGCCAACCCACACCGGCTCCTGTACGGCGTCAACCCCGGGGCCGGGCAACCATCTCCTGAGAGGGGAGTGCAGTGACTGCTCAGCCGATCACCGACGTTCCGAACGTCCCGGCGCGCCAGCCCAGCCGGCTAGTGGATCTCAACAACTGTCTGTCGCTGGACAACCTTCCGGGCCGCGACCTGGACGCCGCCGAACTGTCCGAGCTGGCCGCGTCGGTTGCCGCGCAGCCGCACCTGTGGGAGGACAAGGTCGCCTACAGCGACGAGGAGCGGGTGTTCGCCTCCCTGCATCGGGACGCGAACGTCGACGTCTGGCTGATCTGCTGGACGCCGGTCAACGACACCGGTTGGCACGACCACGACGTCTCGTCTGGCGCGGTCGCGGTGGCGAAGGGCACGCTGGTCGAGCACAACCTGGCGATCGGCACCGACTCGGTCGAGACCGAGGTGACGGCCGGCGACGTCTACGGCTTCGGCCCGGACCACATCCACCGCCTGACCGGGCTGGACAAGGGCAGCATCACCGTTCACGCCTACAGTCCGCCGCTGTGGCGCATGGGCCAGTACTCGGTCAAGGACGGCGTACTCCGCCGCATCTCCGTGTCCTACGCCGACGAACTCCGCCCGCTCGACTGAGCCCCCATTCTCTGACTAAAGTCAGAGAATGGAGATCGCCGCGGTCAGAAGGTTCAACCGGATCGTCACCGAGCGCGTCGGCGCGCTCAACGACGCCTACCTGTCCCGGGACCGTCCGCTCGGGCAGGCCCGGGTGTTGTGGGAGATCGGCGCGGACGGGTGCGACGTACGAGCGCTGCGGACGCGGCTCGGCCTCGACTCCGGGTACCTCAGCCGGTTGCTGCGGTCGCTCGAGGAGGACGGGCTGGTCCGGGTCGAGCAGAGCGGTGCGGACGCGCGCGTACGGATCGCACGGCTGACCAGGACGGGTGCGAAGGAGCGGCGGCTGCTGGACCGGCGGTCCGACGAGTTGGCCGGGTCGATCCTGGCACCGTTGAGTGAGCGCCAGCGCGATCGGCTCGTCGCCGCGATGGACGAGGTGTCACGGCTGCTGACCGCATCGATGGTCGACGTCGGCATCGTCGATCCGCGGCGGCCGGAGGCACAGCTGTGCCTGCGCTCGTACTTCGACGAGTTGGGCGAGCGCTTCGACAACGGGTTCGATCACGTGCGCAGCATTTCGGCGGAGGACGCCGAGCTGACGTTGCCGGCCGGCCTGCTGCTGGTCGCGACGCTGCATGCTGAGCCGATCGGCTGCGGTGCGTTGAAGCTGCACGGTGAGGAGCCCGCGGAGATCAAGCGGATGTGGGTTTCCCGCGATGCCCGCGGTCTGGGGCTCGGACGCCGGTTGCTCACCGAGCTCGAACGCGAGGCGGTCGCCCGCGGTGCGAACGTCGTACGGCTGGAGACCAACCGTGCTCTGACCGAGGCGATCGGGCTGTATCGCGCGTCGGGCTATCAGGAGGTGTCCGCGTTCAACGCGGAGCCGTACGCCCATCACTGGTTCGAGAAGTCGCTCAAGGCCTGAGAGGGCGTCTGAGAACCCTGAGTGTCCGGGGAGGCCCCGATCTCCCCGGACACCAGGTGGACTACGGCTTGCGGAGTACGCCGATCAGGCCGTGGGTCTCCTGGTCGAGACCCGCGGAGAACCAGAGGGCGTCGGTGCCGCCGATGGTCGCGGTGCCCTGGAGCAGAGCCCAGAGGCCGTCGATCACGAGCGTCTTGCCGGCCGGGGTGCGGACCTGGCCGTCGGACTTGTAGCGACCGTGCGACTTCGGCTGCAGGATGTTGATGCGGCCGTCGCCGAAGTTGCCGACCAGAAGCGTGCCGGCCGGCTGACCCCAGGCGGCCGGAGCCAGCGCGAGGCCCCACGGCGCGTTCAGCGAGTCGCGGGAAGCGACGCGGCTGACGAACTTGCCGTCCACCGTGTACTGGTCGACGAAGCCGAGCCCGCGGCCGGCGACGCTGCGGCCGGTCTTCGGGTCGGGCTTGGCGTAGGCGACGAAGATCTTCCCGTTCAGCGTCTGCACGTTGAAGGGCGCGTAACCCTTCGGCAGCGAGCGGTCACGGAACGCCCACCACGGCAACTTGACCGGGTTGAAGGCGTTGTCGAACACGTCGATCCGGCCCTGCGCGAAGTTGGCGGCGTACAGCTGGTCACCGGTGCTCGCCGTTGCGACGGCCAGCCCGGTGTAAGCGGCGCCCGGGGTGGTGGCGACGATCTGCGCCGCACCGATCGTCGGGCTGACCGGCGGACCCCAGGCGGCGATCTGGCCGGTCAGGGTCGCGAACATGAACCGGGCCGGAGCGCTGACGGTCCCGTTGCTGAGGACGAAGCCGGTGCCCGGGTTCGAGACCTGACCGGTCGGCAGCGGCACCGTCACCCGGACGGTGGGCACCTTGGTGATCGTGGTCGAGCCCGGCGCGGACGAGTAGAGCGTGGAGCTCGACGTCCCCTGGTTGGACACCCACAGCGGCGTCGTCGCGCCGAGTGAGAGGCCCCACGGGTTGACCAGGTCCGGGTCGGTCAACACTGCCTTGCCGGGGAGGTCGGAGGCGAGGTTCACCTGCTGTACGGCGAGATACGTCGAGGATGCGTGGTGGTCTTGATGCGCACTGGCGGTCGCTGGGGCGACCAGCGCGAGACCACCGATGAACGCGGTCGCAACAGCGAGTGGACGGCCCTTCGAGCGAAGCGACATGTCACTTTCCTGTCGGTTGAGGTGCGGAACACCATCGATACGGCCCGATGGGCTAGGCGGTTCAATCCGGCGCAGGGTAGACATGGGCAAGCAGCAACGTGGGAGGGGGAAGGAAACTGTGGCGGAGCTTGCGATCCAGCAGCTGAACCCGGCGATCCTGCCGCCGGCGACGGGGAACTACACGCACGGCGTGGTCGTCGGTGGGGCCGAGCGGACGGTGTTCGTCAGCGGTCAGGTGCCGTGGGGCAACGAGCACGGCCGAGTGCCGGAGAGTTTCGAGGCGCAGTGCCGGATGGTCTGGCGCAACGTGCTCTCGGTCCTCGCCGAGGCGGGCATGGGGGTGCTGAACCTGGTGAAGGTGACGACCTACCTGTCCGACCGGCAGTTCCGGGCGCTCAACTCGAAGATCCGCGAAGAGGTCCTCGGTCAGCACGCACCCGCGCTGACCGTGGTCATCTGCGACATCTACTCCGAGAACTGGCTCCTCGAGATCGACGCGATCGCGATGGGTTAGGCGTCCGACGGGGACACACGGACAGGAGGTGTCGAGCGATCGGCGCGTTGTCCAGGTGCTGCTGAGCGAGCCGAGTGCGTGGTCGGCAAGACACCTCCTGTCGAGCTGCACGTGCCCTACCGACCCGCCTCGCGCACCTCCCGGCTCAGCGCTCCGATCCGGCTCCGCGCATGGGCACCTCCCGTCTCTGCGCACCGGCCTGGGCCCTTCGCTCTGCCGGTCATTTCGACGGACAACCCTTGAAGTTGCCGGTTGTCAGCCCGGAATTTGGGGGTACAACCGGCGATTTCAGTGGATAACCCATGAAATGCTCAGTGGCGGGGGAGCGGCTGAGGTGCGAGGGGGCTCGGTGGGATCAACCTCAGGAGCGGGGGGCAGGTGGGTCGGGGGTGACGGTCCCGGCTGGTGCGCGGGACCGTCGGACCCGAAGGTGTTCGGCTAGGCCCAGGTCTCGGCGTGGGTGGCGACGCCGTTCGGCGCGATGAGCTCGGTGACGACGTCCTCGGCGTCGGCGTCCAGCGGCTCGAACGGAAGCTCGGGTACGACGTACGCGCGGGCGCCGGCGACCATCTCGATGCCCGGGAGCTCGAACCAGGCCTCGCCGACCTCGCGGCTGATCTCGTAGATCGCCTGCTCGGCCGAGTCCACCGGCTCGTCCTCGCCGCCGTCGTCCAGTTCGGCCGGGTGCCGTTCCTGCGCCGCCCGGCCGGCGTCGAGCAGGGCTTCCAGGTCGACCACGCGCAGGTCGAACCGCGACACCACGCTGATCACCTGATCCTGCTCGGCCTCTTCGTCGTCCTCGTCGTCGACCGAGTCCTCGAGCAGCAGCGGCGCCGTACCGGTGTGCTCGAAGACCGCGTCGTTCCAGCCCTCGACGAGTTCCTCGAGGGCGGCGTTCTGCTCGTAGAGCGCGGACTGCTCCTCGGTGCCGGTCATCGCGAGCAGGGCGTCGGTGTGGGCCTGGAGGCGCTCGGCCAGCCGGCGGCTCGCCTCGGCCAGCGCCTCCCGGGTCTGCGCGGAGAAGAACTGCTCTGCGGGGGCGGTGATGTCGACTTCAGTCACGTGCTGTTCTTTCCCTTGTCTGTGCGTGGGGCTGGAGCTGGGATTGCCAGGCGTAAGTATGCGGACAGAACGGCCACGGGCGAAGTCCGGTCCGGAATACGTTCCTGTGAGAAGCCTGTGAGAGCTGTGAGAGCGGGTGTGAGAGGCCTGCGAGAACACTCCTGAGCAGGCAACGAGCGGTGTGCAGTGGCTTCATGAGCACTTTAGCTGTGAGGCGGCGCCGTCATGTCTGACGTCATCTATCTCGCCGTCACCGTCGTCGTCTTCGCGGCCATCTGGTACGCGCTGCGTGGAGTGGAGAAGCTGTGAGCGCCGAGAACATCGCCGGCCTGGTGGTCGCCGCGGCCCTGGTCCTCTACCTGGTCGCCGCCCTGATCTTCCCCGAGAGGTTCTGATGTCCGACACTGCGGCCGGCCTGTTGCAGGTCGGCTTCCTCATCCTGTGCCTGGCGGCTGTGTACCGGCCGCTGGGTGGCTACATGGCCCGGGTCTACTCGTCCGACAAGGACCTGCGGATCGAGCGGGCGACGTACAAGATCTTCGGCGTCGACTCGAAGGCCGATCAGACCTGGGGCGTCTACGCCCGGTCGCTGATCGCGTTCTCCGCACTCAGCCTGATCCTGCTGTACCTCCTGCAGCGGCTGCAGAGCCACCTGCCACTGTCGCTCGGCCTGCCGAACGTGGAGTCGGGGCTGGCGTTCAACACCGCAGCCTCGTTCGTCGCGAACACGAACTGGCAGTCGTACTCGCCCGAGGTGACGATGGGCCACCTGGTCCAGTTCGCCGGCCTCGCGGTGCAGAACTTCCTGTCCGCGGCCGTCGGCATCGCCGTCGCGGTCGCCCTGATCCGCGGCTTCGCGCGAGCCAAGACCGACCGGCTCGGCAACTTCTGGGTCGACCTGACCCGGACCACGCTGCGGGTCCTGCTGCCGATCGCGATCCTGGGCACGCTGGTCCTGGTCGCGATGGGCGTCGTGCAGAACTTCTCCGGCGGCCACGAAGTGACGTCGGTGGTCGGCCAGGCCCAGACCATCCCGGGCGGCCCGGTGGCCAGCCAGGAGGTCATCAAGGAGCTGGGCACCAACGGCGGCGGCTTCTACAACGCCAACTCCGCGCACCCGTTCGAGAACCCGAACGGTCTGTCGAACCTGTTCGAGATCTTCCTCGAACTCGTCATCCCGGTCGCCCTGACCCGGACCTTCGGCCTGATGATCAAGGACAAGCGGCAGGGCTACGCGATCCTCGGCGTGATGGCCACGCTCTGGGCCGCCTTCACCTTCTCGGCGACCTTCTTCGAGAACCAGGGCGCCGGTACGGCGACCCAGGCCGCGGGTGCCGCGATGGAGGGCAAGGAGACCCGCTTCGGCGAATGGGCCTCCGCACTCTTCGCCACCACGACCACCGGTACGTCGACCGGCGCGGTGAACTCGGCGCACGACTCGTTCACCCCACTCGGCGGCGGTACGACGCTGTTCCACATGATGCTCGGTGAAGTCTCACCGGGTGGTACCGGCACCGGTCTCTACGGCATGCTCATCCTCGCCGTCCTGGCCGTGTTCGTCGCCGGACTGATGGTCGGCCGGACGCCGGAGTACCTGAAGAAGAAGATCACCGCGCGCGAGATGAAGCTGGTCTCGCTGTACATCCTGACGACGCCGACCGTCGTACTCGTCGGTGCTTCCCTGGCGATGGGGCTGGCGGTCGCGCGGGCCTCGATCTTCAACACCGACAGTCCCCACGGGTTCTCCGAAGTGCTGTACGCGTTCACGTCGGCCGGTAACAACAACGGCAGCGCGTTCGGCGGTCTCAGCGCGAACATCCCGTTCTACAACACCGCCCTCGGGCTGGTGATGCTGCTCGGCCGGTTCGTCCCGATCGTGTTCGCGCTGGCGCTGGCCGGCTCGCTCGCCCAGCAGCAGCCGGTACCGGTGACCCAGGGCACCCTGCCCACCCACAAGGCCCTGTTCGTGACGCTGCTCGTCGGCACCGTCCTGATCGTGACCGGCCTGACGTATTTCCCCGCTCTGACTCTAGGACCCCTCGCGGAGGGACTGTGACCACGCTAGTGAAGACCCCTTCCCCGGGTGCCAAGAACGACACCGGGAAGGTGGAGAAGAAGGCACCGTCGGGTCTGTTCGACCCGAAGATGCTGCTGACCTCCCTGCCGGACGCGCTGCGCAAGCTCGACCCGCGGGTGATGGTGAAGAACCCGGTGATGTTCGTGGTCGAGGTGGGTGCGGTCGCGTCGACGATCTTCGCCTTCACCGACTCGAGCGTGTTCGTCTGGTGGGTCGTGGTGTGGCTCTGGCTGACCGTGATCTTCGCCAACCTGGCGGAGGCCGTCGCCGAGGGCCGGGGCAAGGCCCAGGCCGAGACGCTGCGCCGGGCCAAGACCGAGACCACCGCACGCCGGCTGCTCGGCGACCGCGAGGAGCAGGTCCCCGCGACCCAGCTCCAGCTCGGCGACCTGGTCGTCGTCGAGGCCGGTCAGATCATCCCCGGCGACGGCGACGTCGTCGAGGGTGTGGCGAGCGTCGACGAGTCGGCGATCACCGGTGAGTCGGCGCCGGTCATCCGCGAGTCCGGCGGTGACCGGAGTGCGGTCACCGGCGGCACCAAGGTGCTGTCGGACCGGATCGTCGTGAAGATCACCACCAAGCCCGGTGAGAGCTTCATCGACCGGATGATCGCGCTGGTCGAGGGTGCGTCGCGGCAGAAGACGCCGAACGAGATCGCCCTGAACATCCTGCTGGCGAGCCTGACCATCGTGTTCCTGGTCGCCACGGTCACGCTGCCGACGTTCGCGGCGTACGCGAAGACGGATCTGAGCATCGTCATCCTGGTGGCGCTGCTGGTCTGTCTGATCCCGACCACGATCGGCGCACTGCTGTCGGCGATCGGTATCGCCGGCATGGACCGGCTGGTGCAGCGCAACGTGCTGGCGATGTCGGGCCGCGCGGTCGAGGCCGCGGGTGACGTGAACACGCTGCTGCTGGACAAGACCGGCACCATCACGCTGGGCAACCGGCAGGCGTCGGAGTTCATCCCGGTCCAGGGCGTGACGGACACCGAGCTGGCCGATGCGGCCCAGCTGTCCAGCCTGGCCGACGAGACGCCGGAAGGACGGTCGATCGTCGTACTGGCGAAGACCGGCTACGGACTGCGCGAGCGGCACACCGGAGAGTTGCCGCACGCAACCTTCGTCGAGTTCACCGCGCAGACGCGGATGAGCGGTGTGGACGTGGACGGCCGGCAGGTCCGCAAGGGTGCGGCCGGTGCGGTGAACGCCTGGATCCACAGCCACGGCGGCAGTGCCGACCCGAAGCTGGGCGACATCGTCGACGGCATCTCCGCGTCCGGCGGTACGCCGCTGGTCGTGGCCGAGAGCGTGAACGGGACAGCCCGGGCGCTCGGGGTCATCCACCTCAAGGACGTGGTCAAGGAAGGCATGCGGGAGCGGTTCGACCAGATGCGCGCGATGGGCATCCGGACCGTGATGATCACCGGTGACAACCAGTTGACCGCGAAGGCGATCGCCGAGGAGGCCGGGGTCGACGACTTCCTGGCCGAGGCGACGCCCGAGGACAAGATGGCGCTGATCAAGAAGGAGCAGGAGGGTGGCCGGCTGGTCGCGATGACCGGTGACGGGACCAACGACGCCCCCGCGCTCGCCCAGGCCGACGTCGGCGTGGCGATGAACAGCGGGACGTCGGCGGCCAAGGAGGCCGGCAACATGGTCGACCTCGACTCCAACCCGACCAAGCTGATCGAGATCGTCGAGATCGGCAAGCAGTTGCTGATCACCCGTGGTTCGCTGACCACGTTCTCGATCGCCAACGACGTGGCGAAGTACTTCGCCATCCTGCCCGCGCTGTTCGCGGCGGCGTACCCGGGGCTGGACAAGCTGAACATCATGGGGCTGCACTCGCCGGAGTCGGCGATCGTGTCCGCCGTCGTGTTCAACGCGCTCGTCATCGTGGCGCTGGTCCCGCTGGCCCTGCGCGGCGTTCGCTACAAGCCGTCGTCGGCCTCGGCGATGCTGCGGCGCAACCTGCTGGTGTACGGCGTCGGCGGCCTGATCAGCCCGTTCATCGGTATCAAACTACTGGACCTGGTGATCTCGCTGATCCCCGGTCTGCGTTGAGAGGTAGTTGTTCATGGCAAGCAATCTGCCCGGCTCGGTCCGGCAGTTCGGGGTCGCTCTGAGGGCACTGCTGTTCTTCACGGTGCTGCTCGGTCTCGCGTACCCCTTGGTGATGACCGGTGTGTCCCAGGTGGTGTTCCACGGCAACGCGAACGGCTCGATCGTTCAGGTCGCCGGCAAGGACACCGCCTCGGACCTGATCGGTCAGGCGTACACCCAGGACAGTGGGAAGAAGGACGCCGACGGCAACGCGATCATGGTCGCGGACCCGAAGTGGTTCCAGACCCGGCCGTCCGCGGTCGACTACGACGGGAAGGGGAGTTCGGCCTCGCAGCTCGGACCGAACAACTCCGACCTGCTGGCGATGGTCGAGGAGCGGCGGAAGACGGTCGCGGCGCTGGAGGGTGTCCAGGAGTCCCAGGTCCCGCCGGACGCGGTGACAGCCAGTGGCAGCGGCCTGGACCCGGCGATCAGCCCGGCGTACGCCGCTCTGCAGGTCAACCGGGTCGCGCGGGAGCGTGGCCTGGACGTCGCCAAGGTCCAGCAACTGGTCAAGGAGAACACCAAGGGCCGCGCCCTGGGCTTCCTGGGCGAGCCGTACGTCAACGTCGTCACGCTCAACAACGCGCTGGCGTCGAACTGAGATCATCGGAGTATGAGTAAGAGCGGCCGTGGGCATCTGCGGATCTACCTGGGTGCCGCGCCCGGCGTCGGGAAGTCCTACAAGATGCTGGGCGAGGGTCAGCGCCGGCTGGCCCGGGGCACGGACGTCGTGGTCGGATTCGTCGAGACCCACGGCCGCGAGCACACCGCGGAGATGCTCGAAGGACTCGAGATCGTCCCGCGGCGGATCATCGACTACCGCGGCGCCAGTTTCACCGAGATGGACCTCGACGCGGTGCTGGCCCGGCGGCCGGAGGTGGCGCTGGTCGACGAACTGGCGCACACCAACGTGCCGGGCAGCCGCAACGAGAAGCGCTGGCAGGACATCGACGAGTTGCTCGCGGCCGGGATCGACGTGATCTCGGCGGTCAACATCCAGCACCTCGAGTCGATCAACGACGTGGTCGAGAAGATCACCGGCGTACCGCAGCAGGAGACGGTCCCGGACCGCGTGGTCCGGGCCGCCGACCAGATCGAGCTCGTCGACATGACTCCGGAGGCGCTCCGCCGCCGGATGGCCCATGGCAACGTCTACTCGGCGGACAAGATCGATGCTGCCCTGGGCAACTACTTCCGGGTCGGCAATCTGTCCGCCCTGCGCGAACTCGCGCTGTTGTGGCTCGCCGACCGGGTGGACGTGGGCCTGCAGCAGTACCGTGCCCAACATGACATCGACTCGACCTGGGAAGCCCGGGAACGTGTCGTGGTCGCCCTCACCGGCGGCCCCGAGGGTGGGACCCTGATCCGGCGTGCCGCCCGCATCGCCGCCCGGTCCTCCGGTGGAGACCTGCTCGCCGTTCATGTCGCCCGCTCCGACGGGCTGACCGGCGCCGACCCGAAACGCCTCGCCGAGCAACGCATTCTGGTCGAGAGCCTCGGTGGTACGTACCACCAGGTCGTCGGCGACGACGTCCCGGCCGCGCTGCTGACCTTCGCCCGGGCCGAGAACGCGACCCAGCTGGTCCTCGGCGGCAGCCGCCGCTCCCGGTTCGGCGCGCTGACCGGTCCAGGGATCGGTACGTCGACCATCCGGGACTCCGGCGACATCGACGTTCACATCGTCACGCACTCGCAGATGGGCCGTGGCAGGCTGCCCCGGTTGCGCGGCAGCCTGTCCACCCGGCGCAAGGTCGAGGGTTTCGTGCTGGCCGTCGTACTGCCGCCGCTGCTGGCCCTGCTGCTCGGGTTCGGCGGAGACAGCCTCAACCTGACCAGCAACGTCCTCGCCTTCCTGCTGGCCGTGATCGTGGTCGCGCTGGTCGGTGGATTGTGGCCGGCCATGGTGACCGCTATCGGTGGGACCGTCGTACTGAACTACTTCTTCACACCGCCGACGCGCACGTTCACGATCGCGGAGCTGAACAACGTTCTCGCGCTGGCGATCTTCGTGCTGGTCGCGGCGATGGTGAGCTCGGTCGTCGACCGGGCCGCCCGCCGGACCAGACAGGCAGCCCGCGCAGCCGCCGAGTCGGAGACCCTGGCGACACTGGCCGGGTCCGTGCTGCGTGGTGAGACCGCGCTGCCGGCGCTGCTGGAGCGGGTGCGGGAGGCCTTCGGGATGACGAGCGCCTGCCTGATGGAGCGAGTCGACGACGACGAGCTGACCGAGGTCTGGCGGCCGATCGCCTCGGCCGGTACGCCGACCTGCCGCCGGCCCGAGGACGGCGACGCAGAGATCCCGGGGCGGGACGACCTGGTCCTGGTGCTGCAGGGCCGGCAGCTCGCGGCGGACGAACGCCGGCTGGTCGGTGCGTTCGCCGCCCACGCGGCCGCCCTGGTCGACCGGGCCAGGCTGAGCGCGGCGGCCGCCGAGGCCAAACCGCTGGCCGAGGCGGACAAGCTCCGTACGGCGCTGCTGCGCGCGGTCGGCCATGATCTCCGGTCCCCGCTGGCCTCGGCGAAGGCGTCCGTGACGAGCCTGCGCAGTGACGATGTCGACTGGAGCGAGTCGGAGCGGGCTGAGCTGCTGGAGACAGCGGACGAGTCGCTGGACCGCCTGTCACGTCTGGTGGACAACCTGCTGGATCTCAGTCGCTTGCAGGCCGGCGTACTGCCCGTCTTCACCCGGCCGATGGCGCTGGACGAGATCGTGCCCGGCGTACTGGCCGAGCTCGGTGACCAGAGCGAGAAGGTCACCGTCGACATCCCACACACGTTGCCTCTGGTCGAGGCCGACCCCGCGCTGCTGGAGCGGGTGGTCGCGAACCTGCTCGCCAACGCGATCCGGTACTCGCCGCCCGGCCGCGCGCCGTTGATCACCGGAAGTGCCCTGGGGGACACCGTCGAGATCCGGGTGATCGACCGCGGACCGGGCATCCCGCGCGAGGACCGGACCCGGGTGTTCGCGCCGTTCCAGCGGTTGGGCGACACTGACAACACGGTCGGCGTCGGTCTCGGGCTGGCGCTGGCGCGTGGCCTCGCCGAGGCGATGCACGGCACCCTGCAGCCCGAGGACACTCCGGGTGGTGGGCTGACGATGGTGGTCTCGATCCCGACCGCGAACCTGCGGCCGGCCGACGCGCCGATCCCGGGATCGCGCGAACGCTCCGAGCCGGAGGCTTTATGACCAGGGTGCTTGTCGTCGACGACGAACCGCAGATCGTGCGGGCGTTGCAGATCAACCTGAAGGCCCGCGGCTACGAGGTGCATCTGGCCGGCAACGGTACGGCGGCGTTGAAGGTGGCGGCGCAGCACCCGCCGGAACTGGTCATCCTCGACCTGGGGTTGCCGGACTTCGACGGCGTCGACGTGATTCGCGGCCTGCGCGGCTGGACCGAGGCGCCGATCCTGGTGCTGTCCGGCCGGACCGACAGCACGGACAAGGTCGAGGCGCTGGACGCCGGCGCGGACGACTACGTGACCAAGCCGTTCGGGATCGACGAGTTGCTCGCCCGGATGCGCGCCGTACTGCGGCGCAGCAACATCGCCCAGGACCAGCCGGTGGTGACCGTCGGCGGGATCCGGGTCGACCTGTCCGCGAAGCGCGTCACCCTGGAGACCGGTGAGGACATCCGGCTCACCCCGACCGAGTGGCACCTGCTCGAGGTCCTGGTCAGGCACCCCGGCAAGCTGATGTCGCAGCGCCAGCTCCTGACCGAGGTCTGGGGGCCCGGGTACGAGAACGCGAGCGGCAACCTGCGCTTCTACATGGGCCAGCTCCGCCGCAAACTCGAGGCCGACCCCGCCCGGCCGAAGCACCTTCTGACCGAGCCAGGAATGGGCTACCGCTTCGAGCCCTGATCCGTACTCAAGGACGGGTAGTGGTTGGCCCAGCGGGGTCGGCCGGCTGTGCCCAGGCGGCCGACCGGATATGCGTAGACGACTACGTCCCGTTCTTCGGCACGGTTCACACGCTGGTGCGGCTGATGGTGACCAGGGTCGGGGTCGGGGGGAGCGGAGACTCGTCGTCGTGGATGCGGAAGCGCATGCGGCAGACGACGGCGTTGGTGTCGCGGCGGAGGGCGTGGGCGAGCATGGCGCCGCGCTGGTTCTGCAGCAGACGTTGCCAGAGGTGCTCGGGTTCCACTTCGGGGATCAGCACGAACACCGTCTCGATCTGGGTGTGCTGGATGTACTTGATGATCGGGTCGGTCAGCCGGCGACGGTCATCGGCCAGCGCGACCAGCGGTACGCCGGGACTCCAGCGCTCCCAGTCCGTGATCAGCCGGTTGAACGCCCGGACGTCGTCCGGATCGCTCGCGTTCACCGCGTGCACGGCGACCACGTCGTGGCCGAGACCGGACGCCACCGAGATCGCTTCCCGGGTCAGCTTGCTGACGCCGTTGACCGGTACGACGACCCGCGACCGCCGCGCGGCCGGCTGATCCGGCACCCGGCCGAGCTCGAGCCGTTCGCCGATCCGCCGGTAGTTCCGCTGCACGATCTGCATCAGCACCACTAGCGCGGGCAGCGTGACCGCGATCAGCCAGGCGCCTTCGGTGAACTTCGACGCCGTGACCACGATCGCGGCCACACCGGTGAGGATCGCTCCGAAACCGTTGAGCGCCAGCTTGAACTGCCAGCGGACCGGACGGCAGTGCCACCAGTGCCGGACCATGCCGGCCTGGGACAGCGTGAAGCCGACGAACACACCGATCGCGAACAGCGGGACCAGCGTGTTCATGTCGCCGCGCGCCGCGATCAGCAGCACCGCCGACACCAGCGTCAGGAAGCCGATCCCGTAGCGGTACACCTGCCGCTGCCCCCGCAGTTTGAAGACATGCGGCACGAAATGGTCTTTCGCCAGCAACTGCGCGAGTACCGGGAGTCCGCCGTACGACGTGTTGGCGGCGAGCGCCAGCAGGACCACGGTGGAGGCCTGGACGACGTAGTACCCGAAGCCATGGCCCAGTGAGGCGTCGGCGAGTTGGGAGAGCACCGTCACGCCGTCGACCGGCTTGATCTCGAACTTCTTGATCAGCACCGCGAGGCCGATCAGCATCGTCGCGAGCAGAACGCCGAGTGCGAGCTCGGCCCGTTGGGCCAGGATCACCCGCGGTTTGCGGAAGCTCGGGACGGCGTTCGCGATCGCCTCGACCCCGGTCAGTGCCGCGCAGCCGTTCGCGAACGCCTTCAGCAGCAGGAGAACACCGATGGTGTGAATCTGACCGGCCTGCTCCGCGCTCGTGGTGGTGACCGCGGCTTCGCCGCGGAGCAGACCGGCCAGAATCACTGTCAGGATGGCCGCCACGAACACGGCCGTGGGCAGGACGAACATCCGCGCGCTGTGCGCGACGCCCTTCAGGTTGACCGCGGTGACCAGGGCCAGGACCACCAGCGCGATCCAGACCCGGTAGCCGTACAGTCCCGGGACGGCGGACGTCAGTGCGGCGACGCCGGCGGCGACCGACACGGCGACGTTCAGCACGTAGTCGATCACCAGCGACGCCCCGGCGACCAGGCTCGCGCGCCGGCCGAGGTACTTCTTCGCGACGCCGTACGATCCGCCGCCGTTCGGGAAGGCGGCGATCACCTGCCGGTACGACAGCACCAGGACGAGCAGCAACGCGGCGATCGCCAGCGTCACCGGCAGGGTCAGGCCGATCGCGGTCGCACCGCCGAGGGCGAGCACCAGCACGATCGCCTCCGGCCCGTAGGCCACCGAGGCCATCGCGTCCAGCGACAGCGCCGCCAGACCGCCGATCACTCCGAGCCGGTGCCGTTCGTCCGAGGTGACAGTCACCCGCTCACTCTCACGCCCCGCGGCCGCTCCGACACCCGTCCCTCATGACATCCTCACAGCCCCGAGGCGAACTCCAACAGCCGCCTCACGCGGTCAGTACGCGCGGATCCCTTCGACCTGGAGGGAGACGATGTTGGGGTTGTTGCCCGCATGCCCCCGGCCGCCGCTGCCCGGCAGGATCGCCAGGTGGACCCCGGCCAGGTCGGTGTGGTGCGTCTTGCCGTCCAGGTGGTCCCCGATCCACTGGCGGACCTCCGCCGAGGACTCGCCGAGGGCGAGGTCGGCGGTCAGTTGGAGGTGCGCGAGGATCCGCGCGACCATCGCTTCGTTCACGTTCTTGCCGAACCCGACGTACGCGTTGATCCAGGATGCGTTGCCGCCGACCGTGTCGCAGTACCCCTTCTGCTCCTGGGCCGTCCCGCAGATGCTGAACGAGTCGATCGAGTACACCTCGGTCCCTCTGGTCTGGGAGCAGCCGGTGACGTGGATCTCCGGCTTGACCTTGCAGGTGAATCCCTTGCTGCGCGCGGCCTGGGTCACCTTCGCCACGGTGGCCTTGGTCTGGCCGTCCAGCAGGATCTTCGGGCTCGTCCCCTTCGCGGTCAGCGTCAGGTCGTGCCGCGTGCCCTCGCTGTCGTGGCTCTGCCGCGCCTTACCCCAGCCGATGCGTGGTTCCCGCTCCTTGGAGGTGCGCAGGATCGCGGCGTCGGCGGGCGGGAGCAGCTTCGAGGTGACCGCGGTCATCGCCGCTTGGTAGAGCTTGGGTGTCTCGCTTGCCTGATCGAAGGTGTCCACCTTGAGGTGCGCGTAGGTGACCGCGTTGTCCTGCGCCTGCAAGGTGACGATCTGATCGCCGTCGGACAGTGCCGGCTCGGCGAAGCACCGGACCACCAGCACCGGCGTGGTGAGGCTGTCGGTGCAGGCGAAACCGGCTGAGGTCAGCGAAGAGACGACCGCGTCCAGCTTCTCCGGGCGGCCGGCACCGGCCGAGGGACTGGCCGACGGTTCGGTCGATGCCGACGGCTGGGTGCTGCTGGATGTCGGTGCGGGGTCGGCCGCGGTGTCGTCGCGTGACTGGACGATGAGGAAGGTCCCGACCGTCGCGAGGATCGCGAAGACGAGGCCGCCGACAACGATGCCGGTCAGCAACCCTCGCCGCGGTCCGCGCCCGGGCGGCGGTGGCGACGGGTACTGCGGCTGCTGCCATTGCTGCTGGTACTGCGGTGGCCACTGCTGCTGGTAGGGAGGCTGCTGCTGGTACGGCGGTTGCTGGGGCTGCTGAGGCGGGCCGGGAGGACCCCAGTTCGACTGGTCCGGGCTCATCGTCGGTCTCCCTCCCGTGGCTTCGGCGACAGGATGGCACGGTGGTGGGGGCAGCGGATGTCCGTTTCGTTCAAGACCGAAGGGTGGTTCTGCGGGAAAGTAGAGCCCATGGACACCTTCACCGCTGGTCGTGATTTCGTACGCCGGGAAGCCCGGCTGGTCGAGAATCGGCTGTTCGCCGCTGTCTTCGAGGACGCCGATCCGCAAGGGGTGGTCGAGGCGCTGCGCGGCTATCAGAACGCCGACGGCGGCTTCGGCCACGGACTGGAGCCGGACAAGCTGGTCCCGGACAGTCTGTCGCTGGACGTGGAGGTGGCGTTCAGCACTCTGCTCGCCTCCGGCGCCAGGGACGACGAGATGGTTCGCCGGGCGGTCGACTGGCTGGCCGCGACCGCGACCGCCGACGGCGCGGTCTCGCTCTGCTCGCCGGCCATCGAGGGGTATCCGCGAGCCGAGCACGTGTCCGAGTGGACCTACCAGCCCAGTATCAACCCGACCGCGGGACTGGTCGGGCGGCTGTACAAGCTCGGCTTCGAGCACCCGTGGCGCGAACACGCAGGCAAGTGGTGCGCGGCCCAGCTGGCCGAGGCTCTCCCCGAGGACGCCCACGGGCTGCATGAGGCGCTGGAGTTCCTGGAACACACCGACGACGTCGACCTCGACCGCGTCCGCGAGTGGCTGCCGAAGCTCCAGCACTTCCGCGCCGACGCGGCGGACCCGTCGTACGGCGTGACCCCGCTGCACCTGGCGCCGACGCCCGACAGCGTCTGGCGGCCGCTCTTCGACGACGCGCAGATCGAGGCCCACCTCGACCGCCTGATCGCGGACCAGCAGCCGGACGGCGGCTGGGCGATCACCTGGGAGCCGCCGAGCCAGGCCGCCACCCTTGCGTACCGCGGCATCCTCACCGTCGGCGCACTCCGCACCCTGAAGGCCTACGGCCGGCTCTGACCGGCCCTCGAACGCACGACGGCCCTCCACGAAATTCGTGGAGGGCCGTTGACGTTTGTGCTTTTACCGCTCTTCGCGGAAGTCGACGTGCAGGCGGACCGCCGGGTCGTACTTGCGCATCACCAGGCGGTCGGGGTTGTTCCGCCGGTTCTTCCGGGTGACGTAGGTGAACCCGGTCCCCGCCGTACTGCGGAGCTTGACGATCGGGCGGAGGTCGTTGCGCTTGGCCATACTGTCCTTTCCTGGATCACCTGGCGGGTGACCCTCACCGGAGTGAACGCCGGTAGGGTGACCGCTATTCCAGCGTTGGTTATCGTTTTCAACAAGGCGGGAGTCTGGATGCTACCGGTGACGCTGCTGACGGGCATCGACGAGCCGTTCCGGGCGGCGGTGGCCGGCGATCTGCTGGCCGCCGCGGGCCAGGCCGGCGTGCTGGTCGAGTACGACGTCAGCGGCCTGGCCGGTGGGTCGGTCGTCCGGATCGCGCGGACCGCGGACGGGGTGATCGACCGGGAGGTGATCCGGATGGAGCACCCGTGCGTCTCCTGCGCGCTGCGCGACTCGCTCGTCCCGCTGCTGGTCAGCATCGCCGCGGTCGAGCGGTACGACGTCGCGATCGTGTCCGTCCCGGGCGCCGGGGACACCAAGGCGCTGGCCACTGAGATCGCTCGGGACGCGGCCGGGGAGCTGCTGACCGTGTCGATCATCACGTCGATCGACACCGTCAGTGTGGTCGGCGACCTGACCGGGGAGCAGTTGATCCAGGAGCGCGGCATCCCGACCGCCACCGAGGACGGCCGGGCGATCGCCGAGGTGATCGTGCGTCAGTTGGAGTACGCGGACGCCGCCGTACTGAGTGGCGATGACGAGACGGCTCGAGCGCTGGTACAGGCTGTCAACCCTCGGCTACTCATCCGGACCACACCGGCCGGGCTGCTCGGCGTACACCTGCATGATCCGGACGCGGCGGCGTCGGCGGAGTCCGGTGCGATCAGTGCGCCGCTGGAGGGTGGGCCGGTGCAGACCTTCGTCTGGCAGTCGGACAGGCCGTTCCACCCCGAGCGGCTGTACGACGCCCTGGAGGATCTGGTCGCCGGTACGGCGCGCGGCCGAGGGACGGTGTGGATCGCGACCCAGCACCGCCACCGGCTCAGCTGGGACAGCTTCGGCACGAACATCGCGATCGGGGTGCTGGGTCCGTGGCTGGCCGATCTGCCGGCCGACCGGTGGTCCGCGGTCGGGCAGCAGCACCAAGCCCGCTCGGCCCTCGAGTGGCACCCCGAGCACGGCGACCGGGCGTCGTACCTGTCCTTCACCGGCATCGGTCTGGACGTCCGGGAATTACGGGAGCGCCTGGATGGTTGTCTCCTTCGTGCGGATGAACCGGTCCACCCCTTGACCGATCCGTTCGCCCCTTATCTGGAAGGAAGTGCGGCAGCATGAAGAAAGACATCCACCCCGACTACCGCCGGGTCGTCTTCCGGGACAAGTCCGGCAACTTCAGCTTCCTCACCGGGTCGACGCGCGAGAGCAACGAGACGGTCGAGTGGCACGACGGCAACACTTACCCGGTGGTCGACGTCGAGATCTCGTCCGCGACGCACCCGTTCTACACGGGCCAGCAGCGCGTGATGGACACCCAGGGCCGGGTGGAGAAGTTCAGGCAGCGCTACGGCCAGAAGTAACTCTGGTCTTTCCAGCCCACCCGAACTCCGTTGCTGGAGCCGGGTGGGCTTTGTACTGCTCGCCACATGCCGATCACGCAGTACTCCGCGCCTCCGCCAGCCGTCCGACGCCGGCCCTCCCGGTCACGGTCGTCGCGTTCGTGGGCGTGCGGCTCGACAGCTCGACAGGAGGTGTCCGCGGACACGCCGGTGTGTAGGGCGGGCGTGAGCCTGGCCGGGCGTCTGCGGAGAGGACACCTCCTGTCGAGCCGCACGGGATCCCGCCGTCAGGCACTGGGACTCGCTGTCTCGGATCTCAGACGTCCACCGGTGCGCGGCGGCTGTCCGGGAGCCGTGGGCGGTCTCACACTGGGCGCATGGAACCGGTGGAGCTCTCGGGTGCTGGGCTGACGCCGCTGGAGGCCGTCGCGCTGGCGCAGCGGCGGACGGCCGTGCGGTTGAGCGACGACGCCCGGAAGCGGATGAGTGAGTCGGCGGCGGCCGTTGTCGAGGTGGCCCGGCGGCGGCCGGTGTACGGGCGGACCACCGGGGTCGGCGCGAACCGCGACGTGCTGACCACGGACCCCGAGCACGGCGCCCGGTTGCTCGGATCGCACTCCACCACCGGTACGACGTCGTACCCGAAGGACGTGGTCCGGCTCGGACTGCTGATCCGGGTCAACCAGCTGGCGGCCGGTGGGTCCGGGCTCGACCCGGACGTTGCCGACGCGATCGTTGCCCTGCTCAACGATGGTGAGCTGCCGGATCTGCATCGTGGCGGTGCGATCGGCACCGGGGATCTCGGGCCACTGGCCGAACTCGGGCTCGCACTCGGCGAGGTCATCGACGGCACCAGCGCGCTGCCTCTGCTCTCCAGCAACGCGATCACCCTGGCCGAGTGCTGTCTCGCGTACGTCGAGGCCAGCACGCTGATCAACGTCGTACCCCTGGTCGGAGCGCTGTCGCATGTCGCGCTCCGGGGCAACGCCGAGGTGTACGACGTCCGCGTGCACGAGGCCCGCCCGCAACCCGGTCAGGTGCGCGTGGCCCGGCGGATGCGCGGGCTGCTGGACGGCCTGCCGATCCCGCCGGCCCGGATCCAGGACCCCTTCGGCCTGCGCGCCTTCGCGCAGGTGCTCGGCCCGGCCGTCGACCACGTAGATGCCCTAGGCAACAGCTTGCGGATCGACATCAACGCGTCCGCGGAGAACCCGCTGGTGGCCGGGGACACCGTGCTGCACAACGGCAACTGGCACGCGATGCCGATCGCCCTTGCCCTCGACTCGCTCCGGCTCAGCCTGCACAGCGTCGCGACCCTGTCCACGTCGCGCGTCGCGAACCTGGTCGACCCGGAGTACACCGGCCTGAGCCGGTTCCTCGCCAGCGGTGCGGAGGCGAGCTCGGGCGTGATGATGATCGAGTACGTCGCCCACGATGCGCTGGCCGGCGTCCGGTCCGCGGCCCAGCCGGCCACCCTCGGTACGGCGACCTTGTCCCGCGGAGCCGAGCACCACGCCAGCTTCGCGCCACAGGCCGCCGTACTCAGTGCTCAGCTCCTCGACGCGCTCCGGGAAGTGCTGGCCAGCGAACTCGTCACCGCGGTGCGGGCGATCCGGCTGGCCGGGCTGACACCTGAAGACCTCGCACCGGCGGCGGTCGGACCGTGGCTCGCGGACGCATTCGCCGCGCTGCCGCCCGATCTGACCGACCGGTCGCTGCGGGAGGACCTGGAGATCGCCCGTGGTCTGATGACGCAGTGGGGCGATCGCCAGGTCGAGCATCCCGCCGAGTCGGGCTAGAACAGTTCTCCTCGATGTCACCCGCAGTCACCGTTGTCGAGCAACCGGTCATCGGCGAACGGTCGAACCGCTGCGCTGGACGGAGAGATCAGCCGTGCAGGCGGCGGGTCAGGGCTGCGGCTGCCTGGCGGATCCGGTGGGCCAGGAGGTGGCGTTCGGACGGGGGTACGGCGTCGGTGCGGAAGGTGACGCTGATGGCGGCGGCCGGGTGGCCGGCGTGGTCGACGGCGGCGCTGGCGACGGAGGCGACGCCCGGGGTGATGAAGGAGTCCTCGACCGCGTAGCCCTGGCGTTTCTCGTCCGCGAGGAGCCGGCGCAGCTGGGTCAGGGTCTGCGGGCCGTGATCGGTCCGCCGGACGAAGCTCTCCGGGTTGGGGAAGAGCGCGCGGACCTGGGCCGGCGGGAGCTCGGCGAGCAGAGCGCGGCCGGAGGCGGTGAGGGTGGCTGGGAGGCGTACGCCGACGTCCGTGACAAGGGTGACCGGACGAGGCGGCTGTTCTTTCAGCAGGTAGACGAGCTCGCGCCCGTGCAGTACGCCGAGGTGCGCGGTCTGGCCGACCTCGGCGACGAGCTGAACCAGCAGCGGACGCGCCAGCCGCTCGAGCGGATCGTGCCGGAGGTACGCCGACCCGATCTCGAACGCCGCGACGCCGAGCCCGTACCGCTTCTCCTCCGGGAGGTGCACCACGAAGCCCTCGTCGATCATTGCCCGCAGCAAGTGGTACGTCGACGAGCGCGGCAGGCCGACCGCGGAGGCGATGCGCTCCATCGGCACCGGACCGGGCTGGGTGGCCAGGAACGTCAGCACCCGCAGAGTGCGGGTCGAGGCGGGAACGTTGCCGCTCACAACGGCAGGGTAACCGCCCCGGTCTCAGATTCCGGACGATTGGTGCTTCTTGGCGCGGCTCCGCTTCAGCCAGAACCGCACTGCCTCGCCCGCGACCGCGAGCGCGAACAGCCCGCCGGTGATCGCCCAGTCGATGTCCTCGTCGGCCCCGGACAGGAGGATCCCGACGCCGACCGACACGACGGCGAAGAACAGCAGCGAGATGATCAGCCGGTTCACAGCGCCTTCTCCGCGGTCCACGAGGCACCCGTCACCCGGTAGCCGAGCCACTCGTTCACGGCGAGCATCGGCGCGTTGCCCGCGTCGTTCCCGGTGTGCGCGGTGACGAACCCCGCGTCCCGGGCTCGCGCCAGCGCCGTCGACTTCACCACCTTCGCCAGCCCACGTCCGCGCGCGGCCGGGATCGTGCCGGTCAGGTTCGACCAGATCACCCGCCGGCCCGGATCCGCCGTCGTCGTCACGAACGACAGCACGGTCTCGCCGTCGATCACCGCCGCGCTCAGGTCGCGGCGCAGGTCCGGGTGATTCCAGGCCGTCGCAAGCCAATCGTCGTACGGCGGTGAATCCGACAGACCACTCGGATCGCCGTCGGCGACGGCCATCGAGGCGAGCCAGATCTGCCGCGGCTCCACCTGGTCGTAGTCGACGACCCGCAGGCCGTCGGGCGCGGGCAATGGCGCGGGTACGGCGCTCAGGTCGGCGCTGGAACGGCTCATCCGGCGACCGATGACGAAGCCGCGCTTGGTCGCGAACTCCTTCGACGCATCGTCGTCGCTGACCACGACCAGCAGGGATGCGGCACCGACACGCGCCGCCTCGGCGCCGATCGCGTCGGCCAGCGCGGAACCGATGCCCAGCCGGCGATGCTCCGGCGGCACGTGCACCGTGATCCGGACCCGCGGCTTCTCCTGCTCAGGATCGGGGAGGTACACGTTCCCGTAGCCGACCACGTCCGGTCCGTCGACGGCGATGAGCACGACCCTGGTCGAGCTGTTGCGCAGCCCGGCCTCGACCCCGCGGGGCGTCATCACCAGTTGCGGCATCACGGCGGCCCAGACCCGGGCGATTCCTACCGCATCCTCCGGCCCCGCCGTCCGGATCTCGAACACCATTCCTTGACTCTAGTGGGACGCAGGGTCCATGGATGTCTCAGATTCGAGACAGAAAGTGCACGGCGCTGCTGTCGGTTCCGGGTGCCGCGCGGTGCAATGAGCAGGTGAACGAGGTGAAGAACACAGCCGAGGTGATCGTCGGCACCGGACCGCTGGCTCCCGCCGACGTGGTCGCGGTGGCGCGGTACGGCGCGCGGGTACGGATCGACGACCAGGCGCTGGAAGAGATCGCGAAGTCGCGCGCGGCGATCGAGGCCCTGGCCCACGCGGACACTCCGCACTACGGAGTCTCGACCGGCTTCGGCGCGCTCGCGACCCGGCACATCGCGCCCGAGTTGCGGGCCCAGTTGCAACGCAGCCTGGTCCGGTCGCACGCGGCCGGCTCCGGACCCGAGGTCGAGACCGAGGTCGTCCGGGCGCTCGCTCTGCTGCGCCTGTCCACCCTCGCCACCGGCCGCACCGGCGTGAAGGTCGAGACGGCCCAGGCGTACGCCGGCCTCCTCAACGCCCACCTGACTCCGGTGGTCCACGAGTACGGCAGTCTCGGCTGCTCCGGTGACC
Organism: Kribbella sp. NPDC049227; assembly: GCF_043197265.1. NCBI lineage: Bacteria > Bacillati > Actinomycetota > Actinomycetes > Propionibacteriales > Kribbellaceae > Kribbella > Kribbella sp. NPDC049227. The sequence continues at coordinate 203,900 of NZ_JBICST010000004.1, read as the reverse complement.
TCGCGCCGCTGTCCCACGTCGCGCTCGCGGTGATGGGCGAAGGCCCGGTGCGTGATGCCGAGGGCAACCTTCTTCCCGCGGGCGAGGCGCTGGCGGCGCACGGACTCACACCGGTCGTGCTGGCAGAGAAGGAAGGCCTCGCGCTGATCAACGGCACCGACGGCATGCTCGGCATGCTGGTGCTCGCGCTGGCCGACCTCGACCGCCTGTTCAAGACCGCGGACATCGCCGCCGCGATGAGCGTCGAGGGACAACTCGGCACCGACCGGGTGTTCGCCGAGGACCTGCAGGCGCTGCGGCCGCACCCCGGCCAGGCCTTCGCCGCCGCCAACCTGCGAGCGATCCTCGCCGACAGCGCCATCGTGGCCAGCCACCGCGGCCCGGACTGCAACCGCGTCCAGGACGCCTACTCACTGCGGTGTTCGCCGCAGGTGCACGGCGCGGCCCGGGACACCGCCGACCACGCGGCCACGGTCGCCGGCCGCGAGCTCGCCGCCGCGATAGACAACCCGGTCGTCCTGCCCGACGGCCGGGTCGAGTCGAACGGCAACTTCCACGGCGCCCCGGTGGGATACGTGCTCGACTTCCTCGCGATCGCCGTGGCGGACGTGGCCGGCATCAGCGAACGCCGTACCGATCGCTTCCTCGATGTCGCGCGCAACCATGGGCTGAACGCCTTCCTGGCCGACGATCCCGGTGTCGACAGCGGCCACATGATCGCGCAGTACACGCAGGCCGCGATCGTGTCCGAGCTGAAGCGGCTCGCCGTACCGGCCAGCGTGGACTCGATCCCGAGCAGTGCGATGCAGGAGGACCACGTCTCGATGGGCTGGTCGGCCGCACGCAAGCTGCGCAAGGCGATCGACGGGCTGCAGCGGGTCCTCGCGATCGAGATCCTCACCGCCGCCCGGGCCCTCGACCTGCGCGCCCCGCTCACCCCGGCCCCGGCCACCGCCGCCGTCCGGGACGCCCTGCGTGAGTACGTCGAGGGGCCGGGCACCGACCGCCATCTGGCTCCCGAACTCGAGCACTCCGTCCGCCTTGTTGCCGACGGCACCTACTTGTCCGCAGTCGAGGCCGTCACCGGCCCCCTGTCGTAGAAAGGCTGGATCACCCATGTCCGGACCCCGTCCTGTGCGCGCACCCCGCGGCACCACCCTGACCGCCCGCGGCTGGCAGCAGGAGGCCGCGCTGCGGATGCTGCAGAACAACCTCGACCCCGAGGTCGCCGAGCACCCCGACGAGCTGGTCGTGTACGGCGGTTCCGGCAAGGCGGCGCGGGACTGGAACTCGTTCGACGCGATGGTCCGGACACTGACCACGCTGAAGGACGACGAGACGATGCTGGTGCAGTCCGGCCGGCCGGTCGGCGTACTGCAGACGCACGAGTGGGCGCCGCGGGTGCTGATCGCTAACTCGAACCTGGTCGGCGACTGGGCCACCTGGGAGGAGTTCCGCCGGCTCGAGGCGCTGGGGCTGACCATGTACGGCCAGATGACGGCCGGGTCGTGGATCTACATCGGCACCCAGGGGATCCTGCAGGGCACGTACGAGACGTTCGCCGCGGTCGCGGCGAAGAAGTTCGGTGGCACGCTGGCCGGCACGATCACGCTGACCGCCGGCCTCGGCGGCATGGGCGGCGCGCAGCCGCTGGCCGTCACGATGAACGACGGCGTGGCGATCTGCATCGACGTCGACTCCTCCCGGATCGACCGGCGGATCGAGCACCGGTACCTCGACGTTCGCGCCGACTCGCTCGAGGACGCGCTGCGGCTCGCCGAGGAGGCCAAGAAGGCCCGCCGGCCGCTGTCGATCGGTGTCCTGGGCAACGCCGCGGTGATCGTGCCGGAGCTGCTCGAGCTGGGCGCGCCGATCGACATCGTCACCGACCAGACCTCGGCGCACGACCCGTTGATGTACCTGCCGGTGGGGATCGACTTCGACGACTGGTCCGCCGCCCGCGAGAAGGACCCGGCCGGCTTCACCGAGCGCGCGCAGGCCTCGATGGCCCGGCACGTCGCCGCGATGGTGGGCTTCCAGGACGCGGGTGCGGAGGTCTTCGACTACGGCAACTCGATCCGCGACGAGGCGCGCAAGGCCGGGTTCTCCCGGGCGTTCGAGTTCCCCGGCTTCGTCCCGGCGTACATCCGGCCGTTGTTCTGCGAGGGCAAGGGCCCGTTCCGGTGGGCGGCGCTGTCGGGCAACCCGGCCGACATCGCGAAGACCGACGCGGCCATCCTCGATCTGTTCGGGGACAACGAGCACCTGACCCGCTGGATCAAGATGGCCGGCGAGCGGGTCGCGTTCCAGGGCCTGCCGGCCCGGATCTGCTGGCTCGGCCAGGGCGAGCGGGACAAGGCCGGCGTCCGGTTCAACGACATGGTCGCTTCGGGTGAACTCGAGGCCCCGATCGTGATCGGCCGGGACCACCTGGACACCGGCAGTGTGGCCTCGCCGTACCGCGAGACCGAAGGAATGCTGGACGGCTCGGACGCGATCGCGGACTGGCCGTTGCTGAACGCAATGGTGAACGTGGCCAGTGGCGCGTCCTGGGTGTCGATCCACCACGGCGGCGGCGTCGGCATCGGCCGGTCCATCCACGCCGGTCAAGTATCGGTTGCCGACGGCACCGACCTGGCCCGGCGGAAGCTGGAACGGGTACTCACCAACGATCCCGCGATGGGTGTCGTCCGGCACGTGGACGCGGGCTACGACAAGGCCGCGGAGGTCGCGGCCGAGCAAGGCGTCAGGATCCCGATGCAGGAGTCCTGAGCGGGGACCATGTGACAGCGTGCGACCATGGCATTCTCTATCGTTATGGTGCACTTTCCCGGGGACCGGAAACCGGGCGACCGCGTGGTTTCGGTCTCCGGTTCCGCTAGGGTCTTTCGGGCGACCGACGACGAGCGCGAAGGGGCGCCATGATCGAGTTCGAGGACGTCACCAAGCGGTATCCGGACGGCACCGTGGCCGTCGACAACCTGTCCCTGCGGATCCCGAGCGGTCAGATCACCGTGTTCGTCGGGCCTTCGGGCTGCGGCAAGACCACGTCGTTGCGGATGATCAACCGCACGATCGAGCGCACCGGTGGGCGCATCTCGATCGATGGTGAGGACATCAACAGCAAGGACGCCGTGACACTGCGGCGCGGCATCGGCTACGTGATCCAGCACGCCGGCCTGTTCCCGCACAAGACGGTGGTGGACAACGTCGCCACGGTGCCGAAGCTGCTCGGCTGGGACAAACGCAAGACCCGCGCCACCGCGATGGAGTTGCTGGAGCGCGTCGGCCTCGACCTCAAGCTGGCCGAGCGGTATCCGAGCCAGCTGTCCGGTGGCCAGCAGCAACGAGTCGGCGTTGCCCGCGCGCTCGCGGCCGACCCGGCGATCATGCTGATGGACGAGCCGTTCAGCGCCGTCGACCCGATCGTGCGCAACCAGCTGCAGGAGGAACTGCTCCGGCTGCAACGCGACATCGGCAAGACCATCGTGTTCGTCACCCACGACATCGACGAGGCGATCAAGCTCGGCGACAACGTCGCCGTACTGCGCACCGGCGGCAAGCTCGCCCAGTTCGCGCCGCCGCCCGAGTTGCTGGCCAATCCGGCCGACGACTTCGTCCGCGGGTTCGTGGGCCAGGACCGTGGTTATCGGGCCCTCACGTTCGTGCACCCCGACAAGCTGCCGCTGAAACCATTGCCGTCGAATCTCGTGCTGGACAACGGCGCGCCGGTCGGCTGGCGGATGAACGGCTCGGACGAGTTGTCTCCGCTCGGTGCCGTGTTCAAGCGCGGTGACTCGTTGCGTGCCGCACTCGACGCCGTCCTGACGTCCCCGTCCGGCTGCGGCGTCTGCGTGGACGACGACGGTCGCGCGGTCGGGGTGGCCGACCAGTCGACGGTCGCGGAGGCCCTGCGGTCATGACGTGGGTCGGCGACAATCTCGGGCTGATCTGGGAACAGTTCCGCGAGCACGTCTATCTGGCGATCCTCCCGGTGCTTCTCGGGCTGCTGATCTCGGTGCCGCTGGGTTATGTGGCGACCCGGTTCGGCTGGCTGGCGAACCCGCTGGTCGCCTTCGGCGGCGTGCTGTACTCGCTGCCGTCGATCGCGCTGTTCATCGTGCTGCCGGCGATCCTCGGCACCAAGGTGCTGTCCACGGTCAACATCATCGTGGCGCTCACCATCTACACCGTGTCCCTGCTGATCCGGAACGTGATCGACGGACTCCGGTCCGTGCCGCCCGAGGTGAGACAGTCGGCGATCGCGGTCGGGTACAGCCCGTTGCACCGGCTCATCGCGGTCGACCTGCCGATCGCCGTACCGGTGATCTTCGCGGGACTGCGGGTCGTCACGGTCGCGAACATCTCGATGGTCAGCATCGGCGCGGTGATCGGGATCGGCGGCCTGGGCGAGTTGTTCACGCTCGGCTTCCAGAAGGACTTCCTGACCCCGGTCGTCGTCGGCGTCCTGCTGTCGCTGTTGCTGGCGCTGGTCGCCGACCTGGTGATCGTCATGCTGCAACGGATCCTGACCCCATGGGCGCGCGTCACCGTCTCAACGGGGGAGGTGGCCTGACATGTGGGAATACCTGAGCGACTCCTACAACTGGTCCGGACCGGAGGGGATCTGGACCCGGATCCTGCAGCACATCTGGTACACCTTCGCCGCGCTCGGGCTGTCGGCGGTGATCGCGCTGCCGATCGGACTGCGGATCGGGCACACCCGGCGGGGGACGTTCCTCGCGATCAACCTTGGTAACGCGGCCCGCGCCCTGCCGAGCCTCGGGCTGCTGATGCTCGCGGTGCTTCTGACCAACCAGATCGGGTTCCTGCCGGTGCTGATCGCGCTGGTCGCCCTCGGCATACCACCGATCCTGGCCTCGACGTACGCCGGTCTGTCCGGTGTCGATCCGGCCACGATCGACGCCGCCCGGGGGATGGGGATGACCGGCCGCGAGATCCTGACCAAGGTGGAGATCCCGATCGCGATGCCGCTGATCATCTCCGGTCTGCGCAGCGCGACCCTGCAGATCGTGTCCACCGCCACGATCGCCGCGCTGGTGGCGCTCGGCGGTCTGGGACGGTACGTCGTCGACGGGCTGAAGCTCCGCGACTTCCCGCAGATGTTCACCGGCGCGCTGCTGGTCGCTCTGCTCGCCATCGCACTGGACGCACTCTTCGCGCTGATCGGCCGGTTCGCCGTGTCCGACGGGCTGAAGACCGACTGACTGTCCGAGGTATCTGATGAACTTGACGAACCTATGAACCGCCCCATCGAAACATCCGCCGGTTCCTGCCGGTGGCTGACGAGACACTGGAGGCTCTCGTGTTGAGATCCACACTCATCCGTACTGCGATCGCCGGGGTGGCGGTGCTCGGCCTGGCCGGTTGTGGGGGTGGGGGCGACCAGCTCGGCGACAACGACGCGGGGTCCTCGCCCGCGCCCTCCAAGGTCAGCAGCATCACCGTCGGCTCCGCGGACTTCTCCGAGAGCCAGCTGCTGGCCGAGATCTACGGCCAGGCGCTGGCCGCCAAGGGCATCGAGGTCAAGAAGAAGCCGAACATCGGCAACCGCGAGACCTACATGGCCGCGATCAAGGACGGTTCCGTCGACCTGGTGCCGGAGTACACCGGCGCCGCGCTGGCGTACTTCGACAAGAACTCCAGCGAGACCACCGAGGACGGGGCGTACGACGCGCTCAAGAAGGCGGTCACCCCGGGTCTGGAGGTGCTGGACAAGTCGCCGGCCACCGACGAGGACACCATCGTGGTCACCAAGGCGACCGCGGACAAGTACTCCCTGAAGTCGCTGGCCGACCTGAAGCCGGTCGGCAAGGAGATGATCGCGGGCGGTAGCTCGGAGTTCAAGGTCCGTGACGCGGGTCTGAAGGGCCTGAAGGAGAAGTACGGCGTCGAGTTCAAGCAGTACCTGCCGCTGGACGCCGGTGGTCCGCTGAGCCAGAAGGCGCTGCTGGACAACAAGATCCAGCTGACCAACCTGTTCACCACGCAGTCGGTGATCAAGGAGAAGGGGCTGGTCCAGCTCGACGACCCGGAGAACATCCTGCCGCCGAACAACGTCGTTCCGCTGATCCGGACCGACCACAAGTCCGACGACGTCGCGGCCACCCTGAACGCGGTCTCGGCCAAGCTCACCACCGACTCCCTGACCGAACTGGTCAAGCGGATCGACGTCGGCAAGGAGAGCGCGGACGCGGTCGCGAAGGACTGGCTGGCGCAGAACCCGCTGTCCTGACCTTGAGCTTCGAACAGATGTGGGCGGCGCTGGCCGCCATCGGCAGGGACCCGTCCACGGGCGGCTACCACCGAGGCGGCTGGACCCCCACCGAACGCACGGCGACGCACTGGTTCCGGGACCAGTGCGCCGCCCGCGACCTCACCCTGGAATCCGACGGCCTGGGCAACCTGATCGCCTGGTGGGGTCCTTCCGACCGGCCGGGTGTCGTCACCGGAAGCCATTTGGATTCGGTGATCGACGGTGGGGCTTTCGACGGTCCGTTGGGGGTGGTTTCGGCGCTGGCCGCTGTGGATCTGTTGAGGAAGGACGGGTTCACGCCGTCGGTGCCGATCGGGGTGGGGGCGTTCGTCGAGGAGGAGGGGTCGCGGTTCGGGATGCCTTGTCTGGGGTCTCGGGTAGCGGCCGGCGTGTTGCCCGCCGAGAAGGCGCTGGGGTTGAAGGACCGCAGCGGCGTGACTCTCGCGCAGGCCTTGGAAGCGGCGGGGACGGATCCGGCTGGAGTCGGACCATCGGCGTTCCTCGACCGGATGGGCACGTTCATCGAGCTGCACGTCGAGCAGGGCCGCGGACTGACGGCGCCGGTCGGTGTGGCGAGCTCGATCTGGCCGCACGGCCGCTACCGGTTCACCTTCAGCGGCGAGGCCAACCACGCCGGTACGACGCTGATGGAGGACCGGCACGACCCGATGCTCACCTACGCCATGACCGCGCTCGCCGCGAACAAGCAGGCCCGCCTGGCCGGAGCCCGCGCCACCTTCGGCCGGGTCTCCGTCGAGCCCAACGGCACGAACGCCGTACCGTCCCAGGTGACCGCCTGGCTGGACGCCCGCGCCGCGGACGACGCGACCCTGAACTCGTTGCTCGCGGCAATCACCAAGCAGGCCACCGAACGCGCCGAGCGGGACGGTACGACGCTCACCGTCACACCCGAGTCCGTCTCACCCATCGTGGACTTCCCAGCCGGCCTCCGCGACCGCCTGGTCGGGGTACTGAACGGAGCGCCCGTGCTCCCGACCGGCGCCGGCCACGACGCCGGCGTGTTCTCGGCCGCCGGGATCCCGACCGCGATGCTGTTCGTGCGGAACCCGACCGGCATCTCGCACTCCCCGGCCGAGCACGCGGAAGAGGACGACTGTCTGGCCGGCGTCGAGGCCCTGGCCGCCGTACTGAGGGATCTCGCGAAGTGACGTCGTACTGGTGTGCGCGGGCTTTGCTCCCGGGCGGCATCGCCGACAACGTGCTGGTGACCATCGCCGACGGACGCTTCACGTCGGTCGAGGCCGGCGCGGACCCAGGCCACGCGACCAGGCTCGACGGCCTCGTCCTACCGGGCCTCGCGAACTGCCACAGCCACGCCTTCCACCGTGCGCTGCGCGGCCGGACGCAAACCGAGCGCGGGACGTTCTGGACGTGGCGCGAGCAGATGTACGCCGTCGCGTCGATGCTGACTCCGGAGTCGTACTACGCCCTCGCGCGCGCCGTGTACGGCGAGATGCTGCTCGCCGGCATCACCGCCGTCGGCGAGTTCCACTACCTGCACCACGCCCCCGGCGGCCGCCGGTACGACGATGCGAACGCGATGGGTACTGCGCTGATCGCGGCGGCCCGCGACGTCGGCATGCGCATCACCCTGCTGGACACGTGCTACCTCGCCGGTGGGATCGACCAGCCGCTGAACTCGGTCCAGGAGCGCTTCAGCGACGGCGACGCCGCGAGCTGGGCTGCCCGCGTCTCGTTGCTCGCCGGATCCGACGACGTCGTGATCGGCGCGGCCGCCCACTCCGTCCGGGGCGTGCCGCAGGAGCAACTCGGTGCGGTCGCTTCGGCGTTCCCCGACGTACCACTTCATATTCATCTGTCCGAGCAGGTTGGGGAGAACGCCGCCTGCCTGGACGCGTACGGCCGGACGCCGGCGCAGGTGCTCGACGAAGCCGGGTTCCTCAGTGGCCGGACGAGTGCCGTCCACGCGACGCACCTGACTGAGGTCGACGTCGGCCTGCTGGGCAGCTCGGCGACGTACTCCTGCTTCTGCCCGACCACCGAGCGGGACCTGGCCGACGGCATCGGTCCGTCGGTGGCGCTGCGCGATGCCGGATCGCCGTTGACGCTCGGGTCGGACAGCCACGCGGTGATCGATCTGTTCGAGGAGATGCGCGCGGTGGAGCTGGACGAACGGCTCGCCTCGCGGGAGCGCGGCCACTGGTCCGCGTCGGAGCTGTTGAAGGCCGCGACGACCGACGGTCACCGGTCGATCGGGTTCGCCGATGCTGGCGTGATCGAGGTGGGGGCGCGCGCCGACCTGGTCGCCGTACGGCTGGACAGCGCTCGTACGGCGGGCACCGGAGGGACCGTGGAGACGGCGGTCTTCGCGGCCTCGGCCGCGGACGTGTCCGACGTGATCACCGGTGGCCGGCTTGTAGTTGCTGGAGGCAAGCACATGACGATGGACGTGGCGGCCGAGCTGACCGCCTCGATCGCGGCGGTGACGGAATGACCTCGCTGCTGCTGACGGGCATCGGTTCGTTGGTGACGAACGATCCTGCCCAGGGTGGCTTGCTCGGCGAGGTGCGGGATGCCGCGCTGGTGATCGAGGGCAGCACGATCGCGTGGGTCGGGTCGCGGCGGGAGGCGCCGGCCGCGGACGGCGCGATCGACGTCGGCGGGCGCGCGGTGATCCCGGGGTTCGTCGACTCGCACGCGCATCTGGTGTTCGCCGGTGACCGGGCCGAGGAGTTCGCCGCCCGCATGACAGGTACGCCGTACTCCGCCGGCGGGATCCGGACGACGGTCGCGGCGACCCGGCAGGCGAGCGATGAGCAGCTGACGGCGAACGTCGCCCGGCTGGTCACCGAGATGCGGCGGCAGGGGACCACGACACTCGAGATCAAGTCCGGGTACGGGCTGACCGTCGCGGACGAGGCGCGGGCGCTGGAGATCGCGGGACAGTTCACGGACGAGACGACGTACTTGGGTGCGCACGTCGTACCGGCCGAGTACGCCGACGACCCCGCGGGCTATGTGTCGCTGGTGACCGGCCCGATGCTCGAGGCGGCCGCCCGACATGCCAAGTGGGTCGATGTGTTCGTGGAGCGGGGTGCATTCGACGAAGACCAAGGCCGGGCGATCCTCGAGGCCGGCCTGGCTCGCGGTCTGGGTGCCCGGGTGCATGCGAACCAGCTCGGCGAGGGCCCTGGTGTCCAGCTGGCCTGCTCGGTCGGCGCTGCCGCGGCTGACCACTGCACCTACCTCACCGACGCGGACGTCGACGCCCTCGCGTCCAGTGGTGTCGTCGCCGGGCTCCTCCCCGCGATCGAGTTCTCCACGCGGTCGCCGTACCCGAATGCCCGCCGCCTCATCGACGCCGGCGTCACCGTCGCCCTCGCGACCGACTGCAACCCAGGCTCGGGCTACTCCTCGTCGATGCCCTTCTGCATCGCCCTCGCGGTCCGCGAGATGCACATGACCCCCGAAGAAGCCCTCTGGTCTGCTACCGCCGGCGGCGCCGCGTCCCTCCGCCGCACCGACATAGGCCACCTCACCCCAGGCGCCCAAGCCGACCTCACCGTCCTCGACGCCCCCACCCACCTGCACCTCTCCTACCGCCCCGCCGTACCCCTCGTCTCACGCACCTTCGTGGGCGGCCGGCCGGTGTGATTGGCCTGGTGGTTCGGCAAACCGGATGCGGGCTGGACCGGCAGCCGTCACCCTGGGGGTATGGACGGGGAGCTGAGGGTGCGGTTGCGGGACGCTTTCACGTGGCGGACGGATCGGGGCGTGTGAAGTAACTACGCCGACGTCACCGGGTGGTGGCGCGACGCTGAGCTGCTGCGTGAGCTCGGGCCGGCGCTGGGGAGCCTGTACGACGTGACGCCGACGGTCGTGCTGGGGCCGGTTTCGCGTGGTGCGTTGGTTGGCGCGTTGACGGCGGCCGCTCTTGGGGTCGGGTTCGTGGAGATGCGGAAGAACGCTGGGCCGGCGACCGACAGCGATCGGTGGGTGCAGCGGACGACGGCACCGGACTACCGCGACCGCCACGTCGTGTTCGGCTTCCGCCGGGATCTGGTCCGGGCTGGTGACCGAGTGCTTCTGGTCGACGACTGGGCGGATACGGGTGCAACCGCGGTCACTGCCCGCCAGTTGGTGGAGGACAGCGGCGCGCAGTGGATCGGTGCGGCCTGCATCGTCGATGGCCTCACCGATGCCAGGTTGCGCCACGACCTCCCACTGCGGGCGCTGCTCAACATCCGAACGCTGTAATCAGAGGTCTTTGGCCATGAGCGCCATGGTGGCACCGGTGGGCAGGCGCTGCTTGCCCACCTCGGTGTACCCACGGGAGGCGTGGAAGCCGAGACCGGCCGGGTCGGGCGGGTCGGAGCGGACCCGGGCGACAACCCGGTCGAACGGCTTCGCGGCCCGCTCGATCGCGCGGTAGACCGCCGTGCCGATCCCGCGGCGGCGGCGCTCCTCGGCGACCACGATCCGCTCGACCAGCAGGAACCGGTCGGCGTACGTCGCCGCGAACCATTCGAACTCGAGACCGTCGTACGCGGACCCCGGCGTGAAGGTGAGGACGAAGCCGACCGGGCGGGTGTCCTCCTCGACAACGACAGCATGAGCGGCGATCAGGCGGAGCCAGTCCAGCCGGGCAGGTCCGAGCGGCTCGACCAACCCTTCCGCGGTGGCATTCAAAGCAAGCACCGCGGCGTCGTCAGCGGTTGTCATCGGGCGGAGCTTCACGGTGAACACCCTCCCACGGAAAGCCTTGTCCACGGCAGGGGTCAGTTCGGGTCCACCCTGGCCGGTCCCTGGCCGTGACCCGGAAATTCGAGGCTCGTCTTGGGAATGACCCACGGGTTGTGCAATGTTGAGCCAGGTGTACTCAAGTTTGTTCAGTCACGGATTTGAATCCGAGGCGGTCGAACGGCAACATTGAGTCCGCATCACTCAACTTCGTGGAGGTAAGCACATGGCCCGCGCGGTCGGTATCGATCTCGGTACGACGAACTCCGTCATCGCCGTACTGGAAGGTGGCGAGCCCACCGTCATCCCCAACGCCGAGGGAGCGCGCACGACGCCCTCGGTGGTGGCTTTCGCCAAGAACGGCGAGGTCCTGGTCGGCGAGGTGGCGAAGCGCCAGGCCACCACGAACGTCGACCGCACCATCCGCTCCGTCAAGCGCCACATGGGCGAGGACTGGAGCGTGAACATCGACGGCAAGAAGTTCACCCCGCAGCAGATCAGCGCGTTCGTGCTGCAGAAGCTGAAGCGGGACGCCGAGGCGTACCTCGGGGAGCAGGTCACCGACGCGGTCATCACCGTGCCGGCGTACTTCTCCGACGCGCAGCGCCAGGCGACCAAGGAGGCCGGCGAGATCGCCGGTCTGAAGGTGCACCGGATCGTCAACGAGCCGACCGCGGCTGCGCTGGCCTACGGCCTCGACAAGGGCACCGAGCAGACCATCCTGGTCTTCGACCTCGGCGGTGGCACGTTCGACGTGTCGCTGCTGGAGATCGGCGACGGCGTCTTCGAGGTGAAGGCGACCAGCGGTGACAACCACCTCGGTGGTGACGACTGGGACGCCCGCATCGTCCAGTGGCTGGTGACCCAGTTCAAGAACAAGAACGGCACCGACCTGTCCGGCGACAAGATGGCCATGCAGCGCCTCACCGAGGCCGCCGAGAAGGCCAAGATCGAGCTGTCCGCCGCGGCTGAGACCACCATCCACCTGCCGTACCTGAGCCTGACCGAGTCGGGCCCGCTGCACCTGGAGGAGAAGCTCTCCCGGGCCGAGTTCCAGAAGATGAGCAACGACCTGCTGGAGCGCGCCCGCGCCCCGTTCAAGGCCGTCATCAAGGACGCCGGCATCGACGTGTCGAAGATCGACCACGTCATCCTGGTCGGCGGTTCGACCCGGATGCCCGCGGTGGCCGACCTGGTCAAGGAGCTGACCGGTGGCAAGGACCCGAACAAGGGCGTGAACCCGGACGAGGTCGTGGCCGTCGGCGCCTCCCTGCAGGCCGGTGTGCTGAAGGGTGAGGTCAAGGACGTCCTGCTGCTCGACGTGACCCCGCTGAGCCTGGGGATCGAGACCAAGGGCGGCGTGTTCACCAAGATCATCGAGCGCAACACCACGATCCCGACCAAGGGCTCGGAGATCTTCACCACGGCCGAGGACAACCAGCCGTCGGTGATGATCCAGGTCTACCAGGGCGAGCGGGAGATGGCGCGCGACAACAAGTCGCTCGGCAACTTCGAGCTGACCGGCCTGCCGCCGGCGCCGCGCAACGTGCCGCAGATCGAAGTCACCTTCGACATCGACGCGAACGGCATCGTGCACGTCAACGCCAAGGACCTGGCCACCGGCAAGGAGCAGCGGATGACCGTCACCGGCGGTTCGGCGCTGCCGAAGGACGACATCGACAAGATGGTCCGCGACGCCGAGCAGTACGCCGAGGAGGACCGCCAGCGCCGCGAGGCGGTGGAGAGCCGCAACCAGGCCGAGGGGCTGGTCTACCAGACCGAGAAGTTCCTGTCCGAGAACGAGGACAAGGTCCCCGACGACGTCAAGACCGAGGTCAAGGACGGCGTCGCCGAGCTGAAGAAGGCCCTCGAGGGTGAGGACGCCGACGCGATCAAGGCCGCGTCGGAGAAGCTCGCCCAGTCCAGCCAGAAGATGGGTGCCGCGATGTACGCGAACGCCCAGGCTGCCGGCGGCGGCTCCGAGGAGAGCGCGACGGCGGACGACTCGGCGAGCAGCAGCAACGACGACGACGTCGTCGACGCCGAGATCGTGGACGAGGACCGGCCGCAGGACAAGACGGAGGACAAGTGACGGATCGACCGACTGGCAGCGAGTTCGGCGACGGCGAGCCCGTCGTCCGGGACAAGCGCCGGATCGACCCGGACACCGGCGCGCTGCGGGAGCCTGCGGAGACATCCGCGGCTCCCGCACCGGGCCCCCAGCCGGGCATGCCGGGCACCCCGGGCGCACAGCCGCCGCGGGATCCTTCGGACTTGATCGGCCCGTCTGCCCAGGAGGCTCTGTTGACCGAGGCGCTCGCCGAGCGTACGGCGGACCTGCAGCGACTGCAGGCCGAGTACGTGAACTACAAACGCCGGGTGGACCGGGACCGGGAGGCGAGCCGCGAGCTCGTCATCGGCACGGTGCTGACCGAGTTGCTCGGGATCCTGGACGACATCGGCCGGGCCCGCGAGGCCGGCGAGCTCGAGGGCGCGTTCAAGGCGGTCTCGGAGTCGCTGGAGCGGGTCACCGAGAAGCTCGGCCTGGTGCGGTTCGGCGAGAAGGGTGACACCTTCGACCCGCGCATCCACGAGGCCCTGCTGCACAACTACTCCGACGAGGTGGACGGCCCGACCGCGACGATGGTCATGCAGCCGGGCTACCGCCTAGGGGAGCGGGTCCTGCGGGCGGCCCGGGTGGCCGTCTCGGAACCGACCGAGCAACTACCCGGTGACGCAGTGCAGGACGGCGTACCGGTGGAGAGTGCAGATGACGACCAGGCCGCGGACAAGTCCGCGGAGTAGGCGACACGGCTGGAGGGGAGGCGTCGGATGAGCACGAAGGACTGGCTCGAGAAGGACTTCTACAAGGTTCTCGGCGTCTCCAAGACCGCCGAGGCCGATGAGATCAAGAAGGCCTACCGCAAGCTGGCGCGCAAGTACCACCCCGACTCCAACGCCGGGGACGCCAGCGCCGAGGCCAAGTTCAAGGAGGTCTCCGAGGCGTACGACGTCGTCGGCGACCCGAAGAAGCGCAAGGAGTACGACGAGGCACGCCGGCTGTTCGGCAGCGGCGGCTTCCGGATGCCGGGTGGCAGCGGACAGGGCGGCGGGTTCAACTTCGACGTCGGCGACCTGTTCAACCGCGGCGGCAGTGGAGGCAGCGGTGGCGGCCTCGGCGACATCCTGGGCGGCATGTTCGGCGGTGGCGGCCGGACCACGACCACCTCGTCGACGGCGCGGCCGCGGCGCGGTGCCGACATCGAGACCGAGGCGTCGATCGAGTTCGCCGAGGCCGTGAACGGTGTCACCGTGGCGTTGCGGATGACCAGTGACGAGCCGTGCAAGACCTGTCGCGGTACGGGCGCGAAGTACGGCACGGTGCCGAAGGTCTGCCTGAAGTGCGAAGGCACGGGCATGCAGACCTCGGTCCAGGGCGGCGTGTTCGCCATGACCGAGCCGTGCACCGAATGCAAGGGCCGCGGCCTGGTCGTCGACCAGCCGTGCGAGACCTGCCACGGTTCCGGCCGCGGCCAGTCGAGCAAGACCATGCAGGTCCGCATCCCGGCGGGCGTGCAGGACGGTCAGCGGATCCGGCTGAAGGGCAAGGGCGCGGCCGGCGAGCGAGGTGGCCCCGCGGGCGACCTCTACGTCACCGTGCACGTGCACACCCACCGGATCTTCGGCCGCCAGGGCGAGCACCTGACACTGAACGTCCCGGTGAGTTTCACCGAGGCGGCGCTGGGTGCCGAGATCAAGGTGCCGACCCTGGACGGTATGCCCGTCACGGTCCGGATCCCTGCTGGTACGGCGAACGGCAGCAAGCTGCGCGTCCGTGGCAAGGGCTCGGTCCGGCGGGACGGTACTAAGGGCGACCTGCTGCTCACCATCGAGGTGCAGGTGCCGCACGAACTGACCGAGGAGCAGCGCGCCAAGCTGCAGGAGTTCAACTCGGCCTCGGAACACCCTGACCTGCGGGCCGGGCTGTTCGGGAGTTCCTGATGGGCCTCCCGTTCAGCCAGGTGCCGACCTGGGACGACCGCACCCCGATCTATGTGATCTCGGTGGCGGCCCAGCTGGCCGGCATGCACCCGCAGACCCTGCGCCAGTACGACCGGCTCGGCTTGGTCACGCCGAGCCGGGCGTCCGGCCGCGGCCGGCGGTACTCGGCGTACGACGTGGCGAAGCTGCGCTACGTGCAGCACCTGTCCCAGGAAGAGGGCGTCAACCTGGCGGGAATTCGGCACATTCTCGCGCTACAGTCCGAAGTGGAGGACCTGCGCAAGCGGGTCAACCAGCTACTGGCAGAAGTCCAGCGGGGTGTGGGTGTGTCCCGGCAGAGCAGCAGCAGCCGGGTCTTCTCGGCCGGTCCGGCCGGCGACGTGATCGCCATGGGCCGGCAGCAGACCACGACCCGGTGGATCCGGACCCAGCCGCTCGAGCTGGGACCGCGCTGACCGGCGCCGCCACACCGGCCACGGGTCAGCCGCTGACCCCCTCCGACCACCGGAGATGTTCCGACCCCCCTCGGAGCCTCCGGTCCGTGGAGGCCGTCGTCCCCCCGACGCCTCCACCGCCGAAGGTGTGCTCTCCCCCCAGCACCCTTCGGCCCCCGCAGGGTGGTCCGTTCCAGGACCGCCCTGCGGCTCGATCACAGCACCAGCCCCCGGCCGGTCCGGGGGCTTCTCGCGTTCATCTGCCGGTCACCCGCGACCCTCGTCTCCCTTGGCCCGGCGGCATACCCTGGCGGGGTGACGCTGAGCCTGCAGACGGACCGGCTGCTGATCCGGGACTGGGAAGAAGACGACGCCGACGCCGCGCTCGAGATCTACGGCTCGCCCGACGTGGCGCCCTGGTTGTCGCCGGCCATCGACAAGGTGACCGACGTGGCCACCATGCGCATGATCCTGCAGGCCTGGATCGAGGCCCAGCCGAACTTCGTCCCACCGGCCGGCCGGTGGGCGATCGCCCGCCGCGACGACGGCGAGGTCGTCGGTGGCCTGCTGATCCGGCTGCTGCCGCCGTACGAGGAGGATCTCGAGATCGGCTGGCAGTTGCGTCCGAGTGCCTGGGGCAACGGGTACGCGACCGAGGCGAGTCGCGCGTTGATGCGGTGGGCGTTCAAGGACGGCTCGACCGACGAACTGTTCGCCGTCGCCCGCCCGAACAACCGGCGAGCCATCGCGACCGCCGCCCGGCTCGGGATGGTGTGGGTCGGCGAGACCGACAAGTACTACGACCTGACACTCCAGGTCTATCGCATCCGCGCGGCCGAGTTCCCCAAGTGATCCAGTAGCCGGCCACGTGGCGGCCGGGCGGCGATGAATGGGGGTGGCCGCTGGCCACCCCCATTCGCGCTACCTCAGGCCGTAGGCCTTGGTGATCTCCTGGACCAGCTTGTTGCCCTTGGCATCAACAGCGGTGATGCGGAAGGACGGTGAGTGCTTGGCCGTGACAGTCGTCGTGTACTGCGCTGAGCCGGTCTGCCGCAACGGCAGTCGGGTCCACTGCTGACCGTCGTACGACAGCTCCAGCTGGACGGTCCCGAACTTCGCCGTCTGAGAACCTGCCTGGTGTCTCACACCGAGCCGGACCTCAGTGGGCTTGCCGGACGGCACCCTGCTGAGCGGATCCGCGGCCGGCACATCCAGGTCGGCCAGGACGAGCGGCATGACCTCGTTCTCACCGCCCTGCGAGCGGAACGTCCACTCGGACTGCACCCGGGTCGAGTACTGCCAGAACTCGTGCTCCCGTGCGGTGTCCATCGTGATCTTGTAGTCGGCGCTGTCGGCCGGCACATCGGCCCACAGTGCGGAGGCCTGCTCCGACGCGACCACGAGACCATTGCGCTCCACCGTCAGCACCGTGCCTCCGAAGTCGATGTCACCCATCTCGTCCGATCCGTGCCGGTACGGGTTGATCACGACGGACAGCCCACCGTCCGAACGTTGTACTCCGGCAAGTGGCGTCGCGGCCACCGGGAGGCCGGAGTTCTGCACCGGTGCTACCCAGCGCGCCGACGTGTGCTGACCGGCGCGGTAGACGCGCTCGGTGCTGGACACGCCCATCAACTGGTCTCCGCCGTTGTTGAGCGCCAGTGTGCTCGACCAACGGATCTGGTCGTTGCCGAGGATGTACGACGTACGCCGGGCCGGAGTGCTGAACGTCGGTGCGAGCCACCCACCGAAGGTGAAGCCCGCAGGCGTGGTGGCGTACCTGGTCTCCGAGGTGGGCATGCCGTCCGTGTGCGACCCGAATACCTCGTCGACCCGGGCGAACTGGTTGGGCTGGGCCGTGACCGTCGGGTTGGCGGGCACCTGGTTCCGCCAGGGGATCGCCAGGTCGTAGACGTACGGCGTCGCAGCCTGTCCGACGATCCGGACCGTGCCCTGGTACTCGAGCAGGCGACGGACCGTCTCCCGAGAGGTGCGCATCGCGGGGATGGTGGCCGCCTCGCCTTCGCCGGTCGCCCAGAAGGCGCTGACTCCGTTCTCGCCTGCCACATCGGGGTTGTAGAGCAGTGCGGCCGCTGCGCCCGCGTCCTGGGCGGCCTTGACCAGCTTGCCGTTCCAGTCCTCGTCCTTGAACTTGATCACCGCGAGCTTCCCGCGCACGTCCTGCGGGTCCTCGCTGACCTGGAGGTCCTTCACCCCGGTGAACCGCGGACCGAAGTAGTAGTCGAGTACGGCGTACTGGTCCTTGCCGGCAGTGATCCGGTACGGCGGAACTTCCAGTCGCGACGCGGTGGCGAACTCACTCGTCCCGGTGGCCGGCTTGCCGACCGGAGTGGCGGTGAAGACCCGCGGTGCGCCGGTGGTGCTGATGGAGTTGCCGCCGGTGGGAATCCCGGCGGTGTTGAACCGGGTGTAGTCCGCACCGCGCTCGCGAGCCGTCAGACCGGATTGGCCCTTGACCTTCAGGTCCACCGGCTTGCCGCGCCGCGCATCGAGGGTGACCGTAGCGTCCTTGGTGAGGTTCGCCTCTGGGCCGACAGCCAGGTCGAAGTGCTCCAGCTCTGAGTCGGTCGCTTCGCTGAAGAACATCACGCTGGCCTCGTACCTGCCCGGTGAGAGCCGGGCGGTGGCAGTGCCGTTCTGCATGATCACGCCGCCCGGGATGTTGACCGGATCGCCGTCGAGTCTGCTGATGGCCACCTGACCGGCACCGGGTGCGCCGGTGCGGGTGATGCCCTTGATGGTCAGGTTGTAGAGCTCAGGCTCCGCGTACCAGCCGTACGTCGTGACGATCGGGTCCGCACCTTCGGCGGTGGCGCTGATCCGGCCGGAGAAGGTGCCCGGTCCAGCGGCAGCGCGGTTGGCGGTGACCGTCACTGTGGCTTCGCCGTTGGCCGGGACAGTGAGATGGTCGGCGCTGAGCTTGACGGTGGCCGGACCGGCGGTCAGCTGCAGCGAGACCGCCGTACTCGTGGGGTTGCGGTAGGTCAGGACGCGGCTGACCTCGTCGTCAGCCGGGTAGGGCCAGCTGAGGAGGCCGAGCTCCAGCTCACCGGAGTCCACCGTCAGACCGGTGTCGGTGGCCTGGTCCGCGTCTACTCGGCCGGCGCCCTGCTCGGCGACGGTGTTGTTCGGTTGCGGATCCGCAGTGGAGATCAGGCGTTCGCGGAGCTGGCTGAACGACCAATCCGGATGTGCCTGCGCCAGCAGGGCCGCCGTACCGGCCACATGTGGCGTGGCCATCGAGGTGCCGCTCAGCTTGGTGTAGTGGTCGTCGACTGGTTCACCGAGGCTGGTTCCGGCTGCGCGAGCTGCGACGATGTCGGTGCCTGGTGCCGAGATCTCCGGTTTGAGCGCGCCGTCGCCGGACCTCGGGCCGCGGCAGGACCTGTCGCTGACCGAACCGTCGCGCAGCAGGTTGCCGACGGCCAGCGCGTCGTCGGCCGCCGCGGGGGAGGTGACGGTGGAGGACTCAGGTGCGAAACAGTTGCCTGCAGCAACGACGAACAGGGTCCCGGTGTCGCGGCTGAGCCGGTTGACCGCCTGGGACAGATCGTCCGTGCCGTCGCTCGGCTCCTGGCCGCCCAGGCTGAGGTTGACCACATCCGCGCCCTGGGCAGTGGCCCATTCCATCCCGGCGATGATCCCGGAGAACTCACCGCTGCCGTAGTCGTCGAGGACCTTGCCGTTCAGCAGCGTGGCCTCGGGGGCGACGCCCTTGTACTTGCCACCCGACGCGGCGCCGTTTCCGGCCGCGATGCTGGCGACGTGCGTGCCGTGGCCGTAGTGGTCGCCGGCGTCCTCGGTGGGAGTGAAGTTCTGCGCTGCCGCGATGCGGCCGGCGACATCCGGGTGGCCGGCGTCGATGCCGGTGTCCAGGATCGCGATCTTCGACCCCTTGCCGGTCAGGCCGCGCTCCCAGGCCGCGGGCGCGCCGATCTGCGGCACGCTCTGGTCGAGGCTGACCGTGACCTTGCGGTCCAGCGTGACGCGCTCGACCTGGGGGTTCTTCCAGAAGGCGGTGGCCTCGGTCTTGGTGATTGCCGCAGCACGTGCGCCGATGCTGTCGAGCGTCCGGGTCCTGGCCGCTCCCGGGATCGTTGCCTGCTTGGCGCGCGCCGTCGCGGTGGCCTCGGAGCCCGCGTAGTGGACGATCACTGGCATCGTGGACGAGTGGGCGTCGTCACGCTGCTCCGCGATCAAGGTGGTGACGTCGAACAGGGTCCGGTCGAGCTTGCCGCTGGTGACATCCGCAGCGGCTGCCGTCGGTACGACGTACGTGTGGCCGCCGGACAGCGTGGTGATGGCGGAGTCGGAGATGCTGTGGCGGTCCGGCTCGAACACGATCGCCGGCGGGCGGCCGGCGTACTGGGTGACCTGGATGCGATCGCCCGTGATCAGCGTGATGCGGGTGGTGGTCGCCGCGGTCGCAGGGACTGGGTTGGCGCCGGCAGGCAGGGCGACGGTGCCGCTCAGTGCGACGGCTACGCAGAGGAGTGGAATGGTCCAGCGGTGTCTTCGCAAGGGAGAGCCTCCGGGGCGGAACGGGCAAAGGGTTTCCAGGACGGAGGACGCCCTACCGAGGCCGAAGGTTCTGCCCCGACCCTGAGATTTCCCCGGGATTTCCCAGAGTTGAGTGGAATGGACTCAAGTTTGGATAGGTTGTACCCAGTGTTTGCTGTTGCTTGAGCTTGAAAGGCTGGAACCTCTATGGACGTTCAGCGGTTGACGACGCTGGCCCGGGAAACCCTGTCGGTCGCGATCCGCCAGACCTCCTCGGCGGGCAATCCGACCGTCGAACCCATTCATCTGCTGTCCGCACTGCTGGCGCAGCCCGAGGGGACGACCGTGGGCCTGCTCGAGGCCGCCGGCGGTGACCTCGACGCGGTACGCCGCCGGACCGCCGAGCAGCTGAGCCGCCTGCCGAAGGCGAGCGGTGGCAGCGTGCAGGCGCCGAGCCTGTCGCCGAAGACGAGCGACGTGTTGAGCCAGGCGGAGCAGCGGGCTCTCGGGCTCGGGGACGAGTACGTCTCCACCGAGCACCTGCTGATCGCGCTGGCCACCGTCGAGGGCAACGCCAAGACCGCGCTCGGGGTCACCGCCGACGCGCTGCTGCAGGCGTTCGACCAGATGCGTGGCAATCGCCGGATCACCTCCCCGGAGGCCGAAGGCACCACCAAGACGCTGGAGAAGTACGGCGTCGACCTGACCGAGCGGGCCAAGGACGGCAAGCTCGACCCGGTGATCGGACGTGACTCCGAGATCCGCCGGGTCGTCCAGGTGCTGTCCCGGCGTACCAAGAACAACCCGGTCCTGATCGGTGAGCCCGGCGTCGGCAAGACCGCCGTCGTCGAGGGGCTGGCCCAGCGGATCGTGGCCGGTGACGTGCCCGAGTCGTTGCGCGGCCGGCGGCTGATCAGCCTCGACCTGGGCGCGATGGTCGCGGGCGCGAAGTACCGCGGTGAGTTCGAGGAGCGGCTGAAGGCCGTACTCACCGAGATCAAGGACTCCGACGGCCAGATCATCACCTTCATCGACGAGTTGCACACCGTCGTCGGCGCCGGTGCGACCGGCGACAGTTCGATGGATGCCGGCAACATGCTGAAGCCGATGCTGGCCCGTGGCGAGCTCCGGATGATCGGTGCCACCACCCTGGACGAGTACCGGACCCGGATCGAGAAGGACCCGGCGCTGGAGCGACGCTTCCAGCAGGTGTTCGTCGGTGAGCCGTCGGTCGAGGACTCGATCGCGATTCTGCGCGGTCTGAAGGAGCGGTACGAGGCGCACCACAAGGTCGCCATCTCCGACTCCGCCCTGGTTGCCGCGGCCACCCTGTCGCACCGCTACATCACCGGCCGCCAGTTGCCGGACAAGGCCATCGACCTGGTCGACGAGGCCGCGTCCCGGCTGCGGATGGAGATCGACTCGTCCCCGGTCGAGATCGACTCGCTCCGCCGTACCGTCGACCGGCTGAAGATGGAGGAGCTCGCGCTGTCGCGCGAGGAGGACCCGTCCAGCCAGGAGCGACTCGGGCGGCTGCGCGCCGACCTCGCCGACCGCGAGGAGGAACTGCGTGCACTCGAGGCCCGCTGGGAGAAGGAGAAGTCCGGCCTGAACCGCATCGGTGAGGTCAAGGAGCGCATCGACGAGCTCCGCGGCCAGGCCGAGCGGGCGCAGCGCGACGGCGACTTCGAGACCGCCTCCCGGATCCTGTACGGCGAGATCCCCGAGCTGACCAAGGAGCTGGAGAGTGCGTCCGAGGAGCCCGAGGTCGCCGAGGGACCGGACGCGATGGTCAACGAGGAGGTCGGCCCGACCGAGATCGCCGAGGTGATCGCGATGTGGACCGGCATCCCGACCGGCCGGTTGCTCGAGGGCGAGACCGGCAAGCTGCTCCGGATGGAGGACGAGCTGGGGCGCCGGCTGATCGGCCAGCGCGAGGCGGTCAAGGCCGTGAGTGACGCCGTACGGCGTGCTCGCGCCGGCATCTCCGACCCGGACCGGCCGACCGGTTCGTTCCTGTTCCTGGGGCCGACCGGTGTGGGTAAGACCGAGCTGGCCAAGGCGCTCGCGGACTTCCTGTTCGACGACGAGCGCGCGATGGTCCGGATCGACATGTCGGAGTACGGCGAGAAGCACAGCGTCGCGCGGCTGGTCGGTGCACCGCCCGGCTACGTCGGGTACGAGGAGGGTGGCCAGCTCACCGAGGCTGTCCGCCGCCGTCCGTACTCGGTGATCCTGCTCGACGAGGTGGAGAAGGCGCACCCCGAGGTCTTCGACATCCTGCTGCAGGTGCTGGACGACGGTCGCCTGACCGACGGCCAGGGCCGCACGGTCGACTTCCGCAACGTGATCCTGATCCTGACCAGCAACTTGGGGTCGGCGTACCTGGCGGACCTCGGGCTGGACGACAAGGCCAAGCGCGACCAGGTGATGGCGGTCGTGCGGCAGTCGTTCAAGCCGGAGTTCATCAACCGGCTGGACGAGATCGTGCTGTTCGACGCGCTCGGCAGCGAGGAGCTGACCCAGATCGTCGCCCTGCAGATCAAGGCGTTGCAGCGCCGTCTGGCCGACCGCCGGATCACCCTGGACGTCGACGAGGGTGCGATGGAGTGGCTGGCGATGACCGGCTACGACCCGGTGTACGGCGCTCGTCCGCTCCGCCGGCTGGTGCAGTCTGCCATCGGTGACGAGCTGGCCCGGAGTCTGCTCAATGGCAGTGTCCGGGATGGCGACACCGTCAACGTCACCCTGAACGAGGCGAAGGACGCCCTGGACGTCAGCCCCGCCTAAGAGCTGGGCCGGCCTTGCGCCGGCCCAGTTTTGTCTTCTCAGGCCGGTTTGTACGTCAGAGCGATGACGCCGGTCGGAAGCGTGGTCTGGCTGACCAGCTCAAGCTCGGTGCGCGGCGCGCCGTCCGGGAACAGGCGGGCGCCGGTGCCGAGGACGAGCGGATGCACCATGATGTCCAACTCGTCGACGAGCCCGTTGCGCAGCAGGCTGTGCAGGAGCGTCGGGTTGCCGTACATGATGATGTCCCCGCCGGGCTCTGCCTTGATCCGCTTCAGTGCCTGGATCGCGTCGCCTTCCAGCAGCGACGCGTTCCAGGTGAGTTCCCCGGTCAGTGTTGTGGAAGCCACCAGTTTCGGGATGCTGTTCAGGCGTTCGGCGTACGGGCCTGACGCGTTTCCCCAGGCAGCCGAGAACATCTCATAGGTACGCCGGCCGCAGAGGAAGTAGTCGCATCCCGACAACTTCTCCATCGACCGCCGGACAGCTTCGTCACCGAAGTACGGGCCGGCCCAGCCGCCGTACGGTGTCCCGCCGAAACCGCCGGGGTCCTCGGCCACACCGTCGAACGTCATCAGCGCCGAGGCAATGATCCTGCGCATGGTTCCCCTTCCAGGAGGTTCGTCTCACACGTGTAGACCGCGGATCTGCCGAAAAGGAATCGGGGAGAATGGGCGGGTGACACGGGCTGACTGGGTGAACACCACGCACGACTGGGCTGAATCGGTGGATCGGGAGCACCTGGCCCGGATCCGGGGCGACGTCGAGCGGTACGCGCCCGGCGGTCTGCTTCACCTCGTGCTGGAGGTCGTTGCCTACCCTGACGACGAGGCCGAATCCTCCGGGCGACGCGGTGCCTGCAAGGTCACGCTGCACGCCGATGGCTCGATCACTGTCGCGGACGACGGGCGTGGGACGGACACCCGTGTCGACGAACACGGTCGACCGATCAAGAAGCCGGTCATGGCCACGCAGGACCTTCGCTTCTTCGAGGACCCGGCCGCACCGCTCCTCCCCGACGGGCACCCGCGCCGGGGAATGTCAGTGGTCGCCGCTCTGAGCGATCGCCTGACCCACTCCAACCGCCGCCTCAACGGCTCCTGGACCCAGCACTACGAGTACGGCGTACCGGTGACTGACCTCGACCCCGTCGACTCGGACGGCACCACGGGCACCTCGGTCCACTTCCAAGCCCTCGCGTTCGCCCCACTCACGCCGGCCGATCTACGTCCCCACCTGACCTTCCCCCACCTGGACATCACCCTCATCGAGTCCTAGGGGCCGAGCGCGCCTACAGGTTCTTGCGGAGGAAGTAGTTCGTGTGGCCTGGTGGGTAGTCGCGTTTGACGCCGTACTGCTCGTACCCGGCCTTGCGGTAGAAGTCCGGTGCCTGGAAATCGAAGGTGGTGACGTCCGACCAGCGGCATCCACGGGACCGGGCTTCCGCCTCGATCGCTTCCAGCAGGGCGGTCCCGATGCCTTGGCCTCTCGCGTTCGCGTCGACCCACATCGTGTCGATCGTGAGCCAGTGCCAGCTCCGCTCCACCCGCCCCGCGCAGCCGCCGAGGAGTGATCCGTCAGGTCCGAGGGCGAACACCTGCACCGGTTCGGACTTCAGGTTCGCCGGTTCGAACCGCTCCCGGACCACCGCGGACCGTTCCTTGTTGTACTCGACCAGTCGGTCGACCAGGTCCTCCTCCAATTCCGGATCGACACCACTCCGCAGCTCGAATTCGGCAGCATCCACACCGCCACCATCACCTTCGGCTCCGTTGACGGGCAACAGAATTTGGGGGATCTGCGAGGATCAGGGGTGGGGGCTGGTGGAAGGAACTCTTCAGAGCATGACCGAGCAACAGGGCGACGAGCCGGGACGGGCCGAGCAAGGGCCTGGTCCGTATCGCGGTGTCTTCGGCTCACCCGGAGATGTCGCGGGTCCGCCGTCGCCTGGCGGGACGCCGTACGGTGACCGACCTGGAGCGTACGGCGACCGGCCGGGAGCATACGGCGGTGTGTACGGCGCGGGCCCGGCGGCGTACGCGCCGGTGGCTCCGCCCAAGCAGGTGACGATCGCCGCGGTCATCTCGCTCGGCCTGGGCGTGATGAGCCTCCTGCTCGCCGGTCTGGCGTTGACCTCTGCAGGTGAGCAGATCTCCGAGGTTCTCACCGGCACGAAGGATGCGCAGGGCGTCGCCGTGGCGGCGGCCGTGATCTGCGCGTTCGTCTACATCCTGCCGGCGATCTTCGTCCGGAAGCGTCGCGCGTGGGCCCGAGTCATGCTGATCGTGGTCGCCGCGATCGGCATCGTGGGTGGAGTGGTGGCGCTGCCCAGCGGCATCCTCGGGCTGGCGATTCACGGCACACTGCTGTTCCTGATGCTCCAGCAGCCGACCAAGCTCTGGTTCCACCACCGCTGACGCGTCCCCCACCGCTGACCCCGAAGGACTTCATCCGTGGAGATCTGGATCAACCCGGCCTGTTCCAAGTGCCGCACCGCCACCAAGGCCCTCGACGAGGCCGGCGTCACCTACACGGTCCGCCGCTACCTCGACGACCCGCCCACCGCGGCCGAACTGACCGAGGTCCTGGCTCGCCTCAACCTCGAGCCTTGGGACCTCGTCCGCCACAACGAACCCGACGCCAAACCCCTCCGCGACCTCCCCCGAAACGCCGCCAACCGCCCCGCCTGGATCGAAGCGATGGTCACCCACCCCATCCTCATCCAACGCCCCATCCTCACCGCCGACGACACCACCACCGCCGTCGCCCGAGACCCAGAAACCCTGTCCCGCTTCCTCCCCTGACGATCTGCCCCACCCTGCCCCCACCTGCCCCACAACACCTGCGGACAGAGCCCGCGTGGCGCCGCTGGATTCATGAACAATCCCATGAATGCCGAGCACGCCCCCGCCCGAGTTCAGCCTGTCCGCCTGGGTCGACGAGTCCGCTGTCATCGGACCGGTCGGGGGCTCCGGCACCTACACGATGGCGGCAGTCGTCGCTGATCCCGGACAGTGCGATGACCTGCGCCGCGAGGTGTCTGCTCTGATGATCAAGCCCGGCGTCAGACTGCACTGGGTCGCTGAGTCGGTGAAGCGACGGGACCTGATCGCGGAGGCCGTTGGGCGCCTGGACATCGCCGCGATCCTCACGGTGGGTACGCCGATGGATCGGTCCCGGCAGGAACGCGCTCGCCGGTGTTGTCTCGAGCGGCTGCTGCACGAGTTGGATCAGTTCGGTGTCTCCGAGGTACGGCTGGAGTCCCGCGCACTTGCACAGGACAAGCGCGACCTGCGACTGGTCGACAGTGCGCGTCGCAAGAGACTGATCACACCCGGATTGCAGGTCGGGTTCGCCAAGCCGTCCGCCGAGCCGATGCTCTGGCTGCCGGATGCCGTCGCGGGGGCGATGTCTGCGCTCGTACTCGGTGAGGATCGTTGGCTGACGGCGATGACCGACGTGGTCACGATCCACCAGGTGGTCGTCCGTTGAGACTGGCCCGGAAAACGCGAAAGCTGGGGCCCGTCATTCCGGCGGGAATCCCAGCTTCACTTCTCACCCGGCAGCGCGGGGCGAGCTGGTGCCAGTCTCTCACACGCGACCGGCCGCTGTCCTGTTCCTCCGCTGAGGTCAGAGGTTTTGGAGGCGGGTTAGGGCTTCTTTGAGGATGTGGGGTTGTTTGCAGAAGGCCCAGCGGACCAGGGGGCGGCCGGGGGCTGGGTTGTCGTAGAAGACTTGGTGGGGGATGGCTACGACGCCGGCGCGTTCGGGGAGCATGCGGCAGAAGGCGATGCCGTCGGTGTGGCCCAGTGGGCGGATGTCGGTGGTGACGAAGTAGGTGCCGGCCGGGCGGTGGACCTCGAAGCCGAGGGCGGCGAGGCCGTCGCAGAGCAGGTCGCGGCGCGACTGCAGGTCGGCGCGCAGGGCGTCGAAGTACTCGTTGCCCAGGGCAAGCGCATTCGCGACGGCCGGCTGGAACGGCGCTCCTGAGGTGAAGGTGAGGAACTGCTTCGCGGTCGTCACCGCGGTCACGACCGAAGGCGCACCGGTGACCCAGCCGATCTTCCATCCGGTGACCGAGAACGTCTTGCCCGCGCTGCTGATCGATACGGTCCGCTCGGCCATTCCGTCGTACGACGCCAGTGGTGTGTGCCGTAGGCCGTTGTACACGAGGTGTTCGTAGACCTCGTCGGTGATGACGACCAGGTCGTGCTCGATCGCGACGGCGCAGATGCCGCGGAGTTCGTCGTCGGTGAGGACGGTGCCGGTCGGGTTGTGCGGCGAGTTGATCAGCAGCACCTTCGTGCGCGGAGTGACGGCGGCGCGGAGTTCGTCCAGGTCGAGGCGGTAGTCGGGGGCGCGGAGCGTGACCGGCACGCGGCGGCCGCCGGCGAACGCGATCCCGGCGGCGTACGAGTCGTAGTACGGCTCGAGCGCGATCACCTCGTCGCCCGGCTCGACGAACGCGAGCAGCGCGGCGGCGACCGCCTCGGTGGCGCCCGTGGTGACGAGGACCTGGGTGTCCGGGTCGTACGACAAGTCGTAGAACCGCTTCTGGTGGTCGACGATGGCCTGCCGCAACGCGGGGATGCCGCGCGCCGGCGGGTACTGGTTCGCGCCGGCCCGGATCGCCGCGATCGCGTCCTCCAGCAGCGAGTCGGGTCCGTCGGTGTCGGGGAATCCCTGCCCGAGGTTCACCGATCCGGTCGCCACCGCGAGCGCCGACATCTCGGCGAAGATCGTCGTCCCGAGCCCGTCCAACCGCACAGCGTGTTCGCGCATGCCCCGACCCTAACCCCCTCCACGCGGCAAGATCGTGCTGTGCGGAACGACGAGCGGCTGACCCTCCTGGCGAACGCCGTACACATCACGCAGGAACTGCTCGATCACCTCAGCCCCGCGGACCTGACGCGGCCCACGCCGTGCGGCGAGTACGACGTACGCCGCCTCCTGGAGCACGTGATCGGCTGGCACCAGGTCTTCGCAGCCTGCGCGGTCGGGCACGAGCCGCCGCTGGCCGATGGATCGCCCACCTACACGCTCACCGACGACCCTGCCCGTGACCTCCGCGAAGCCGACCTGGTCACCCACCTCAGTCAGGCCCCGGCCACGATCGAGCTGCCGTACCGCGGCGAAACCCCGGTCGAGCTCCTCGTCGAGGAACTCGTCGCCGAGACCGTCATCCACAGCTGGGATCTCGCCACCGGCCTCGGCCGATCGATCAGGTACGACGACGCGACCGTTGCGCTCGCGCACTCCGGGCTGACCAGGATGCTCGGTGAGTCCTTCGCGGAGGAGGGCTTCCGGCCGCCGACCGATCTGACGGCGTCGACCGAGTTCGAACGGCTGCTGGTCCGCAGCGGCCGCTAGCCGGCGTTCTCGACCATGTGGTGCAGCCACGCGCGAGCGGCCGCGCGGTCGGCATCACTGAACGACGCCTCCAGATCCTCCTCGACCTTGCGAACGGCCGGACCCACATCGATCAGCCGTTGCTCGCCGCCCGGGGTGAGGTGGACCTGCTGGGTACGCCGGTCCTTCGGGTTCGGCCGCCGTTCGAGCAGCCCGGCGCGCTCCATCCCGCTGATCAGCTCGTTCGCGGACTGACGCGCCGTACCCACCTCGCGTCCGACCTCGGCGACGGTCTGCCCCGGCGCCCTCGAGACCAGCACGAGTACGCCGTACTGCTGCACGGACAGCCCGTGCTCGTCGAGGGCGTCGGCGAGCGCGGAGCGCATGCTCAGCCAGGCGTGCCGGACGAGGAAGGTCACGCAGCCGGTCGGGTCGTCGTGGTCCATGAACCCAATTCTGCCGATAAATATGATTGACAGGTTCCTGACAATCGAGAGAGACTCGAAACCTCGTCAGGGTCCTGTCAATCATAGGAGACTTCGTGTCCTCGATCGAGCCCGCGCGGCAACGCCGCATCCTCACGATCCTCGTCGTGTCGTCCCTTCTCATCTGGATCGACTCCACCGTTCTGGGCATCGCCCTCGAACGACTCGCCGACCCCGTCGAAGGTCTCGGTGCCACGCCGGGCCAACTGCAATGGGCGATCGGCATCTACTCACTGCTCTTCGCCACCGCACTCTTCGCGGCCGGCGCACTCGGCGACCGCTACGGTCACCGGACTGTCCTGATGCTCGGTCTGGTCGTGTTCGGCGCGTCGTCCGCGTGGGCGGCCTGGGCGGACAGTCCGACCTCACTGATCGTCGCCCGCGCAACCATGGGCCTCGGCGGCGCGCTCCTCGGGCCGACCTCGATGGCCATCATCGGTTGGACCTTCCCGCCCGAGCGGCGTGCTGGTGCGATCGCCGTCTGGTCGTCGGCGGCCGGTCTGGGGGTGGCTGTCGGTCCTGTGCTCGGTGGCCTGCTGATCGACCACTTCTGGTGGGGATCGGTGTTCCTGATCAACCTGCCGATCGTCGCGGCCGGTCTGCTCGGCGCCCGCCTCGTCCTCCCGAACCCCAGAAGCCCGCAGCGACGACGGCTCGACCCGCTCGGCCTCGGCCTGTCGACGCTCGGTCTGCTCGGCGTGTCCTACGGTCTGATCGAGGGCGGCCACCAAGGTGGCTGGAGTCGCTGGCAGGTGTGGGCGAGCATCGCCGCCGGTCTGGTCCTGCTGGCCGGATTCCTCTACTCGGAGTGGCGTGAGCACGAGCCGAGCTTCGATCCCCGGCTGTTCCGCAACCGCCGCTTCGCGGCCGGCAACCTCGTGCTCGCCGGAGTGTTCCTGACGCTGACCGGTCAGAGCTTCTATCTGGCCTTCTACCTGCAGGGTGCGCGTGGCATGAGCGCGCTGACCGCCGGTCTGATGTCGTTGCCCAGCGCGGCAGGCGTCGTACTGGGCTCACCGCTCGGTGCCCGGCTGGCCGGTCGCTTCGGTGTCGCGAAGGTCTGCGGTACGGCGTTGGCCGCGTTCGCGCTGTGTCACGCGCTCAACCTCACCTATCTGGTCGACACCTCGCTGGTGTGGGTCGGTGTGGTCGGCGCTCTGGCCGGGCTGGCGATCGGTGCGACCGTGGCTCCCACGACGGCGGCAGTGATCGCGACTCTGCCGATGGATCGCATCGGTGCGGGGTCGGCGGTCAACAATGCGATCCGCCAGGTCGGCAGTGTTCTCGGTGTCGCCGTACTCGGCACGATCGTGTCGTCGACGTACCAGCACGCGATCGCGCCGTCGCTGGCCGGTCTGCCGGCCGACGCGCGGGACGCGGCCTCGGTCTCCGCCGAGGCCACGCGACACGCGGCCGGAGCCATCCATCGCCCGGATCTGGTCGGCGCCGCGAACGACGCCTTCCTGCATGCGATGCACACAGCCGCCGTGGTAGCGGCCTGCTTCACTCTCGCCGGGGCGATCGTGCTGACGCTGGCCTTCCGGCAGCGGGTCAGTTCCACGCCGAAGGTGGCGGAGGTGGTACGACGGTAGGCCGGTCCTCGCACCAGGTCGCACCGGACCACCCGCCGTCGTTCCCGCCCAGCAGACGTACGTCGAACTCGGGTGGACCGTCGAAGTGGAACGTGCCGCAGTTGTTGACGAACGGAGCGCCGGCATTCCGCGCGTCGACATTCTCGAACGTCGCCCAGCCCCCAACCCGGGCGTTCACCACGTTCGTCCCGGTGCCGTCGACCTTGATGTTGCGCACGGCAACGTTTGTGATCGCGTAGTCGTCCTTGACCGGCCAGTCGACGACGAACATCATCGCGTTGTAGGTCGAGTCGAGGAACGAGCTGTCGGTGATCTCGATCGTGCCGGACATCGTCGACTGCAAGGCGTACAGCCAGATCGCGCCGAGGCCGAGATCCCAGTTGAGGTCGCGCGGACCACCCCGGACCGTGGTGTTCCGGGCGAACCGCAGCGTCCCCTCGAACGGCGTCGCGTTGAACCGCGAGCCGGCGTGCAGGGTGCTGCCCTCGCGGATCGGGTCGGCGACCAGGTTGTCGGTGACCGCGTTGTCGCGGCCGCCGTAGATGGCGATGTTGTTGGCGAGGACCGGCGTCTGGACGGTGTTGTGGTCGTACACGTTGTCGTGGTTGACCAGGCCGTCGGGGTTCGACTCGGACCACATCGCCAGGCCGTCGTCGCCGCTGTTGCGGACGAAGTTGTTGGTCGCCCGGACGTTCGAGACGCCGAGGTGCAGGTTCATCCCGTCGGCGACGGCGTCGGTGATGATGTTGTTCCGGATCAGGACGCCGTCCATCGGTCCGTCCAGCCAGATGCCGACCTTGGTGTGGTGCAGGTACAGGTTCTCGATCGTCGACCCGCCGCCGATCGCGCCACCGATCCCGTTGACCTGGTCGGTGTCGATGCGTTCCCGTACGTCGCTCTCGATCGCGAAGCCGGACAGGTGGACGCCGGTGCTGCCGCCATCGCCGGCGTACTTCCCGTAGAAGCCGGGGGCGCTGTGCACGGACTTGTCGGGCGCGGGTTCGTCGAGTGGCAGGACCTTGCCTTTGATGATCGTCCACCAGTTGCCGGCGCCGCGGACCGTGACCTGGTCGACGACGATGTGCCGGTTGACCTGGTACGTGCCCGGCGGGATGAAGACCGAGAGGCCGAGGCGCTTGGCCAGGGCGATGGTGCGTTCGATCGCGGGGGCCGCGTCGTACCGGCCGGTGGGGTCGGCGCCGAACAGCCGCACTGAAAGGGATCGGGGTGGTTGCTTGAGCGGTGCTTCGACGAGCTCGAAGTCGGCCAGGTCCACGACGTACCAGGCGGCTGGCGTGTTCCGCGGTACGGCGAAGCGGACGCGGTCGCCGGCCTGGTAGGTGTGGTCGAGCAGGAGCCGTTGTTCGTCGTAGAAGTGGTTCGGGCGGAACGGCTTGGCGACCGGGTCCGGTTCGGGCTTCCACCAGCCGGGGATCGGGTCGACGTTCGGGTCGTTGGAGAACGGATACATCCCGTACAGCCAGGCGTACTCCGATGTGAGTGTCATCGTGCGCTTGTGCTTGCCGTTGACGGTGACGTCCAGTGGGGCTCGGAGGCCGCCGCCTGTCGGCGTGTCCGGGATGCTGTAGCGGAGGGTCAGCGCGTTCGCTGGCCGGGTCAGCGTGAATTCGACGTACTGCTTGGGTTGCAGGCGTACGGCGGTGCGTCCGGAGGCCTCGGCCGGCAGGGTGTAGGCCTCGCGGCTCGGGCCGATCTTCTCGCCGGTGAA
Organism: Kribbella sp. NPDC049227; assembly: GCF_043197265.1. NCBI lineage: Bacteria > Bacillati > Actinomycetota > Actinomycetes > Propionibacteriales > Kribbellaceae > Kribbella > Kribbella sp. NPDC049227. The sequence goes on along the minus strand of NZ_JBICST010000004.1, from coordinate 172,002 downwards.
GTAGGCGTTCTCAGCCTCCTGCTCGAGGAACGGGACCTGCGCGCCGCGACCGGCGACCAGGGCGGGGTCGAGTCCGGCCCGGGTGATGCGGGGAGCTGGGCGGGTGGCGATCGCTGGGGTGGTCAGGACGGCGGCGAGAAGGGCGGTCGTCAGTACGACGGCCAGGGTGCGCAGCTGTGATCGGGACATTGGCGGATCCCTCCGAACGAATTGTCTGGAGGGTATGTAGATCTGCGCAAGATGTCGACAGGCAGGAGAAAATTTCTGTCAGTCGGTGGGGAGTTCGGGTTGGGGGGCGGGGCGGAGGGCTCGGAGCCAGAGTTCGGTTTGGGCTATGTGGGCCGAGGCGGCGGTGGCGGCGGCCGACGGGTCGCGGCGGGCGATGGCGGCGAGGATGGCGCGGTGGCCGCGGTCGCTGGTCTGCTTGATCGCCGCGAAGTCGTCGCCCGGCTCGAAGATGCGGTAGTGACCGCCGCGGCCACGGATCACGCCGGTCAGCGCGGTGACGGTCGGGTTGCCGCCCGCCGTACAGATCGCGCCGTGGAACTCGGCGTCGAGTTGCTGGATCTCGGTCGCGTCAGTGGTCGACTCGAGCCGATCGAGGATCTCGCTGAGCTGCGCGGCCAGCTCCGGATCCTGCCGCGCGGCCGCCGCGGCGGTGGCGTGCGCCTCGAGCACCCGCCGTACCTCCAGCAACTCGAGCACCCCCTCGAGCGGGATCAGCTCGACCGACAACGAGAACCGGCTGATGATCTCCGCCGGATCCAGCGCCGACACGTACGTGCCCGAGCCGTGCCGCGACTCGATCACGCCGAGCGCCGCCAGCGAACGAGCCGCCTCACGCAACGAACTGCGGGACACCCCGAGGTGGTCGCACAGCTCCGGCTCCGGCGGGAACTTCGCCCCCGGCCCGAGCCGGCCGGATGCGATCATCTGACGCAGGCCGGCCAATGCCTTGTCGGTGGCTGCCATTCGCTACCTCCCCTGTCCCCGCAGACTCAGGTGTGCAGCGTAAGTCCTCAGACCACTCGCGGTCACATCGCCCGGTTAACGGGGGTCGTACGGCGAGGCAACGCCAACTCGTCAGATGTCAGCGGGCGCCACCATGGACCGGAGAAGGGCCGGCAGATCCCACGTGTGCCACTGCCGAGGCGCGATCCGCCGGTACTGCGTCCCGTCCGCGAACGGCTCGGCCGACATCCATACGGTCGTCATCCCGCGCTCGTACGGAAGGGTGAGGTTGACCTCGAGATCGTCGACCATGGCCGCCCGGGTGGGGTCGATCGCGAAGCGGGTCAGGAACGCGTCGAGGCTCTCCGGATACGGCTTCGGAATCAGGTCGCCGGCCAGGATGTCGAAAACGCCGTCGAAGTGGGTCGTCAGCCCGAGGCGCTCGAGCGCCTGCTCGGCGTGGTAGACCGAGCCGTTCGTATAGACGAATCGACGCCCAGGCAGCGCCTGCAACGCGGTGGCAAGAGTCGCGTCCGGGGTGAGCACCGAATAGTCGATCCGCCGCTCGAAACCGAGGAACTCGTGCGGGTCGATGGCGCGCGTGATCATCGCACCGCGCAATGAGGTGCCGTACTGCGCGACCAGTTCGGCCTGGATCCGCCGGGCGCCGATGAGGTCCGTGTCGTAGAAACCTGCAACGGTCGACAGGATGCCGTGCGTGAGTTGCGCGGCGAGTGCGGAGTCCGCCGGGTACAAAGTGTTGTCCAGGTCGAGGATCCAGGTGTCGAGGTCCGGCCGCATCTGGCCAGGGTAATGACAGACTGGGTGCGTCACCGACGGGAGGATCGAACGTGCCGACTGCGCTCATCACCGGACCTGCGACCGGGATCGGCCGGGCCTTCGCCGACAAACTGGCGGTGGAGGGATACGACCTGGTGCTGGTGTCGCGGGACGAGGCGCGGCTCAAGGAGGTCGCGGCCGACCTCACCCGCCTGCATGGCGTGGCCTGTGAGGTGATCGCCGCCGACCTGACCGATCGGGACGACCTGGCCAGGGTGGAGGAGCGGTTCCGGACCGGGCCGATCGAGGTGCTGGTGAACAACGCCGGCTTCGGGCAGAAGAAGCCGTTCTGGGCGAACTCGGTCGAGACCGAGGAGAAGCAGTTCGACCTGCTGGTGCGCGTCGTCCTGCGGCTGACGCACGCCGCCGTACTCCCGATGATCGAGCGGGGGTCGGGTGCGGTGATCAACGTGTCGTCGGTGGCCGGGTTCCTGCAGCGCGGTCCCTACAGTGCGCACAAGTCGTGGGTGACGACCTTCTCGGCCGGCCTGGCGATCCAGTTGCACGCCAAGGGGGTCGCCGTGATGGCGTTGTGCCCGGGCCTGGTGCACACCGAGTTCCACGACCGGATGGGGATGGACAAGTCGGTCATCCCCTCGTTCATGTGGCTGGACGCGACCGACATGGTCGACGCCGCCTGGAAGGACCTCATGCGCGGGAAGGCGATCTCGATCCCGAGCCTGCGCTACAAGCTCCTGATGGCCGCCGCCCGCTACACCCCACGCACGCTCATCGCGCGCCTTTCCACCGTCGGCCTGGACGGCCGTCGCCGCTGACTTTGGTGGCCTGCGGCAACGATTCTGGTGCGTCAGAGTTTCTCCGCGACCTCGGTGAGGACCGCGAGAGTGGCGGTGACGAGTGGGTGATCGGCACGACCTGGGCGGACCGCGGCGTACACCCGCCGGGTGGGGACGGGGTCGGGGAGCGGGCGGATGAGCGCGAGGGTTGGAGTCGGTACGGCGAGACGTGGGACCAGTGACACCCCACCGCCGGCGGCGACCAGCGCGGCGACGGCGCGGAAGTCGTCGGACTGATGGACGACGCGCGGCTGGAAGCCGGCTTGTTCACAGGCCAGCACGACCACATCCCGGATCGGATTGCCGGGCGCGGTCATCACCCAGTCGTCGCCTGCGAGCATCGCCAACTCGACGGTGTCGTGGGCCGCGGCCGGATGTGACGGCGGCAGTACGGCGACGAAAGGCTCGGCGTACAAGGGGATCCGGACCAGGCGCCGGTCGTCGGGGCGCGGCGAGCCGCGGTGTTCGACCGCGATCGCGATGTCGACGTCGCCGTCCAGCAACTGGGTGATGCCCTGATGCCCTTCGGCATCACGGATGACGAGGTCGAGGCCGGGGTTCGTGGCGCGGAGCCGGGCGAGGGCGGGCGCGACCAGCAGACTGATCGCGGTGGCGAACGCGGTGATGCGGACCTCGCCGGTGCTGCCGTTCGCGTGCAGCCGCATCGCCTCTTCGGCGCGCTCCACCTCGGTGAGGATGCTGTCGGTGTGGGTCAGCAGCAGGCGGCCGGCCGAGGTGATCGCGACCCGGCGGCCGCGACGTTCGAGCAGTTCCTGGCCGACCTCGGACTCCAGTGCGGCCAACTGCTGCGAGACCGCCGAGGGCGTCAGGTGAAGCACCTCGGCGGCCGCAGTCACGGTCCCGTGATCAGCAAGCGCGCGCAGCACTCGCAGTCGTCGTACCTCGATCACGAACCTCAGCTTCGCACAGCTCCATGGCAGACCTGTTCGGGCCGGCCGTGGATGAGACCAGCGTCAGCGCCGGCGCCGCTACCTCGGCGACGGGTGCCACCTCGGCGACGGGTGCCGCCTCGGTCACGGTGGTCGGCCGCTGCATCATCCGCCGTAAGGCGCGCAGCGGGCGCCGGCGTGGACCGCGCCGTATGTGCGGGACGACCGGTGCGTTCGGCATTGCTGAGTGGGTCTGCTCGTGGATCGACTTGACCACGGAGAAGGGGACGTAGTGCATGGTGGTTTCCTTTCGACCCTTCAACGGTAGGAACCGGACCCTCTATACGTCCAATGGATTCTTTTCGCAGAGTTGATGTGTTTGGTGCATGATCTCTTCATGGAGCTACGCCAACTGAGGTCGTTCGTGGTCGTCGCCGAGGAGATGAACGTGGGCCGGGCGGCGACCCGGCTTCACCTCACCCAGCCGTCGCTCAGCCGGCAGATCGCCGCGCTCGAGCACGATCTGGGCGTCGAGTTGTTCGCCCGGGTCCGGCGGCGCTTCGTGATGACAGCGGCGGGGGAGACGTTCCTGGCCGAGGCGAAGGATCTGCTGCGGCGCGCCGACGAGGCGGTGCGGGCAGCGCAACGGACGCAACGCGGAGAGCTCGGGACGCTGCGCTTCCGATTCGTGCAGTCGGCGACGTTCGAGGTACTGCCGCGGATCCTGGGCGCCTTCCGCGCCGCGTACCCCGAGGTTGTGCTCGACCTGGAGTCGCTGACGACCTTGCGCCAGACCGAGGCGCTGCGGGACGGCCGGATCGACGTCGGCCTGCTGCGTCCGAACACACCGGCGGCTGGGGCAGGTACGTCGCACCGAACGTCAGGTGAGCAAGCTGGCGGGACGGCCGTCGTACAGCTGGCTCCTGGGCTGTCGTCGCGGGTGGTGTCGTCGGATCCGCTGGTCGCGGTGCTGCCGGCGCGGCATCGGCTGGCCAAGCGCAAGCGTTTGCGCCTCGAGGAGCTCGCCGGGGAACAGTTCGTGTTCTACTCGCGGGCCAGTGGACCAGCGGTGCACGACACGATCGTCAGCTTCTGCCGGGCGGCCGGGTTCACGCCCCGGGTCGAGCAGGAGGCGGTAGATGTGCAGACGATCGTCTCGCTCGTGGCCGCCGGGCTCGGGGTGTCGTTGCTGATCAGCCCGACGCCGCCCTCGAACCCGGACGCGGTCGTGTACCGCGAGTTGTCCGACGACCTACCACCCTGGCAACTCTCCGTAGTCTGGTCGCCGGACAACCGATCACCGGTGCTGGCCCGGTTCCTGGAAGTGCTCTGAGAGCAGGCTCAGCCGAAGACGTCCGGGTCGCCGCCGGTGCGGACGCCGGTCTCGAGGTCGGCGATCGTGGCCATGTCGTCGTTGTCCAGCTGGAAGTCGAACACCTGGAAGTTCTCCTGGATCCGGCTCGGCGTCTTCGACTTCGGGATCACCACGTTGCCGAGCTGCAGGTGCCAGCGGATGACCACCTGCGCGGGCGTCTTGCCGTGCTTGTCCGCCAGCGTCCGCAGCGCCGACTGCGAGAGCAGTTCGCCCTGCGCCAGCGGACTCCACGCCTGGGTGACGATGTCGTTCTCGGCGTTGAACGCGCGCAGTTCGTCCTGCGGCAGTGCCGGGTGCAGCTCGATCTGGTTCACCGCGGGCCGGATCCTGGTCTCGTCGAACAGCCGCCGCAGCGCCGGCTCGTGGAAGTTCGAGACGCCGATCGCGCGGACCCGCTTGTCGGCGTACAGCTGCTCGAACGCCTTCCAGGTGTCGACGTACTTGTCCCGCTTCAGCGACTGCCAGTGGATCAGGTACAGGTCGACGTACTCGAGGCCGAGCAGGTCGATGCTCTTGTCGAACGCCTTCAGGGTGGTGTCGTAGCCCTGGTCGTTGTTCCACAATTTGGTGGTGATGAACAGTTCGTCGCGCGGCAGGTCCGACGCGGCGATCGCTCGCCCGACGCCGGCCTCGTTGCCGTAGGCGGCCGCGGTGTCGATGTGCCGGTAGCCGGCCTCGAACGCGGTCGTGACGACGTCGGTGACGATCTCGTCCTCGACCTGCCAGACCCCCAGGCCCAGCTGCGGGATCTCGACGCCGTTGTCCAGAGTGATGGTGGGGACTGTGCTCATTTGTCTATTCCACCGGGTCCACTGGTTCTGGCCCAGTCATCCGACGTGTGACAACAACCTCATTCACCCGCCGTAACCACGGCATACGTCTTCGCGTCCGGCTCCAGGAACCGCAGCAGCGCGGTCCCTTCCCGCTCCAGCTCGGTCAGCGTCTTCTTCAGCGTGCGGCCGAACGGCGTCAGCGTGAGAGTGGCCACACCACGCTTCTTCTCGGCGTTCCACAGCCCGGCGACCAGGCCGTCGACCGTGTACGTCGACTTGATCCGCAGGTTCTTGGTGAACACGGCCGGCCGGTGCTCGTCGGCGATGATCCGCTCGCGTTTCGCGTGCGCCAGCAGCAGATTGTCGAACTCCGGCAGGAACCGCACGGGGACCGCGGTGTCAGGATCCGGCCGCGGCGCATCCGGTACGTCGTACAGCGTCTTGCCGGCCTCGTCGGTGAACGTCTCCAGGTCGAGCGCGTCGAAGACTGGCTTCGCCTTCTGCAGTCCTGACCAGGTCTGGAAGTCGGCGGGTGTGGCCGGACCGAAGGCCTGCAGGTATCTGGTGACGAGCTCCTGGGCTTCTGCCTTCGCGTGGAGCTTCCCGCCGATCCAGTCCTCGGCCGGAGTGAAGCGTGCGTTCGCCGGCCAGCTCCAGCGGGCGTCGGTCGGGTACATCACCAGCGGGACCAGCATCCGGGTGCAGAACCCGAGCGCCCGTTCGTTCACCGCCGGGAACTCCTGCTGCAGCGCGTCCCGCACCTCGGTGAACGTCAGCGGCTCCTTCGCGAGCAGCTTCCGCGCTGTCGCGACCACCTTGTCCGGCTCGAGTCCTTCGCCCCGATCACCGAGCACCCGCAGCCCGGCCTCGAGCACTGGCGCGACCGTAGTCCGGAACCGCAGGTAATCCGCCGCGGTCACCAGATGCAAGGTCCCGCGGAACATAGTTGCCCGCACCACCTCACGCCCATGCACAGCCGCGTCGAGCTGCCCCTCCTCGAACCCACCGACGCGCGACCACAACCCGACGTACGGATGCTTCGGCTCCTGCCCCTGCATCCCCACCAACCGCCCGACCGCGTCCACCACCGACACGTCCGCCCGCTCCACCAACATCTGCCGAGCCAACGTCGCCCGCCCAACCGCCCGCCCACTCATCACCACCATCCCCGCATCCTGCCGGACCCCATGGACAATTGCGCAGTGATCAACCGACTGAGAAGACGACGCGGCCGGAACAACCGCACACCGCTGACCGTGACCCACGTGGGCCGGCTGTCCACGGATCACGCCGGCGACGAACTCGTGAGCGTGTCGATCGGTCCCGACGGCGAGGCCGTCGCGCTGTGGGCCGGACCCGCGGATGCCGCCGTCTTGCAGGATCGTGAGGTCGCGCCGAGCGGCGCCAGCTTTGCGGTAGACCGGCTGGACGAAGCCGTGACGGTACGAGTGTCGGTTCACACGCCGCGATTGACGCAGCAGCTGTCGATCCCGGGCCTCCGGTTCACGTACCCCGTGGTGCAGCCAATGCCGGGTGGCGCCTTCCTGGTGGTCGGGCCACGTGTACGCCGTGGGACGGACGGCACGCCGCCCAACGCCGTGGTCTACGACGCCGCCGGACAGGTGGTGGCCGAGGGACTGCTGGGCGACGGCATCGAACATGTCCAGGCCACACCGTCAGGCAACGTCTGGGTGGGGTACTTCGACGAAGGGGTGTACGGCAACTTCGGGTGGGGAGACGGTCCTGGCACGGAACCGATCGGTTCCGACGGCCTGCTCCGGTTCACGCCCGAGCTCACCCTCGACTGGCGGTATCACGCCGAGGGCGACACTGATCCGATCAGTGACTGCTATGCGCTGAACGTCGCCGGGGAGTCCGCGTGGGCGTGCTACTACACCGGCTTTCCCCTGATCGCGGTACGTCGCGACGAGGTGCGCTCGTGGCGCAACACCGTCGAAGGCGCGTCTGCCATCGCCGTTCACGAGGACCGGGTCGCGCTCTATGGCGGGTACGGCGAGAACTCCGATCGGCTCGTGATCGGCCGGATCGGTGCTGATGCCGTCGAGGTCGAGCGCGAACACCAAGTGGTACTGCCTGGCGGCAGTCCGATCTCCGCCATCGATGTGTCCGGACGCGGCTCGACGCTGAACCTGTTCGCCGGACCTGACTGGTACCGCCTCGACCTCGCCGACCTGGTCGGCTGAGGTCAGGGTTTGCGGGCGACGCCTACCCAGAGGCTGCAGGAGATGTCGGTGAAGACGCCCTTGGCGACCAGGGCGTCGGTTTCGTCGTCGGGGTGCCAGCGGAAGGGGGCGGAGACGCCGGGCTCGACCAGTTCGAGGCCGTCGAAGAAGCGGGCGACCTCCTCCTTGCTGCGGACCTGGGCGTCGCCGCCGTCGGCCTTGTAGACCTGGATCGCCTGCTCCCACAGATCGGGGGCGAAGTCCGGAGTGCAGTGCGAGAAGATCAGGTACGACCCCGACGCCAGCGGCTCCAGCAGCTCCTTGACCAGGTCGTACGGCTTGAGCCTGTCGGGCAGGTAGTGGAAGACGCCGACCAGGCTCAGCGCGACCGGCTTGCTCAGGTCGAGCAGGTCCTTCACCTCGTCCGAGCCCATGATCGACTGCGGTTCGATCACGTCGGCGTCGAGGTACGCCGTCCTGCCCTCGGGCCGGCTCGTCATCAGGGCGCGGGAGTGGGACAGCACGATCGGGTCGTTGTCCGCGTAGACGACGTGCGCCGACGGCACGGTCTCCTGCACGACCTCGTGCAGGTTCGGGCTGGTCGGGATGCCGGTGCCGATGTCGAGGAACTGCGTGACGCCCTGCTCGGCCACGTAGCGGGCCGCGCGGTGCATCCACATCCGGTTCGACATCGCTGCCGTACGGAACCCGGGGAACGCCTCCAGCAGATGCTCCGCGGCCTGCCGGTCGACCGCGAAGTTGTCCTTGCCGCCCAGGAAGTAGTCGTAGACGCGGGCCGGGTGCGGCCGGTCCATCCCGAGCCGTTCGGTCAGGGTGGATTCGTCGCTCTCGGCCATCGAGTAACTCCCTACTCCGGTGCTGTTGAGTACGGAGCGATCGTAGCTGATCTGCGACAGTACGTGACTGGCAGCGTGCCAACCTTTTCCTGAATCGAAGGTAGTTCTCAGGCCAGCGCGGCGCGGGCTTCGATGAAGGCGGCGATGGCGCGTTCGACGTCCTCGGTGGAGTGCGCGGCGGACAGCTGGACGCGGATGCGGGCCTTGCCGTGCGGTACTACGGGGTAGGAGAAACCGATCACGTAGATGCCGAGGTCGAGAAGCTTGTCGGCGAGGCGGCCGGCCTGCGCGGCGTCGCCGATCATCACCGGCGAGATCGGATGGTCGCCCGGGAGTACGTCGAAGCCGGCCTCGGTCATCCTGGTGCGGAAGAGCTTGGTGTTGGCGGCCAGTTTGTCGCGCAGAGTGCTCGAGCCGCCGATGAGTTCGAGGGCCTTCAGCGAGGCCGCCGTGACCGACGGTGCGAGGGAGTTGGAGAACAGGTACGGCCGGGACCGCTGCCGGAGCAGTTCGACGATCTCGCGCCGGCCGGACACGTAACCACCGGATGCGCCGCCGAGCGCCTTGCCCAGGGTGCCGGTGACGACGTCGACCCGGTCCTTCACCCCGAACAGGGACGGCGTACCCGCGCCGTCCGATCCGACGAAGCCGACCGCGTGCGAGTCGTCGACCATCACCAGGGCGTCGTACCGCTCGGCCAGGTCGCAGATCTCGTCGAGGGGAGCGACGTACCCGTCCATGGAGAACACGCCGTCGGTGGCGATCAGCCGGTAACGGGCGTCGGCGGCGTCCTTGAGCTGGGCCTCCAGGTCGGACATGTCGCGGTTCTTGTACCGGTAGCGCTTGGCCTTGGACAGCCGGATGCCGTCGATGATGCTGGCGTGGTTGAGCTCGTCGGAGATGACCGCGTCCTCGGCGCCGAGCAGAGTCTCGAACAGGCCGCCGTTCGCGTCGAAGCAGGAGCTGTAGAGGATCGTGTCCTCGGTGCCGAGGAAGGTGCTCAGGGCACCTTCCAGGTCCTTGTGGATCTGCTGCGTCCCGCAGATGAACCGTACCGATGCCATCCCGAAGCCCCACTGGTCGAGCGCCGCGCGGGCCGCCGCGATCACCTCGGGGTGGTCGGCCAGGCCGAGGTAGTTGTTCGCGCAGAAGTTCAGTACCTCGTTGCCCGAGGCAACCGAGATCAGGGATTGCTGGGGTGAGGTGATCACCCGCTCGGACTTGTACAGCCCGGCATCCCGGATCTCGCCGATGGCCGCCGTCAGGTCGTCCCGCATCCGCCCGAACATCAGTGCTTCTCCTCCAGGGATTCAGTGGTCCAGTCCATGATCACCTTGCCGCAGTGGCCCTGCCGGGCCACGTCGAAGGCCTGCTCGAAGTCGGCGTACCCGAACCGGTGGGTGATCACCGGGGTCAGGTCCAGGCCGCGTTCCAGCATCACCGACATCGAGTACCAGGTCTCGAACATCTCCCGGCCGTAGATGCCCTTGATCGTCAGCATGTTGAGCACCACCGTGCTCCAGTCGATCGCGATCTCGTCCGCCGGCAGCCCGAGCATCGCGATCCGGCCGCCGTGCGTCATGTTCGCCAGCATGTCCCGCAACGCGGCGGGCTTCCCGGACATCTCCATGCCGACGTCGAAGCCCTCGCGCATGCCCAGGCTCCGCTGCGCGTCGGCGATGGTCTCCGAGCCCACGTTCACCGCGCGGGTGACGCCGATCTTGCGGGCCAGATCCAGCCGGTACTCCGACAGGTCGGTGATCACCACGTTGCGCGCACCGGCGTGCAGCGCGACCGCCGCGGCCATCACCCCGATCGGCCCGGCGCCGGTGATCAGCACGTCCTCGCCGACCAGTGGGAACGACAGAGCCGTGTGTACGGCGTTCCCGAACGGGTCGAAGATCGCCGCGACGTCCAGGTCGACCGGGTCCTTGTGGACCCACGCGTTGCTCGCGGGCAGGGCGACGTACTCGGCGAACGCGCCCGGCACGTGGACGCCGAGGCCGCGGGTCTTGATGCACAGGTGCCGGCGGCCGGCGCGGCAGTTGCGGCAGCGGCCGCAGACCAGGTGGCCCTCTCCGCTGACCAGGTCACCGACCGCGACGTCGCGGACACCGACGCCGATCTCGACCACCTCGCCGCAGAACTCGTGCCCGGTCACCATCGGCACCGGCACGTTCTTCTGTGCCCACGGGTCCCAGCTCTGGATGTGCAGGTCGGTGCCGCACAGACCGGTGCGGAGCACCTTGATCAGTACTTCGTCGGCCTCGATCTTCGGCTCCGGGACGTCCTGCAACCACAGACCGGGCCGGGCCTCAGCCTTCACCAGCGCCTTCACGCGCACCTCCACTGACGACGATCGTCCACATCGTCGTCCCGGGCAACCACCGGCGTCCATCGACACGTCGTACACAGCCTGTGCAGTTCAACTGCATACTTGTCGCCATGCGGGGGATCGTGCGGGGGCTGGGGATCGTCCTGCTCGTGGCGGGGGTCGGGCTGCTCGGGTGGGTCGGCTGGCAGGACTTCGGAACCGGCGTCACGTCGAACCGGAAGATGGGCGAGGCGGAGGACGCGCTGCGAGCGCAATGGAAGACGCCTGCGCCGGTCGAGCCGACGACCGGCGAGCCGATCGTGTTGCTGCGGATCCCGAAGTTCGGCGACGACTGGGAGAAGCCTGTCGTGGAAGGTGTCGGCACCGACGACCTGGCGAGCGGCATCGGGCACTACCCGCAGACGCAGCTGCCCGGCCGGCCGGGGAACTTCGCGATCGCCGGCCACCGGGTCACGCACGGTTCGCCGTTCCGGAGACTGCTCGACCTGGGCAAGGGTGACCAGGTGATCGTCGAGACCACGGACACTGTCTATACGTACGAACTGGACGGCTCGCCGCGCGACCTGACCGTGAAGCCGACCGACACCTGGGTACTCGAACCGGTGCCCGGCAAGCCGCGGGAGCCCGCGACGAAGTCGATCATCACCCTCACCACCTGCCAGGACCTCTTCCACTCCCCGGACCGCTCGGTGGCCTTCGGACACCTGATCCGGGCGAGCCAGAAATCCTGAACTGCCTCGTCATCTAAGCTCGACGCCTATGAGCTACGACCGGGACGGACTGCTGGAGCAGGTGAAGTCGAAGGCCATCGTGCACGGCCGGGTGACGCTGGCGTCGGGGAAGGAAGCCGACTACTACGTCGACCTGCGCCGGATCACGCTGGACGCGGCCGCGGCGCCGCTGATCGGCCCGGCGATGCTCGAGCTGACCAAGGACCTGGAGTACGACGCCGTCGGCGGACTGACCCTCGGCGCCGACCCGGTCGCGATGTCGATGCTGCACGCGGCCGCGCAGCAGGGCCGGATGCTGGACGCCTTCGTCGTACGGAAGGCCGAGAAGACGCACGGCCTGCAGCGCCGGATCGAGGGCCCGGAGGTGAAGGGCCGCCGGGTGCTCGCGGTCGAGGACACGTCCACCACCGGCGGTTCGGTGCTCACCGCGGTCGAGGCGCTGCGCGAGGCCGGGGCCGAGGTGGTCGCGGTCGCGGTCATCGTCGACCGATCGACCGGCGCGCAGGAGAAGGTCGAGGCCGAGGGCCTGCCGTACCGGGCGGTGTTCGGCCTCGAGGATCTGGACCTCGGCTGATGAACATCAGCCCGGTTCTGCTGGTCCTGATCGCACTGGTCGTCGCCGGCGGCATCTTCTACTTCAACTACCTGGCCGCGAAGAAGCGGCGCGAGCTGTTCGCCGGGTTCGCCTCGCAGCAGGGCTGGTCCTACCTGCCCGACAACAACGCGCTGGCCGGGCAGTGGTCGGGTACGCCGTTCCAGACCGGTGACAACTGGCGGGTCAAGAACGTGCTGTCCGGTGCGTTCAACGGCCATCAGATGGTTGCCTTCGACTACAGCTACCAGACGCATTCCACCGACTCGAAGGGCCGTCGTACGACGACCACCCACAAGTTCGGCGTGGTCGTGGTGCAGCTGCCGGGCGCGCTGCCGCACCTGGAGGTCACCCACGAGGGGATCTTCGGCGGCGTGGTGGCGAACGCGCTCGGGTTCCGCGACCTCCAGTTCGAGAGCGAGCAGTTCAACCGGGCGTTCCGGGTGAAGGCGGACGACGAGCGGTACGGGCACGCGGTGGTGACGCCGCGGATGATGGAGCTCCTGCTGGCCCGCGGCGAGATCGGCTGGCGGATCGAGGGCAACTCGCTGCTCGGCTGGGACAAGGGCGATCACAACCCGACCGAGGTGATGAACCGCCTCACCCTGCTGCAACAGGTGCTCGAGCAGGTCCCGCCGTACGTCTGGCGCGACTATGCCGGCGTCGACCCTCGCGTACAGCCACCACAGGGCTACTGACAGTACGGCGGCCCCGAGGACCCGTAGAGTCGCACGCAGCATCACCGACACTCGGGAGCAGGGCATGACCTTCGTCATCATCGCGGTCGTCGCGATCATCGTGATTCTGGGAATCGCACTGATGGTCTCGTACAACCGCTTCGTCAAGCAGCGGAACCTGATCCAGGAGTCCTGGCGGCAGATCGACGTCGAACTGCACCGCCGGTACGACCTGATCCCGAACCTGGTCGAGACCGTCCGGGCGTACGCCGCGCACGAGCGGCACGTCTTCGAGGAGGTCGCCCGGCTGCGGACCCAGGCGGTGAACGTGCAGGGCGCGCCGCCGGAGCAGCGGGCCGCCGCGGAGGGCGAGCTGTCCGGTGCGCTGCGTCAGATGATGATCTCGGTCGAGGCGTACCCGCAGCTGCAGTCGAACCAGAACTTCCTGAACCTGCAGCGCGAGCTGACCGACACCGAGGACCGGATCGCGGCCGGCCGGCGGTTCTTCAACGCGAACGTCGGCGACTACAACACCCGGGTCGAGGCGTTCCCGTCGAACCTGATCGCGAACGGCTTCAAGTTCGACAAGGCCGGGTACTTCGAGGTCCGCGACGAGCAGGTGCGGGCGGTGCCGCAGGTGTCGTTCGGCACCATCGGCTCGGTCGCCGGTGAGCAGGCGCCGCCGCAGATGCAGGCGGGGCCGCAGTCGTCGGGCCAGATCCAGCCGGAGATTCCGGGTGAACAGGGCAACTATCAGGGCCAGCCGCAGATGCCGGTCTACCAGCAGCCGGGTCAGCCGCCGTACCAGGGCCAGCCGCAGGCGCAGCCACCGGTGGGCGGCCCGCCTGCGGGTTCCCCCAGCCCGCAGGACGGACAGCCGCCGTTCACCGGTGGCCACTAGGCACCGGTTCCCCGTAGTCCAGGACCCCCGAACCAGGACTCCCTACCAGTGCCAGGCCCGGGTGCGACGGCGGTCAAGTCGCCACTCCCGAGCCCTGCCTCCCCCCGGTACCTGAGTCAACTGTGACCGAGTGAGATACATCCGGCGTACATCGGCCTTCCCGCCGGGCACGGGGGATGAAACCATAGGTCGGTTCATCACGGAGAGGGCACAGCAGTGGACAGTCTGAGGTACGCAATCCTCGGACCCCTGCGCCTTGTTCACGTCCAGGGCCAGCCGCTGCGCGCCGCCAAGCCGCGGCAGTTGCTGGCAACGTTGCTCCTGCACCCCAATCGGTTCGTCTCGACCGATCTGATCGCCGACGCGCTCTGGGAGAACAGCCCGCCGCGGTCCGCCGTGGCGAACATCCGGACGTACGTCCGGGCGCTGCGCGGCGTCCTGCAGGAGGCCGGGTTGCCGGCGCCGATCGACACCTCGGCCGCCGGGTACAGCATCGAGGTCGGCGTCGACGAGCTCGATGCCAGCCTGTTCGAGACGCTGCTGGCCGAAGGCGGCCACCTCCGCGACGCCGGCGACAGCCGCCATGCCATGCAGGTTCTCTCCCGCGCCTACTCGCTCTGGCGCGGACGACCACTCGAGGGCCTGCCGATTCCCGCCGCCTGGGAGGGCTCGATCGCCCGCCTGGAAGCACAGCATCGCGGCTTGGTGGACACCCTGCTCGACCTGCGGCTGGAGCACGGCGACGCGAGTGGTGCGGCCGTCCTGCTCAGCGCGCGACTCACCGAGGACCCGTACGACGAGCAGCTGTGGCGGCGGCTCGTCGACGCGCTCCTGGCCGCAGGTCGTGTCGGCGAAGCGCGGGCGGCGTACGGCAAGGCGGTCCAGACCCTCGCCGACGAGCTCGACATCAAGCCAGGCCCTGAGCTCGAAGCCGCCGGCGCCCGCGCCGAGAACGGCCGCTCCGCCAACTGGCCGAACCCAGGCATCCCCTCGGTCCGTACGGCGGAACCCGAGGTCGCACAACCGGGTCCGATGGCGGCGCCCGAGCTGACCGATCCGCAGCGGCCGCCGAGTCAGTTGCCGCTCGACCTGGCAGACTTCAGCGGCCGGGAGGAGCACCTGGAGCAGCTGCGCGACCTGGTCTGCGGCCGCGATCCGGTGCGTCCGCCGATCGCCGTCATCTCCGGAGCTCCGGGCACCGGGAAGACATCTCTGGCCGTCCGGCTGGGTCACCTGGTCCGGGATTCGTTCCCGGACGGGCAGATCTATCTGGACATGCACGGCGCGACGCAGCCGCGTGATCCGGCCGGAGCACTCACCGACGTACTGCTCAGCCTCAACCTGCCCGACTTCGCGATCCCGGCCGACCCGGAGCGCCGGTCGGCGATGCTGCGGTCCGAGCTGGCCAGCCGCCGGGTGCTGATCATCCTCGACGACGTCGCGACGGCCGGCCAGGTGACTCCGCTGATGCCGGGGACCGGTGCGTCCGCGGTCGTCGTCACCAGCCGGAACCGACTGATGGATCTGGCCGGCGCGGACAGTCTGCCGCTCGACACCTTCGACGACGGCGAGGCGGCCGAGCTGCTCGAGCTGGTCGCCGGTGCCGGCCGGGTCGACCGTACGTCGACTGCCGCCGAGGAGATTCTGACCGCCTGCGGGAACCTGCCGCTGGCGATCCGGATCGTCGGCAGCCGGCTGGCGCAGCGGCCGGACCTGAGCGTGCGTGAGCTCGCCCGGCGGCTGGGCGACGAGACCTCGCGCCTGGACGAGCTGAGCATCGGCGAGCTCGCCGTCCGCACCAGCGCCGACCTCAGCTACGACGCACTCAGTCCGGAAGAGGCCCGGCTGTACCGGCTGATCGGTCACTTCGCCGTCGGCGTCTTCTCTGCTCGCGCGTTGGAGGCGGTGGCCTCGCCGGCCTCGGTCCGCCGCAGCCTGGACCGCCTGATCGAGGTCAACCTGGTCCGGATCAGCTCGGTCGACCACCGCGGTACGGCGCGTTACCGGGTCCACGACCTGCTCCGGCTGCATGCGATCGGTGTCGGCGACGAGGAGCAGAAAGCGCGGGCGGTCCGGGATGTCGAGACTGTGCTCGACGCGATCCTGAACAAGATCCGCCGGGCCAACGCCGCCTTGAACTTCGAGTACTTCGGTGTCCTCGAGCACTACGGCCCGTTGGACGCTCCCGATCCCGCGCCGTTCACCGAGACGGACGCGATCGCGTGGTTCGACAGTGAGCGCAGTACGTTCGTGCCGTCGATCCGTGCGGCGGCGCAGAACGGTCTGCACGACTACGCCTGGCGGATCGCCTGCGCGTGGGCGCCGTACCTGGACATGCGGGCCGGGTTCGACGACTGGCACGGATCGCACCATCAGGGCCTGCTCAGTGCGATCTCCTGTGGGGATCGCCGCGGTGAGGCGATCATGCACCGCAACCTCGGCCAGCTCGCGCTGTACCAGGACGACTGGGACACCGCCTGGCACCATCTCGACGAGGCCGCGCGCGTGTTCGGCGAGATCGGGGACCGGCTCGGGACTGGCGTCACCGCGGTCGGGATGGGCACCTGGCTGCGCGAACGCGGCCGGCGCGACGAGGCACTGGTGCAGTACGAGGCCGCGATCGAGGCGTTCCTCGAGGCAGGCAACGCGAACGGCGAGGCACTGGCGCGGACCGCGGCCGCGAACATGTGGCTGCGCCGCGGCGACACCGACACCGCCGGTCGTTATCTCGCCCAGGCGTTCCTGCTCGCAGTACGGCGGGTCGACAGCCACCGTGAGGCGAAGGTACGGCGCCGGATCGCGGCGCTCCGGGTGCACCAAGGGCGGTCCGAGCAGGCTGTGCGTCAGTTGAGGCGTGCGCTGGAGATCTTCAACGGCATGGGTGACGACCACTGTGCTGCGTACACGAGAGCCGAGCTCGGTAAGGCGTTGGTGGCGCGCGGCGAGGTGGCGGCGGCGCGGAAGATGCTGCTGGATGCGATGGATATCGGACACCGGCTGGGCGATCGCAGCGTCGAGGGTCAGGCCGCGCAGCAACTCGGACAGCTGTATGTGTCCACGGGCAATCTCGACTCGGCCCGGCGTACGCTCGACCGCGCAGCGCGGGTGTGGCTACAGGCCGGTAATGACGAGCAGGCAGCCGAGTGCCGCCGCGAACTGGCCGCCTTCGACACCGGAGTAGCCGCCGGCTGAATGTACGGCGGCTGTATCCGGCTTCGGCAGACTCGCTTGCACACGGCGGCACAGGCCGGCGGTTCGGGGGAGTCGGGGGATGGAACCTATGGCCTGGGGGGAGGCAGCTGTGGAGCGCCGGATCGTCCCGCGGGTGGCGAACCCGCGGGACACCGAGTCGGCGCTGAACTGGCAGCTGGAACGGGTGGGATCGACGGCGTGGCAGGACTGGACGCTGAAGTTCCAGCGGATGGCCTTCGGTTATGCGCACGACAGCGGCTGGCAGGATTCGGCCGACGCGGTGCGGTGGCTCGACCACCATGCCCTTCTGCACGAAGGGACGGCGCCACGGGGGGCGCTGGTCTGGTACCAGGCGGTTGACCGGATCCGGGTCGCCTGCGCGGTCGGCTCCGGCCAAGTGGTCGGTCCGCTGCCCGCCGGTTCGGTAGAGGTCGCGACGCTCACCGACCTGAGCACCGACTGGGTATGGTCAGACCCGCACTTCCCCTTCGCCCACTGACTCGCCCACTGAGGAGCACCCCGATCGACCGACCAGTCACCGTCGACGGCGACTGGAGCGTCGTGCGGTGCGCCCGCGGCACGGTGGTGACCAGCCCGTCGGTCGACCGCAGCCTGGACAGACCCGTCGTACTTGCTGAGCAGCCGTACGTCCTGCCGCCAGACCTGGCCGCGATCAAGCCCGAGGTCCTCGCGCTGGACCGGTCAGGCCCGGGCGCGCCGTCGTTCAACGGCCTGAACGCCGGCCTCAGCGAAGACCTGGATCCCGACGGCGGCAAGATCCGCCTGCAGCCGGTCCACTACTTCGACACGATGGCCTCCACCTACCTCGCCGGAGAGCAGTGGCGGACTGGCACGCTTGCCGGAGTCAGCGCCGACATCACGCACCACCTCTTCACCGCAGACGGCCGGCTGGTCCCACTGAGCAAGAACGACCTCAGCAACCAGATCGGCGTCTCGACAGTCGCGCTCACCTCCGACGGCTGGATGCTCCTGCTCCACCAGGGCATGGGCTCCCGATCTTCACCCGGTCTGGTCGCCCCCAGCGGCTCCGGAAGCCTGGAGCCGAAGGACATCATCGGCAAGACCCGCCTCCCCGAGGCAGTCTCCACCGGCATGGAACGCGAACTCCGCGAGGAACTGGGCCTCCTCACACCCGCCATGCGCAAGATCCCCATGGAAACCACCGTCCTCGGCTTCGCCCGCTGGCTGGAGAAGGGCGGCAAACCCGAGTTCTACGGCACCACCCGAATCAACGCCGCCATGTCCGACCTCGACCTACGCATCCACGAGTCCGAGCTCGAGTACGTCGGCCAGCACGAACCCATCCCTCCTCGAGATGTCGCGCGCCTCCTCGCCGGTGACCCCTTCAGCACGCTCGGCCGCGGAGCCTTGTCCGTCCCCCTCGAAATGTGCCTCGGGCTGATCGTCAGTCGTTGATGTGGTTGGTGGTGGCGGCGTGCTTCGGGGGTGTTGGGGGCTGGGTGTGGCGGGCGCGGCGCTTGGCCAGGAGGTATTCGACGGCCATCGGGATCAGCGAGATCAGGACCAGCAGGATCAGTGCCGATTCGAGGTGGTCGTGGATGAACTTGACCCGGCCGAGCGCGTGGCCGAGCAGGGTGATGCCGGTCGCCCAGAGGACCGCGCCGATGCCGGTCCAGAGGAAGAACTTGCGCGGGTCCATCTTGCCGGCGCCCGCCACGATCGTGATGAACGTCCGCACGATCGGCACGAATCGCGCCAGCACCAGCGCGCGCGGCCCGTACCGCTCGAAGAACTCGTGCGTCTGCTCGATGTATCTCGGTTTCAGGAACCGCGCGTTCGGGTTCTTGAACAACGTCGTACCGAGGACGCGGCCGATGTAGTAACCGGACACGTTGCCGAGGAATGCCGCGACAGTCAGGATCACACAGGCCAGCCACAGCGGTACGTCGATCGTGCCGTGCGCGATGAACAGGCCGACGGCGAACAGCAGTGAGTCACCGGGCAGGATCGGGAACAGCAATCCGCACTCGATGAACACCACCGCGGCCGTGCCCCAGAGGGCCCAGTCACCCAGCCAGTTCAGCAGGTACTCCGGGTCCATCCAGTTCGGCATCAGCATCGCGACAAGAGGAAGCACGCGGACAGGGTAGCGTCCCCAGCTGTGCAGGAGCTGAGTGGCGAGGAGAAGAGAGACCTGATCGGAGCCGACCTGGTCGGGCCGAACGAGGTCGGAGTCGGCCCGTGGCAGGGCGACTGGCCCGACGATCCGCGGCTGGACCCGGAGCTGCTCGCGTCCGGTGACCGGCGCAATGTGGTCGACAAGTACCGCTATTGGACACTCGACGCGATCGTCGAAGACCTGGACCAGCAGCGGCACCCGTTCCACGTCGCGATCGAGAACTGGCAGCACGACCTGAACATCGGCTCCGTGGTCCGGACGGCGAACGCTTTCCTGGCGGCCGAGGTTCACATCGTCGGCAACCGGAAGTGGAACCGCCGTGGCGCCATGGTCACCGACCGCTACCAGCACGTCCGCCACCACCCGCGCCTTGAGGACCTGGCGTCGTACGCCGCCGAGCGGGATCTCCCGGTGATCGGGATCGACAACCTGCCCGGCTCGGTCCGGCTGGAGACGTACGACCTGCCCGCCGGATGCGTGCTGCTGTTCGGTCAGGAGGGACCCGGGCTGACCGCCGAAGCGCACGCGATCTGCGCCGACGTGCTGTCGATCGCGCAGTTCGGATCCACCCGGTCGATCAACGCGAGCGCGGCCGCGGCGATCGCCATGCACGCGTGGGTCCGTCGCCACACCTTCGGTCAGGAGACCTGATGTGGGCTGACCACGTGATCTGGTGGCAGGTCTACCCGCTCAGCTTCGCCGGCGCGGAGAAGACCGCGGGTACGTCGGTCGTGCATCGCCTGCCCCAGTTGGAGAACTGGCTCGACTACGCGGTCGAACTTGGTTGCTCAGGGCTCCTACTTGGCCCGGTGTTCGCCGCGGAGACGCACGGCTACGACACCATCGACCACTTCCGGATCGATCCCCGGCTGGGTGACGACGCGGACTTCGACCGCCTGGTCGCGGCCGCCCACGAACGGGGTCTGCGGATCGCGCTGGACGGGGTGTTCAACCACGTCGCGCGGTCCTTCAACGGACCGGACGAGTGGTTCCGGCGTCGCCTGGACGGATCGCTCGACAGTTTCGAGGGCCACGACCACCTGGTCGCGCTGGATCACAGCCGGCCCGAGGTGGCGCAGTACGTCTCCGAGGTGCTCGGGCACTGGCTCGAGCGAGGTGTCGACGGCTGGCGGCTGGATGCGGCGTACGCCGTACCGCCCGGGTTCTGGCAGGCGGCCCTACCGCGGGACCGATTCCCGCAGGCGTGGTTCTTCGGTGAGGTGATCCACGGCGACTACGCCGGGTACGTCACGGAGAGCGGGCTGGACTCGGTGACACAGTACGAGCTGTGGAAGGCGATCTGGAGCTCGCTGAACGACGGCAACTTCTTCGAGCTCGCCTACGCCCTCGAACGGCACGATGCGCTGCTGGACACGTTCGTGCCGCAGACGTTCGTCGGCAATCATGACGTGACCCGGCTCGCGACCCGGCTGGACGACGAGCGGCACCTCGGTCACGCGCTGGCGATCCTGTTCACCGTCGCCGGCGTGCCGAGCGTGTACTACGGCGACGAGCAGGCCTTCCGCGGGCTCAAGGAGGATCGCGAGGGAGGCGACGACGCGATCCGGCCGGAGTTCCCCGCGACGCCCGGCGGGTTGGATCCGTCCGGCGGGTCGACGTACGAGCTGCATCAATGGCTGATCGGCGTACGGAGGCAGCACGCGTGGCTGACGCGGAGCCGGACGAAGGTCGAGCATCTGACGAACCGGGCGATCGCTCTGCGGTCTGCCAGTGGCGACGACTCGGTGCTGCTTCTGCTGAACGTCTCGGACGAGGCCTACGACTTTCCGGTGGAGGCCGGTGATCCGCGTACTGTGCCGGCGCACAGCTGGAGATTGTTGACGGAACGCGTAACCCCCGGCGAGGGTGCCGCGTTGTCTCAGTGACAGAAGTGAGGCTTCTCGACCAAAGTCAGCCCCAACTCGGGCGGGGCGGCACGCATCGTCGGTGTCGTACTGGGTTTGTGACGGGAACAGGGGGTAGTTGATGAGTTCTCTGTGGGACGAACTGATTCATGAGCTCGGGACCGTGCGCGCCCTGAGCGCTGCTGCACTCGAGGCGCGCACGGAAACGTCGCGGGTGGCGCTGATCACCCTCCTTGACGCCGAGACCGCCGAGATCTCGGCGATCCTCGACCAGATCCTGCGGGAGGCCCAGCAGACCTCAGCGGCCTAGGGCGTGTCTGACGGCCCCCCGCCTACTGCGCGGCACTCGGCACGGCACCTCGCCGCGCGTGAGCAAAGGCCACGATGCGCCGCATCGAGACCTTCGCTCCCGCACGCCGATGCACCGCACCGAGCACCTGCTCGCTACGGCGCGGGACCGTCAGACACGCCCCAGCAACTGCGCGAAAGCCTGCTGAAGGGTCTCGGTGGCGTCGGGAAGCTCGGACGCGCGGAAGGCGATGTGCGCGTCCGGGCGGACCAGGAGACAGCCGTGGTCCGGGATCTCGCGTGCCCGCGACCAGTCGCCGTACAGGTCCTCCAGCTCGCGGCCCGGCCCGATCACGTACGGCTCGATCGGTACGCCGAGATGCTCGGACACGGACTGTGCGGCCTTCACCCAGGCCTCGCCACCGATGCCGGTGAGCAGCGTGAACCGGCCCTTGCCGACCACGTCGAGGGTGCTGACGGTCTCCGAGCCGCGGGTCAGCCAGCAGTGCGGGATCCGGGCGCCCGGCCAGGTCGTCGGGTGGTAGTACAGCTCGGCATCCCGCTCGTACGCCGGCTCCGGCGTACCGTCCGGAATCACGGCGGCCGAGTGGTACCGCTGGCCGAGCTCGACGCCATGAGCGTTGAACTCGTAGTCCTTGAGCTCGATCGCGGTCCGCAGTTCGTCGCGCTGGGCGGCGCCCTCCGGGGTGTCGTCCTTGCGTGACTCGATCGTCCGCCCGGCCGGCGCGTCCGGCGTCATCCCGAGCGCGCGGAAGATCTGGCCGAACTGGGTGCGGCTCTTGTTCGCCCGCTCGACGATCTGCTGCGCGATCGGCGTCCGCTCCGCGTCGTACGTCTCCAGCAGGCTCGGATCCGCCTGGCCGCGCAGCACCAGCGCCAGCTTCCAGGCCAGGTTGTACGCGTCCTGGATGGACGTGTTCGAGCCGAGCCCGTTGCTCGGCGGGTGCCGGTGGATCGCGTCACCCATGCAGAACACCCGGCCGTTCGAGGCCTTCTCGGCGTACATGTGGTTGACGCTCCACACCGACGTACTCTTCAGCTTCACGTCGATCGTGTCGTCACCCACCAGGTTGTGCACGATCTCGGTCGCCATCGCCTCGTCGACCACCGGCGCGGGCTGGGAGATGTCGTAGCCCCAGACGATCAGCCACTCGTTCCACGGCCGGACCATCCGCACCAGGCCGGCGCCGATGCCGCCGATCTGTGCACCCGGCTGGAGCACCCAGTACAGGACGCTCGGGCGGTGAGCGACGTACTTGGACAGGTCGGCCTCGAACACGATGTTCATCGAACC
Organism: Kribbella sp. NPDC049227; assembly: GCF_043197265.1. NCBI lineage: Bacteria > Bacillati > Actinomycetota > Actinomycetes > Propionibacteriales > Kribbellaceae > Kribbella > Kribbella sp. NPDC049227. The sequence continues at coordinate 149,279 of NZ_JBICST010000004.1, read as the reverse complement.
CTCGATGTCCATCGCGCCCGCCATCGGCAGCCCGATGTCCTGCGCGACCTTGCTGCGCCCGCCGTCCGCGCCGATCAGGTACTTGGCGCGGATCTGGTACGTCTCCCCGCTCAGCCGGTCGCGGACCGTCGCCGTGACCCCGTCATCGTCCTGCTCCAGCGACACGTACTCCGTGTCGAACCGGACTCGCGCACCACGCCCGGCCGCCGTACTCACCAGGATCGGCTCGAAGAGCGTCTGCGGCAGGTCGCAGGGGAGGGTCGGGCTCGCCTCGGTGTAGTCGGCCAGCCGGCGCGGGTGGGTGCCCCAGGTACGGATCCGGCCGATCTCCTCACCGGCCAGGCTGGTGCAGAACGCGGTCTGCCCCATCAGATGGTGCGCCGTGCCCTTGTCGATGATCTGGTCCTCGATGCCCATGTCGCGCATCAACTCGACCGTGCGCTGGTTGGTGATGTGGGCCCGCGGAGTGTTGGCCGTCCACCCGTAGCGGGTCAGGACGATGTTGTCGATGCCGTACGTCGACAGGAACAGCGAGGCGGCGCCACCGGCAGGACCGGTGCCCACGATGAGAACATCCGTCGTGATCACTGCCCGGCCTCCTCGGTGGTCGCGAGAATCAAGTCGTAGTCGACGGTGTAGAAGGGTTCGTCGAAGGTCCTGCCATCCGGCGCCGTACCGGCCGGATGCTCGACGAAGTCGGCGATCAGCGAGTCCTTGACGCCGAAGACCGCGTCGTTCGCGAGGTACTCGTCACCCCTCGCGAACACGTGGGTGATCAGTCGGGCGTAACCAGGTGCCGTCACCATGAAGTGGACGTGCGCCGGCCGCATCCAGCCGCGGCCGGCCGCCCTCAGCAGCTCGCCGACCGGACCGTCGTCCGGGATCGGATAGGCCACCGGTCGCACTGCCCAGAACGAGTAGTTGCCCTCGGCATCGGTTGTCAGATGGCCGCGGTTCTGCGGGCCGTCGGTGTCCTTCTGAACGTCGTAGAAGCCGTCCTCGTCGGCCTGCCAGGTCTCCACCAGCGCTCCGGGGATCGGCTCGCCCTTGGTGCTCAGGACCCGGCCGCTCACCAGGCACGGATGCCCGGGAGCGCCGTTCGAGATGTCCCCGCCGAGTTCGACCGCGGGCGAGCCCTCGACGAAGAACGGCCCGAAGACAGTGGACTCGGTGGCACCCGTCGTCTTCGGGTTGCCGAGGCCGACGGTGAGCATCGAGAGCCCGAGGACGTCGGCCAGCAGGACGAACTCCTGTCTGGTGCCCGTCGAGATCTGCCCGGTCCGGGTCAGGAAGTCGATCGCGGTGAAGTACTCCGCCTCGGTCAGCTTCACCTCCCGCGCGAACTCGTGCAGGTGCCGCACCAGCGCGCTCATCACCACCTTGGTCCGCGGGTCCGGGCTGCCGTCGAAGCTGGCCACCACCGCATCGGTCAGGTCGTCGCCTTGCAGATCCATCCGGTTGCTCCTCATGCCTCGATCACCATCGCCAGGCCTTGGCCGACGCCGATGCACAACGTCGCCAGGCCGAAGCCACCGCCGCGCCGCTTCAGTTCGTGCGCGAGAGTGGTCAGAATGCGGGTTCCCGAACTGCCCAGGGGATGCCCGAGCGCGATCGCCCCGCCGTTCACATTCACCTTGTCCCGGTCCAGGCCGGGCCATTGCTGCAGGCAAGCAAGACTCTGGGCCGCGTACGCCTCGTTGAGCTCGACCAGGGTGAGGTCGTCCCAGCCGATGCCTGCCTTCTTCAGCGCCTTGTTCGACGCCTCGACCGGTCCGATCCCGAAGTACTGCGGATCCACCGCGTGCACTGCCCTGCTGACGATCCGCGCCATCGGGGTCAGGCCCAGCCGGCCGGCGGTTTCCTCATCGGCGATCAGTACGGCGGATGCGCCGTCGTTCAACGTGGACGCGTTGCCGGCGGTCACCGTTCCCGACCCGTCGGTGCGGAAGGCCGGCTTGAGTTTGGCCATCACCTCGGGGGTGCCGCCGTCGCGGATCGACTCGTCGCGAGTGAGCGGCTGGCCCTTGATGGCGAGGCGTTCCCACGGCACGATCTCCGCGTCGAAGGCGCCCGCCGCCCACGCCTTCGCGGCCTTCTCGTGGCTCTCCAGCGCGAACAGGTCCTGCGCTTCGCGGGTGACGCCGAACTTCTCGGCCAGTCGTTCGGTCGCTTCGCCGAGCGAGATCGTCCAGTCCTTCGGCATCCTCGGGTTGACCAGCCGCCAGCCGAGGGAGGTCGACTCGGCGGTCATGCTGCCGTGCGGGTAGGCACGTTCGGGCTTCGGGAGCACCCAGGGCGCGCGGCTCATCGACTCCACGCCACCGGCGATGACCAGGCTGGCGTCGTTCGTCTCGACCGCCCGGGCTGCCTGGATCGCGGCTTCGAGTCCGGATCCGCAGAGGCGGTTGACCGTCGTACCGGGGACGCTGGTGGGGAAGCCGGCCAGGAGTGCGGCCATCCGGGCGACGTCGCGGTTCTCCTCGCCGGCGCCGTTGGCGTTGCCGAGGATGACATCGTCCAGCTCGGCGGGGTCGATGCCGGTGCGGGCGGCGAGTTCTTGGAGGGTCGCCGCGGCGAGGTCGTCGGGACGGGCTGCCGCGAGCGCGCCGCCGAGTTTGCCGACGGGGGTGCGGACCGCGTCCAGCAGGAAGGCGGATCTCATCGGGTCGCTCCTTCGGGCCGGGTACCGGCCCATGCGCGGGTGAGGATGTCGTGCAGGAGCTCGGGCGGAGCTCCCTGGAACGTGCGCGCGGCTTCCTCCGCCTGGTCCTCGGCCAGGCCGAGGTCCTTCAGGTTGGTGGAGATGCCGGCGTCGGTGAACAGGTCGTACAGCCCGGTCGCCAGGTCGTCGGTCCCGAGCGCCGCCTCGAGCCGCGCCTTGGCCTGCGGTACTTCTGTTGCCTTCACGCGGGTCACCTGCGGCAGAACCGCGGCGTGGGTCTCGGCGTGCGGGAGGTTGTAGGTGCCGCCGAGGAGATGACACAGCTTGTGGTGCAGCCCGGTGCCGGCTGTCGCCAGTGCGGAGCCTCCGAGGCAGGCGCCGTACAGAAGGTTGCTCCGGGCATCGATGTCGGTGGGATCCTGGCGGATCGCTCTGAGTCCTGCCGCGAGGGCTCGTGCTCCTTCGACGGCTGTTGTCTCGGTGATCGGGTCGGCCTTGGGTGTCCACACCGCCTCGACGCAATGTGCGATCGCATTCGCCACACTCGCCGCCGTCACCTTCAACGGCAGATGCTGACTGAGCACCGCGTCGTACACCACAACCTTCGGCAACACCTTCAGATCGGTGCCGGTGGTCTTGCTCCCGCCGGACGTCTCGCCCCAGACCGGGGTCATCTCGGATCCGGCGTACGTCGTAGGAACGGCGACGATGGGGAGCTCTCGCGTCAGAGCTACTGCCTTCGCCAGGCCGATCGCCGAGCCACCGCCGATCGCGACCAGCCCGTCGGCGTCGATCTCCCGCGCCTTCGCTCGCGCGTTCTCCGCAACCTCGGTCGGCACGTGCTGCGTCACCCCGTCGATCCGGCCCGCGAATCGATCCTTCAGCTCGACCTCGACCACGTCAGCCGCGTCCCGCGCCGAATTGGTCGCCACCACCAGGGCTCGCCGTACCCCGAGCGACTCGACCTCGGCCGCCACCTGATCGAGCGATCCCGCACCGAACACCACCCGCCCGGGAAAGAACGTGTGCACGAAGTTGCTCGTCATCCACGACCACCCCGTACGCCACAGTCACCGGCGGGCCCAGCGACGTACCGGACTCGAACCACCTCAGGCATCGACGGCCTCCCGATCGCGGAGACGGCGCAGTGCTGTCAGCTCCACCTCGGACGGCGGCTCGACAGACTTGATGCTGTCGGCAACCTTCAGCGGCCAGCCGGTCGCTGCACGCGCCTGCTCGACGGTCACCCCCGGGTGCAGACGGGTCAGCGTCAGCTCGTTGGTGTCCGGGTCGGGCTCGAGTACGCCGTGGTCGGTGATGACCAGGGTCGGACCGGCGCCGGGAGCCTGGCGTTCGCGGCCGGTCGGTCCGTACCCGACCGAGGTCACGAAGTCGACCTGCTCGACGAACGTCCGCGGCGACTGCTTGACGATCACGATCACCCGTCCGGCCGCCGCCGCGATCTCCGGCGCACCGCCCGCACCCGGCAGCCTTGTCTTGGGGTCGCTGTGCTCGCCGATGACGGTCGTGTTGATGTTCCCGAACCGGTCGATCTGCGCCGCGCCGAGGAACCCGACGTCGATCCGTCCGGCCCCGACCCAGTAGTTGAACATCTCCGGCACCGACACCACCGCGGTCGCCGTCGCGGCCAGATCGTCATCCCCGATCGACAACGGCAGCCGGCGCGGCTTCGCGTCGATCGCCCCGGATTCGTAGACCAGCCGGCAGTTCGGCGCATGCGTCCGCCGCGCCAGGTTCGCAGCCAGATTCGGCGGCCCGACGCCGACCAGGCACACATCCCCGTCCCGAAGTTCCCGGGCCGCCGCCACATTCATCATGTCCGCGGAGTTCCACTCAGCCGTCTGCGCAACGGCGTCCTGCTCACGCATGCGCGGTCACCTCTTCCTGGGCCGCCGGCAGGCCGTTCTCCTCGGCCCACCGCAGGAACGCCGCACGATCCCGCGACACGGCATCCCACCGCTGGTAGAAGTCGTTGTCGCGCCCGGAGTACCCGGCGGCGTACGACGGCCAGGCCCCACCTGGTACGACGCTCACCGCGGACAGCACCCAGTTCGGCAGGATCACCGCGCCGGTGTGCTCGGGGAACTCGTCGACCACCTCTTCGACCGTCACGATCGCCCGCTCCGCCGCGAGCACCGCCTCGCGCTGCACGCCGGTGATGCCCCAGAGCATGACGTTCCCGTCCCGGTCCGCCAGTTGCGCGTGGATCACCGTGACATCGGGGTTGACCGCCTTCACCGCGGCCAGTTCCTCCCCGGTGAACGGACACGTGACCCGGCTGATGATGTCCCGCTGCTCCTCGAGATCCGTGCCGCGGTATCCCCGCAGCACGGCGAACGGCAGCCGCGCGGCACCGGCGACGTACGCATTGGCCAGACCGGCGTGGCTGTGTTCGTGGACGACGAGCCGATGCGGCCAGTGCTTCTCGACCGCGTCGCGGAGCCGGTGCAGTGAACCGACACCCGGGTTGCCGCCGTACGAGAAGACGAGCTCGTCCGCGACGCCCAGCCCGATCAGCTGGTCGTACACGAGGTCGGGCGTCATCCGGACCAGGGTCAGGTGGCGCCGGCCCTGCCGGGCGATCTCGTGCGCGGCCGCGAACGGGATGAGGTGGGTGAAGCCTTCGAGCGCCACGGTGTCACCGTCGTGGACGTGCGCCGCGATCGCTTCGCTGAGAGGAACTGGACTTGGCATGCGGGCTCCGCTAGGATTTCGCTGAGCGAAAAGTTCTTCTTTCAACGAAAAGTAGGCTAGCCGATGGCTGGTGAGACGTCTACCGGGACCTTCCTGCAGGGGCTCGAGCGTGGGCTTGCGGTGATCCGTGCGTTCTCGGCGGACGCGCCGTCGCTGACGCTCAGCGAGGTGGCGCGCGACGTCGGGATCACGCCGGCGACGGCGCGGCGGATCCTGCTCACGCTCGGCGAACTCGGGTACGTCCGTAGCGACGGACGGCGCTTCTCGCTAACCCCACGCGTGCTCGCTCTCGGCTGGGCGTACTTGTCGTCTCTCGACCTCGGCGAGCTCGCGGGACCGTTCATGGAGGAGCTCAGTGCGAAGACGCGCGAGTCCTGCTCGATCGCGACGCTCGACCTGCCGGACATCGTGTACGTGGCCCGCGTTCCGACCAGCCGGATCATGACCGTCGCACTCGGGGTCGGCGCGCGGCTACCGGCGTACCCGACCTCGATGGGTCGTGTCCTGCTGGCAGGCCTGCCGGAGGAGGAGCTGACCACTTACCTGTCGACGCTGGACGCCGAGTCGCTCACTCCTCGGACGGTGACGTCGGCGGACAAGCTCAGCGACAGCATCAACCGCGCCCGCGTCGACGGGTACGCCCTCGTCGATCAGGAGCTCGAGCTCGGCCTGCGCTCGATCGCCGCCCCCATCCGCAACGCCCGCGGCCGAACCATCGCCGCCCTCAACGTCTCCGCCCACGCCTCCCGCTCCACCCCGGCCAGCCTCCGCACCGACGTCCTCCCCCACCTCCAGTCAGCCGCCGCCCAAATCACCACCGCCCTGACCCACCGCGGCCACCTCTAAACCACCGCCGGCCAACATCTGACCCACCGCGGCCACCTCTGACCCACCGCCGGCCTGCCTCTGACCGACCGCGGCCACCTCTAACCCACCGCGGGCCCGTCTCTAGCTCTTCAGTTCGGCGAGGATCTCGAGGTAGTGCGGGTTGTTCATGATGCCGATGATGTTGCCGAACGGGTCGACCACGAACGCCGTGCGGAAGCCGGAGTTGTTGCCTCGCTCAACGATTCCCTCGAGCAGCGTCGCCCCGTGCGCCAGCAGGTGCTCGAGCTCGCCCTCGAGGTCGTCGACGTGCCAGTGGACGATCGCACCGGCCGGGCCGTGGCTGACGTCATGCCGTGCGTACTTCGCGTCGACGATCCCCAGCTCGCACTGGAAGTCCCCGAACCGGAACTCGACGTACGCCGGCTCCTCCGCCGACGGCACCGCGTAGTACGCCTCGATCCCCAGCAGCTTCGAGTACCACTCCCGCGCCGCCTTCACGTCGTCGGCGAAGAAACTCACGGTCGCAAACCCTCGCATCATCGTCCTGCCCCTTCCTCGGTTGCTCTTGAGGACAACCCTCCCAGCCAAACTGCTCACCAAATGAGCACTTTTCCAGGAGATCTTCGAAGGGGGTGCCGAGGAGTTGCGGGCCCGACCCGGGTCAGTCGGTCTGGGTGACCTTGCGGAGGCCTCGCGGGGCGTCGGGGTTCAGGCCCAGCTTGCGGGCCAGGGACTCGATGGCTCGTTGGGCCGGGATGACCAGGGCCAGGGGAGCCAGGGTCTCGGGGAGGTCGGGGCCCGGCAGGTTGACGTCGCAGCGGGCGGCGAAGGTGGGGTCGCCGCCGATGCCGAGGATCTTGCTGCCCTTCTCGCGAACGATGCCGGCCAGCTCGATCATGCCCGGGAGCGCCGGGCCTTCGCCGGCCGCGACCAGGATCGTGACCAGGTCGGCGTCGACGACCGCGATCGGGCCGTGCTTCAGGTCGGCGTACGAGAGGCCGCGGACCGGCTGGAGGCAGGTCTCCTCCAGCTTGAGGGCGACCTCGAGCGTCGTACCGAACGTGAGCCCACGCCCGCTGGCCAGTACGTCGTGCGCGCCGGCGAGCAGATCCGCAGCGGCCTCGACGGAGTTCTCCAGCATCTTCGTCGCGGCGTCCGGGACCCGGGCGATATCCGCGTCCAGCGTCCCCGGCCTCTGCGCGAGCGCGTCGACGGCGACAGTGATCGCCGCGAGCTGCGTGGTGTAGGTCTTCGTGGCCGGCACCGCGAGCTCCTTGCCGGCCTGGGTGATCAGGGCGACGTCGGCGGTCGAGGCCAGCGGGCTGTCGGCGTCGTTCGTGATCCCGACGATCGCGGCGCCGTTGCGCTTGGCCCACTCGGCGGTGTCGACGATCTCCTGGGTCGCACCGGACTGGCTGACCGCGACCACCAGCGAGTTCGACAGGTCGAGGTTGGCGCCGTACAGCGTCGCCACCGACGGGGCGGCGAGTGAGGCCTGCCGGCCGGCGTGGATCTCGGTCAGGTAGCGGCCGTACACGCCCGCGTTGTCCGACGATCCGCGCGCCACGAAGATCACGTGCCGGCGCCCCGCGGCCAGCCGGGTGATGTCGTGCCGCCGCGGCAGCACATGCTCGAACGTCGCGGCCAGGGCGGCCGGCTGCTCGGCGATCTCGCGCGCCATCTGGGTTTCCTGAGCGGGGACAGACACCACTGCGATCACTGGTCCTATCTGGTCTTAACAGGTATGCTGCGCACGATAGCAGTGAGCGGCGCTCCGGGGCACCCCCGAGGCTCGCCCAGGTCTGGAGGATCGAGAAGCGATGGTGGCGACCAAGCGGGCCCAGGTCCGATCCGTACTGGAACGGCTGATCGATGTCGAGCTGCATCCAGGGGATCCGATCCCCTCCGAACGCGCCCTGGTGGACAAACTGAACGTCTCCCGGGTGACCGTCCGGCAGGCGATCAGCGACCTGGTCGAGTCCGGCGCGCTGGAACGCGTGCACGGCAAGGGCACCTTCGTCACCGGGCCGCAGGTCGACTCCCAGCTGCACCTCACCTCGTTCTCCCGGGAGATGCGGGCCCGCGGCCTGGAGCCCGGCACGGTGGTGCTGTCGGCCACCGAGATCGAGGCCTCCGACGAGACCGCGAAGGGTCTCCGGGTCGCCAAGGGCACCAAGGTGATCCGGGTCGAGCGGCTGCGCACCGCCGACGCCTCGCCGATGGCCTACGAGGTCGGCTACTACCCGTCCGCGCTCTTCCCCGGCCTGCTCGGCCGTGAGCTCGGCACCCTGTACGACGTCTTCGCCAGCGAGTACGACGTCGTCGTCACCTCCGGTGAGCAGACCGTCCGGGCGGACAACGCCGACGGTCACGTCGCCCGGGTCCTCGGTGTGGCCAGGCGGGCACCCCTGCTGGTCCTCGAGCGAACCACCTTCGCCGGCCGCAAGGTCGTCGAGCTGTCCTGGTCGGCCTACCGGGCCGATCGCTACCGGCTGCACATGGCCCTGACCCCGCGGGGCCCGCGATCCGGGTCGGCCTGAGTGGCCGCGGCCGGACCCCGGACGGACATCCGGCCGCAACGAACTGGATCCGTCCTGTTCATCAACTGGTCTACATCCCTGCCGATCGCTCCCCGGCCGCCCGGCCGGTCCGGCAGGCGGGCCGCCGGATACGACGAGGTACCGGGCGGCAATACTGGAGCTCGACCCACAAGAACTGTGTTGTGAGGAGTACCGCGAGACATGCCTATTGCCACCCCTGAGGTCTACGCCGAGATGCTGGACAAGGCCAAGCAGAACCGCTTCGCCTACCCGGCCATCAACGTCAGCTCCTCGCAGACGCTGATCGCCGCGATCCGCGGTTTCGCCGAGGCGGGCTCGGACGGCATCGTCCAGGTCTCCACCGGCGGCGCGGAGTACCTGTCCGGCTCGACCGTGAAGAACATGGTGACCGGCTCGGTCGCCCTGGCGGCGTACGCGCACGAGGTCGCCAAGAACTTCCCCGTGAACATCGCGCTGCACACCGACCACTGCCCGAAGGACAAGCTGGACGGCTTCGTCCGGCCGCTGCTGGAGATCTCGGCCGAGCGCGTCGCCCGGGGCGAGAACCCGCTGTTCCAGTCGCACATGTGGGACGGCTCGGCCGTGCCCCTGACCGAGAACCTCGAGATCGCCAAGGACCTGCTGGCCAAGACTGCCGCGGCGAAGATCGTGCTGGAGATCGAGGTCGGTGTCGTCGGCGGCGAGGAGGACGGTGTCGCCAACGAGATCAACGAGAAGCTCTACACCACGGTCGAGGACGGTCTCGCCACGGTCGAGGCGCTGGGCACCGGCGAGAACGGCCGCTACATCACCGCGCTGACCTTCGGCAACGTGCACGGCGTCTACAAGCCGGGCGCGGTCAAGCTGCGGCCGGAGATCCTCAAGGAGATCCAGGACCAGGTCGGCGCGAAGGTCGGCAAGGAGCGCCCGTTCGACCTGGTCTTCCACGGCGGCTCCGGCTCGACCCTGGAGGAGATCCGGGCCGCGGTCGACCACGGTGTGATCAAGATGAACGTCGACACCGACACGCAGTACGCGTTCACCCGGCCGGCCGCCGCGCACATGTTCACGAACTACGACGGTGTGCTGAAGGTCGACGGCGACGTCGGCAACAAGAAGGCCTACGACCCGCGCGCGTGGGGCAAGGCGGCCGAAGAGGGCATGGCCAAGCGCGTCGTCGAGGCCTGCGAGAGCCTCCGCTCGGCGGGTACGGCGATCAACGCCTGAGGCTTGGTACTGAACACCTGACATCTGTTGCTCCTGACAGATCTGGGGTTTCGAGGGGCTCACCGCCGAGTGCGGTGGGCCCCTCACTCACATCCGGGCACGGACGAGGTCGAACCGGCGGACGCCCGTACGGCGGGATGCTCGGGCGAAGGTGGAACGGACACGGTCGATGACGGCCGCTGGATCGTTGAGATCGGCCCAGGGGATCCAGCAGTGCTCGATCGGCAACGGGGCGGACGGGTCGGGGAGTGGGGTTGGTGCGGCTGACTCGTCCTGGTCCGGCACGAAGTCGTCGTACCAGAAGGGAAAGCGCGGCTCGAACTCGAGCACTGTGCGTTCTTCCGGGAACCAGAGGGACGTGGTCTCCGGCTGACCGGGGTCGGGGGTGTCCGCGTCTGGGGCCGGGAGCGGGGATGGGGTCGGGAAGCCGGCTCCGGCGAGGATGAAGCGCAGCCGTGATTCGGCCACCGACGCCGAGTTCGTGCAGGCGAGGGACGTGATCTCGACCGAGCGTTCATTGCCGTGGTCGTGGGCTGCGCGTTTCAGCGAGCGTCTGGTGACGAGACCGGCGTACAGCGCGGCGTCGGCCAGGACCACAGCCTGCGTCTTGGGCGCGGTCGCCGCCACCTCCGCGATCGCGCGGGCGGGGGAGACCATGCGGAGCTTGTTCCACAGTTGGATGCCTGGGCCGACTGGGTCGCGGATGTGACGGTGCACGCCGCCGACGCAGCCCGGGCGACCGGCGGGCGCGGTCACGTGCACGCGGGACAGGTCGAGCCCCCAGACCGGCAGGGCATGCAGGGCCGCGGCGGATTGATGACTGGCATAGACGTTCGGCCCGCCGGAGCGGAGAACGCGCGACACCTTCCGCAGATGCAGGACTTCTTCAGTGATCAGGATGAGCGACCGGCGCTCGGCATACGTGCCCGGCCGGATCCGGCGCCAGCCACCGGTGTCCAGCAAGGAGTCGATATCCGGATCGGGGTAACCACAAGCCCGAGCGTCAGCCCGAGTGAACACGCCACCCCGAATCGAGGCCATCACGGCAAGTTGAGGATTCATGCCCTAGAACCTGCCGCGATCAGCCCCCTTCGCGGACCACGACTTCGAACCTGTGGAGAACCTGGGGATCACAGCCGATGCCGAACCCACACGTTCGGCTCCACATACACAGCAAAACCAGCCGCAACATCGCACCGCACGGAGACGAGAGCACCTGGAACCTCGACCGGGGCGTCCTGGTCGAACGGCAAGCCGGTCCACCGCCGCCATTCCTCCAGCGACCCGGCGACTAGCCAGGACGTCGGAGCCAGGCCGACGATCTCCCCGCCGGCCCGGACATGCGTCCGAAGCCACGGGTCGAACGGCATGCCGTCCGTGCGAGTCCGGGCGGCGTACTCCTGCATGGGTGTACCGGGCTCGAGGTGTTTACGGCTCGGTCGGACGGGCGCATGGAGCTGCCCGAGTCCAAGGTCGGTGGCAGCGTCCCGGAGGGCGGCCAGGAGGTGGCCGGCTACGCCCTGGCCTTGGAGGTCTTGGGCGACGCTGATGTTGAGCGCGCAGGCGACGTCCGGTTCGAGTCCACGCCGGGCGTCCGCGAACGCCCAGACTGCCTGCTCCCACCCTCCGGCCGGGAGCTCCGCGCGACTCGTCAGCTGTACGGCGTGGGCATCGCCGACGACCACGCCATCAGTTGTCGCCACCAAGCAGGTCGTTGGGAACGTCTCGAGCGTCTGCCAGAAGTAGGCCTCGGACACCCGGTTGTGGCGCATGAACTCGGGCCAACCCGCGACGTCGACCTCTGCCCCGGCCAGTTCCGGCCGCTCGGCCACTGTGGTGATGTCCAGGAGTTGCCCGGACGGTAGTTCAATGCGCCTGGCAACGGGCATGAAAAAAGCCCGTCATGTCTGTATGACGAGCTCTGCGCGGGTTGGAACCCAGGGTTGCCAGAGGAGCGGCATGCCGGCCTCGGCGGGTGTGCGGTTGCCTTTCCGCTCGTTGCAGGTGGCATGGGCGGCCACGGCGTTCAGCCACTCGGTGCGGCCGCCCCTGGATCTGGGTTGAACATGATCCATGGTGTCGGCGTTGTCCAGGCCGCAGTACGCGCACCGGAACTTGTCACGCCGGAGCACACCGTGCTTGCTGTACTTCATCCGCCCGGCCGCGTAGCGCCAGTGGGTGACGACGTACCGGACCAGGCGCAGAACCCGCGGAACCGGAAAAGGGCCGATGGTCCGCTCTCCGTGCGCCTCTTCCACCACTGCGACCTCTCGGACCAGCATCCGGATGGCGTGCTGGATCGAGACGGTGTGCAGCGGCTCGTATGACGCGTTCAGGACTATGACGCTCATCCGGTGCCTCCTTCCGGCCGTAGCTGGGAACCACGGCGGCATTGACGCAGGGTCTCAAGCATCCGTGGCCGGTCGGTGAACGGTCAACGGATTTCGTCAGACGGTCACGTGCCGGTTCGGCTGCGTGATCGGCGAAGATGTGCTTATGGAATTGAACAATCTGCTCTCAGGTCCACCCGAGACACTACTCCCAGTAGACCCGGCCGCGGCGGAACTCGCCGCCGGGGCAGCTGCGGCGGACGTCGCGGCCAAGTTCCCCACGTCCTCGCTGGCCTGGGGCGTGCTGGCCGAGGCGGCCCTGGCGGACGGCCGCACGATCGAGGCTTACGCCTACGCCCGGACCGGCTACCACCGCGGCCTGGACCTGCTCCGGCGGAACGGCTGGAAGGGCCACGGCCCGGTCCCGTGGGAGCACGAGCCGAACCGCGGCTTCCTGCGCTGCCTCGCCGCACTGGGCAAGGCGGCCGCGCTGATCGACGAGAAGGACGAGGCCGAGCGCTGCGCCACCTTCCTTCGCGACTCGTCACCCGCCGCGGCCGATGCGCTGAGCTGAAACCTGGTTGTCGGGCTGGTGACTCGGCGGCATGATCCGTCGGGTGACCAGCCCGTATGCGCAGGACGGATACAGAGTCGGCTTCGACTGGGGACCGGTCGGCGCGAAGGTGGTCGCCGGCAACCTCGTGGCTGTCGTGGACGTGCTGTCGTTCACCACCGCCGTGACCGTCGCCGTCGATCAAGGCATTGACGTGTACCCGTACCGCTGGCGCGACGAGACGGCCGTTGCCTATGCCAAGCAGTACGACGCTCAGCTCGCGGTCGGCAGGTCCGATGCGGGTCCGGGTGACATCAGCCTGTCGCCGGTCACCATCCGTCAAGCGCACGGGGTCGAGCGGCTGGTGCTCCCCTCGCCCAACGGCTCGACAATCTCGCAGCAGCTCAGCGACAGCGGTGCCACCGTGATCGCGGTGTCACTGCGCAACCGGGCTGCCGCGGCCGCTTGGGTGAGTGAGCGGTGCGCCGAGAAGCCAGACCTCAAGGTGGTGGCGATCGCGGCAGGGGAGCGGTGGACCGACGGATCGCTCCGGCCGGCAGTCGAGGACCTCTGGGGTGCCGGTGGGTTTCTGAGCGCCCTGCAGGTGGGTGAGTTGTCGCCGGAAGCCCGAGCGGCGGTGGCGGCGTACGACGCTGTCGCAGACGAGCTGCCCACACTGCTGTACGACTGCGCCGGCGGTCGCGAACTCACGCAGTACGGCTACCCGGACGACGTCGCGATCGCGGCGGAGGTCGACACCAGCCAATCCGTTCCCGTTCTGAGGGACGGTAAGATGAGCGCGTCAACCTGAGCTACGACGTTACTGCCCGTTGATAGAGCCGGTAGGCGGCGCGCGTCCCCGCTTCCTGCCCGAGATATGGACGGTTGTAGGCGGACTCGGACAGACCGGTGCAGCAGGACGCCCACGGTCGGTCCCCGCCCCTCCGGGCAGCGGAAGGTACTACCGTGCCGGCACTCACCGGACGGATCCGCACGCCCGCAGCGACCTACGCAGAAGTACTGCGTACTCCGGGGGCGTGGAAGTTCTACCTAGCAGCGGCACCGGCTCGCATCGGTATCGCCATGACCAGCCTGGGCATCGTCTGGCTGGTCCACAGTTCCACCGGCTCGTATGCCGCGGCAGGCAGCGTGACAGGTGGCTTCGCAGTCGCTGAGGCACTGGCGGGTCCACAGGTCGCACGCCTCATCGACAAGTACGGGCAGACCCGCATGCTGCCGATCACGCTGCTGGCGCACGGCCTGGCGGTGGCTCTGCTGATCGGCCTCACGCTGCAGTCAGCGCCGCTCCCGGTGCTGGTCGCTGCTGGCGTCCTCGCCGGCGGATCGCTGCCGCAAGTAGGCGCGCAGACCTCAGCCAGGTGGTCGCATGCTCTCCGCGGTAGGCCCGGGCTGTCCTCGGCATACGCGCTGGAATCACTCGGCACAGGCGTCGCCTTCATGGTCGGCCCAGCTCTGATAGGTACGGTCAGTAGCCTTGCGAGTCCGGTCGCCGGATCGATCCTCGCCACGACTCTGCTGCTGGCCGGCGGGCTATCGCTGTCTGTGCAACGCAGTACGGCGCCGCCACCGGCAGTGCATGCGCGTGGAACCGGCAAGGCGCGGCTGATGCGTCCGACCTTCCTGGGCCTGATCGGGACCAACATCGGCATCGGTCTGTTCTTCGGCAGCATGCAGGTCTCGGTGACGGCGTACGCACTGAGCACCGGCAGCCCAGGACTCGCCGGACCGCTCTACAGCGTGACCAGTCTGGTCAGTCTGTTCGCCGGACTGGCTTACGGCGCACGGCGTTGGCGTACTCCACCGCTGACCCAGCTAGCCATCGCGCTGGCGGGTCTGGCGTTGAGCTGTCTGCCACTGCTCGTCGTCGACTCCCCGCTCCAGGCAGGTCTCGCGTTAGCCCTTCCAGGCTTGGCGATCGCGCCGTTCCAGATCCTGTCCGCGGTACTGACGCAGGCAGAGGTGCACCCCGCCGTACTCACGCAGGCCTTCACCTGGCTCAACTCCGGCTGCGCCGCGGGCATCGCATTGGGCGCAGCCTTCGCAGGCCGCATCGTCGACGCCCACGACCCGCACTACGGCTTCCTCCTGGCGTTGCTCTCAGCAACAGCCGCGGCCGCGGTCGCCGTCGCACTCAGGATTGGTAGGTGATCTGGCGTTCGGCTGCGGCTCGGGCGGCGTATTCGGCTGGGGTCAGGCCAATTTGTTGCTTGAACTCCTTGGAGAAGTGGGCCTGGTCGAAGTAGCCGAGGGAGGCGGACAGTTCCGCGAGCTCGGCTGCTTCGCCCTCTGCCAGGAGCTCGGCGCCGTCGTGCAGGCGGTAGCGGCGGAGCACCCACTTCGGGCCGACGCCGACGTACCGGCGGAAGAGTCGTTGCAGGGTGCGGATCGGGATGTCGAACTGCTCGGTGATCTGGTCCACCCGGGCCACCGAGCGGTCGGCCGACATCGCGGTCACGATCTCCCGGACCAGCTCGTACGACGGGTCCGGCGGAGCGAGGTGATCGCGCAGGAACGCCTCGAACACCGCACGCCGCCGTACGTCGGACTCCTCGGCGAACATCAGGTCCGCGAGCCGGTCGCCGTCCGGGAACACGGCGGTCAGCGGCAGCACCTGGTCGCGGAACGACGCCACGTCCAGTCCGGTCACCGCACCGAACCCACCGGCCCAGAACTTCACCCCGAACGCTCGCCCGCGGCCGACCAGTTCACGCTCGAACTTGTGGGTGCAGACGCCGTTCACGAACGCGCCACCGGGCTGCTCGAAGGTGACGTTGACACTCGGGAACGGCAGCACCTCGGCCGTGTACGGCTCGTCCAGGTCCCACTCGACGATCCAGTACCACTCCACGAAGCGGCCGACCTCCGGCCCTGCGGCGAGGCGGTGGAGCGAGCGGTGCCGGGCCTGCTCACGCGGATGCAGGATGCCCTTCTCGCTCTCCGGCGGAGTCGTCACCAGTGGCTGTCGCTTTCTTACAAGACCGGTACGGCGGTCAACGGATTGACTACCGACATGACGGAGAACACGGTAAACCCCATCCCCGACGGTTATCACTCGCTGACCCCGTACCTGGCTGTGCCGGACGGCCCGAAGGCGATCGAGTTCTATGTCGAGGTGTTCGGGGCCGAGGTGATCAGCCGGCAGGACATGCCGGACGGGCGGGTCGGTCAGGCGGAGCTGAAGTTCGGGAACTCGATGCTGCAGTTGAGCGACCAGATGCCGCAGATCGGGCTGCAGGCACCGAACGGCGAGTGGGTGCACTCCTCGCTGGTCCACTACGTGCCCGACGTGGACGCGACGTACGCGAAGGCGGTCGCGGGCGGGGCGAAGCCGGTGGAGGAGGTGCAGACGTTCATGACCGGCGACCGCTTCGGCACCGTGATCGACCCGTTCGGCCACCGCTGGGCGATCCTGACGAAGGTCGAGGACGTGTCCCCGGAGGAGGCCGACCGCCGGGTGAAGGAGTGGCTCGCCTCCAACCCGGACGATCTGCAGTAGGCGGCCCGGGCCAAGTCGACATCTTCTGCCTTGGCAAGTGGTGTAGGGCGCGCTGAACCGCGAGCTCAAGCCGCCGGCAGTGTAAAGATGCCGTCATGGACCCCGCCGCCGTCTCCCCCTGGCGCCGACTGACGCGGGCGGTCGTCTATGCGGTTGTCGTCGCCGTCCCGCTGGCGATGCTGGCGTTCCTCGTCCGCACCAAGTACGACCCGCTGGTGACCTTCGACGAGGACCTTATCGTCGCCGCAACCGACTACACCCGCGGCCACCCACGGTTCCGGTCGTTCGTCGAGACGTGGGAGATGATCAGCCAGCCCTGGGTGATGTTCCTGGTCCTGGGCCTGCCGGTGAGCCTCTACGTCTGGTTCGGCAAGCACCTGCGGACGCGGGCCTGGTGGGCGCTGGCGACGATGGCCGCCGGCTGGGCGATCGCGGCCCTGCTCAAGCTTCTCGTACGCCGTGCCCGCCCCGAGATCGACGACCCGATCGCCCAGCACGCCGGGTTCTCCTTCCCCTCCGGTCACGCCACCAACAACGCCATCGTCGTGACCGTGGTCGTTCTGTTGATTTGGCCCCTTGTGGGTACCGGTATCCGGAGGCTGCTGGTCGGCCTCGGTGCGGTTTGGGTGCTCGTGACGTGTGCCGACAGGCTCTACGCGGGCGCCCACTTCCTGTCCGACGTCATGGCCGGTGTGCTGCTCGGGTGCGGGCTGACGGCCGCGTCGTACGCGGGCTACATGGGCTGGAGGCCGCCGACCCCCACCGACAGCACGACGGAAGGTTCAGACTGATGGCGTTCCTCACCCGCTGGCAGGAAGACACGTCCAGACCCACCGCCAAGGAGGCGGGCCGTGACCTGGCGGTCCGCGCACTCGCGCCTCTCGTGGTGTGGTGGTTGGTCGTGGTCGGGATGGGATGGCTCCTCACCGACGGCCCGCTCAAGGAACTGGGCGTCTCCGAGGACAGCGTCAGCAAGAGCTTGGAGTCGTCACGCGCGGGGTTCGGTGACGCGGTCACGCTCTTCTTCTCGTGGACGGGCGCGACGGTCAGCATCATCGGCGTGTGCCTGGTCGTGGTCGTGCTGGTCTGGCGGCGGACCAAGCAGTGGTGGTTCGCGGTCGTGCCGCTCATCGCGATCAGCCTGCAGGGGATCGTCTTCTTCTTCACCCAGCTCCTCATCGTCCGCGAGCGCCCCGACGTCGAGAAGCTGGACAACTCGGCGCCGACCTCCAGCTTCCCGAGCGGGCACACCGGTGCCGCGACCGCGCTGTACTTCACGCTGGGGCTGATGGCCCTGCGGATCACGAACCCAGTGCTCCGCGGTGTGGTGGTCACCGTGTGCGTGGCGATCCCGTTCCTCGTCGCGACGGCGCGGCTCTACCGGGGCATGCACTTCGTCAGCGACGTGGTGGTGGCCGTCGTCAACGGCTCGGTGGCGGCCCTGCTCGCCTGGTGCTGGCTGCGTCGCGGCGAGGTGGAGGATCAGACGCGCGCGTAGCGGGCACGCGCGAAGGAGTACACGCCGTAGGCCGCCAGACCGAGCGCGATGCCGAGCAGGATGACTGTGCCGGCGGGGAGGTCCCGCATCGATCGGAGCCCCCCGTCCAGGCCGGTAGCCTTGCCCGCCCGCTGCTGGATCGCGGCCGTGATGAAGAGGACGCCTACGGCGGCCAGCGCGATGCCCTTGCCGATGTAGCCGACCTTGGCGATGAGGACCACCCACCGGCCCGGGTGCTCCTGCAGGTCCGCGAGGAACCGTTCCCGCCAGCCCTTGTGCACGTGGTAGGCGGCGATGCCGATGACGGCGACGCCGACGAGACCGACGAGCACCCGGCCACCCGGTGCCTCCATCAGGGATGCCGTGAATTCCTTGGTCTGCTTGTTGCTCGACGTACTACCCCCCGAGGCGAACGTGAAGGACATCCAGGCGAGCGCGCTGTACAGCACGAGCTTGCCGGCGGCCTTCGCCTTGTCGGACGCCTCGTGCCGGGTGATGAGCTCGGTGAGCTGCCAGAGGGCGAGCAGGGTGAACCCGACCGCGATCACCCAGAGCAGGACCTGTCCCACCGGCTCCTGGGCGAGTGTTGCCAGCGCCCCTGACTGACTCGCCTCTTGTCCGCCGCCGCTGCCGAGAGCGATCCGTGCGGTCAGGTAGGCGAGCAGCAGGTGCAGGACGCCACTGGCGCCGTAGCCGAGGCGAGCCCCCCACTCGACCACGGGATGGTCACCGGCCTTGGCTGCGGCCCTCTTTGCCTCGCCGCTCACCTCACCGGCCGGATCGCCGCTGCTGTTCATGATGTTCTCCCTCGCCTACAGGTACCCAGGCACCGCCGCTGGTAAGCCCGCAGGCGCCGTGCAACAGTACGCGGATGACAGCTATGGGTCCTGAGGTCGTCGTCGTCGTCAACCCGACGAAGGTCGACCTCGCCGACGTGCGCGAGGTTCTCCAGGACGCGGCCACCGCGGCGGGCGTCGAGGCGCCGACGCTGGTCGAGACGACCGAGGACGATCCCGGCTTCGGCCAGACGCGCGAGGCCGTTCGCGACGGCGCCGTTCTGGTGTGTGCGCTCGGGGGCGACGGGACCGTGCGGGCGGTGGCGCAGGAGCTCGTGGGTACCGGCGTCGCGCTGGGTCTCCTTCCGGGCGGTACCGGGAACCTGCTGGCCCGCAACCTCGGCCTCCCGATCGACTCCCTGGCCGAGGCGGCCGCCGCGGCCTTCTCCGGCCAGGACCGCACGATCGATGTCGGATGGTTGGTCGTCGACCCCGACGAGGACCAGCGCGATGGTGACCTGCGCACCGGCGCGGACAACGTCCACTGCTTCACCGTCATGGCCGGGGTCGGTTTCGACGCCCAGATCATGAATGACGCCCCCGAGGGCGTGAAGGACAAGGCCGGCTGGGCGGCGTACGTCGCCAGCGGCGGCACGCATCTGAACGACGACCCGTTCGCGCTCGACCTGGTGGTGGATGGGCGCACCGCGGCCTCCGACCAGGCCCGCACGGTCGTGGTCGGCAACTGCGGCGAGCTCACTGGCGGCATGGTGCTACTGCCCGATGCCGAGGTCGATGATGGCCGGCTGGACGTGGCGACGGTCAGCCCCGACAGCCTGACCCAATGGATCGGAGTGGCCTCGCGGGTGCTGGCCGAGCGGGGCGACGGACCGTCGCTCCAGCGTGATCGGGGTCGTGACCTCACGGTGCGAGTCGACCCGCCACAGCTGTGCGAGGTCGACGGCGACGTACTGACCGAGGCGGGCCGGCTGCGCTTCGCGGTGCAGCCAGCCTGCCTCGTGGTGCGCGTCGGACGAGACACAGCCTGACGGCACGACGAGGGAGCAGAAATCAGACTGCACCTCGGAAGCGAGACTGTTCTCGTCAGAGAACGAGACAGCGGCCCGCCGGAACCGTCCCCTGCGGCAGTTTCGGCGGGCCGCTGACTAAGAGTGTGCACGCGATCACGCTGAATGGCAAGCCGTCGATTGATGAAACAACTACTTGAAGTGAGCGTTTCAAGACGGTGAGCGGTGGGCCGGCCGGTGGACCGGGGTCCGGTAGGCTTTGGTCGCAAGAGCCTGGATGCGTTGCCGGATGAATGTCCGGTGAACGTCTCCGGGCTTCACCGTTTCCAGCGTCCGGCAGTCGCGGAGTCGTGAGGCCGTCAGCCGGCGCGTGAAGAGGAGGGCTGAGATGCCCGCAATCGTGCTCGTCGGCGCCCAGTGGGGCGATGAGGGCAAAGGCAAGGCGACCGATCTGCTCGGCAACACCGGCGCCGTGATCGACTACGTGGTCAAGTTCAACGGCGGGAACAACGCCGGCCACACGGTCGTGATCGGCTCCGAGAAGTACGCGCTGCACCTGCTGCCGAGCGGGATCCTGACTCCCAGCGTCACCCCGGTGATCGGCAACGGGGTGGTGATCGACCTCAACGTGCTGTTCGAGGAGCTCGACGCGCTGCAGGCCCGCGGCCTCGACACCTCGCGGCTCGTGGTCAGCGCCGGTGCGCACCTGATCCCGCCGTACAACCGGACCCTCGACAAGGTGACCGAGCGTTTCCTCGGCAGCCGCCGGATCGGCACCACCGGCCGCGGCATCGGGCCGACGTACGCGGACAAGATGAACCGGATCGGCATCCGGGTCCAGGACCTGTACGACGAGAAGATCCTCGAGCAGAAGGTCACCGGCGCGCTGGAGCAGAAGAACCAGCTGCTCGTGAAGGTCTACAACCGGCGCGCGGTCGAGATCTCCGAGGTGCTGGACGAACTGCTCGGGTACGCCGAACGCCTCCGGCCGATGGTGGCCGACACCAGCCTGCTGCTGAACAAGGCGCTGGACGACGGCAAGACGGTGCTGATGGAGGCCGGCCAGGCGACCCTGCTGGACGTCGACCACGGGACGTACCCGTTCGTCACCTCGTCCAACGCGATCTCCGCCGGTGCGTGCACGGGTGCCGGCATCCCGCCGACCCGGATCGATCGCGTGATGGCGGTCGTGAAGGCCTACACGACTCGCGTCGGCGAAGGTCCGTTCCCGACCGAACTGCTGGACGCGGACGGCGAGTGGCTGCGGCAGCAGGGCGCGGAGTTCGGTACGACGACCGGCCGCCCGCGGCGCTGTGGCTGGTACGACGCGGTCATCGCCCGGTACGCCGCCCGCGTGAACGGCGTCTCCGATTTCGTCCTCACCAAGCTGGACACCCTGACCGGCCGCGAGAAGATCCCGGTCTGCGTCGCGTACGACGTGAACGGCGTACGGCACGAAGAGATGCCGATGACGCAGACGGACTTCCACCACGCGGTCCCGGTCTACGAGGAGTTCGACGGCTGGTCCGAGGACATCACCGGCTGCCGCACCTTCGAAGACCTCCCGAAGCAGGCCCAGACCTACGTCCGCGCCGTCGAATCCCTCAGCGGCGCCCGCATCTCCGCCATCGGCGTAGGCCCCGAAAGAACCCAGATCATCCAACCCTGACCTCAGTCTGCGGCCACCTCGCACGCCGGGGTGGCCAGCAGTCATACCGTGGTCATACCATGGGTTCGTGACGGTGAAGAAGAAGACTCTGTCGTTCGACGAAGAGCTGTGGTCGGCGGTGGAGCGCCGGGCTCGGGAGGCGAACACGACGCCGTCGGCGTATGTGAACGAGTTGGTCGCCAAGAACGAGCGGCTGTACCGGGGCCTGGAGGCGGTCTCCGCCTGGGAGTCCGAGCACGGCGCTCTGACTGCGGATCAGCTCGACTGGGCCGACCGGGCGCTGGCGGACGCTCAGCGCGAGGCAGCCGACGGCGGCGAGCCGGACGACGGCAAGGGCACGAAGGCGTGACGCAGTTGGTCTACGACGCCGGTGCTCTCATCGCGGCCGAGCGGAACGACCCGCGGCTCTGGGCGATTCATCTGCGCGCGTTGATGCGCGGTGTCGAGCCGAGCGTGCCCGCCGCGGTGCTGGCCCAGGTCTGGCGCGGACACAAGCAGCGTGGTCTGCGACGGCTGATCGACGGGTGTGACGTCGTACCGCTGACACAGGAACTTGCGACCCGGGTGGGCGAACTGCTGGCCGTCGCGGATCGGGCCGACGTAGTTGATGCTCAGGTAGTGGCGTGTTGCTTCGAGTCGGCGGCGACCTGTGTGACCTCGGATCGGTGCGACATCGCACATCTGGCGGAGGCGGCGCGTACCGGAGCCTGGCGTGGCAACACCCGCTGGAAGGTGCCGATCATCTCGCTCTGAACTCCGACGTCAGCGGCCGATGAAGGGGAGGTCTCGGATGAAGGGGGCGTCTCGGAGGTCGTTGAGGGTGGGGCGGTCGATGGTGGGGGTTTCGATGGGGGTGCGGGCCCAGGTGGAGCCTTCGCCCTGGGTGGCTTGGTAGAAGGTGAGGGCGCCGACCGCCAGGAGTACGGCGGCGATGGTCGCGGAGAGCCAGTGCCGGCGGAAGGTGTTGCGGGCGGCGATGTGCGCTCCGCGGCGCAGTGAGGTGCCGCCGGGGCCCCACCAGGCGGTGACCAGTGCGGTGAGTGCGGCGGAACCGAAGCCGAAGGCTGACAGCGGCTGCCAATCCAGATCGTTGGCTGTGGCGAGCACTCCGGTCACGACAACCCCGACAACACCGCCCATGACGACGGGCAGGATCAGGCACGGGAGTGTGACCAGACCCGCCATGACCAGCTGCAACGGTGTGGACGCCGCGGCGACCACGCTGTCGGAGCGGCCGGACCTACCGCGCATCTGACGGCGTCGCATGAGCGCAGTACTCGATCGGTCGACGGTCCGTGCGATCACGAACAGCACGATGGTGATGAGCGAACCCAGGCCCGGGTAGAGCGCAATCAGCCCGGTCAGCGCCACCATCAACCCGACGATGACCGCAGTGCGCTTCCCGGTCGGCGGAGTCTTCTCCGGCCGAGGCGCCTGTGGCTGCGGCGAACGCTCCTGCGGCCCAGGCTGCTGGTACGGCGGTCCGCCCTGCTGGTACGGCGCCGGCACCGGACTCTGCTGCTGGTACGGCGAGGGCGCCCCGTAGTACGGCGCGACGTCCTGCGGACCGCTCTGATACGGCAACGGCATCGCTGCAGGTGGCGCCGCGGTGGGCGTCGGGCTGTAGTTCACCGGATGAACCGGCGGGGAAGCCGTCGGCAACGGCTGAGCCGCCTTCTTGGCCGCAGCGGCCTCACGCAGCTTGTCGCGGATCGGAGCGAACGCCGACAGCGGCGGAATCACCGACGGCACGAGCTCCGCCACGTCAGTGGGTGAGTGCTCGTCCGACGGCATCTCACGAGTCAGCGCGGTCGGCGGGTTCAGCTGCACAG
This sequence comes from Kribbella sp. NPDC049227, assembly GCF_043197265.1. NCBI lineage: Bacteria > Bacillati > Actinomycetota > Actinomycetes > Propionibacteriales > Kribbellaceae > Kribbella > Kribbella sp. NPDC049227. The sequence continues at coordinate 126,104 of NZ_JBICST010000004.1, read as the reverse complement.
TCTCGGGCGCGGGCGTTTCTCGCGCCGGCAACGCGTCGCGGCCCTCGGCGTACCGGTTCAGCCCCTCCATGATCTCGACCCGCGTCGGCCGGTCGTTCTTGTCAGGCGCGAGCGCCGCGGCGAGCAGTGGCTTCAGCCGCGGGTCGAGTCCGTCCAGATCGGCCTGCCCGCTGTGCACGCGATGCAGCACAGCCTCGAACGGTCCTTTGCCGAACGGCCGCCGCCCGGTGGCCGCGAACGCCGCAGTGGCCGCCCAGCCCCACCAGTCCGCCGACTCCGACACCATCTCGCCCTCGATGAGCTCCGGTGCGAGGTAGCCCGGCGTACCGATCACCAGACCGGTCTGGGTGAGCCGCAGGTCGTCCGCGGCCTGCGCGATGCCGAAGTCGATCATCACCGGCTTGCCGTTGAACATCATCACGTTGCCGGGCTTGAGGTCGCGGTGGATCACGCCGACCTGGTGGATCGCCTGCAGCGACTCCGCCAGGCATCCGGCCAGCGGCAGCCACTTGCGCGGGGTCAGCGGCCCGCGTTCGTCGACCTGCTCGTCCAGCGGGCGTCCCGGCACGAACCGGGTCACCAGATAGGGCTGGTCGCCTTCCAGGTCGTGGTCGAGGATGCCGGCCACGCCGGGGTGACTCACCTTCTGCAGTGTGGTCGCTTCACGCTGCAACCGGGCCCGTGCGATCGGGTCGTGCGCGACGTGCGGGCGCAGTACCTTGAGCGCGACCTCCTGGCGCTCGGGTCCCTCGGCCAGGTAGACGACACCCATGCCGCCCTGTCCGAGCCGCCGGATCAACCGGTACGGCCCGACCCGTTCCTCCCCCACCTCCTCGACAGGCGCGGAAGGCGGTCCCCCTGTGGCTGACATGCCATCTACGGTACGTCGGCAGCAGACCAAGCCGGCGGGATGACGTCTGAGGTAATCGTCTCGATTCGGCTTCTGCCGGAGGCTTGTCGCAGCGGAATCGTCCGAAAGAATGAGGAGACAGTCACCATGACGGCGTACGCCATCGCCTACCTGCGCAACATCACCTTCGGCGCGGACATCATCGAGTACCTGCACCGCGTCGACGCGACGCTGGCGCCGTACGACGGGCACTTCATCGTGCACGGCGACGACGCGGAGCCGATCGAGGGCGAGTGGAGCGGCGCTCCGATCGTGATCGAGTTCCCCGACTACGACCGGCTGCGCGGCTGGTACGACTCGCCGGCGTACCGGGAGATCCTGCACCTGCGCACCGACAACGCCGACAGCACCGTCATCTTCGTCAAGGGGTGCGGGCGCGACCACAAGGCCACCGACGTGCTGGTCTGATCTTCGTGGCCAGATCCTTGCGAACATGGTCATCTCGGCCACTGGCTGGCGTCGCTGCCGGGCGGTTGGGTAGAGCCATGCGAATCGAGATGCTGGTGTTCGACGGTGTGGACGAGATGGACGTGATGGGTCCGTTCGAGGTCTGGAGTCATGCCCGGCGGCGGCCGGAGTTCGACATGGCGCTGGTCGGCCTGGACGGTCCGGTCGAGGTGACCGGGCTGCACGGCCTGCAGTTCAAGGCGCCGGAGGGTCTCGGGACCCCGGACGCACTCTTCGTCCCGGGCGGCGGGTGGATGAACCGGGCCGAGACGGGCTCGTGGGCCGAGGCGCGGCGCGGAGTGATGACGGCGAGGATCGCCGAACTCGCGCCGAGCCTCAGCCTGATCGCCTCGGTCTGCACCGGCGCGATGCTGCTCGCCGAGGCCGGGTTGCTGAAGGGCCGCCCGGCCACGACGAACCGCGGCGCCTGGGCCGAACTGGAGGCGTTCGGCGCGGACCTCAAGACGAACCGCGTCGTCGACGACGGCGACCTGATCACCGCCGGTGGAGTCACCTCCGGCATCGACCTCGCCCTGTACGTCGTCGAGCGGGTGTGCGGAGCGGATGTCGCCGACGGGATCGCGGGCGCACTGGAGTACACCCGCGACCGCGACGTCTACGTTGCCTCAGGCAACTAGGCCTGGACCAGCTCGGGGTAGAGAGCGGTCAGGTCTCCGGAGATCGCCGCCTTCGCGCCGCGGGCGGTGTCGTCGGCAAGTACCTCGTGGGCGCCGGACTCGATCCCGTCGAGTGCCTGCTTGGCGATGTCCTCCGGCCGGGACTTCGGTGCCGTGACGGCGGCCGCCATGTCGGTGTCGACGTACCCCATGTGCAGGCCGGTGACGCCGATGCCGCGGCCGAGCAGTTCGAGGCGGATCGCGTTGGTCTGCAGCCAGAACGCGGCCTTGGTGGCGGAGTAGGCGCCGTGCCGCGCGACCCAGGACAGCGCCGAGTGGGCGTTCAGGATGTGGCCGCCGCCGTTGCGCTCGATGATCGGGACGAACGCCTTGGTCAGCTCGAGCGGGCCGAAGAAGTTCGCCTCGAAGACCGCGCGGATGTCGTCGATCGGCGCATCCAGGTAGGTGTCCGGGGAGCTGGCGCCGGCGTTGTTGACCAGCACCGTCACATCGGGTGCGGCCGCGGCCAGCGCGTCGATCGATGCCTGGTCGGTGATCTCCAGCGGCAGCGGGACCACGCGTGGGTCCGTGCTCGGCTTGGGGGTGCGCGCGGTCGCGTAGATCTTCGCCACGCCGCGGTCGAGCAGGTCGTCGACGATCGCCTTGCCGATACCGCGCTGGCCGCCGGTGACCAGGACGACGGCGCCTTCGAGTGTGGTCATGTCGCTGCTCCTGAGGGTTGGAAACCGATCTGTTTCCATGACTGTAAACCGATCGGTTTCTGAAATCAAATCCAGCCGGTACCCTCGTTCCATGACCACCTCGACACCCCGCGAACGCCTACTCGAGGCCGCGGGCGAACTCTTCCACCGCGACGGCGTCAACATCGGAGTGGACGCGCTGTGCAAGGCGGCCGGGGTGTCGAAGAAGTCGATGTACCAGCTGTTCCGTTCCAAGGACGAGCTGATCGCGGAGAGCCTGGCCAGCCGCGGCCCGTCGTACCAGGCGTTGCTGCATCCGGGGCCGGAGGACGAGCGGCCGGCCCGGGACCGGATCCTGACGGTGTTCGAGCGGCAGGACGAGTTGGTTGCCCAGGGCGACTTCCTGGGCTGTCCCTATGTCAGTACGGCGGTCGAGTTGAAAAACCCGGAGCACCCGGGCTCGGTGGTCGCCCGGCACTTCAAGCAGCACCTGACCGACTTCTTCCACCGTGAACTGGTGAAGGCCGGTGCCGAGGATCCGGGCACGCTGGCGATCCAGCTGACGATGATCTTCGATGGCGCCAGCGCCAGGGCGGTCGTCCGCGCCCAGGATCTGGGCGGCATCGGCGTACTCACCGCTGCCGCGCTGCTGGACGCGGCCGGTGTGCGTTCGAGCGAGCTGGCGACCCAGGCGGGCTGACCCCACCAGGGTCATGGTGGGGGTCACGGAGTGTAGTGCCGGGGCGGCCGTGGCTGCGGTTCCGACGGTCGGGAACGGGCGTTGTTTCGTGGGACAGATCCTCGCTTTGTTCCACTGAGCTGGGAAGAGTCGTTCGGCTGTTCCACGGCGATTTCGTACCTGCTGGGATATTGACGTGCTCACCGTCCGTCGTCAAACTTTCGAAAAGACCCTGCGCTAGTGGGGGAAGCGCAGGTGTCTACCGCCCCGAAGAACAGGACATCCGCCCATGCGAAAGAAACCCCTGGTCCTGGCTGCTGCCTGTGCAGCGCTGGTCGCCGGGACACTCAGCAGCCCAGCAGTTGCCGCTTCGAAGGCCGAGCCCAGTGCCGTGCAAGCGCCCGCGACGTTCACCCACCCAGGTGTCGGATCGAGCCAGGCCCAGCTGGACTTCGTCCGGGCCAAGGTGCAGGCCGGCGCACAGCCGTGGACGAACGCATTCAACCAGGCCAGGAACAGTTCCTACGCGTCGTTGTCCCGTACGCCGAAGCCGCGCGCGGTGGTCGAGTGTGGGTCGTACTCGAACCCGAACTACGGTTGCACCGACGAGCGTGAGGACGCGATCGCGGCGTACACGGACGCACTGCTGTGGTACCTCACCCGTGACGATCGCTATGCACAGAAGGCGATCCAGCTGATGGACGCGTGGTCGGCGACGATCCGCGACCACACCAACAGCAATGCGCCACTGCAGACCGCATGGTCGGCGTCGTCGTGGCCGAAGGCCGCGGAGATCATCAAGCACGTGTACGGCAACTGGCCGAACGCGGGCCGCTTCGCCACCATGCTGCGCAACGTCTACCTGCCCGAGATCATCAACGGCTCGAACTCCAACGGGAACTGGGAGTTGAGCATGACCGAGGCGATCCAGGGCATCGGCGTGTTCCTCGACGACAAGGCCGTGTACGACAAGGGGATCGCGCTGTTCCGGCTCCGGGTGCCGGCGTACGTGTACCTGGAGTCCGACGGTGCGCTGCCGAAGACGGTGCCGAGCCAGCACCTCGACACCCGCGACAAGATCGTCAACTACTGGCAGAAGCAGGGCACGTTCGTGACCGGTCTGACTCAGGAGACCTGTCGCGACTTCGTCCACACCGGCTACGGCATCTCGTCGATCTCGCACGTACTGGAGACGGCGCGGATCCAGGGCATCGACATGTATCCGGAGTTCGGTGAGCGGCTGCGGCAGGCGCTCGGCTTCCAGTCCAAGTGGGAGCGCAACCTCGAGCCGGTCCCGTCCTGGCTGTGCGCGGGCACGCTGAAGCGCGGTCTCGGCCCGATCACCGAGGTCGGGTACAACGCGCTGCACACCCGGCTGGGGATCGCGATGACCAACACCCAGGTCATCACCGAGTCCCGCCGTCCGGCCGGGTCGAACAACCTCTTCGTCGCGTGGGAGACCCTCACACACGCGGAGAACCCGGCCTGACAAGCTTCCGGGAGGGCTGAACCATCTGCCCTTCAGCTCTCCCGGATCACCACCGGCCGGCCATGTCACCTCGATGTGGCCGGCCGTTGTCGTTGTCAGACCTGGGCCTCGCCGCGCTTCCAGTAGCCCTGGAACGAGATCGCCGGTTTCGGCATCCCGGCGGCGTTGACCAGGTGTCGGCGTACCGACTTGATCATCGACGACTCCCCGGCGACCCACGCGTAGTCGGCGTCGTACGGCAGCTCGGCGCCCTTCAGGGCCTCGAGCAACGAGTTCGGGGGCGTGATCCAGGTGATGTCCGCGCTGCCGGGTGTCGGCAGCGGCCGGATGTCGTCGGCGTCCGGCACCTCGACGAAGACGGTCGCGTGGGCGGTGGCGGGCAGCTGCTCGAGGATGCCGGCCAGCGCGGGCAGGGCGGTCTCGTCGGCGACTAGGATCCGGCGGACGCTCGTGTCCGGCGGGACGTAGTCGACGCCGGAGTGCAGCAGTCCCTTGATGCTGGTGGTGTCGACCGCGAACGGGAGGATCAGGCCGATCTGGTCACCCGGCTGCGCCTGGCTGACCCAGGCCGAGGCGGGTCCGTTGATGCCGTGCAGGACGAACTCGATGTCGAGTTCGGCGACCTCGGGCCGGAGCGCGCGGATGGTGTACGTCCGCATGACGAAACGTTCGTCGACCGGCTGGGCGCACCACTCCGGGTACCACTCGGGACCCGACGGCAGCTTGATCTCGCCACCGTTGGGCGGCGTCAGCAGCACCTTGATCCGCTGGTCCGGACCGGCGGTCACCACGTCGGCGATCCGCGGTGCGACGAAGGTCACGCGGCGCAGGTGCGGGCTCAGGTCCTCGACCGCCGCGACGGTCGCCAGCAGCGAGTCGAACTCGATCGGCCGCTCGAGCACTGTGGTCATGTCCGGTTTCTCCAAGGGCAGCGCAGGGGAGGCTCAGATGCGGACCCGTGGACGACCGGGTTATTCTGAGGCGTCTAGAGGTTAGCCTTACCTAAGAGGGTCTCAAAGTCCAATGCCTCCGCCCACCACTGTCGCCGAATCCCCCGGCCGTGACACCTCTGCTGTTGTTCCGTCACGCCCGCGGAGGACCCGACGGACCACGCTGGTCGCCGGGCTGATCGTGTGTGTGGCCGTGCTCGTCGTAGTGTCGTTGCTCAGCATTGCGGTGGGCTCGAAGCAGATCCCGTTCTCGACGGTGATCGATGCCCTGCGCCACTACAACGAGGCGAACACCGACCACGTGATCGTCCGCTCACTTCGCGTGCCACGGACCGTGATCGGTCTGCTGGTCGGTGCCGCGCTCGGGCTGTCCGGGGCTCTGATGCAGGGAGTCACCCGGAACCCGCTGGCAGATCCCGGCATCCTCGGCGTCAACGGCGGTGCCGCACTGTTCGTTGTCGGCGGCATCTATTGGTTCGGGCTGTCGAGTCTGACGGCGTACGTCTGGCTCGCTTTCGTGGGAGCGGCAGCGGCCTCGGTGGTGGTCTATCTGCTCGGGTCGCTCGGTCGTGAGGGGGTGACGCCGGTCAAGCTGGCGCTCGCCGGTGCCGCGCTGACGGCGATGCTCGGGTCGCTGACGACCGCGCTGCTGATCGGCGACGTCGACACCTTCGACCAGTTCAGGTTCTGGTCGGTCGGGTCGCTGGCGGGCCGCAGTTCGGACATCGCCGGGCAGGTCGCGCCGTTCATCCTTATCGGCATCGTGCTGGCGCTGGTGTCGGGCCGCGTGCTGAACGCGTTGTCTCTGGGCGACGACGTGGCGAAGTCGCTCGGTCAGCGGGTCGGGCTCGCCCGGCTGTTCGTCGCGGTGATCGTCGTACTGCTCTGTGGGGCTGCGACCGCCGTCGCGGGACCGATCGGTTTCATCGGGCTGACGATCCCGCACATGGCGCGGTTGGTGACCGGCCCGGACTACCGGTGGATCCTGCCGTACTCGATGGTGCTGGCGCCGATCCTGCTGCTCGCGGCCGACATCGTCGGCCGGATCGTCGCGCGGCCCGGTGAGCTACAGGTCGGCGTCGTGACCGCGGTCATCGGCGCGCCGTTCTTCATCATCCTGGTCCGTCGACGGAAGCTGGCGGATCTGTGATGACCACAGCCGAAGCAGTTCAGGTCATCAGCCGGGCGCGGGCGGCCCGGCAGGCGCGATCGCTGCTGGTGATCGTGGTTCTCGCGGCCATCGTGTTCGTGACCTTCTGCGTCTCGCTCTCGCTGGGTGACTTCAAGATCCCGGTCATCGACGTGGTGAAGACACTGTTCGGTGGCGGTGACAAGGCGACCGAGTTCATCGTCAACCGGCTGCGGTTGCCCAGGGCGCTCACCGGCCTGATGGTCGGCGCCGCGCTCGGCATGTCCGGTGCGATCTTCCAGAGCATCGCCCGCAACCCGCTCGCCAGCCCCGACATCATCGGCGTCACGTACGGCGCCAGCGCCTTCGCCGTCTTCGCGATCGTCACGCTGGGGCTCACCGGCGTCGCGGTCTCGGCGTTCGCGATCGTCGGTGCCCTGCTGACCGCGTTCATCATGTACGTGCTGGCCTGGCGGCATGGGGTGTCGAGCTACCGGCTGATCCTGATCGGCATCGGGATCGGTGCGATCGCCACGAGTCTGACGTCGTACTTGTTGACCAAGGCAAGGGTCGAGATCGCCCAGCAGGCGTTGATCTGGCTGACCGGCAGCCTGAACGGCCGGGACTGGTCGAACGTGCGGTCGATGGGGATCACCCTGGCGGTGCTGGCTCCGTTGACGGTGTACATGGTCCACCGGCTGCGGATTCTTCAGCTCGGCGACGAGACGGCGTACGGACTGGGGCTTCGGGTGGAGAGTTCGCGACTCGGGCTGATCGTGATCGGGGTACTGCTGGCGGCGGTCGCGACCGCTGCGGCCGGTCCGATCGGGTTCGTCGCGTTCGTCGCGCCGCCGATCGCGCGGCGGCTGACCCGGTCGCCGGGGCCGGCGATGATCGCGTCCGCGTTGCTCGGCGCGTTGGTGGTGGCCTTGTCCGATCTGATCGCGCAGCACGCCTTCGGGGACACCCAGTTGCCGGTCGGTGTGGTGACCGGCGTGGTGGGCGCGCCGTACCTGATGTTCCTGCTGGCCCGGTCCAACCGGGTGGGGAGTGGTGGCTGAGAGATGGAGAACCTTGTGGAACACAGCCTCGCCGCCGACGGCCTGGCGGTCGGATACGACCAGCGGGAGATCATCCACGACCTGTCGGTGCGGATCCCGACCGGGAAGATCACCGTCATCGTCGGCGCCAACGCGTGCGGCAAGTCGACGCTGCTGAAGACTCTGGCGCGGTTGCTGAAGCCGTCGCGCGGGAGCGTTCTGCTGGATGGCAAGAGCATTCAGTCGATCCCGACCCGTGAGGTTGCGACCAAGCTGGGACTGTTGCCGCAGTCACCGACCGCACCTGAGGGCATCACGGTCGCCGACCTGGTCGGCCGCGGGCGGTACCCGCGGACCCGGTGGATCCGGCAGTGGAGCAAGGCTGACGACGAAGCGGTCGCAGCCGCGATGACGTCGACCGACGTACTCGAGATCGCCGATCGGCCGATCGACGAACTGTCCGGTGGTCAGCGGCAGCGGGTCTGGATCGCGATGGCACTCGCGCAGGAGACAGACATCCTGCTGCTGGACGAGCCGACGACGTTCCTCGATCTGACCCACCAGTTCGAGGTGCTTGATCTGCTGGTCGATCTGAACAAGCAGGAGGACCGGACCATCGTGCTGGTCCTGCACGATCTCAACCAGGCGTGCCGGTTCGGGGATCACCTGATCGCGATGAAGGACGGCGCGATCGTGGCCGAGGGCAACCCTCGCGAGGTGATCACCGAGGAGGTCGTGCGGGACGTGTTCGGGCTCGGGGTGAAGATCGTTCCGGATCCGGTGGCGGGGACTCCGATGGTGGTTCCGATCGGCCGTCACACCACTCGCGCCGACACTCAGCCTGCCTCTCCCGCGATGTCCTCAGCGTCTTCGGCTGCTGGGGGCTCGCCGGCTGCGGCCGCGCTGGCGGCGTCCGCGGCTGCCAACGGGGTCTGTCGTCCTACCGACCGCTGATCACAGCGGGACGCGGAGGCCGTCGTACGCGACCTGCCAGGCGGTGAGGTCCGCGGCGAGTGCAGACTGCGACAGGTGGGTGAGGACGAGTTTGCGGCAGGTGAAGCGGGCGCGGTGCCGGGTCAGTTCGTCGAGGTCGAGGTGCCAGCGGATCGGGGTCGGGCTGTAGCCCTCGCAGAGGAACAGATCGACGTCGTCGGCCGCATCGATCAGCGCGTCGGTCCATTCGGTGTCGCCTGAGTACGCCAGCGATCCACCGGACGTTCGCAGTTGCACGGCGTACGCCGGGGCTCCGGATGCGTGGCGTACTTCGAACGGGGTGATCCGGACGTGGTCGAGTTCGTGTGGACGGCGGTCGTCGTGTTCGACGACGTGGACCTGGAAGCGGCGCTGGACCTCGGACGAGCCAGGGTAGAGCGTCTCCATCGCGGTGGTGAGCCGCTCACTGGTCCCGGGTGGTCCGACGACACGCCCACCCTGTCGTGGCGGGCTGCGACTGGCGGGTTGTTTCACCGATGGCTGGTTAGATCCGGTCAGTGGCGAAACAACCGGCTAGGGGGCTCGGTCTTCGGCGCGTACCTGGTAGAGGACCAGACCTGCCAGCAGCGCACCGAGAGTGCCCAGGGCCAGGTCGCCGAGGGTGTCGGTATAGGCGGACTGGAGTTCGGGAGAGCTACGGATGAAGGCGAAGTACTCGCCGACCTCCCAGACGACTGCCGCGGTCGCACCGAAACCCAGGGCCACGAAGGCGGTCAGGCCGCGGGAGAGATCGCGCGGCGCGAACGCGAGCAGGACGCCGGCCGTGAGGAAGCCCCAGAGGATGAAGTGCATGGCGTCGTCCCACCAGTCGACCGTGTCGAACAGGTTGAAGCGGTTGCCGATCAGGTCGATCAGCCACGGCAACGTCATCAAGAGGTCTGCTGTCCAGGGGAAGCGGTGGTGCAGTTTGCTCTTCGTCCGCCCGTACGCCCACCACCACAGCGGCAGGATCATCGCGCCGATCGGGTACACGATCAGCCGCGCGGTGGACGCCTTGCCCTTGATCCCGCTCAGGTCCGGCCAGATCAGTGCCGACAGCAACAAACCGAACAGCAGCACCTTCGCGGCCAGGGCGGCGTACCGCACCCAGCTCACCCGCGTCGCGGCAACTGTTGTCGCAGTCATCGTCGTCATGCCTCCCAGTCAAACCGACCGCTGGGCGAGGCGGATGAGTACAACTACGCGAAGGACCCCCGCGATGTCCGCCATTGTGACGGATCGCGGGGGTCCCGAACAGCAGGCGGCCTCGCCGGCCGGACGTACGGTCCCAGCCGGCTGAAGCTGAGGAGACGGGCCAGGCTCAGCTGACGCTGATCAGGTCCACGACGAAGATCAGGGTCTCGCCGGGCTTGATCGCGGCGCCGGCGCCACGGTCGCCGTACCCCAGGTGGGGCGGGATGACCAGCTTGCGCCGGCCGCCGACCTTCATGCCCTGGACGCCGGTGTCCCAGCCCTGGATGACCTGGCCGACGCCGAGCTGGAAGGCCAGCGGCGCGCCCCGGTTGTACGACGCGTCGAACTCCTCGCCGGTCGAGTGGGCCACGCCCACGTAGTGCACGTTCACCCGCGACCCGGCCTTGGCCTCGTCGCCGTCGCCCACGGTGATGTCGGTGATCTCGAGATCCGCCGGCGGCGGACCGTCCGGAAAGTCGATCTCTGGCTTCTCAGTCATGCCCACCAGCTAACCAGACCTCCGCCCGGGTCCGTGCGCCCAGGGTCCCCGCAGCCGGAACGTGCGTGCCTCGCGCCGCTGCGGAGGTACGCCGCCCCGTGCTGGCTACCGAGCGAGCACCTCGCGAAGCTTGGTCGCGAACTCCTCGGGTTCGCCGGGCTGGCCGTACTCGTTGCCGAGGAAGCCGCCGTGGTTGCCGGGGAAGACGACAGGCTGGAGGTTGAGGCGTGCGGCCACTGCCAGGCCGCCGCGACCGGCCAACTGGTTGCCGGACTCCTCGCCGACGCCGATGACCAGGCGGTCCTTGGCCTTGTCCAGGGCGTCGAAGTCGGGCTGGTACGACGTACAGCCGCGGATGTTCTGACCGAGGAGAGCGTCGTCGCGGGTGCCGTCGTCCTCGGTGGGGAGGCCGAACATGGCCGGATCGGGCGCCGGCTGCTGGGTGTAGTCGGCCGGGATCTCACCGTCGTAGCTGACGATCGCGATGAACTTCGCCATCCCGGCGCCCATGCCATCGCGCTGATAGGTCTGGTAGATGTCATCGCAGGCCGCCAGCGCTGCCTCGCTGTCCGGTACGACGCCTGCCAGCGGCGGCTCGTGCGCGACGAGGGTGTGGAGGAGGTCGGGACGCTTGGCGGCCAGGGCCAGCGAGTTCACCGCGCCGCCGCTGCTGGCGAACATGTCGACCGGGCCGACGTCGAGCGACTCGATCAGCGCGATGAGGTCGGCGGCGTGGTCGTCGGGCGTCAGTTCGCCGGCGCCGTCGCTGCGCACGCTCCGCTCCACCCCGCGCGGGTCGTAGGTGACGACCGTCCGGTCGGTGAAGTGTGACGCCAGGGTCGGGAAACCACTCGCACCCATCGGCGAACCGATCACCAGCAGCACCGGCTGGTCGCGATCGGCGAGATCACCGCGGACGTCGTACGTCAGGGTGGCTCCGGGGACGTCGAGCGTCCGGGTGACAGGGTCCGGCATGACAGCTCCTCTGGTCCGGCCCATCCCCACCGGTTGGGCCCGTGAGCTGAGCGTAGACCCGCTCCAGGTGACCGGAACAGGTACACAGAGTGCACCCATCCGGCACTAGTCCTGAATCCGTGGACCGGTCAACGTCGTCGTCCCGGATCAGCCGCCAGCCGGACTTGCCGACATACCGAGCAAACCGGAAGTGACGCGCTCCCACTGGCAGGTTCTGTCGCCGATAGCGCACTTGTTTGGGACCAGCGATGACATAACCCGCCAGCGGCTCATCGGACGCGGGCCTCCCGGATCAGCAGGCGCCGGGCTCCCCGGCACGGCACCTGCCGCTGGCCGGGGTGGGTGCGACGGCACTCCTCCGGCTGGTTCACGGGGGTGCCGGCGGCCTCCCCAAACTGGTTCTGGGAGATCAACATCCTGATCTGGGGAGCCGAACAGTCCGGATCGAGGTCGGGAGTCTCCCCGAACCCGGTGCACGTCCGGGCGTGGCGTCACAACGGCCAACGTGGTCCGCCAGCGGGCAGGGACCGCGCTACCGATGCCCGGAGCAACCAACTGGTGTCCACGGATTCAGGGCTAAACTCGCACTCTGTGCTGAAGAAACTCGCTGTTGTGACCGCCGTCGCTGTCCTCGTGGCCGCCGGGTCCGTCGTACACCCGCGGAGTTCCGATGCGAGCATGACGGCTGAGAACTACGGGCAGTACTCGCTGATGTTCGAGAAGTCGGCTGGGCAGTACTGGGCCGGTCAGGCGGCGGCGGGTCAGTGGGCGTGGACGCCGTTGAGCACTACCGAGTCGGACATCTCGTGGGGCGACCCGAAGACCTGGCCGCCGAAGTCCGCCGAGCACTTCATCCACGACGGCGAGTGGGTCCTCCTCGACGGCTACAACGACGGCGCCGGCCGCCCGCTCACCCAGATCCAGCGTGTCACCTCTGAGAAGATCGGCGACGCCGACTGCAACAACCTGCAGCCGATCCCGTCGGCCGGCGGCCGCCAGCACTACGTGAAGTGGACCATCCCCACCACCGGCTACTGCCTGGACGCGTCCGGCACGATCAAGTCCCCGAACGGCTCCACGACGGTCAACTTCCGCCACCTGCAGAAGTGGCTCCCGCCGCACCCCTGCTCCAACCCGTACTTCACCGGCCAGACCTGCATCACCCAGTTCGAGCAGTGGTGGGACGACAACAACCACACCTACTCCCTCCAGCTCTCCCGCACACTGGAGATCGCCCGAGGCAAAGGCATGGCCTTCACCAACCGCACCACCGTTCCCGTCGCCTGGAACGCCGACGCTCGGTACTACTGGCACTACTGACCCGAGTTACGGCCAGCCGGCGGGTGGGCGGGGTGCGGGGTGGGTGAGGATGCGGCCGGTGCGGTTGGAGAGTAGGCGGTCGAGGTTGGACTCGAAGGACTCCTGCATGTGCCAGTCCGCGGAGAGCATGTAGAGGGTGCGGCCGTCCGGGCCGCCGAGGGTGCAGGCGAAGCCGGCGTGCTCGAGTGTGACGGTCTCGAGGATCTCGCCGCCCTCGGCGATGCGGAGGCAGGCGGGGCCGTTGTCTGCCCAGCCGGGGGTCCAGATGGCGCCGTCGGCGTCCATCACCATTCCGTCGCCGGTGTGCGGTGCCCAGATCCGCCGGTTCGACAGTGCGCCGTCGGGTGAGACGTCGTACGCCGTCAGCGTCTGGGCGAAGGACTCGGCGATGACGAGGGTCGAGTTGTCCGGCGTGATCACCATGCCGTTGGGGAAGGCCAGTTCGTCGGCCACGCGTCGTACGGCGCCGTCGGGGGTGACCAGCAGGATGAAGCCTGGGCGCTCACCCTCGCCAGGGTGGAAGTCGCAGCCGCCGTTGACGTAGATGTTGCCGCGCCCGTCGACCACGATCTCGTTCAACCCGCCGTACGCCGAGAGGTCCGCATACACGACCAGGTCTCCAGATGGCTCCTGTCGCAGCACCAAACCCTCCGGGCCTGACGTCACCAACAACCGCCCATCCGGCAGCCAGTCGATCGAGAACGGGAGCGTGGTGGGAACCCGAGCCATCACCTCGCTCTCACCCGATGCGTCGACGGCCAGCACCTCCTGAGCGCCCCAGTTGGAGCACCACAACCGCCCGTCATGCCACCGCGCCGACTCCCCGATCACCAGCCCACTCATCAGCACCTCGGACATCACCACTCCTTCCGTTTACCCCTATACGAACGGACGACAACCAGATCGACAGCCCATTGGATACTTGTCGTTCCTGTCCGCTGAGCGGCAGTACGCGTGGCCGCTCCTGCGATCCGCCGAGCTGAGTGCGTGCGCCCATGCCAGCGCGGCTGGTGACGCTCGGCTCTGCGTCCTCCTGCTGCAATTTCTCCAACTCGGCGATCGCCACGTCTGGTTTCAGGATCCTTCAGACCAGGCCAGGGCGGGCACGTTCGCCAGCTCAGATCTGAAAAGATGCCTTGGACAACCGTTCTGGGATGGAGCATTCATGGGCGAGGCCGAAGACCGCGACTCCGTTGGGATCCAGCAGGAGCCGTTACCCGGCGGCAGTGGGGACGAGGGGAAGCGGCGGGACTTCAGGCTGATGGGATTTGCCGCTTCGCTTGCTCTGCTGGTCATGCTGGCGACGCCGTGGCTGACGACCTGGGACAACAACGGCAAGAACCCCACCAGGATCTATACCGCCATCAGTATGATCGAGCTACAACATGGTGTGGACGGCCCACGCTCGCCGATGGGTGGCGCGGGAACCCTTCTGTTCGTGGTCTATCTCTTGCTGACATTGGCCTGCCTGGTGTTTCCGGCAACGATCGTCGCAGTGGTCTGCAGTTGCCTGGGACCCGTGGTCACGGTCGTGATCATGATGATGAAGCCAGACTCGGATGCTCTGTTGTCCGGCGTTGTCAGTCACGTCGACTGGACCGGGGCACCGACAGTTGCCGTCGCAGTCTGGCTGGTGGCGGCGTTCGTCGCAGCGGCAGGCTGGTCCGCCCGGCGAACCTGACACTGCCTCCCCCGAGCGCCTCAGTCCTGTCCAGCGGGCGAGAACTCGCGGTCGTGATCTCAAGTCAGGGGAAGCGACCAGCGGCTGTGCTGGTGATCACCTGTGCCGGTGCAGTACGCCGGTCCACGGGTCTACTGAGGGTTCACATGACGGCGGATCCACAGTGCAGTCGCAAGCGGGCGACGCAGGAGCACGCGCAAGGCAAGGAATGGGCGGGTGGGAGCGGTCGCGAGCACGCGACGGCAGGAGCGCGCGTAGCGGACGCGTGGGGCCACACCAGCCGCCCGGGAAACCGGGCGGCTGGTGAGCTGACCTACTTCTTGACGGTTTTGTTGTACTGGTCGATCTGGGGCTTGATGGAGTCGGCGGCGGCTTTCATGGCCTGGGCCGGGTCGGTGCCGAGGACTGCCTTTTCGAGGCCGTCTTCGGAGGCCTTGCGGGCTTGGGGCATGACGCCGAGGATGCAGCCGGACGACGCGTTGGTCGGCTTGGTGTTGTGGAGTTGGGTGATCGCGGTGGTGAACTGCGGGTACTGCGCCACCCACGCCTTGTCCTCCGGGAGGTCCAGGGCCTTGGAGTTGATCGGGAAGTAGCCGGTGCCGGTGTGCCACGCGGCCTGCTGCTCCGGCGAGGAGGCGAACTTCACGAACTCCCACGAGGCGCGCTTCTCGGCGTCGGAGTGACCCGGGCCGTCGATCCACAGCGACGCGCCACCGATGATCGGGCCGCCGCTGTCGGAGGCGGTCAGGTGCGGGAACGGCGCGGTGAGCACGGTGAACTTGCCCTTCGCCGCGTCCAGGTAGCCGCGCAGCGATCCGGTCGACTCCAGGTGCATCGCCGACGTACCGGACTTGAACACGGCCTGCGCGTCGTCGGTCTTCTTGCCGGTGTTCGGCATCAGGCCCTGCTTGACCATCTGCTGGTACCAGGTGGCGACCTTGACGCCCTGCTCGCCGGCGAAGTTCACCTGGGTGGCCAGGTCCTTGCGGCCGTTGTCGTTGTCGCAGTACGTCGACCCGGACTGGGCGATCAACTGCTCGATGAACCAGCCGTAGATCGCGGCGTTGAAGCCGTACTGGACCGTCTTGCCGCCCTGCTTGATCGTCAGCTTCTTCGCGTCCGCCATGATCTCGTCGAGGTTCGCCGGCGGCTTGTTCGGGTCGAGGCCGGCCTTCACGAAGGCCTCTTTGTTGATGTACAGCAGCGGCATCGACGTGTTGAACGGCATCGAGTTCAGCTTGCCGTCGATCGAGTAGTAGTTGGCGATGTTCGGCTCGATCGAGTCCAGCGTGTAGCCGTCCTTGTCGGCGAAGCTCTGCACCGGCACGGTCTGCTTGGAGTCGATCATGAACCGCGAGCCGATGTCGTAGATCTGTACGACGGAAGGCGTGTTGCCCTGCTGCACCGACGTCTTGTACTTCGTGATCGTCTCGTCGTAGTCACCCTGGTAGACCGCGGTGACCTCGATCTTGCCGGTGTGGGCGGCGTTGAAGGCCTTCACCATCTTGTCGACGGCCTCGCCGTTGGCGCCCTTCATGCCGTGCCAGAAGGTGATCTTGGTGACGCCGGACGCCTTGTCCAGCGCGTCCGCGCCGGGCACGTCCTGGCCCCCGCTGCCGGAGTCGCCGGAGTCGTTGCTGCTGCTGCCGCAGCCGGCCGCCACCAGGGCGAGCACGGCGAGCAGTGAAGCGCCGATCGCCGTACGTCGTTGTCGGACTGATCGCATCACAGTCACCTCTCGAGGGATCATCGGATGGCGCCCGCGGTCAGTCCGCGGACGATGAATCGCTGGCCGAAGATCACGATGGCCAGGGTGGGCACGATGGACAGGGTGACGCCGGCCAGGATCAGGCCGGGGTCGGCCGCCTCGACGTCGTTGAGCTGGCTGATGCCGATCTGCAAGGTACGGCGGGAGGCCGAGTCGCCGATCAGCAGCGGCCAGAAGAACTGGTTCCACGCGGACAGGAACACGTACAGCCCGACCGCGGTCAGGGCCGGCTTGTTCAGCGGCAGCAGGATCCGGCGCAGGAACCGCCAGTGCCCGCAGCCGTCGATGGTGGCCGCGTCCCGCAGCTCGGTGGGGAACTGCAGGAAGGACTGCCGCAGCAGGAACACCCCGAACGCGTTCGCCAGGAACGGCAGCACCAGCGCGATCATCGTCCCCGCGTACGTCGCGGTGAGCCGTTGACCACCGAGCTCCCAGCCCGTGATGGTCAGGTAGTTCGGCAGCACGATCGATTCCCACGGCACCATCAGCGTGGCCAGGAACAACCCGAACAGCACCGAGCGTCCCCACATCTTCATGAAGGCGAACGCGTACGCCGCCAGCACACTGGTGATCAGCTGCGACACGGTGATGACCGACGTCTGCAGGATCGAGTTCAGGTACTGCGGCCCGATCGGGGTCCCGGACGACGACGCGCCCTGGTAGTTGCCGGTGAAGATCCCGTGCGGGAACAGGTCCGGCGGGTACGACGAGATCTGCCCGGGCGACATGATCGAGCCCGCGATCACGTAATACACCGGGAAGATGACCGCGAGGGCCGCGAGGATCAGGACGGCGTACGTGATCAGCCGTCCGGCGGTGAGTCGCCTCACTTGTAGTGCACCCGCCTCTCCAGTACGCCGAACTGGACCGCCGTGCAGACGAGCAGGATCACCAGCAGCACGATCGCCTGCGCGGACGCGGCGCCGAAGTCGCTCGCGTTGTTGGCGAAGGCGGTGTGGTAGATCGAGTAGACGAGCGTCTTGGTCGACTGCTCCGGGCCGCCTTCCGGCGTCAGGATCTTGATCTGGCCGAAGCCCTGCAGTGACTGGATCGTCGAGATCACGACCAGGAAGAACAGTTGTGGACCGAGCAGCGGGATGGTGATGTGCCACGACGCCCGCCAGCCGCCGGCGCCGTCCAGCGTCGCGGCCTCGTTGATCTCGGCCGGGATCGCGCCGATGCCCGCGGACAGGACCAGCACGTTGTAGCCGATGCTCATCCAGACCGTGGTGATCGCGACGCTGATCAGCGCCCAGGACGGATCGGTCAGCCAGCCGATCCGGTCCACGCCGAATCGGCCGAGCAGGCCGTTCGCGAGTCCGATCGCCGGGTTGTAGATGGTGGCGAAGATGACGGACGCGCTCGCGACCGAGAACGCGAACGGCAGCGCGAACGCGGTCCGGAAGATCCGGATCCCCTTGATGTGCTGCTCGAGCAGCAGCACGATCGCCAGGCCGCCGAGGACGCCGGGGATCACAGTCAGCAGCACGAACGCGAAGGTCACCCAGAGGATGTGCCGGAACTCAGCGGAGCCGAGCATGTCGCGGTAGTGCTGCAGTCCGACGAACGCATCCGGTCGGCCGAACAGGTCCGAGCCGTGCAGGGACAGCGAGACGGACTTGCCGAGCGGCCAGACGATGAAGAGTGCGAACACCACCAGGCAGGGCACGAGCATCAGCCAGGACAGCAGGGACGTAGGTGTGGGGCGGCGGCGCGCCGTGGCCGACACCGTGGTGGTCGGGCGGCTTCTTGCGGCCAATACCGTACGTGTAGTCAATCGCTTACCTCCAGTCAAGGCGCAGTCTTACACCGCCCGGGGGCCGTCCGGACCCGGGCACGCTAGGCTGAGGGCCCGTGAAGGTCTTGGTGGTCGGCTCGGGTGGCCGCGAACATGCACTGGTCTGGGCGCTGGCCCAGGACGCTGAGGTCGACGAGGTCGTCGCGGCCCCGGGCAACCCTGGCATCGCCGTGTTGCGTCCGGCGTACGACGGGCAAACGATTGTTTGCCGTTCGGTGGACATCTCCGACCACGATGCGGTCGTCGCGCTCGCGAAGGAGATGGGCGCCGATCTGGTCGTGGTCGGGCCGGAGGCGCCGCTGGTCGCCGGGCTGGCCGATCCGCTCCGCGACGCGGGTATCGCGGTCTTCGGGCCGTCCAAGGACGCCGCCCGGATCGAGGGGTCGAAGGCGTTCGCCAAGGACGTGATGGCCACGGCGAGCGTGCCGACCGGCCGGGCCTACGTCTGTACGACGCCCGAGCAGGCCGCGACGGCGATCGACGCGTTCGGGCCGCCGTACGTCGTGAAGGACGACGGGCTGGCCGCGGGCAAGGGTGTCGTGGTGACGTCCGACCGCGACGAGGCGGTCGCGCACGCGGCGGGTTGCGAGCAGGTGCTGATCGAGGAGTACCTCGACGGCCCGGAGGTGTCGCTGTTCGCGATCACCGACGGTACGACGGTGCTGCCGCTGCAGCCGGCGCAGGACTTCAAGCGCCTCGGCGACAACGACGAAGGCCCGAACACCGGCGGCATGGGCGCCTACACACCGTTGCCCTGGGCACCGGACCGGCTGGTCGAGGAGATCACCGAGAAGGTGCTCCAGCCGACGATCGACGAGCTGCGTCATCGCGGTACGCCGTTCACCGGACTGCTGTACGCCGGTCTGGCGCTGACGTCGCGCGGCGTCCGGGTGATCGAGTTCAACTGCCGCTTCGGCGACCCGGAGACGCAGGCGCTGCTGCCGTTGCTGAAGACCCCGCTGGGTGGAGTCCTGTACGCCGCCGCCACCGGGAAGCTGGCCGATCAGGAGCCCCTGGCCTGGCAGAACGGTTCCGCCGTGGCGGTCGTGGTCGCCGCGAAGAAGTACCCGGCCAGCCCGCGCAGGGGCGACGTCATCAGCGGCGTCGACCAGGCCGAGGCCGACGGCGTCCACGTCTTCCACGCGGGTACGGCGCTCGACGGTGACGACCTGGTCACCTCGGGTGGCCGCGTGCTCGCGGTCAGCGCGGCCGGCGAGGACCTGGACGAGGCTCGCCGGCGTGCGTACGCCGCCGTCGGCCAGATCCGGATCAAGGGCTCCCAGCACCGCACCGACATCGCTCTCAAAGCTGCTCGAGGCGAGATCACCGTCTGATCCGACGTTCCGCGGGAACCTCCTCGCTCCGGCCGACACAGACACAGTGCAAGGGTCGTGAGGCGGAGGGAGCGGCATGCAGGCGGTCTGGGACGGAGTGGTGCTGCCCGCGGGATCGGAGCGGCGGCTGTGGGATCGGACCGCGGACGGTGACGCGGAGGCGTTCGCGCAGCTGTACGACCGGCATGCTCGGGCCGTCTACAACTTCTTGCACCGCCGGACCGCGTCCTGGAGTGATGCCGAGGATCTCACGTCCGCGGTCTTCCTGCAGGCGTGGCGACGGCGGCACGAGGTGGTGCTCGACCGCGACTCCGCGCTGCCCTGGCTGCTCCGCACCGCCGATTACACGATGCGCAACGAATGGCGCTCGAAGTTGCGCTACCGCAAGGCTCTGGCCGCGGCCGAACGGTTGCCCACCGAGATCGACGACCACGCCGACGACGTGGCCGGCCGGCTCGACGACGACCGGCGGATCCGCGCGGCCCGCGAGTCGCTGAAACACCTGCGCGGCCATGAGCGCGAGATCGTCGAGCTCTGTGTCTGGGCCGGCCTGGACCAGGCGGCGGCCGCGGTCGCGCTCGACGTACCGATCGGCACGGTGAAGTCCCGCCTCTCCCGCGCTCGCAAGCGGCTGCGCGAACTCAATCTTCCGTCTGCTGTGGAGGACGACCGATGAACACACTGCCGCCCGAAGGGGATCTGCGCCCGGCGACGCGGGAACGCCAGCGCGCCGAGTTGATGGCCATCGTCGAGCGGGAGTCCGCCGGTGCCCGGCCACGGCGTCTGCTGGTTCCGTTGGCTGCGGCTGCAGCGATCGTTCTGGTCGCCGGCGCCGCGATCGCCGTACCGGCGCTCCGCGACAGGAAGTCGGATGGGCCGGCCGGAAACCCCACGCCCGTGGCGCTGGGGGTGCGCACGGCCTTCGAGCCGATGGGCCGCCCGAAGCAGGCGGCCTTGACCAGGGAGTGCGCGGAGAACAGGACCTACAGCCCGCCGGCGGAGCAGATCGCGGCGTTCCGCGCCCTGAACCCGCCGCCGGACGCGGTCGCCACTCAGTTCGTGGTCATGCACGCGATCGGTGACTGGAAATTCTGCGGGTACGACGCTAACGGCAAGCGGTCGACCGGAGGAACCTACAAACCGGGTGAGCCGATGGTGGACCCGGTAGAGATGCATGGCGCCGGTGGCGGGGCGTACGCCGAGGGTGTGGCTCGCATCACCATCACCCCGCTGAACGGACGTCCTTACGAAGCGGACCTGCAACACGGGTTCTTCTACGCGTCCGTGCCTGACGTGCCTTTCGCCGGGAAGGGCATCGACAGCACTCCGATGGAGTACATGGTTCGCGCGTACGACGCGAAAGGCGCGCTCATCTACACCGGCCCGAAGACCAGGGGTGAGCGCCAGGCCAGGGACGCTCGCTGCGTTGTGGACGCCACCGGCGAGAACTTCCTGCGGCCGTACCCGCCAGGCTTCAAGATCACCGACCGCGAGCTGAACCTCTCCACCGAGCACCCCGCGGCCGGCATGCCGGACCCCAAGACCTGTGTCCGCGCCCAGACGTGGAACTGGCTTCCCTGACGCCTGCGAGGATGGAGGCGTGCGTAACTGGAAGGTCGCCCTGTTCGCGCTGCTGATCGGGGTCGCGCTCGCAGCGTGGTCTGCGTCCCGTGGGTCCGGTGGGTACGCCGTCGTGCAGCTGGCGATCTTCGTCGTTCTCGCGTTCCTGTTCTCGCCGCTGGTGTTCCCGCGATCCGTGAGCACCGCCGAGGCGGCTGCCCGAGCCAAACCCGTCGTCTACTGGCGACCCGGATGCCAGTACTGCCTGCGGCTGCGTCTGGCGCTGATCGGCGTGGCCGGTCGAGCGTCCTGGGTCAACATCTGGGCGGATCCCGACGCCGCTGCCGTGGTGCGGGCGGTGGCGAACGGTAACGAGACCGTACCGACCGTGGTGGTGGACGGCGTCAGCCGGGTGAATCCCGGGCCGCGGTGGGTGCGGGAGCGGCTGCGTACCGGACCCGTGGGCGAGTAGCGGACAATAGACGGGTGTCGAAGCCCAGCAAGCCCCGGATTCCCAATGTTCTCGCGTCGCGCTACGCCAGTGTGTCGATGGCCCAGCTGTGGTCGCCGGAGTACAAGATCGTGCTCGAGCGGCGGCTGTGGCTGGCGGTGCTGAAGGCTCAGAAGGAGCTCGGGGTCGCGGTGCCGGACGGGGTGATCGAGGACTACGAGCGGGTGCTGGAGCAGGTCGACCTGGAGTCGATCGCGGCCCGCGAGCGGGTCACCCGGCACGACGTGAAGGCGCGGATCGAGGAGTTCAGCGCTCTCGCCGGGCACGAGCACATCCACAAGGGCATGACGAGCCGGGACCTGACCGAGAACGTCGAGCAGCTGCAGATCCGGGCCGGTCTCGAACTCGTCCGGGACCGCGCGGTGGCGACCGCCGTACGGCTGGGTCAGAAGGCGGCCGACCACGCGGCGCTGGTGCTGACCGGTCGCTCGCACAACGTGGCCGCTCAGGCGACCACGCTGGGCAAGCGGTTCGCGTCGGCCGCGGACGAGCTGCTGGTCGCGATCGCCCGGATCGAGGAGCTGATCGAGCGGTACCCGCTCCGTGGCATCAAGGGTCCGGTTGGTACGTCGCAGGACATGCTGGACCTGTTCGGCGGCGACCCGGCGAAGCTGGACAAGTTGGAGAGCGACATCGCCCAGCACCTCGGGTTCAGCCGGACGCTGACCAGCGTCGGCCAGATCTACCCGCGGTCCCTCGACTACGAGGTCGTCTCGGCGCTGGTGCAGCTCGCCGCCGGGCCGTCGAGCCTGGCGACCACGATCCGGCTGATGGCTGGGAACGAGCTGGTCACCGAGGGCTTCAAGGAGGGCCAGGTCGGCTCGTCGGCGATGCCGCACAAGATGAACACCCGGTCCTGTGAGCGGGTGAACGGTCTGGCGGTGATCCTCCGCGGGTACGCCTCGATGGCCGGCGAGCTGGCCGGCAACCAGTGGAACGAGGGCGACGTCTTCTGCTCGGTGGTACGCCGGGTCGCCCTGCCGGACGCGTTCTTCGCGCTGGACGGGTTGTTCGAGACGTTCCTGACCGTGCTGGACGAGTTCGGGGTGTACCCGGCCGTGGTCAGCCGCGAGCTGGAGCGGTACCTGCCGTTCCTGACCACGACCAAGGTGCTGATGGCCGCGGTGAAGAACGGCGTCGGCCGGGAGACCGCGCACGAGGTGATCAAGGAGCACGCGGTCGCCACCGCGCTCGACCTGCGCAAGGGCCTGGCGGCGAACGACCTGTTCCGCCGGCTCGGCCAGGATGGCCGTCTCGGCCTGACCGAGGACCAGATCGTCGGCATCGTCGGGGAGCCGCTGTCCTTCACCGGCGCAGCGGTCGCGCAGGTCGACGCCGTGGTCGCACAGATCGACGACCTCGCCAAGCGCTACCCCGACGCCGCCACCTACACGCCAGGTGACATCCTCTAGCTCGTGTTCGAACCGCTGACCTGGGTGCTGGTGGGCCTCTCGCTGGCCGCGATGGTGTACGCCATCGTGCTGGCCGCGCTGAACAAGCGGATCAACTGGACGTTGCTGGCGGTCCTCGGCGTGATCGAGGTCGGCCTGCTGGCCCAGCTGGTCATCGGCCTCGTGCAGCTGGCCGGGACGTCCCGCGATGTCTCCAGCCCGTTCTTCATCGGCTATCTGATCGGCTCGCTGATCATCCTGCCGATCGGTGCGCTGTGGGCGCTGGCGGAGAGCAGCCGCTGGGGTGCCGGCGCGCTGGCCGTCGCCTGCCTGGTGATCCCCGTGGTCGAGTTGCGCCTGTACGAGATCTGGACCGCCTGACATGACCGACCCCGTCGAGACCCAGCATGATCCCGAGGCGACCAGGCATGGGCCTGGCCGGATCCTCATTCTGGTGTACGGCGTCTTCGCGCTGTCCGCCACCGCCCGGGCCGGCGTACAGATCGCGACCCAGTTCTCCGAGGCGCCGATCGCCTACGTGTTGTCGGCGGTTGCCGCGATCATCTACTGCGCCGCGACCTTCGCGCTGGCCAAGGCGACGAAGGTCTCGCGCCGGGTCGCGACCGCCGCGATCGCGATCGAGCTGATCGGTGTTCTCGCCATCGGCGCCTTCAGCTACGCCGCCCCCGACGACTTCCCGGACGCAACCGTGTGGTCGCACTTCGGCCAGGGCTACGGCTTCGTCCCGGTCGTGCTGCCGGTGCTGGGCCTGCTCTGGTTGCGCCGCACCCGCTGAAGATCTCCCAGGGAACTGCCAGCCGGGCGCAGGGGTTGGCCAAGGTTGGGCGGACAGCATCGGTGGCATGCAGATATCCGGTCACCCCAGGGTCGAGATCGTCGTACCCGCCAAGAATGAGGAGAACGACCTCGGCCCGAACATCAGGCGACTGCGTGAGTTCCTCGACACCGCCTTCCCGTTCCCGGCCGAGGTCTGCATCGCGGACAGCGGAAGTACCGACGCCACCTATGAGATCGGCGCGCTGCTGGCCGCCGAGCTACCCGGAGTCCGGGTCGTCCGGCTCGAGCAGTCCGGTCGCGGCCGCGCGCTGAAGCAGGTCTGGTCCGAGAGCACCGCCGAGGTGCTCGTCTACATGGACGTCGACCTGTCCACGAACCTGAACGCCCTGCTGCCGTTGGTCGCACCACTGTTCGCGGGGCACAGTGACATTGCCATCGGCACCCGGTTGTCGAACGGCTCCCGAGTGGTACGGCGGCCGAATCGGGAGTTCATCTCGCGCTCGTACAACCTGTTGCTGCGGGCAACCTTGAGTGCGCGGTTCTCCGACGCCCAGTGCGGGTTCAAGGCGATTCGCGCCGACGTCGCCCACGAGCTGCTTCCGCTGATCCAGGACACCAGCTGGTTCTTCGACACCGAGCTGCTCGTGCTGGCCGAGAAGGCCGGCCTGCGGATCCACGAAGTACCCGTCGACTGGATCGACGACCTGGACTCGCGGGTCGAGATCGCCAAGACCGTCGGCGAGGACCTGCGCGGGATCGCCCGGCTGACACGTGACCTCGGTCGCGGGCGGATCGCTCTCGATCCGGTCCGCCGGGCCTATGGCCGTCCGCGGATCCTCGATCCCCGGACGGCGCTGGCCGCACGGGTACTGCGCTTCTGCGCGATCGGTGTGCTGAGCACAGCGGCATACGCGCTGCTCTATCTCGTACTGCGGCAAGGTATGCCGGCCCAGGTGGCGAACCTGCTGGCGCTGCTGATCACGGCCGTGGCCAACACCGCGCTGAACCGGCGGATCACCTTCGGGGTCACCGGCGTGGAGAACCGTTGGCGACATCAGTTGCGCGGACTCGTCACGTTCGGGATCGGCTGGAGCCTGACCGCGTCGTCCCTCTGGCTGCTGCACACCGCGGTTGCTTCACCGCATCAGGCGGTGGAGATCACCGTCCTGACCATCGCGAACCTCGCCGCGACCGTGGTCCGGTTCAGCCTCTTCCAGGCCTGGGTCTTCGACGACGACGCACCCACCCTGCCCACCTTCGAACCCCCCGCGGTTCTCGACCAGACCCGGAGCAACTGACATGGCCACCATTACTGATCCCGTCGAGACGTCCCCACGCCGCGCCGGACCACAGTCGGTCGCCACCCAGTACACGATCGGCCGGGACAAGATCCTGTACGGCGGCCTGCTGGCGCTGACCGCGATCGCGTACCTGTGGGGACTGTCCAAGAACGGCTACGCCAACGAGTACTACGCGGCCGCTGTACAGGCCGGGTCGACCAGCTGGAAGGCCTGGTTCTTCGGGGCGTTCGACGCGTCGAGCTTCATCACCGTCGACAAGACCCCGGCCGCCCTGTGGGTGATGGGACTGTCCGGGCGGATCTTCGGCTTCAACACCTGGAGCATGCTGGTCCCGCAGGCGCTGATGGGCGTCGCGAGCGTCGGCTTCGTGTACGTGTCCGTGCGGCGGTGGTTCTCCGCGAACGCCGGGCTGCTGGCCGGTGCGATCCTCGCGATGACGCCGGTCGCCGTACTGATGTTCCGCTTCAACAACCCGGATGCGCTGCTGATCCTGCTGCTGTGTGCGGGTGCGTGGGCGGTGACGCGGGCGATCGACTCCGAGAAGCACGCGGCGCGGTGGATGATGCTGGCCGGGGCATTGGTCGGCTTCGGCTTCCTGACCAAGATGCTGCAGGCGTTCCTGGTCCTGCCGGCGTTGGGGTTGGCGTATCTGGTCGCCGGCAAGCCCGCGCTCGGAAAGCGGGTTGTGCACAGCGTGCTGGCGCTGGTCTCGCTGATCGTGAGTGCCGGATGGTGGATCGCGATCGTGGAACTGCTGCCGGCATCGGCCCGGCCGTACATCGGTGGCTCCTCGACGAACAGCATTCTCGAGTTGACGCTCGGCTACAACGGGCTCGGGCGGTTGAGCGGGAACGAGACGGGCTCTGTCGGCGGCGGTGTCGGCAATCCGGGCTGGGGTGGTGCTACCGGACTGCAGCGGTTGTTCGGTGGTGAGTTCGGTTCGCAGATCGCTTGGTTGCTGCCGGCTGCTCTGCTCGCGACGATCGTGCTGGTTGTTGCTGCGGGCAAAGCTCCGCGGACGGATCGGACCCGGGCGTTCGCTCTGATCTGGGGTGGCTGGCTGGTGGTGACCGGGCTGGTGTTCAGCTACATGCAGGGGATCATCCACAGCTACTACATGATCGCGCTGGCGCCGGCGATCGGTGCGTTGATCGGAGCGGCGATGGACGTGCTCTGGCGGCGACGGTCGGAGTGGTTGGCTCGGGCAACACTGGTCGGTGGGATCGTGCTGACCGCTGGGTGGAGCTTTGCGCTGCTGAACCAGAACTCGTCCTGGCATCCGTGGCTGCGATGGGTGGTGCTGCTGACCGGCGTACTCGGAGCTGGTGCCGTGTTGTTGCTGCCGGAGTTGGAGTTGCACAAGATGGCGGCTCGGCGGGCCGGGATGTTCGCGGCCGTGCTGCTGGCGGTGAGCGCGCTGGCCGGGCCTACGGCGTACTCGGTCGAGACGATCAGCACGGCGCACGCCGGTGCCCTTCCGTCCGCTGGGCCGTCGGGCTCCGGTGGGATGGGCGGTGGGCCTGGTGGTGGCTTCGGCGGCGGACGTCAGATGCGTACGCCGCCTGGCCAGACCGGCAACGGGGCTGCCGGGACCGTGCGGGGTGGTGCCGGTGGATTCCTCGGTGGCGGTGGGACCAGTGGAGTTTCGAGTGAGCTGGTGACGCTGTTGCAGCAAGGGGCCAAGGGCTACACCTGGGCGGCTGCCGCGGTGACGGCGAATGGCGCCGCACCACTGCAGATCGCGTCGGGCGAGCCGATCATGGCGATCGGTGGGTTCAACGGGACCGACCCGGCGCCGTCCCTCGCGGAGTTCCAGGATCTGGTTGCCCAAGGCAAGATCCACTACTTCGTCGGCAGCGGTGGTGGCGGCTTCGGCGGCGGCCGCGGCGGCACCTCCAACGAGATCGCCACCTGGGTAGCCGAGAACTACGAGGCCCAAACCGTCGGCAACACCACCATCTACGACCTCACAACCTGAACAGGAGCACGACGATGACACAGCACCCCACCTACCCAGCGGGCGCCGATCCCGAGAACCAATGGCAAACAGCCCGAGCCGCCACCAACCCACCCACCCCACCACCAGCCCACCCCGCCCCGCCGGCGGGACCCGGCACCGGCTCGCCGTACGCGAGCGAACCGCAAGCGGCGGCGCACCCGTCCACGCCACCGGTGGCGGGACCCGGCACCGGCTCGCCTTACGCGAGCGCGCCGCAAGCGGCGGCGCACCCCTCCGCGCCACCGACGCAAGGCGCGGGCTCGGCGGATCCCGCCGCGCCGTTGGGATCCGGAGCCGGCGCGTCACACCTAGGTGCGCCGCCGGCGGCGGGTGCTCTGGGGGCGCAGCCCTTTTCGTCACCGACCCAGCCGACGGCGTCGTGGGTGGCGGGTGTGGGGGAGGGGAAGAGCGGGGGGCGGCCGGGCAACCTGGTGTTGGCGGGGGCTGGGTCTTTGCTTGCGGTGCTCGCGTTTCTTGGTGGGATGGCGGTTGGGCACTCGTGGGACGGCACGGCCACACAGCAGAACCAGTTCGGGCCCGGTGGTGGCCGACAGTTCCCGGGACAGGGCACAGTCCCGGGTCAGCAGGGCCAAGGCACCCAGCCCGGGACCGGCACTCAGCCCGGGACCGGCGCTCAGCCCGGGACTGGCACTCAACCGGGGACCGGTTCGCAGCCTGGGACCGGCACTCAGCCGGGGACAGGGAGCGGTGGTCAGACGCAGACGAGTTGATGGTTGACGGGAGCAGCCCGGCGGGCCTCGAGCGGACACTCGGCTCGTCGGGCACCGTCGTGATTTCGCTCAGTGAGAGAGGCAACCAAATGGGGCGGACTGTCGGCGACGGAAGGTGACGACACGCGCAGACGGTTCGGCTTGGGGGTGGGTGGGGTAGGGATGGGGGCGTGGAATGGTCGAACGTCACCTGGTTCCTGACCGCCCTCGGGGCGGTCGTCGTACTACTGACGCGCGTCCGGCTCGGTGGAACGGTGGTGGACGGCACGGGCCATGGCGCCGGCCGCCACGGGTATTCCGCTGTCCTGCTGCGACTTCACACCACCGTCGGCGTGCTGACACTGCTCGTGTGGATCGTTGCCCTGGTCACCGGCCGGCAGGAGATCGCCCTCCTGGCCCTGGTCGGATGGTGGCTGCTGGCAATCGTCGGATTGTTGCTGCTGGCCCGTTGGCTGCCGAGTGGCGGCAAACATTCGGAGGACGCGGCAACAGACGCCTGGGGCTCCGGCGCCGGTCTGTCCCTGCTCGGCCACGTCGGGATGGTCATCGGCGTCGGCTACTTCACCTTCGTCACGCTGACGGATCGCCTCTGAGCCCGTCCAGCAGCGCGGCGATCGACCGCCGTACGCCGGCCTCGAAGTCCTGCTGTGACAGTGTGGCACCGGCTCCGGCGACCCGGTCGTACAGCAGGCCGTCCATCATCGCGGCCGCCGGCCAGGCGGCTTCGTCCGGCTGCGGGATGCCCAGCATGTCAAGCAGCTGCGCCAGGCCCACCCGCAACTGCCGTCCGCCCTCGTCGATCGCCGCCCGCAGTTCGGGCTGACGACTCGCCTCCAGTGACAGTTCGTAGCGCGCGACCAGGTCGTCCGGCCGGTCTCGCGCCAGCCCGATCGTCAACCCGATCAGGATGTCGAGCGGCCCGTGGTCGGCGTCCGGTGGCAGTGTCGCCAGGTCCCGGCTGACCATGCGGTTCACGCAGGCCGTCAGCAGCGCGCTCCGGGTGCGCAGGTAGTACGACGTGGATCCCGGCGGCAGCCCGGCCTCCGCGTCGACCGCGCGGTGAGTCAGCCCGCGCAGGCCCCGGGTCGCGACGAGGTGGATCGCGGCGTCGGCGATGGCGTCCCGGCGATCCGCGCCCAGCGGAACCTGCTTCGTCACGTCGGCAGTCTCCCATTCCGTCTCGCACTCTACAGGTGTAGAGTATCGCCCATGAGTACGGCGATCGTGGTGGGAGCGGGAATCGGCGGGGTCACGGCGGCCGTCGCACTGCAACGGTGCGGATGGCAGGTCTCGGTGCTGGAACGGGCGCCTGAGCTGGGCGAGGTGGGTGCCGGGATCTCCGTCTGGCCGTCGGCGGTCGCCGTTCTGGAGGAGCTCGGGGTCAAGGGCGTCGAGAAGGCGGCCGTGGTCTCCAAGCCGGCCGGGATGCGGAAGCCGAGCGGCCGCTGGGTGCTGGCGGCGGCGGACCTCGGCGTCGAGATCCCGGTGATGATCCACCGCGCCCAGTTGCACGAGCTGATCACGGCCGAGTTCGGCCCGGCCGTCACGGTCCGGACCGGGTACACGGTCACGAAGATCAGCCAGGACGAGACCGGCGTGACGATCAACGACGAGCTACGGGCCGACCTGGTCGTCGCGGCCGACGGGATCCGCAGTGTCGTCCGGGGCGCGCTCTACCCGCAGTACGAGGGACCGCGGTACTCCGGGTACACGGCGTACCGGGGGATCGCCGACCTCGAGGTCGACGACGGCGGCGGTGAGACGTGGGGACGCGGGAGGCGGTTCGGTTTCGCGCGGCTGATCGACGGGCGGATCTACTGGTACGCGACCGCGAACCAGCCGGCCGGCCACGGCGGCGATCACGCGGCGGTGAGCGAGGCGTTCGGCGATTGGCACGACCCGATCCCGAAGCTCCTTGCCGGCACCGCGGACGTGCTGCACAGCGACATCTACGACCTGCAGCTGCCGCTGGTCCCGTTCGTCCATGGTCGCGTGGTCCTGCTCGGCGACGCCGCCCATGCGATGACGCCGGACCTCGGCCGCGGTGCGTGCTCAGCCATCGAGGACGCCGGCGCCCTCGCCCGCCACCTCCACGAGACCCCCGAGCTCGCCACCGCCCTGAACGGGTACGGCGCCGAGCGGCGCCCCGCGACGACCAAGCTGGTCAAGCGATCGCGAGCCATCGGCCGAGTCGGCCAACTGGAGAACCCGCTGGTGCGCGCCCTCCGCGACGGACTCTTCACCGTCGGCGGCAAGGTGGCGTCGCTGCGGAGGCGGAAGTAGGGCCAGAGCCGGCGGATGGAAGAATCCCTGGGGTGACCACATCTCCTCAGGCAGCCGAGATCGCCGGTGCGAAGCACATCCACTCCGGAAAGGTCCGCGATCTGTACGAGCTGGATTCCGGCGAGCTGCTGATGGTGGCGAGCGACCGGATGAGTGCGTTCGACTGGATCCTGGAGACGCCGATCCCGGACAAGGGCAAGGTGCTCACCGCGATGAGCCTGTGGTGGTTCGAGCAGCTCGACGTACCGAACCACATCCTGTCCACCGACGTACCGGCCGAGGTCGCGGGCCGTGCGGTGGTGTGCGAGAAGCTGGACATGTTCCCGGTCGAGTGCGTCGCCCGCGGCTACCTCAGCGGCACCGGGCTGCTCGACTACAACGCCACCGGCGCGGTCTGCGGTATCCCGCTCCCGGCTGGGCTGGTCGAGGGCTCGCGGCTGGTCGAGCCGATCTTCACCCCGGCGGCCAAGGCCGAGCTCGGCGAGCATGACGAGAACGTCTCGTACGACGCTGTGGTCGCGACCGTCGGCGCGGACGTGGCGGCGGCGCTGCGGGACCTGACGCTGGACATCTACACGCGGGCGCATGCGATGGCGGAGGAGCGCGGGATCATCCTGGCCGACACGAAGTTCGAGTTCGGTGCCCGGGCGGACGGCACGATCGTGCTGGCCGACGAGGTGCTGACCCCGGACTCGAGCCGCTTCTGGCCGGCCGACCAGTGGTCGCCGGGCAAGCAGCAACCGTCGTACGACAAGCAGATCGTCCGCGACTGGCTGCAGTTCGAGTCCGGCTGGGACCGCACGTCCGGCGACGCCCCGCCCCCGCTGTCCGACGAGGTGATCGAGCGCACCCGTTCGGCGTACATCGGGGCGTACGAGCAACTGACCGGCCGGAAGTTCACAGCCTGACCCGAACCGCCACGCCATCACAATGCGCGCCGCAGGCCGCGCTTACGGGGGAGCCGCTCTCGGGAGGCCAATTGTGATGGCCTGGCGGTCCGGCACTCAGAAGAGGCCGACCCCCAAGGCCAGGGTGATGAAGCGGGCGGCGCGGCCGGCCAGGGTGGAGAGGGCGAAGGTGAGGACGCCCATCCGGGAGGCGCCGCCGATGAGCGCGACGCCGTACAGCGGCGGGATGCCGACCGAGGCGCTCAGCAGAGTGACCGGGACGCCCCAGCGGCGGTCGCTCATCGCGTCGAGGAGCCGCTTGCTGACGTCGCGGTTCCACTGCACGAACCGCCCCCAGCGGGTGTCGAGGTTCACCGGCTTGGGTTCCTTGGACATCCGGTCGGCGTACCCCGGGCGGTAGCGGACGGCGAGGAACATCGCGACCTTGCCGAGAGTCTGGCCGACCGAGACCCCGATCGCGGCGACCACAGGGTCCAGCGCACCGGAGACGCCGACGCCGAGGACATATGCCTCCGCGTTCATCACCGGTATGACGGCGGACCCGATCCCGAATCCGACCGCCAGCGCCAGCTGCCACACCCACATGCATGGAAGCGTAGGCGGCGGACCACAGTCCGGGCAGTGGTGCCTGCACCACTTCAGGGAGGAACCCGGGGCCCCTCAACCCCGGATCCCGGCTCTCCCTAGGTGGTGCGCAGGTTGGCGGGGTCGACCGCGTCCCGCACCTGACCACTCAGTACGCCGCTCGCCAGCGCCGCCACCAGCCAGGCCAGTACGCCGGCCACGCCGGCTGCGACCAGGACGAAGACGACCAGGGAGGACGTTTGTGCGGCGGGGTCGAACCGGGCCTGGAGCCGGCAGGCGAGCCCACCGCCGATCAGCACGCCCGCACCGACGGCCACCGCGGCCGGGCCGGTCAACTGGATCCGCACAGACCGCAGGACCTGCGCTGCGCCCAGCCCGAAGACGTTGAGCGCGGCCAGCTGGCTTCGCTGGTCGAGCAGGTCATCGGCCGCTCCCGCCAGGATCGCCACTCCGGCTGCCAAGGCCGCGAACAGGCTCAGCAACGCGACGGTGCCGAGGCCGGTGAGGACGAAGTCGTCATTCGCGGTCGAGTCGAGCTGACTGAGCTGATAGTCCCGGCCGATCGCCAGCACCGCCCCGCCGACCCCACCGCAGACAACCAGGAGGGCCAGCATGCGCCCAACGGCCCTCGCGGTGTGGAGCAGCCGGCCGCCGGCCAGCATTCTGACCGGGTCGCCCGACCGCTCCAGCCGTCGGCCGTACGCAGCAGCGGCGACAGGCGCGAATCCGGACGCCGCCAAGAGGACGCCAGCGGCCTGGACGAAGATCAGCATCCTGCTGATCGGCATCAGGCTCAGCACGACCAGAACTGTTCCGACGGCGCCGATCGTCACGTACCTGCCTTGCCAGGCTGCTCGGTCCGGTTCACTCTTCGGTTCGGTCGAGAGCTGCCGACGGAGGAGACCGCCGGCGCCCGCGGCCACCAGCGCGAGCACGACAGCGAGAACGGGCCAGGCCACCAGGTCACCCAGAGCCGGCGCCGGAAGCACGCGGCCCACCTGCGGCAGAGACTGCAGGACAGCCGCCAACGCCAAGTACACCGGCCCGGCAAGTACACCACCGAGCAGACCGCTGAGGCCGGCTTCGGTCGCGCCGATCAGCCGCACCTGACCGGGCGTCGCACCGCCCAGTCGCAGTGCCGCCAGTCGCCGGTCGCGAGCCGCCGTACCGAGTCGGAGCGATTGGAACGCCAGGGCGCAAGCGGCAGCCGCCAGGAGTACGGCGGCTGTCACGACGCCGGAGCGTAGGCCGTCCTCGGTCAGATAGCTGCTGTACGTCGCACTGTCGACACTGCCGAGTCGCACGATGCGTTGGCCGGCCAGGAGGAAGACTCCGGCCATGGCGACGGCCGCGACCAGCAGTGTGGATCGGCGCCGGTCGGTGGACGACTTCGGCCGGGCCAAGGTGATCAGAGTCGTGAGGGTCATGACAGCCTCACCTCGTGCTGGACGACGCCGTCCCGCAACCGGACCTCTCGATCGGCGTAGGCGGCGACCAGGTTGTCATGCGTGACGATCACCAGCGCAGCGCCGCCGTCGCGGGCGGAGGCGACGAGCAGTTCCATCATCTGCTCGCCGGCGCGGCTGTCGAGACTGCCGGTCGGTTCGTCGGCGAACACAACTGCCGGGCCGGTCACCAGCGCCCGCGCTACGGCCGCACGCTGGTTCTGGCCGCCGGACAGTTCGCTCGGCAGGGCCTCGCTGTCCGCTGCCACACCGACCCGCTCCAGCCAGCCGAGCGCTGCCCGGCGCGCGGCCGCGGCATCATGCCCTTCCAGCAGCAGCGGCAGGGCGACGTTGTCCTTCAACGACAGGTCGGGCACGAGCTGGCCGAACTGGAGCACGATGCCGACCTGAGTACGGCGTACTCGCGTCCGCTCGGCCTCGGAGAGCTCGGCGAGGTTGCGGCCGGCCAACTCCACCGTGCCCGCCTGCGGACGGAGGATGCCGGCAGCACAGTGCAACAGGGTGGACTTGCCGCAGCCGCTGGGCCCGGTGACCGCCACGATCTCGCCGGGGTCGACCCGCAGCGAGACGCCGCGTAGGGCGACATCACGACGGTAGGCGTACTCCACCCGCTGGATGTCCAGGGCGTCGGTCATCGACTGGTCTCCTTCTGCTCGGTGATCCGGTCCAGCGCCCGGTCCAGCCAGCGCAGGTCTGCGTCCAGGTGCAGTGCCAGGTAGTCACGCACCAGCCAGGACGACGAGTCGCCCCCGGCTTCGGCGGACTTGAGCTCGCGGATCCGGTGTAGATAGATCGCCCGCTGCCGGGCCAGGTAGGCGGACGCGTCCTCGCCGGTCCGGATGGTCGCCACCACCTTGCGGACCATCTCGTCGACGCCTCCGGGGGAGGGCTCGATCGGCTCGGCGAGCCAGCGGGCCAGGTGCTCGCGGCCCTTCTCGGTCAGTGCGTAGACGGTCCGCTCCGGACCGCCTTCGGACGCCCGGCCGACCACCTCGACCAACTCGTCGCGCTCCAGCCGCCCGAGCGTCGTGTACACCTGCCCGAATGCCAGCGGACGGCTGTCCGGGAACCAGGAGTCGTGGCCGCGCTTCACGTCGTACCCGTGCGCCGGACCGGCGGAGAGTAGTCCCAGAACGAGCTCGGCGGTTGCCATGACCAGGACTATACACTGAGTGTATGTACTGAGTGAATAGTCCGCGATGCGGCGTTCTGGCGCCCGGTCGGTAGGATTCAGGGCGTCACGCCGGAACGAAACCTGGAGTAGTCAGTGGCTCGCGTTGTCGTCGACGTCATGCTCAAGCCCGAGATCCTCGACCCGCAGGGCAAGGCGGTGCACGGCGCGTTCGGCCGGCTCGGCTTCGACGGCGTGGCCGACGTCCGGCAGGGCAAGCGGTTCGAGATCACCCTGGACGGCGAGGCGACCGAGGAGCGGGTCGCCGAGATCCGCAAGGCCGCCGACACGCTGCTGGCCAACCCGGTGATCGAGGACTACACCTTGCACGTCGAGGGCGACGCGCAGTGAAGATCGGGGTCGTCACCTTCCCGGGTTCGCTGGACGACGCGGACGCCCGCCGCGCAGCCGCGGTGGCCGGCGCCGAGCCGGTCGCCCTCTGGCACGGCGACGCCGACCTGCACGGCGTGGACGCGGTCGTCCTGCCGGGCGGCTTCTCGTACGGCGACTACCTCCGCGCCGGTGCCATCTCCCGGTTCGCGCCGGTGATGGAGACCATCATCAAGAAGGCCCGCGAGGGTTTGCCGGTGCTGGGGATCTGCAACGGCTTCCAGGTGCTGTGTGAGTCGCATCTGCTGCCCGGCGCGCTGATCAAGAACCACCACCGCAAGTTCATCTGCAAGGACCAACCGCTGCGGATCGAGAACAACCGCACCGCCTGGACCAGCGATTACGACGCCAACCACGAGATCACCATCGTGCTGAAGAACCAGGACGGTTCGTACGTCGCCGACGAGAGCACACTGGACCGGCTGGAGGGCGAGGGCCTGGTCGTCGCCCGCTACCTGGCCGAGAACCCGAACGGCTCGTACCGCGACATCGCCGGGATCACCAACGAGCGCGGCAACGTGGTCGGCCTGATGCCGCACCCGGAGCACTGCGTCGAGACACTGACCGGCCCGACCACGGACGGCCTGGGCTTCTTCACCTCGGTGCTGAAGGCCGTCGTCTCCAGCTGATGAAGTCGTCAGGAGTGTGGCGCCTGCTGGCCCGCACTCTCTTCCTCACCACGGCGATCCTGATCGTCGCCGCCGGTACGGCGAACGCGCAGCCGGCGAGCCTGATGGCCAAGGTCGTGGTGATCGGCGTACCGGGACTGACCTGGAACGACGTGAAGGCCTCACCGGAGCTGACCGCGCTGGTGAACCAGTCCAACGTCGGCTCGATCACGGTGAAGACGGCCGGACCGCACACCTGTCCGGTCGACGGCTGGCTGACGATCAGCGCCGGCACTCGGGCCTGGGGGAGCGTCGCCGACGAGCCCTGCGGTGAGCTGCCGGCGGTCACGGACGGCAAGGTCGCAGGCTGGCAGACGTACGTCGTCCGGCAGGCCGAGCACCACACCGGCGCGCCCATCGGCCGGCTCGGTCAGACCGGCTACCCGATCTGTGGGTTCGGTCCGGGCGCCGCGATCGCGTTGGCGCGGACTGACGGCTCGGTGACGAACTGGCAGCCAGAGCTCGACCAGACCCGGTTGGCGAGCCCGGCGTGCGGTGACGCGGTCATCGACGCCGGGGCGCTGCCGCTACGGGAGGGGCGGGCCGAGGCCCGCAAGAAGGTTGCGGACCTCGTCGCCGACGCCCGGGCGGCCGGAGGGTGGGTTCTGCTCGTCGGTGTCAGCCAGGAGTTGGCCAACTCGCACCAGGAGCCCCTGGTCGCCATGCAGCTCCCGCCGGACAACGGACCGCGGTGGCTGACCAGTGACAGCACCCGTCGGCCCGGTCTGATCCAGCTGACTGACATCACCGCGACGATCCTCAAGGGCCGAACGGCCGCCGAGGTGGATCCCGCCGGAGCGGAGAAGGCCGGTCCGCTGGACGGGAACGAGATCCATTTCACCGGTGACGTGCACACCGACGCGGACGCGATCATCGAGAACCGGCTGGACACCAACCAGCGGTTCGAGCAGCCACGGCCGATGCTCGTCGCGGTCTCGATGACGATCCTGGCCGCGGAGCTCCTCGCGCTCGCCTGGTTCTGGTTCACCCGCAGCCCGCGTTCCCGGCGTACTTTCGTCTTCACGCTGCTCACCCAGGGCGGGTTCTTCATCGCGGTCTTCCTGTCCACCGCGACGGTGTGGTGGCGCTGGCCGGCGCCCGGATTCTCCTTGTACTGCGTGGTTCTGGGGATCAGCGCGATCCTCGCGGCGCTGTCCCAACTGGTCCTGAAACGCTACGCGTTCCTGGGGATCACGCTGGCGGCGTACCTGATCCTGCTGGTGGACGGCGTACTGGGGACGCCGCTGCAGTTCGGCAGCATGTTCACCGACGGGCCTGTGATCGGCGGGCGGTTCTACGGCTTCGGCAACTCGACGTTCGCGACGCTGGCGGTTGCTGCGCTCGTCACCGCCGGGTGGGCCGCGCAGAAGCTGATCGACAAGAGCAGAGTGCAGGCCGCACTCGCTGTTCTCGCCATCGGCGGCGCTGCGATCGTGGTGGACGGCAGACCGGGCTGGGGGACCGACTTCGGCGGCATCATCGCTCTCACACCGGCTGTGCTGCTGATGGCCTGGCTGACCTGGCGCGGCAGCATCTCGCTGCGTGCACTGATCGGTGTGGGTGTTGCCGGCGTACTGGCGGTGTCGGCTGTCGCGTTCCTCGACTACCTGCGGCCCCCGGACCAGCGGAGTCACTTCGGCACGTTCGTGGCCCGGTTGCTGGACGGCGACGTGAGCGACGTACTGATCCGCAAGCTGGACATGGCGGTGCAGTTCTTCACCGGGCCGGCCGGCTGGGCCATGCTCGTCGGTGTGGTGCTGGCCATGCTGGCCACCGTGTTGCCGGACCGGGTGCCGTTCCCGGCGTACCGGACCTTCTACTCGAGTCTGCCGATGATCCGGCCGACTCTGCTCGCCCTGTCGGCCTGCGGTCTGGTCGGCATGCTGCTGAACGACGCCGGGGTCGCACTGCCCGCGATCATGGCCGGCTTCGCCGTACCACTGCTGGTGGCCCACCTGGTGGCCTTCGAGCAGCCCGCTACCGTTTCACCTGAGTCCCACCTAGTGCAGGAGTCCTGAAGTGTCTACCGACACCGTTAGCAACGCCACCAGTACCCCGGACGTCGAGCAGCCGTGGGCCGAGCTCGGTCTGAAGCCGGACGAGTACCAGCGGATCCGCGACATCCTGGGCCGGCGTCCGACCAGCTGCGAGCTGGCCATGTACTCGGTGATGTGGAGCGAGCACTGCTCGTACAAGTCGTCCAAGGTGCACCTGCGCAAGTTCGGTGACATCCCGCAGGAGACCCCGGCCGGCAAGATGCTGGCCGGGATCGGCGAGAACGCCGGCGTGATCGACATCGGCGAGGGGTACGCCGTCACGTTCAAGGTCGAGTCGCACAACCACCCGTCGTACGTCGAGCCGTACCAGGGCGCGGCGACCGGGGTCGGCGGCATCGTCCGCGACATCCTGGCGATGGGCGCCCGGCCGGTCGCGGTGATGGACCCGCTGCGGTTCGGCCCGCTGGACGCGCCGGACACCAAGCGCGTGCTGCCCGGCATCGTGTCGGGCGTCGGCGGCTACGGCAACAGCCTCGGCCTGCCCAACGTCGGCGGTGAGGTCGTCTTCGACCCGACGTACCTCGGCAACCCGCTGGTCAACGCGCTCTGCGTCGGCGTGATGCGGCACGAGGACCTGCACCTGGCGAACGCGACCGGTCTCGGGAACCAGATCATCCTGTACGGCGCCAAGACCGGTGGCGACGGGATCGGCGGAGTGTCGGTGCTGGCGTCGGAGACGTTCGCCGAGGGCGGTCCGACCAAGCGGCCGGCGGTCCAGGTCGGCGACCCGTTCATGGAGAAGCTGCTGATCGAGTGCACGCTCGAACTGTTCGCCGCGCGAGTGGTCGAGGGCATCCAGGATCTCGGCGGCGCCGGGCTGTCCTGTGCGACCTCCGAGCTGGCCAGCGCGGGTGACGGCGGCATGTACGTCTCGCTCGACAAGGTGCCGCTGCGGGATGCGTCGCTCGCGCCGGAAGAGATCCTGATGAGCGAGTCGCAGGAACGGATGATGGCGGTCGTCACGCCGGACAACGTCGAGGCGTTCCTGAAGATCTGCGCGAAGTGGGACGTCCAGGCCGACGTCATCGGCGAGGTCACCGGCACCGGCCGGCTCGAGATCGACTGGCACGGCGAGCGGGTGGTCGACGTACCGCCGCGGACCGTCGCGCACGAGGGACCTGTGTACGAGCGCCCGTACGCGCGCCCGGACTGGCAGGACGAACTGCAGGCCGACGGTGCGGAGAAGTTGCCGCGCGCAACCACCCCGGAGGACCTGCGGGACACGTTGCTGAAGCTGGTCGCGTCGCCGAACCTCTGCGACAAGTCCTGGGTCACGGACCAGTACGACCGCTACGTGCTCGGCAACTCGGTGCTCGCGCAGCCCGAGGACAGCGGGATGATCCGGGTCGACGAGACCAGCGGCCTCGGGGTCGCGGTGTCGACCGACTGCAACGGGCGGTTCGCCAAGCTCGACCCGTACACCGGCGCGAAGCTCGCACTGGCCGAGTCGTACCGCAACGTCGCCACCACCGGTGCTCGGCCGATCGCGGTGACCGACTGCCTGAACTTCGGCTCGCCCGAGGACCCGGCGGTGATGTGGCAGTTCGCGGAGGCGATCCGCGGCCTGGTCGACGGCTGCATCGAGCTCGGCATCCCGGTCACCGGCGGCAACGTGTCGTTCTACAACCAGACCGGCGAGACCCCGATCCTGCCGACGCCGGTGGTCGGCGTCCTCGGTGTCATCGACGACGTCACCCGCCGTACGCCGATCGGCTTCACGGCCGAGATGGAAGGCCACCAGCTGTACCTGCTCGGTGAGACCGAGGAGGAGCTGTCCGGGTCGGAGTGGGCGCACGTCGTCCACGGCCACCTCGGTGGGCGGCCCCCGGCGGTCGACCTGGCCGCGGAGCAGCAGCTGGCCGACATCCTGATCAACGCGTCCCGCGACGGCCTGATCGACGCGGCGCACGACGTCAGCGACGGCGGTGTCGCGCAGACTCTGGTCGAGTCGGCGCTCCGCGGTGGCGTGGGTGCCCGGGTCTGGGCGCCGGACGGGCTCGACCCGTTCCTGTTCCTGTTCGCGGAGTCGGCCGGCCGTGCGGTCGTCGCCGTACCGCGCACCGAAGAGGTCCGGTTCACCGACATGTGCACCGCACGCCGCTTCCCGCACGCGAAGATCGGCGTCATCACCGGCGACTCCCTGGACGTCCAGGACCAGTTCGAGCTCCCGCTCACCGAGCTCCGCACCGCCTGGACCCAGACGCTGCCGGCCGCCCTCAGCTGACCAGCCGCTCGAGGACCCGGCCGCTGCCCGGTCGTCTGGCACACTCGAAAGGACGAGTGAGGTGAGGCGGATGGTGGAGCAGCGGCCGGCTAAGCCGTCTGTGGGCGACCTGATCGGGTTGGCCTCGGCGGCCGGGCAGGAGGCCCGGGTGGCGGCGGCCCGGCGGCGAGTGGCGAACATCCGGCTGACCGACGAGGAGCGCCGGATCTGTACCGACGACCTGGCCGAAGCGTTCGCTGTCGGGCGGCTGGACGAGGACGAGTTGCACCGACGGGTGGATCGGCTGAACGAGGCCGTCACGCACGGCGAACTGCAGCCGATCTTCGCCGGTCTGCCGGCGCCGTCGCTGTACCAGGTCGAGCCGCGCAAGACCGGCCGGTGGCGCTGGGCCGCGTTCGTCGGTGCGGTCTGGCTGGCTCTGCCGTTCTTCCTGCTCGGACTGGTCTTCCTGGTCTTCGGTCGCGAGGTCGCCGCCGCGATCTTCGGCCTGCCCGCGATCCTCTGGACCCTCGTCGCCTACCGCTGGGCCGCCGGCAAGACGAAACGCTCCCGCCGGACCTGAGGCCCGGCGGGAGCGGTTCGGTCACTTCGCCGGTGCAGAGCCGATCCAGAGCAGGACGACTCCTGGCGAGTGCGGCTGAATTTCGTGGACGTACCAGTCGCCCGGCGCGGGGTCGACATCCTTGGCGGTGGCGACGCCGTTGACCAGCTCGGTCTTGGAGTTGAGGTAGCCGCCGATAGCCACGCCGCGCGCCGCGATCAGCTTCTGTACCTCGGCCACGCGCTTGTTCTTGTACGACAGGCCCGCCAGCTCCTCCCCAGGAGCGCTGGCGTCGCTCGGAATGTACTGGTACAGCTCACCAGGCCGCGCGGCCCGGCCGAACATGATCTCCGCGGTGCCCTTGAACTTCTTGCCCACTTCCACGCCGTACTGGCAGCCCGGGTCGCTCGCGTTCTGTGTCGCCGGGCAGTTCTCACCCGGCTTGAGCAGGCCGAGTTCCGACCCGTCGCCGCTCTCGTTGTACAGGTAGGTCGCGTACTTGCCGACGGCCGTCGGCGCGACCGGGACCATCTTCACCTTGATGTCCAGCCCGAGCTTCTTGAACTGCTGGTTGTAGGCCTTCGGGTCGGCGTTCTGGTCGATCACCCGGACGATCAGCCGGTCGCCCTGGTCTGTGACGGACAGCGCCTGCGGCAGATCCTGGCCGGGCAGGTCGACCACGGTCGCAGCGACCACGCCGGCGATCAGGAGGCTGCAGGCGGCCGCCAGGAGTACGCTGGGCCGCGTCGAGCGGCGGCGGCTGTCCAGGCTGACGACCGACTCGTCGGAGCCGTTGGTGATGTTGGCGGACAGTTCGGACCAGGCCGCATCGGTGATCTCATGGTTGGGGCGGGCCAGGCCGCGGACGGCGGCGTCGATGTCAGGCGTCTTCATGTGAGGTCTCTTCCGTGAGGGCGACCAGCTTCCGGTTCGCCAGCGGGGCGGTGAGCAGCTTGGCGAACCGTTTCCGGGCGCGGTGCAGCCTGATCCGTACGGCGTTGCGCGTGATCCCGAGTACGGTCGCGATCTGGGCGGTGTCGAGGTCCTCCCAGGCGACCAGGGAGAGCAGTTCCCGATCCTGCTCGGGCAGTGCGCTGAACGCCCGCGCGGCAGGGGTGTCGTCGGGCAACGACCGATTCGTCCCGTCCGGCTCGGTGAGTTCCTGGCGCAGCTTGGTCGCGAGTGCGTGCCGGCGTCCCTCGCCTCTGCGGTGATTGGCCAGCACCCGCCGCGCCACGCCGTACAGCCAGGGCCTTGTCTGGACCCCTGAAGGGACGTCGTCGAGCCGTCGCCACGCGATCAGGAACGTGTCCGCGAGCAGGTCGGCGGCGTCGTGGCCGCTGTCGGTCCGGCGGTGCAGGTAGCCGAGGACGGCCTCCCGGTGCGCGCCGAACAGCTCTTCGAACCGGTCCCTGCGTGGATCCGGTGGTGGGTGCACGGCTCCCTCACTCACCGGCCCTGCCCAGGCCTTGATCGGTGTCTGCGTCATACCCGGTAGATGTCCGGCAACGGTCCGACCCATTTCACCGCACGGGTATTGCGGAACTAGCCTGTGGGGCGTGGAGGCTGTGTTGCGGGTCGCGGTGCGGGCGGATGGGCCCGCAGTGGCCGAGTTGGCGCGCGCCTCGGTGCGGGAGCTGTTCCCGGCGTACTACGACCCCGCCCAGACGGCCAGCGCCGCGGAGCACATCACCACGCTCGACACCGCGCTGATCGACGACGGGACCTACTACGTGCACGAGGCCGGCGGGGAGATCGTCGCGTGCGGTGGCTGGAGCCGGCGGAACAAGCTGTTCAACGCCAGTACGGCGGGGGCCGACGCGCGACTGCTCGATCCGGCGACCGAGCCGGCCCGGATCCGTGCGATGTTCGTCCGCAGCGACTGGACCCGCCGGGGCCTGGGCCGGGCGATCCTGGACGCCTGCACCGATGCGGCCCGGGCCGAGGGTTTCACGCAACTGGCGCTGATGGCGACGCTGCCCGGCGTACCGCTCTACAAGGCTTTCGGATTCACCGAGGTGGAGTCCGCCGAACTTCCCATGCCCGACGGCGTCGTCCTCGGCGCCGTCGCGATGGAACGCCCAATCGACCTGCCCGTGAAGGAGAAGTCCGTATGACCGCAGGCACCACTGTCGCCGCGCCGGACGGCACCGAGGTCGTCCTCGGTGAGATCGGTACGCGCGTCCTGCTGAAGAACTCCCGGGTCCGCGTCTGGGAGGTCTCGCTCGCGCCGGGCGAGGCGCAGGGCTGGCATCTGCACCACAACCCGTACGTCGTGCTGTGCCTGTCCACGTCGCCGTGTCACATGGACTGGCTCGACGGCAGCCCGGCCCGGCAGCTCAACGAGACCGTCGGTGGTTCGGTCTACCGTCCGGTGTCGCCGGTCCACATGCTCACGAACGACGGCGAAACGCCGTACCTGAACCGGCTGATCGAGGTGCTCGACCTTGGTGAGGAGGCCTCGGGCGATCCGTACTTCCTGGTCTCCGGCGTCCCTTCGGAGGCGGGCTTCGAGCAGGTGGGCGAGGTCCCGGCGAAGGTGGTCGTGGACGAGGACGACGTCCGCGTGCAGCACGTCACGCCTGACGCGGGGGAGTCCTACACCTGGCACACCGGCGCGTACCCGGCGCTCGTGGTCGACCTCGATCTGGAGCATCCGGACGTCACGTACGTCGAGCCCGGCGAGTCCTACACGCTGCCGACCAAGCCGACGCGGACGTCCGGCTTCAACCTGGTCGAGCTGCGCTACTACAGCAAGCCACGCACCTGAGCGGCGTCCCGGGCGGCCAGCACCGCGGCAGTGTCGATCTGGTGGAGATCTGCGCGCCGTAGACGTTCCTTGACCAGCGGAACCTGCGGACCGACCGCGCTGAGCTCGTCCACGCCAAGAGCAGCGAGGAGTACGGCGGCCTGCGGATCGCTGGCCAGATCACCGCAAACAGCTACTCGTACGCCGGCTCGTCTGACCACGTGGTCGATCAGCTGCAGTACGGCGGGGTCGAGGCCATCGGCCAGTGGCGCGACCGCGGTGTTGGTGCGGTCGGCGGCGGTTGTGTACTGCGTGAGGTCGTTGGTGCCGATACTGACGAAGTCCAGGCCGGCCGCGAGGGTGTCGATCCGGAGCGCGGCGGCCGGCACCTCGACCATGATGCCGACCTCCAACCCGTCGGGCCGCGGACCTCGTTGGTCGAGCTGGTCGAGCGCCCAGGCGACCTCGTCCGCGGTCGTCACCATCGGGAACATCACGTGCACCGGTGTCTCGGCCGCGACGCGGCGTACGGCTTCGAGTTGGTCCCGCAGCAGCTCAGGACGGCGACGGAAGACCCGGAGGCCGCGCTCACCCAGGAACGGGTTCGGCTCCTGGTCCTGCGGCAGGAACGGCAGCGGCTTGTCGCCACCGATATCCCAGGTCCGGATGGTGATCGGCTTTCCCTGCAGGGCTTGGGCGATCGCACGGAACTGCTCGGCCT
This sequence comes from Kribbella sp. NPDC049227, assembly GCF_043197265.1. Classification (NCBI taxonomy): domain Bacteria; kingdom Bacillati; phylum Actinomycetota; class Actinomycetes; order Propionibacteriales; family Kribbellaceae; genus Kribbella; species Kribbella sp. NPDC049227. Next base: position 82,547 of record NZ_JBICST010000004.1, on the reverse strand, counting down.
GCTCGTCGATGCTCGGCGCCGTACGCCGGTGGCCGAACAGGACCTCGGTCCGCACCAGCCCGGACCCGTCCGCACCGCGCGCGTCCACAGCGTCCTGCACCGACCCGACGTTCACCAGTACGGCGATCGTCCTGCCGTCCACGGTCGTCGCCGGCTGATCGGCCTCCGCGAGCGCACGCTCCCGCTCGGTCTGCCGCTCGGTGATGGTCCGCCGGACCGCGTCCTCGTCCGGCGAGACCTCGAACGAGCCTGCCCGCGCGTCGAAAGCGACCGTCGCTCCGGCCGGTACGTCGACGTCTCCGATGCCGGTGATGAGAGGTATGCCGCGCGATCGAGCCACGATCACCCCGTGACCGGTCGTCCCGGCCGCCCGCACCGCGATCCCAGCGACCTTGGCGGCGTCGAGAGTGGCCGCCGTCGCGGCGTCCAGCTCAGGCACGACGAGGATCCCGCCGTCGGCCGCTTCGTCGACGGTCGCTCCCGTCAGAGCCCGCAGTACCCGATCCCGAACGGCTCGGACGTCTTGCGCGCGTTCCCGCTGGTACGCGTCGTCCAGGCCCTCGAACGTCGTCGCCAGGTCGTCGTACGTCTGCTTCCACGCGACCGGGGCCGACGTACCTGCGGCGATCGCGGCCCGGATTTCCTCGATCGGCTTGCGATCCTTGAGAAGCGCGAGATGTGCCTCGAAGATCCCGCCGAGCTCGCCGCTGCGCTCCCGAAGGTGCCCCAATTCCTCGGCAACCGTCGCCATCGCGTCCTCGAGCCGCGCCCACTCGTCACCACTGGCGACGTAACCGCTCACGTCCACCTGCGCCCCGGCAACAACCGCCGGTCCCAGGGCCACATCCAGCCCGGACCCGCCGGGGGAGGTCGCTGCCACTCCGACGCTGTCGGTAGCGGCGGTCGTGGCCGGCTCGTCGCCGAAGTTCTCGGAAGCCAGCTTGCCGATCGCCGCGAGCACCTCGGCGGCCTGCTGGCCGCTCGCCCCGACTCGCAACCGGTGACCTTGCTGGGCGTTGAGCGTCGCGACCATGCTCAGACTGCCCGCGTCGATCGGCCCTCGCCCGGTGTCCAGATCTGTCAGCGTCACCACAGCATCGAACGAGTTCACCAAGCCGACCAGCCGGGCCGCGGGCCGCGCGTGCAAGCCGTGCTCGTTGCTGACAACAACCTCCTGCGCCTGGTCGGACTCCGCTGCGACGGTCGTCTCAGCGGCCCCACCTCCGCCAAGATGATCCTGCTTGCCGAGCAGTCCGCGCTCGGCTTCGGCCGCGACCGTGTCGAGCGAGGCACCGGTGGACGCGGTGACGACCGCCGCCACCAACCCCTCGACCAGCGGCGCACTCGTCAGTCTCACGTGCGAAGCGACGTCGGGATCAACGAACTCCAGTGCCAGCTCCGCACTCAGCACCGCGCTGCCCAGGTCGAGCAGCACGAGTACGCCGTCCGGGCTGTCCGCCGTCATGATCGCCTCGGAGACCGCCATCGCGTCCGTGCCGAACGTCGTCGCATCCAGCCCGGCCGCGACCGCGATCACCGGACGGTTGTCAGCGGCAACCATCTCCGAGGCGAGCCCGACCGCCGCGGTCGCCAGCGCGTGGCTGTGCGACACGACCACGATCCCGATCATGCGAGGGTGCGGGCAGCCGACTCCAGCAACAGTGTGGTGCTCGTCGCCCCCGGGTCCTGATGACCGGCGCTACGCTCGCCCAGGTAGCTCGCGCGACCTTTCCGAGCGACCAGCGGGACCGTCGCGTCCCGGCCCTTTGCGGCCGCTTCCGCCGCCGCGGTGAGGGCACCGGCGAGATCCGCCCCGCCCGCGACCGCGGCGTCGTACGCGTCCAGAGCAGGCGCCCAGGCGTCGTACATGGTCTTGTCGCCGAGCTCGGCCTTGCCTCGTTGGAGGATGCCGCCGACGCCCGCCTTGAACGCCTCGCCGACCGTCGCCGGGGTCAGGTCGGCGCCGGCCAGCGCGGTCCCGAAGCGGAGGAAGAACGTGCCGTACAGCGGCCCGCTCGCCCCGCCGACCTTGCTGACCAGCGTCATCCCGGCCTTCTTCATCAGCTCGTCGACCGTCGCGAAGCTGGTCTCGTCCAGCAGCGCGACGATCGCCTGGAAACCACGGTCCATGTTGGCCCCGTGGTCCGCGTCGCCGATCGCCGAGTCCAGCTCGGTCAGGTACGCCGCGTTGTCGTGCAAGGAACTCGCGGCATCACGCAGCCAGTTGACGAAGTTGTCGACTCCCATGCTCACGCGCCCCAGCGTAGGCCGGGGGTGTTCACCGGTGCGTCCCAGAGACGTACCAGTTCGTCGTCCACCTTCAGCAGGGTGACCGAGCAGCCGGCCATCTCCAGTGAGGTGATGTAGTTGCCGACCAGCGAGCGGGCGACGGTGATCCCGGCCCGGTCGAGCAGTTGGGCCACCTCGTTGTACATCAGGTACAACTCGATCAGCGGCGTACCACCCATGCCGTTCATGAAGGCGATCACGGAATCGCCTTGCTGGTAAGGAAGATCGGACACCACCGGGTCGACGAGCATGGCGGCGATCTCGCGCGCCGGTGCCAGCGGCAACCGTTGCCGGCCGGGCTCGCCGTGGATGCCGATGCCGACCTCCATCTCGTTGTCGGCCAGGTCGAACGTCGGCTTGCCCGCCGCCGGGACCGTGCACGAGGTCAGCGCCATCCCCATGCTGCGGCCGTTGTCGTTGACCTTCTTGGCGAGATCCGCGACCTGCTGCAGCGGCTGGCCCTCCTCGGCGGCCGCGCCGACGATCTTCTCCAGCAGCACCGTCACACCGACGCCACGGCGGCCGGCGGTGTAGAGGCTGTCCTGAACGGCGACGTCGTCGTTGGTGACGACCGAGAGCACCTCGGTGCCCGCGTCGGCCGCGGCCAGCTCGGCGGCCATCTCGAAGTTCATCACGTCACCGGTGTAGTTCTTCACGATGTGCAGTACGCCGGCGCCCGCGTCGACCTCCTTGGTCGCCGCCATCATCTGGTCCGGCACCGGCGAGGTGAACACCTCACCCGCGCAGGCCGCGTCCAGCATCCCGAGCCCGACGAAGCCGCCGTGCATCGGCTCGTGCCCGGATCCACCCCCGGAGATCAGTCCCACCTTCCCCGGCCTCGGTGCGTCCTTGCGGTACACGATCCGGTTCTCGTGATCCACCCGCAACCGATCCGAATGCGCTGCCTCCATCCCCCGCAGCGCCTCACTCACAACATCACCAGGTTCGTTGATGAGCTTCTTCATGCCACCCATCTGAGCACACGCCCGCCCGGAACGGGAGCCCCCTGCTCAGACGGTCGCCGTGGCCTTCACCTCGGACAGCAACGGAATCGACCGGATCGGTCGGCTCAGCGTGAGCAGAAGAGACGCGACAGTGAGGATCGCACCCAGAACGCCCACCGCGGTCCGGTGCCCGAAGCTCGCCAGCATCACGCCGCCGAGGGCCGGAGCGAGCGGCTGGGAGCTGGTGGCAAGGAACATGACGGCACTCTGTGCCCGGCCTTGCAGATGGTCCGGTGTGATCAGCATCTGGTAGCCGAACAGACCTGAGTTGAGAGCCGGGAGCAGGAGCATCGCCAGGGAGAGCAGCACGATCAGTGCGGCAGGTGCACTGGTGAACGCGGTCGCGGTGAACGTGCACGCGACGATCCACGACCCGACGATCGCGATGGCGCCGGTGCTGAACATGGCCAGCAGTTTCGGGGTGAGGATGGCGCCGAGCAGTCCGCCGAGACCCATGCCGGTCTCCAGCAACCCGATCACCGACGGCCGGACGCCGCGCTGCTGCAGGTCGAGGATAAGGACCAGGATCGTCCCGTTGGCCGCGAAGTTCAGTGCGGTGGCGACCAGCGCGATCGTGCGCAGGGCGGGCTGCGCGAACAGCCAGGTGATACCGCCACGGATGGAGCGCAGCATCGGCTCGGGCTTGGCATCGTGGGTTTCGGGAGCACCCAGGGGGCGGCGGATCAGCGCCAGCAGCATGGTCATCACCAGGTACGACACTGCGTCGATCGCCACCGGGACCACGCGGCCGACGGTGTAGAGGAGCCCACCCAGCGGGGCACCGGCCAGACCAGCGACGTACCCACGGCCCTGGCTGGCGGCGACGGCGGTGCCGATGTCGTCAGGTGGGACGATCTGCCGGAGGGCCGCGGTTTCGGCCGGTAGGAAGAAGGCGGTGCTCACGCCGCTGCACAGGGCAACCGCGATCAGATGCCAGATGGTCAGCCGGTCCAGCCAGCCGGCGACGGCGACCGAGCCGTACAGTACGGCGCCTGCCGTGCCGCAGCTGATCAGAACCAGGCGGCGGCTCGTTCGGTCGACCAGGGCGCCGGCCGGCAAGGAGGACAGGGTGGCGCCCAGGGCGTACGCCGCTCCGACGAGACCGGCCTGCGCCGGAGAGCCGGTGATCGCCATGGCGAGCAGCGTGAAGACGAAGGTGCTCATCGCCGAGCCAAGGGCGCTGATCGTCTGACCGCTCAGCAGCTTGAGGTAGTCACCGTTGCGCAGTAGCCCCCGACCCGACATAACTCGGAGATTAGGTCGCTACCGGGTCAACTATGGTCGGCTTGCAGGTTGCTGCAGTCAGTCCTTCGGGCGCAGGAGCGGCCGGACGACCTCGCGGGCGTCGTGGATGCGGGACTTGACCGTGCCGAGCGGGGCGCCGACCTCGGCGGCGATCTCCTCGTAGGAGAGGCCGTAGACGTCGCGGAGGACGAGCGGAGTGACCATCTGGGGCCGGTCGCGCTCCAGGGTCTCGAGCGCCTCGAGCAGGTCCAGGCGGGTGCCGGCGATCACGCTGGTGGTGCGGGGGTCCGGCCTTTCCATCGTCTCCGGGTTGTGCGCGGCCTGGGCGGTGCGCTTCAGCTTGCGGTACGTCGACCGGGCCGAGTTCGCCGCGACCGAGTGGACCCAGGTGGAGAAGCTGCTCCGGCCGGAGTACGTGTGGATCTTGGTCGCGATGTTGAGCAGCGCCTCCTGGGCCGCGTCCTCGGCGTCGGCGGAGTACGGCAGCACGCTGCGGCAGATGCGCAGTACCCGCGGATGGACCAGCCTGAGCAGGTCGTCCATCGCGTTCTTGTCGCCTCCCTTGGCCCGTTCGGCCAGGGCTCCGAGGTCGTCCGTCGGGCTGGTGCTCTCGCTCATCTGCGCCTTTGCTGTCCTTCCGCCCCCGGCAGGGGACTCCCAGTGATCCATAATGCCTTGTATGGGGGTCCCGACCAGACTTGGCCGCTACGTCGTGCGCCGACGCCTGGGCTCAGGCGGTTTCGCTACGGTATGGCTTGCTCACGATGAGCAACTGGATGCCGAGGTCGCGATCAAGGTGCTCGCGGACAACTGGGGCCACGACGACTCGGTCCGGCGCCGGTTCCTCGAGGAGGGCCGGTTCCTGCGCCGGGTCGAGTCCGAGCACGTCGTCCAGGTGCACGACGTCGGTGAACTCGACGACGGCCGCCCGTTCCTCGTGCTCACGTACGCCGATCGCGGCACGCTGGCCGACCGGTTGAAGAAGCAACCGCTGCCGCTGGCCGAGGCGGTCGACGTCGTCGTCCAGGTCGGCCGCGGCCTGCAGGCGCTGCACCGACGCGGCCTGCTCCACCGCGACGTGAAACCGGCGAACGTTCTGTTCCGCAGCACCGACGAAGGCGAGCGGGCCGTCCTGTCCGACCTGGGCCTCGGCAAGTCGCTGGACGAGGTGTCACGGATCACAATGCCCGGCGGCACCCCGTCGTACGTCGCCCCGGAGCAGGCGATGGGTGAGCGGCTGGACCAGCGCGCCGACCAGTACTCCCTCGGCGCCGTCGCGTACGCCGCTCTGACCGGGCGGTCACCGCACCAGCTCGACGGCCTGGGTGCGGCCGGCCGGGTGGCGGCGCCGCCACCGCCGAGCTCACTCGGGTTCGAGTTGCCGGAGCAGGTCGATGCCGCGATCGTGCGCGCCCTGGATCCGGATCGCGAGAAGCGCTGGCCGGATGTGCAGTCCTTCACCCGTGAGCTCGTCGGGGGCCTGGACGAGACCACCCACGGGTTCGTCCCCGCGTCGTACGGCATCCGCGACACCTCCGTGGCCGACAGCCCGGCGGACGACAACGAGACGACCGCCTTCAGTGACGCCAACAAGCCCACGATCGTCAAGCCGGCGCCCGAAGAGCCCGAGGAGACAGCGCCCGCGGTCGCATCGGTCGAGCCCGCCACGGAGCCCGCGGTTGCTCCGAAACGCAAGCGGCGCCGAGGTCGATGGGTGCTCGCTGCAGTGCTGGCGCTGATCGTGGGCGGTGGGGTCGGCTTCGGAGCGCAGCGCTACCTGTCCGCGCGCGAGGTCGTGCCACTGTCTTACAGCTGGGTCAACCTGGAGATGCCCAAGGGCTGGGCCAAGTCGGTCGCCGACGCGGACTGGCAGCCGCCCGGCACGACCAACTCCTATCCGGCGCTCCGGGTCAGCCAGGACCCGAGCTGGTCGACGAGGTCGCCCGGGGTCTTCATCGGCATGACCGACGCGCAGGTCGTGCGCCTGTCGGTCGGCAGCGGCAAGTCGTTCGGCTGTGTCGCCGACGAGGAGGTCAAGACCTCGACGGTCAACGGTTCCGCGGTGACCGAGCGGTTCTCCACCGGCTGCGGCGACGGCAGCAGTATGCTCCTGCAGCGAGTCGTGGACACGGGGACCACCGGCTCGATGCTCGTTCAGGTCCTGGTACCGGCCGATGGCCGCGACCGGGCCCTCGAGATCGCCCACTCGGTGTCGTTCACCGGCTGACGAGCGCTTCTGTCCTGCTCGGTCCCGAGGAAGTCCCTGGTGTTGCGTTTCGCGTTCGATCGGCTGCGGCCGTCGCCTGCCCTGATCCAGTCCACCCGCCGCGGCTTCTACCGACTCCGCTCCACCATCTTCCGAGCCATCTGGCCAGTTGACTGATCCCGGGTCCGAGTACCGCGCCCGATGGTCAGCCAGGTGATGGCCAGGGCGAGTAGCCAGAGGGTGGTGCCGAGGTAGGCGAGGGTGTGGAGGCCGGTGATCATGCCGGCGGGGCTGCCGGCGATTGCGCCGTACAGAATGATGCCGACGGCACCGAATGCCTGCCGGCAGGTGTTGTTGACGCCGCTGGCGAATCCGGCGCGATCGGGTGGCAGTGAGGCGACGGCCGCGTTGACGACGGCGGCGGTGAGGAAGCCCATGCCGATGCCGAGGCCGAGCTCGACGGGGACGAGTTCGCGGTAACTGCCGTGGACCATAAGCAGGCAGGCCGATCCGGCCGCTCCAGGGACCAGGCCGATGGTCATGGGCAGTCGGGGTCCATAGCGGGCGGTGATGCGGCCGGACACTGGAGCGAGTACGGAGAGCGGCAGGAACAAGGGGATGAGCTCGAGACCGGCCCGGAACGCTTTGTGGCCAAGGTGTTCCTGCAGATACAGCGTCAGCACGAGGATCGTGCCGAGGCCGACCAGATTCATCAGGCCGGCGGTGACATTCGCGCCGACGAAGTCCTTGCCGATGCGCAGTGGGCTCCGCGTTCCCTGCCTGGCCGAGTGATGGTCAGGGATCAGGCGGAAGGCCAGTGGCAGGCCGACGGCGATGATCGGGAGGTTGATCAGGAAGACGGCCCGCCATCCGAGGCCACTGACCAGTGCACCACCCAGCAATGGGCCGGATGGTAGCGAGAGCGCTCCGGCGCCGGCCCAGATGCCGACCGCACGTGCCCTTGCCGCACGGTCGACGTACAGGTCGGTGATGACGGCCAGCGTGCCGGGGAGGAGCAGCGCGGCGCCGATGCCTTGTACGGCGCGCGCTGCCACGAGTAGCTCGATGTTCGGCGCCAAACCACAGCCCAGCGAGGCCAGACCGAACACAGCGAGGCCTGCAAGTACCACGCGCCGGTGGCCGATCCGGTCGCCCAGTGCACCGCAGACGAGGAGTAGCGCGGCCAGCGCGATCATGTAGCCGTCGACGACCCACTGCTGCCCGGCGAGCGTCGTACTGAGGTCGATCCGGATGTCCGGAAGGGCCACGTTGACCACGGTGACGTCGAGTTGGACCAGGAAGATCCCTACACAGAGGAGGGCGAGGAGCATGTGTTCCAACCTCGCACCGAATCACTTCGGGTTGCGTCGAAGTGTGACGGTGTGAGCATGGAGACATGGAGTTCACCGGGGATGCTGATGTGGCCCGCGCGGCCGCACTGCTGGCTGAGCCGGCCCGCGCGAAGGTGCTGATGGCGCTGGCGGACGGCCGGGCGCTCCCCGCGTCCCTGCTCGCGACAGAGGCCGGTGTGTCACCGCAGACGGTCAGCTCACACCTCCACAAGTTGCTGGACGGCGGTCTGCTGGAGATGGAGCGCTCCGGGCGGCACAGGTACTACCGGCTCGCCGGTCCCGAGGTGGCCGCGGCGGTGGAAGCCGTGGCACGCATCGCCAAGCCGCAGCCGATCAACTCGCTCCGGCAGAGCACCCGGGCCGCGGCACTCCGCGAGGCGCGTACCTGCTACGACCACCTGGCCGGCCGGCTCGGCGTTGCTCTGCTGGAAGGCTTGGTACGACGAGAGGCACTGGTGCGGACTGACGGCGGAACCGGCACGGACCGCCGGCCGGAGGACCCGCTGGCGCAGCAGCTACCGGATGGGCCGTACGCGTTGGGACCTGCGGCTTCCGAGGTTTTCGGCGAGCTGGGTGTCGACCTGTCGGAGAAGGCATCCGGCCGGCGGTTGCTGAGGTTCTGCGTCGACTGGAGTGAGCAACGGCATCACCTGGCCGGTCGCCTCGGTGCGATGGTCGCCAACGCAACGCTGGAACGGGACTGGGTACGCCGAAGGCCCCGCCAACGGGCAGTCGACCTCACCGACGCCGGTCGGCACGCTCTGGGCGACCTGCTCGGTTAGGGCGTGTCCCGGCGTACGACGCTCTTCGACGCGTGGTCGAGAACATCCATCAACGCGTCCTTGTCCTGCGGGAGACCGGTCGAGCTCATCTCGATCGCGCAGAGGCCACTGTCGTCGGCGACCCAGCGGACGATGACGTACCGGAGCACCCCTTCGGATGACTGCGACTCCGGCGGAAGATACGTGTAGGCGAGCGTGGCCTGGTCGTCCTCCACCTGCTGGGAAACGATCGTCAGCAGCTGGTTCTTGTCGAGTGCGTTGAGGTCCTTGATCCGCGCGGCCATCGACGCGGCCGGGGGACGGCTGATGGTGAAGCCGGCCTCGATACGGATCCAGCGCTTCGAGGTCGGATCGGTGAACCGGGCGTAGTTGGGCGGATCGGGCTGGGTGATCCGCCAGTTGTACGGCACCCGGGCGCTGACGTGGGACTTGACCACGAGCTCCGCGGTGAACGACCGGGTCCGGTAGCTGAGGTCGTCCGCCTGCAACGCGGGCCTGTTGTCGGGCTTGGGTGTGCGCGTCGGCGCAGTGGCCGTCACCGAAGGCGTCGGTGTCGTGGTCCCGAGCGGAGCCGCCGCGCCGGACGCCACCGCGGGCTGCGCCTCGCCGATCAGCAGTCCGATCCCGTATCCGCCCGCGCCTCCGAGGGCCGTGATCACCACGAGCCCGGATCCCAGCAGGGCGCCAACAGTCCCCCGACGAGCCACGCCTGCCTCACCTCCCCACTTGAAGCCCTACTTCAATGACACTTCAGCACGCCGCAAAGGTTGCGGCCGTCCGGTAACGATTCCATGAAAAAGCTGCCCGTCCGGGCAACAGACCTCCGATGGCACCGGCTCAGCCGGTCTCGCGAACCGACTGGGTGGCCCGGAGCAGGACCTCGCCCAGCGCGTCCGAGTCGTCGGGCAGGCCGGTGATGCTCATCTCCACGTTGGCCAGGTCGTCACCGTTGGTCGAGACCCACCGGACGATCACATAGCGCAGGGTGTCGGTCGGAATGTAGGTGTAGACCAGCGTCGAGACCGTCCGCAGCTGGTCGTCGTCGCCCACGATCTGCTCGGTGGTCTGGGACTGGATCTGCAGGTCGTCCTGCGGCGGCAGGCTCTTCTTCAGGTCGATGATGAGGCCCGCCAGCGCGTCCTTGGTGGGGATCGGCGGGCGGTTCGCCTCCACCCGGACGCCCCGCTCGTTGCGGGGATCGAGGTACTTGACCTCGGCCGGACGCTTCGGGTCCGTCTTGAAGTGCCAGCCGTCCGGTACCTCGATCGCCATCTGCACCGACTGGTAGTCCTTCGGCGAGACCGTGAACGTACGCCGCCGGAAGCTCACGTCGGTCTCGAGCGGCGGGATCGTGTTCGGCACCGGAGTCTTGACCGGCAGCGGGGGATCGGACGGTGTCTGGGACGGCGTCGGCCCGGCCGGCGTCACCTGACCGAGCGGGGCCGCATCACCGGAGGCCGTCGCCGCCGGGATGTCCCAGCGATCGCCGGCGAAGTAGCCGCCGGCCGCCCCGAGGACCGTGATCAGCAGCAGAACGATGACCAGAATCGGACGTTTCACCGGCCCACCGATCCGCGGTTCGGCGCCGGCTCGGTGGCGTCGAGGAGGGCGTCGTACGGCGGGACCCGGAGGCTGCCGGAGGGTCGGCTCGAGGGCAGGCTGCAGCGTCCGGGCAGCCGCGGAGCGTACGGCGGGCTGACCGGTCGGGCGCAGGCGGTCGCGGACACATCCTCATCTTCTCAGGCGACCCGGGCACGGACCCAAAACGTGTGATCCGGTTTTCCCGCCGACCCGAACTGAATCCTTTCAACGAGGTCTTGACACCTCTTCGGGGCGACCGTAGCGTCCCGCGTGAAAAAAGTAACACGAATGCGCGATTACTTCACATCTCACAGCGGTACTTCGAAGGCGGCTCTCGCCTCGCTCAGGAGGAACACATGGCACTCGATCAGACCGTCAGCCGGCGGCGTCTCCTGCAGCTGATGGGAGGCGCCGCCGCGGTCGGCACACTGGCGGCCTGCGGAGGCAACGGCGGCGGCTCGTCGTCGTCCGGCGGGCAGCTGAAGGTGATCGGCGCCGGCAGCCAGGAGGCCGGCCTGCGCAAGGCCCTCGACGACTACAAGAAGGCGAACCCCGACTTCGACTTCAACCTCTCGTTCTCGCCCGCCGACCAGTTGCAGACCGCGCTCCGCGCCCAGCTCGCGGCCGGCAACGCGCCCGACATGCACGCGGTCTACCCGGGCAACGGCAGCGCGATGTCGATGGTCCAGCTCAGCAAGGCGAACCTGCTCACCGACCTCAGCGCCCAGTCCTGGACGCAGAAGATCCCGGAAGGCTTCAAGGGCGCCTTCCAGCAGGACGGCAAGACGTTCATCTTCTCGCCCGGCACCAGCGTGCTCGGCGCGATCTACAACAAGAAGGCGTTCGCCAGCGCCGGCGTCGAGCCGCCCACGACCTGGTCGGAACTGCTGACCGTCTGCGACAAGCTGAAGAAGAAGGGCATCGTCCCGATCGCGCTCGGAGCGCAGACCCCGTGGGTCACCCAGCTGATCGACTACGCGCTGGTGCCCGGCACGGTCTACGCGAAGAACCCGGACTTCGACGACAAGATGATCGCCGGCAACGCGTCGTTCGGCGACTCCGGCTGGGCCGACGCGATGGACAAGTACCTGGAACTGCAGAAGAAGGGCTTCTTCAACGACAACCCGAACGGGACGACGTACGAGCAGGCCACCTCGATGGTCGGCACCGGCAAGGCCGCGATGGCCGTGCAGGTGTCCGCGGTACTGCAGGCGTTCCGGGACGCGTCGCCGTCGCCGGACGACCTCGGCATGTTCCCGTTCCCGGCCACCGACGTTGCGGCCGACAACTGGATCCCGGGCGGCATCGTGGTCGGCATCGCGGTCAGCGCGAAGAGCAAGAAGGCCGAGCAGGCCAAGAAGTTCATCGAGTACTGCGGGCAGCCGGAGGTCGTGAGCGCCTGGTCCCAGGCGGTCGCCTGCGTTCCGCTGTACTCCGACGGCGACTCGAAGGTCGACCCGGTGCTGACGTCGTTCCTGCCGTACCTGAAGGACAACAAGGCCGTGCCGTTCATGGACCAGCGCTGGCCGAACGCCGAGGTCCAGCCGACCCACTTCGCCGTCGTCCAGGAACTCCTCGGCGGCAAGACGACGGTCCAAGGCGCACTGAAGAAGATGGACGAGGCCTACCGGAAGACGGCATGACGGCGCTGATGCCGCGCCTCCGGCGCGGCGGGTCATGGGGCTGGTACTCCCGTCCTTCCCTCGTCACTCCGGTCGCTTCGCTCCCTGCGCTCCTCAGTCCAGGACGGGAGGCCCCATGACCGTCACCGCTCCGCCGGTTGCGCCGGTACGGCGGGAGGCTTCGAAACCACCGCGGCGGCGGGGCGGCGGGGTTGCGCCGCCGTGGTTGTTCGCAGCGCCGGCCCTGGTCGTCTACGCGCTGGTGATGCTCTACCCGAGCATCGTCGGCGCGGGATCGGCGTTCACCGACTGGTCCGGCGTCGGCGAGGCACGGTCGTTCGTGGGCGTGGACAACTTCAAGCAGTTGGTGCACGACGACCAGGCGCTGGGGGCGCTGCGGAACACGTTGTTGCTGACCATCGCGATCGTCGTCGTACAGAACGGGATCGGCCTGCTGCTCGCCCTCGGCGTACACACGAACATCAAGAGCCGGATGGCGTTGCGGGTGATCTTCTTCGCGCCGGTCGTGGTCAGCCCGGTGATGGTGTCGTTCCTGTGGAAGTACGTCTACAACCCGGCGCCGGACGCGGGCCTCAACGCGGCCCTGAACGCGATCGGGCTCGGTGGTCTCCGGCAGGACTGGCTCGGGAACCCGTCGCTCGCGATCTGGTCGGTCGCGTTCACGGTGATCTGGCAGTGCGCGGGGTACTCGATGGTGATCTTCCTGGCCGGGCTGGAAGGCGTACCGCAGGAGTTGCACGAGTCCGCGATGGTGGACGGTGCCGGGACGGTCGCGCGGTTCCGGCACATCACCTGGCCGCTGCTCGCGCCGGCGGTGACGATCAACGTGATGCTGTCGACCGTGGGTGGGCTGACGTTGTTCACCCAGATCATCGCGATGACGAACGGCGGGCCCGGGTACGCGACGGACACGTTGTCGACCGTTCTGTACAAGCAGGCCTTCGTGTACGGGAAGTTCGGTTACAGCACGGCCGTCGCGCTGGTCCTGGCGATCTTCGTCGCGGCGGTCTCGTTCATCCAGATCGGGTACCTGCGATCGAGGGAGACGGCGGCATGAGGACCGGCTATCGTCCGCGCACGTTCGTGCTCGAGATCGTCATGGTCGCGGTGGCGATCGCATTCCTGTTCCCCGTCTATGCGCTGGTGACGCTGGCGTTCAAGGATCCGCAGCAGATCGCGAACAAGCCCCTGTCACTGCCTTCGCCACCGTCGGTCGGCAGCTTCGGGGAGGCGTGGCAGTCCGCGTCGCTCGGATCGGCGTTGCTGCACAGCACGTTGATCACTGTCGCCAGTGTGATCGTGCTGATCGTTCTCGGGTCGCTGGCGGCGTACTTCCTCGCCCGCACCGTGACGCGGCTCAGCTACAGCCTCTACATCCTGTTCCTGGTCGGCATCATCCTGCCGTTCCAGCTCGGGATGATCCCGCTGTATCAGCTGGTCAACGACATGGGTCTGCTCGGAACGTACCAGGGCATGATCCTGTTCTACACGGGCATCCAGTTGCCGTTCACGGTGTTCCTGTACACCGGGTTCATCCGCTCGCTGCCGGCCGACTACACCAACGCGGCGCTGATCGACGGGGCCTCGCACCTGCAGGCGTTCGCGCATGTGATCTTCCCGCTGCTCCGGCCGATCACCGGGACCGTGCTGATCCTGAACGCCGTACACATCTGGAACGACTTCTTCACCCCGCTGCTGTATCTGGGCGGCTCGGGCCGGGAGACCGTCCCTGTCCGGGTCTTTGCCTTCGTCAACGAATACACCTCCGACTACGGGCTCGTCGCGGCCGGTCTCGTTCTCGCGGCGCTGCCGATCCTGGTCGTCTTCCTGATCCTCCAGCGGTACGTCATCCGCGGCTTCTCCAGTGGTCTGAAGGGATAACTGTGGCTCTCCCCGAGCGCCTGGCGTCGATCCTCACCGATCCGACCAGGGCCTTCTCACCTGCGCCCCTGTGGTGGTGGAGCGGTGAGCCGCTCGACCCGGCACGGCTGCGCTGGCAGCTGGAGCGGTTCGTCGAAGGTGGCGTGTACCAGCTCGTCGTCATGAACCTGGCGCCGGCCGGGACCGACCACGGCTGCGACGCCGACGACCCGCCGTTCTTCTCCGAGGGGTGGTGGGAGATCTTCCTCGGCGTCTGCGACGACGCTTCGGAGCTCGGGGTGTCGTTGTGGTTCTACGACCAGTTGGGGTTCTCCGGGGCGGACATCCAGGCGCGACTGGTAGCTCGGCAGCCTGCCTTTGCGGGTCGTCGTCTGCAGCGGCTGACCGTGACTGGCACCGGTCGGTTGGTACTCCGTTGCCCCGCCGGGGGCCGCGTTCTGGCGGCTGTGCTCGGCTCCGAGCCTGTGCCGGTCGTTGATGGCGTTGTCGAGTGCGAGGCTTCTTCCGAATCGCGCCTGTCCTTGTTCTACGAGACCGATCACGGGTTCGACTACCTCAGTCCGTCCGCGTGTGCCGCGTTGCTCGACCAGGTGCACGGGGAGTTCGAACGACGGTTGGGGGATCGCCTCGGCCAGGTGGTCGTGGGCTCGTTCCAGGACGAACTGCCATCCGTGCCGACCTGGTCTGCCGACTTCGCCGAACGGTTCGTCGCGCGTTACGGGTACGACGTTCGCGAGCATCTGGCTGCTTTGTGGGATCTCGACGTACCGGATGGTGCTCGCGTACGGCGGGACTATCACGCGTTGCGGGCTTCGCTCTCGGAGGAGGCGTTCTTCCGGCCGCTGCACGAGTGGCACGAGAAGCACGGGCTGATCGTCGGGTGCGACCAGCAGGATCCGGCGCGGGCCGGACGTCCGGTCGAGGGCGTGGAGTTGTACGCGGACTACGCGCGTACGCACCGGTGGTTCAGCGCACCGGGGTCCGATCATCACGGCGATGCTCGGATCCACTCATCGTTGGCGCATCTGTACGACCGGCCGCGGACCTGGATCGAGGCGTTCCATTCCACGGGGTGGGGCGGAACGTTGGAGGAGACGTTCGACTGGTTGCTGCCGTGGTTGCGGACCGGCGCGACGCTCTACAACCCGCATGCCGTCTACTACACGACCCGCGCCGGCTGGTGGGAATGGGCGCCCCCGGCAACGGATTGGCGCCAACCGTACTGGCGCCATCACAAATCCTTCGCCGATGCGGTGACGCGGCTGTGCGCCGTGCTGTCGCTGGGGCGGCATGTTTGCGATGTCGCCGTGCTCTTCCCCACGACAACCGCTCAATCGGACACCTCGTTGAGCGGCCCTGGGCCAGCTGCCTTGCGTGCTCAGGAGACCTATCGCGAGCTGATCGGTGACGCCACCTGGTTCGCCCCGGTGCCCGGCGTACTCGACCGGGCGCGGATCGACGCCGACGTGATCGACGACGAATCGTTGGCAAACGCAGAGGTGCGTGCCGCTGCCCGCCCGCGGTTGTGCGTTGCCGACGAGTCCTACGCCGCGGTGGTGTTGCCTGCGGCAACTGTGCTCGAGGACGAGGTGGCGGGGCGACTCTCCGAGTTCGTCGTCGCCGGTGGGCTGGTAGTTGCTGTCGGCACCGTTCCGCCCGGCCTGCCGGAGGGCGTCGTACTCGTCTCCGCGGCCGCCGAGGTCCCCGAGGAGCTCGGGAGGTTGCAGCGACGGGTCGAGGCCGACGTGCCGGTGCTGGCTCGCGAGGTCGACGGTTCGTTGGTCGTGTTCGTCACGCCCACGGAATGGAGTGCGACAGAGATCGCGGGACCGCCGGTAGGGCGCGGGATCAGTCATGAATGGGCGAGTGTCGGCTACACCTTCGATCCTGGGCGCTATCGCCGCGAGGTCGTCGTACAGGTCCGCGACGTACCGGGACCGCCGCTGCTCGTGGATCCGTTCGGTGGTGAGCCTCGAGCCCTTGCCCACAAGGCTGTCGGCGACCTGACCGAGGTCGTCGTACCGTTCGACGCCGGTCCCGCGGCCCTGCTGGTGTTTGCCTCGGGCAACCCATCGGCGTCTCTCGACGTCCCGATGGTGCGGGAGGTAGAGACACTGGAGGGCGATTGGGACGTGGCGCTGATCCCGACGCTCGACAACAGGTGGGGCGACTTCGCCTGGCCGGCCTCGCCGTCCTCGGGTTCCGTGGTCGAGCGGTGGGCACTCGAGCACCGTGTCGAGGGCTTCGGCGACTGGCGACCGGCCCACGCGACGTTCGGGCCGCACGGCCTGATCGACGGCCGGCCGATCGAGTACTCCGAGAAGCTCGGCATCCACAAGGACCCGATCCACCATCACGCACTCGGTCCGAAAGGCCACGTCCCCGAGGACTTCCTCGACTTCGGCTCCGTGTCCGCCGGCGACACCGTGACCTTCACCGCCGCGTTCACGGTGGAGGCTTTTGAGACCACGGTCGTTGTCGGCGCCGCCGCGGCCAAGGAGCTCCTGATCGACGGCAGTCTCGTCCCGATCACCGACTTCGGCGGTCACTTCGCGTCGGGCGCCGTCAGCCTCGCAGCCGGTCCACATCACCTCGAACTCCGGTTGACTCCCGAGGTGGATCTCCACCTCCGCGCGAATGTCGCTTTCGTCCGCGACGTCACGTCGTACCGCCGCCCTGAATGGATCGCTGTGGACGAACCGCCGGAACCCGGCACCGCGATCCGCTACACCACAACCGTCGTACCGGGAGACTGCTCCGAGCTGACCCTGACGGCGTGGGGCTCCGCGAAGCTGTTCGTCAATGGTGCGGAGGTCGGGCGGCAGGGCGGGTTCATGCCGTACGAACGCACAACGCCGCGAGTCCGCCGGTACGACGCTTCGTCGGCGCTGCATCCGGGGGCCAACACGATCGCCGTCGAGGTCACTCAGCCGACCCCGATCCTCGTCGACGGCTTGGCCATCAGCGACCACCATTGGCAGGCTGAGATCGCGGACGCCGTCGTACCAACAGTCCGGCGCCGGCCGCAACACCGTGCCCTGGCCGACCTGTACCTGACCCGCCGACCACACCCGTTGCCCGCCGCTTCCTGGCTCGACGGCACCCCGACGACTGCTCTCGAGTCGTCCGCGGTCGTGCCCGTGACGTTCGCCGTACCGCGGTCGGCTCCGGAGCGCATCGAACACCTCCGCTTCGACCTCCCACCAGGCACGACCCGCCTCGAGCTCGACGTGGTCGGCGAAGCAGTCCTCACGATCGACGGCACCGAACTCACCACCACCGGCCAACCCTCCGCCGCCGACCCCACCGGCACCGGCCAACCGTCCGCCGCCGACCCGGCCGGACAACCGTCTGCCGGCGTCCCCATCGGCGCCGGCCACCTTGACGTCGCCGTACCTGCGGGCTCCCGCGTCGGGTGGCTCACTGTCCTCACCCAACCCGGCTTAGAGGCCGGCGCCGCCCTCGCCGGACCCATCCGCGCCCACGTCGGACCCGGCCGCATGTCCCTCGGCAACTGGGAAGACCAGGGCCTGTCGGAGTACTCCGGCGGCGTCCGCTACACCCGCGAACTACACATCCCCGAGGCCCGCGATCTCCAGCTCGACCTAGGCCGTGTCCGCGGCACCGCCGAGGTCTTCCTCGACGGCATCTCCGTAGGCACCCGCTTCTGCACCCCCTACACCTACAACCTGCCCGCCACCCCCGGCGGCCCCCACACCCTCACCATCGAAGTCTTCAACACCCTCGCCCCCCACCTGAACGCCACCAGCCCCACCCACTTCATCTTCCCCACCCAAAAAACCTCCGGCCTCCACGGCCCAATAACCCTCAGCACCAGCTAGTTCCCCACGCCCGACGCGCGTCACTCCTTCGTCGCTTGCTTGCGCGGCTCCCGCCCGCCGGGGAGGAGGAAGCGTTGGTAGGTGGTGAAAGGGGTGAAGCCTGTTCGGTGGTAGACGGGGGTGCCTGATTCGGTGGCTTGGAGTACGACGGTGTTGGCGCCGTGGTCGAAAGCCAGGCGGGCGGCTGTGGCGGTGACGAGGGTGCCGAGGCCTCGGTTGCGGGCGGTGGGAGTGGTTGCTACCCAGTAGATGCCTGCGGTGCTTCCGTTGTGGATGACCATCGCGCAGGACGCGGGCGTGCCGTTCACTCGCGCGACTACGGCGGTGACGTTGCGGGCCAGCAATGCATCCGGGGAAGCGAACTGATCGACCGCCTCGGCGGCCCGGCCACCGTCGACGAAGACGTCGCGGTGTACTGCGGCGAAGTCTTCGGAGTCGGCACGGTCGGTCACCCGCACCAGCTCGACATCGGCGGATACGGCGGGCTCCGGTGGCGGTGTGCGTAGTGCCATGCCTGGCGCGGTGGACCGGAGTTCGAACCCGCGGGCCCGGGTCTCCTCAGCCAGGTCCTGGTCTCGATGAGTGGCGACCCACAGCACCATGGCCCGATCATGCGCCGCCCCGAACGCGCGGGCTTCGTCCAGGACTCGGCCAGGGGCGGTATCGGGGTTCACTCGCATCGCCGTGTTGTGGAACGCCCCCGCGAAGTCGGTCCTGGACGCCACCAGCAGAGTGCCCGCGCGTCGAGTCGTCACGGCCCCATCGCCGTACCGACCAAAATGCTCGAGCGCCGCCTCGACATTGCGGTCCGCCGCCGCACACAGGTCGATGTCGTCCCCGCTCCCAGCAGTACGCATGATTCAGGACACTAGTGCCCGCAAGCCGCGCGACGAGCCGCGGCTTGCGGGCGCTCTGGTCAGGGGGTGGGGATGGCGCCTAGTTGGCGTAGCTGGGAAAGGGTGTCGACTACGCCCCAGGTCTTGGAGATTCGCCCGCCGGTGACGCGGAAGATCATGATCTCCTTGTAGGTGATGCGTCTTCCGGTGGGCGCGATGCCCATGAAGTCGCCCTCGTGAGTGCCGGTGACGGTATTGCGGCAGACGAGTTTGTCGCCTTCTGCGATCACGTCCTCGACGTGAACGTCGAGGTCGGGGAACGCGTGCAGGAGCAAGGACCAGACCTGCTTCACGGCCTCGACGCCGGTGGCGTCGATCGGCAGCGGAGTGCCGAGCTCGACGTTCGGGTCGAAGAGTTCGTCGATGGTCTTCGCGATGACGTCGGGATCGGTGCTGTTCATCGCTTCGTGCAGACGGGCGAAGATCGCCTTGGTGGTTTCGGTGGTTTCTGACATGGGGTTCTCCTGGATGGTCATTTCTGCAGGACTGCCTGGATCTCGAGGGTGATCGACACCTTGTCGCCGACCACGACGCCGCCGCCGTCCATCGGGATGGTGTTCGTCATGCCGAAGTCGCGCCGGTTGATCTGCGCGGTCGCCGAGAAGCCGGCCCGCTGTCCGCCGAACGGGTCCGCGGTGAAGCCGTTCACCTCCACGGCGAGCGGTACCGGACGGGTGACGCCGTGCACCGTCAGCTCACCGTCGATGATCCAGCCGTCGTCGGCTGCACGGACGGCGGTGGAGCGGTAGGTCATCGTCGGGTACTTCTCGACCTCGAGGTAGTCCGCGGTCCGGAGGTGGTTGTCCCGCGGTTCGTAGCCGGTCTCCAGCGACCCGAGGTCGATCGTCGCGGTGACCGACGAGTCCCGCGGATCCTCGCCGGTCACGATCGTGACGTCGTACGTCGTGAACCAGCCGCGGACCTTGGTGACCATCAGGTGGCGGGCGGAGAAGGCGATCTCGGAATGTGCCGGGTCGGCTGTCCAGGTGCCGGGCAGATACCCCGGGATCAGTTCGTGGGCAAGGTTGGAAAGTTGGTCGCTCATACCCAGGTGACGAACGAACGATCGCCCTGGGGACAGCGCGGATCAGAGTCGTTCGAGCTGCCGGGCCAGGAACCGTCGTTCCGGTGTCGTGGTGGCCAGATCGAGCGCGCGCCGGTACGACGCTCTGGCCTCGGCGTCGCGGTGGAGACGCCGAAGCAACTCGCCGCGGGTCGAGTGGAAGTAGAGGTAGCCGTCCAGCTCGAGGCGGTCGACCGTGCGCAGCGCCTCGGCCGGGTCACCGGCCTGCGCGACCGCAACGGCGTAGTTCAGCTCGACCACCAGGGAGCTGGTGAGTTCGACCAGGCGCCGGTACAACGTGGCGACCTGGGGCCAGTCGATCTGTTCCCGCGTCTGGAGGGATGCGATCGCGGCTTGTACGACGTACGGTCCGCGGCCGCCCAACGCGATCGCCTGGTCGAGCAGGGCCCGGCCGGCCGCGAGTTGAGGCCTGTCCCAGAGTGAGCGGTCCTGGTCGTCGAGCAGTACGAGATCCTCACCGGAGAAGCGGGCTCGGCGCCGGGCGTGGTGGATCATCATCAGCGCGAGCAGCCCGTGAACCTCCGGCTCATCCGGCATCAGCGCGGTGAGCACCTGCCCCAGGCTGATGGCCTCGGCGCCGAGGTCGACGCGACCGCTGTAGCCCTCGTTGTAGATCAGGTAGATGACGGCCAGCACAGCGTCGAGGCGGTCCGGCAGCAGGTGTGCGGCAGGGACAGCGAACGGGATGCCGGCCGCCTTGATCTTGTTCTTCGCGCGGGTCAGCCGGCGCTTCATGGTCTCCTCGGAGACCAGGAACGCCCGGGCGATCTCGGCGGTCTGCAGGCCGCCGAGGGCACGTAACGTGAGCGCCACCTGGCCTTCGAGCGGAAGAGCCGGATGACAGCAGGTGAAGATCAGCTCGAGCCGTTCGTCCTTGATCGCGGTGTCGTCGAACTCGTCCATGACGACCTCGGGTACAGGTAGCAGGTGGATCTTCTCGGCCAGGGTGCGCTCCCGGCGGATCCGGTCGATCGCGCGGTTGCGCGCCGTGGTCGTCAGCCACGCTGCCGGGCTGGACGGCGTACCTTCCGTCGGCCAGCGGTGGGCCGCGATGACGAACGCCTCCTGGACGGCCTCCTCGGCCTTGTCGAAGTCACCGAGGAACCCGACCAGCGAGGCAAGTACCCGGCTCCACTGCTCGCGGAACACGTCCTCGAGCGTGCTCAACGGCGTACCACCGGCCTGATCTCCACGCCGCCGCCGAGCCGGGCCGCGGGGATCCGGGCCGCGAGGTCGATCGCGTCGTCCAGGTTGGCCGCCTCGATGACGCAGAATCCGCCGAGCACCTCCTTGGTGTCCGCGAACGGGCCGTCGGTCGTGAGCGTCCGCCCACCGGCCACCCGCACACTCGTCGCCGTCGCAGCCGGGGCCAACTGCGCCATGTCGACGAAGCGGGAGTCATGGGCCAGTTCGGAGTACTCCGCGTGCACCTCGTCCGGCGGCGCCGCGTCGTACTCAGCCTCGTTGTAGACAATCAGGGCGTACTGCATCACAACCTCCAGACAGTCGTCTCTCACCCCCCTGACGAACGACCGCCCAGAAATGCGACACGATCTACTGCGCGAGCTCGGAGCGCGCCTGCATGAGAGCGAACCCGAGGAGGTTGAGCCCGCGCCAGGACGCGGGCTCACCGGCCCGCGGATCGTCCGCCGCGAGCCCGATCCCCCAGATCCGGTCGAGCGGACTGGCCTCGACCAGCACCCGGTCCTTGGTGTTGACCAGGTACGTCCGAAGCTCAGGATCCTGCCCGAACTTCGCCACGCTGCCGGCCACCACGATCCCGAACCGCTGCGCTGTCCAGACGTTCTCGTCGAACCCCCGGATCTCCCGCCCAAGCGCCTTCGCGGCCCCCGGGCTCGGCGCGGCCAGGATCTTCGCCAGCGTCTCGTCATCCCCGAACAGCCGAGCCTTCCCAGCCATCATGTAATGCTCCGCGCTCGCGTAGTCGACCCCGTCCACACTGAACCGCGCAGGCCGCCACTGACTAAGACACCCGGCCCCAACGCTCCCGTCCCGCTGCCCCCGATGCCCCCAAAAGAAGAGGAACTTGACCCGCTCGCCCTCCGCCATAAGTCGCTGAAGTTCCACAACGTCGCTCGGCATCCGACCAGCCTGGCAGTGGACCGGCCGGGTTGCCACCAGGTTTCGGCTAGGTCTGGTCTTGGGTGTCGGTGAGGTGGGACAGGAGGGTCAGGGCTGCTTGGTGGCGGGCTTGGGCGTAGGTCTTGAGGGTGGGGGTGACTGCGGTTGGGTCGGTCAGGGGTTCGGTCAGGGGATAGGTCGAGGCGAGGGTGTAGGCGCAGCCGACGGCGACTGTGGAGGTCAGGTCGTCTGGACGGGCGGCCGGGTGTTCGTCTCGGTAGGCCGCAAGGAGGTCGGGCAGGCCGGTGATCCACTGGTCGCCGAGGAGGATGGTCCGGGGGTCGCAGCCGATGCGGGCGATCTCCCAGGAGACGTAGCGGGGAGTCGGCGGCATGAAGTCGATCACGGCTGCAACGTCGTCGCCGCGCAGCATCAGGTTCGGCGAGGCGAGGTCGCCGTGGACGATCTGCTCGGTGAGCTTGGGCAAGCGCGCCAGGATCGCATCGACATTGTGCAGCAGTCCCCGCCGCTGCTTCGCCGCATCCAACGCCCACTCCTCGAACGGGCTGAGTGTTCCGCGTCGGCTGTACTCCGTGATCAGCCAGTCGAACCGCGCACGGGACCGATCCGCGTCCCTCAACCCGGCCGCGGGGCGCACCGTGGGCGCGGCCGCCGGGTGATCGGCGAGGCGGCGGTGAAGCCGGCCGAGTACGGCGCCAACCGCCTGCCACCGCCCGCCGGTGAGTCCACCTTCGGCGGTCTCGGCATCGGCGACGTACTCCCAGACGGACATCGGCAATGGACCCGCCACTTCGATCAGTTCGCCGGCACGGGTACGAC
Source organism: Kribbella sp. NPDC049227 (assembly GCF_043197265.1). Lineage (NCBI taxonomy): Bacteria > Bacillati > Actinomycetota > Actinomycetes > Propionibacteriales > Kribbellaceae > Kribbella > Kribbella sp. NPDC049227. The sequence continues at coordinate 59,820 of NZ_JBICST010000004.1, read as the reverse complement.
GTACGCCCGGCACCGGCACGCCTCCGGCTCGGGCGAACTCGGCCAGTTCGACCGCAGCCCGTTCGCTCTGCAGGACTGTGCGGTCGCAGTAGACCTTCGCGAACCACTGATCACCCTCGTGATCGGTGATGCGGAAATTCAACGTCGCCGTCCCCGCGGCGATCCTGGTGATCTCGGCCGGCTGCATGCCATAGGCAACGATCAACGTGTCGGCCACCAGCTGCTCGTCCGTGAGTCCTGACGGCTCGCGCATGAGCCCCACTCTCTCACGCGGCCGGACGGTAGACTCCGGCATGAGGGAAAGCGACATGCGCATGCTGGACTGGGCGGCCGCAGCGGTCGGCTCGGGTGCCAGGATCATCGACGTACGGACGCTCCACGATGGCCAAGGGCCGTGGCGGCTGAGCATCGAACACCGCGGTCGTACGGCGGCCTTCGTACTGCGGGCACCGACTCCGCGGATCGGCGCCGCCATGGTTGCCACCGCTGCCGCCGCACTGGAGGTGGCCGAACGGCATGGGCTCCCTGCGCCGCGCCTGGTCGACGCCGACCTCCGGGGCGAGGTGCCGACGACGCTCGAGACCCTCGTCCCAGGGACGACAGCATGGCCGACTCCGTCCGTTGAACGGTTGCGTGCTGCCGGTGCCGCGCTCGCTCGTGTGCACACCGTCGAGATGCCTCCGAGCGACGACCTGCCGTTCCGCCCGCGGCCGATCGCTGTGGACGACTTCGCCGGTGATCGCCGCCGTGGCCGGATGCCGACGACACCGCTCCTGAAGGCGGCCGATGAACTGGTCACGGCGATCGACAGTCCGCCAGAGGAGAACGTCTTTCTCCACGGCGACGTCTGGCCCGGCAACCTGATCTGGTCCGGTGATGAGGTCGCGGCATTCATCGATTGGAAGACCGCAGGCGTCGGCGCACCGGGGGTCGACCTGTGTGAGCTCCGCAAACAGGTCGCGATCACCTTCGGACCGGATGCGCCCGATCACGTCCTCGACGGTTGGCAACGCGCAACCGGCACCAAGGCGAACGACGTTGCCTACTGGGACGCCGTAGCCGCCCTCAACACCCCCACCGAGCTGGACGGAGCCCCGACTCCCCGCCGCGACGCATTCCTGCAGGACGCAATGATTCGGTTGGCGCGTTAAGGCTTCATTGTCCGAACGCCCAGGCCGCCATCAGCGGGAGTTCGTCCCGCCAGAACGGATCACCGTGCCCTCCTGCCCGCTCGGTCATGACGACGTCGGCGTTTGCGTCGCGCAGCGCCTCCGCCCAACGGGCCGCGTTCTCTTGGAAGAACGGCTCTTCCGTGCCCGCGACGAGATAGGTGCGTGGCAGTGAGGTCTGCATGTCGCCGGGCGGCTTGTAGCCTCCGCCGGGAGACGCGCTGAAGATCGCGCCGTAGATGTCGGGATGGCGAAGTCCGATGGCGAGTGCCAGTTCGCCGCTGGCCGAGACACCGAAGACCGCCGTACGTGCGGCGGGCAAGGCGACGCCGAAGCGTGACTTCGCCCAGTCGCGGAGGTCCTCGACGAAGAACGTCTCGTGTGCCGCGAACCGTTGCGCGTCGAAACCCGGTGAGTACTCGTAGAGCCGCTCCATCTCGTCGTCCAAGCGGTGTGCGGCGACGATCATCGTCGGCGGTACGTCGGCCGCCTCGTTGAGGAACGCGCCCCACTGCGAGATCAGCTGACCGTCGCCGGCGTACACGACCGCCTGGGGCGTTTCGGATGGGACGTACGCCGTGACCTGCCGGCCACCGTCGTACTCGAACGTCTCGGTGACGAACTCGTCCGGCATCGTGCGCCTCCTGGTTGGTAGCGACTCATGGCCAACCTAGTCCCGCGAGAGATCACAGCGACGGTGCGCGTAGCTACGATCATCTGGTGACTCGCCGATTCCCACCGGCTGCGGCTGACGAACGCACGATGCTGACCGGCTGGCTGGACGTGCAGCGTGCCACGGTCAGGCTGAAGTGCGCCGGCCTGACGGACGAGCAGGCTCAACTCGCCGTACTGCCGTCGTCGCCCCGGATGACTGTGAAGACGCTGGTCGCGCACCTGCGCTGGGTGGAGCTGTCCTGGTTCGAGACCAGCTTCCTGGGTGCGCGTGAGTTGGCTGTCCAAGACCCTCTCGAGCTCCCGCAACCGCCCGGCGCCTCACTCGATGAACTGCTGGACGAGTACGACGAGCAGTGCGCCCGATCCCGCGAGATCGTTGCCGCTCACGAACTCGACGAACTCGAGGCTTGGGCGCCCGAAGGTCTGGATCTTGTGTCACTCAGGTGGATCATCACCCACCTGCTCGAAGAAACCGCGCGCCACCTGGGCCACCTGGACGCCCTCCGGGAACTGACCGACGGCATCACCGGCTACTAGCCCGCTGCCTAGTACACCTCGATGCGGTCGAGGCTGATGATCGTGCTGCCGGAGGCTGGGTTCTTGTCGCCGGTGACCCGGACCTTCAGGGTGTGCGGGCCGGCGGGGAGGGTCGGCGTGGTGTAGATGAGTTGTTCGCCGACGCGGATCGAGCTGTAGTAGTCGATCCGTTGTTCCGGACCCCCGTCGACGGAGATGCCGGCGATCCCGTTGCCGGTGTCGACGACGCTGAGGAGGGCGGCTTTGGTGCCGGTGAAGCGGATGGTGGCGGACGCGTCCCGTTCACCGCTCCAATGGTCGTTGCCCCAGAAGCATTGGTTGCCGCAGCCGGAGCCAGAGTTCCAGTTACCGGCGTACTCGACCTGGTTGAGCCCGGTCCCGGTGTCGAAGTCGTTGATCCAGTAGTTCGACGAGCCCGGATCACCCGACGGCAGGGTCTGAGTCGCGCCGGCAGCCAGCGGCCGCCCGAGGTTCGGCGTGCCGTCGGCGTTCCAGCCGATCTTCTGTACGCGCGTGGTCCGGAAGGAATACGTGTAGGTGCTGGTGTTCTTGCCGTGGTACGCAATCCAGTCCTGCGTCCCGTCGGGCGACTTGAAGAACGAGTGATGACCCGGACCCCAGACCCCGGTCTGGTCGTTCCGGGAGAAGATCGGCCCGGCGTGCTGCACCCAGTTCGACGCGACCATCGGGTCGGCGCCGTTCGCGATGCTCTTCATCCACAACTGGTAGTCCGGCTTGCCGGTGTCGCAGGTCGAGTAGGTGAGGAAGGTCCGCGTGGCGCCGTACAGCGGGGTCGGCCCCTCTCGCACCTCGCTGCACCCGCCGTCCGCCGGGATCGCCACGCGCGCGCCGGTAGACGTCCACGGGTTGCTCATCCGGACGATGTAGAGCTGCGCCGGCCCACCCTGACCGCGGCCGGGCCCGGTCCAGACGAAGTACTGCTGCCCGTTCACCGTGATCGGCTCGCCGTCGATCGCGTACTCGCCGAAGTCCGCGATCTTCGCCTTGAAGTTGTACGGCCCGAGCGGATCGTCGCCGGTGGACTCGAGCACGTACATCCGGTGGTTCGTGTCGACCCCGTCGGAGGCCGTGTAGTAGATGTACCAGCGCCCGCCGACATGCCGGAACGCCGGCGCCCACATCTGCGTGTTGCGGCTGGTGTCGGTGTCCCGCCAGACCACCTGCTCCGGCTGGACGAGCAGCGTCGCCAGGCTCGGTGACGACCAGATCCCGATCCGGTCGCCGCGCGTGGTCGCGACGTAGTACTTGCCGTTGTAGAACATCAGCGACGGATCCGCCGACGGGTTCACCGGATTCCGGAAGTTCTGTGACGCCACCACGCTCTCCTGTCGCTCGGCGGCTGGAGCGGTGGTGGCCAGGCCGCCGGTCAGCACGACGGCGAGCATGGTGCAGAGGACGGGGCGGAGGAACCTCATGTCGCACCTCTTCCAAGTGGACCTGTCGGTAGTTCTATGCCGCCTCTACCAACGTTGTAAACCCTTCCTACCAGGATCGAATACCACCCGCCGGAACCGGCCGCGCGGGGCGGGCGTCGTACCCGGCATGAAGCTGAAGGTTCGGGTCGTGCACTACCGATGTCAGGGGCGCGACTGCTGGTACGCCGACATCGACGACGCCGACGACCGGCAGCCGGACGACCCGTTCTGGTACGCCGACGGCTGCCGCACTCAGGCTGACGCGATCACGGCCGCGTGCGCCCAGCTCGCGGTCCTCGACCAAGCGGTTGCCGCAGGCACGCTCCCGCGCCGCATCAGCGAGACCCGGTCCCGGACAGCAGCCGCCTAGGGCCTGAGGTCAAGGCTCGGCAACTACTCGGCCGCATCTCTGGCCGGGCGTGTGACGGCACGGCATCATGGGGCGATGCTCGGGGAATCGGCAGGCACCAAAGGCGACGCCACGATCGAGCAGATCGGCCGGCGCCGGACCTTCACCGGAACCCTGCAACTGGCGGTCGTGCTCGCCGTGGTCCAGTGGCCGATGCGCGACGCCGTCCACGACGCGGCCGGCTCGGCGCTCGGCTGTGAGGTTCCGGCCCGGCTGTCGTTGCTGGTCGATGCGACGTTCATCCTGGCCTACGTCTACGCGGCGTTCCAGGCCTACACGTACGTCAGGTTCCTCGATCGTCAGTCCTGGAAGCAGATCGCGGCCATCGGTTCGTGGCTCGTCTTCGGTGCGGCGGCGCTGGACGTCGTCGAGGACATCCGGCTGTGGACCGAGTTCGGTCCGACGAGCCCCTGCGCGGATCTGTCGACGGGCTGGCTCACCTGGCTGATGCGGGCGGTCGGCCTGGCCGGGGCGCTCGTCCTCGCCGTCTGCTACTTCGCCACCAGTCGCTTCGGGCAGCGGAAGCTGTACGGCGTCCAGCTCGAACCACCGGTGACGTTCAAGCGGATCACGGAGGAAAGCAAGGACGCGGGCCGGCTCGTGATCACCTGCTCGGGCGGCGGCATCCGGTCGGCGTCGTTCTGCCTCGGCGCGCTGCAACTCCTGCGGGAGAAGGGGTTGTACGACAAGGCGTCGACCGTGATCGGGGTCAGCGGTGGCGGATACATGGCGGCCGCGTTCCACATCCTCCGCAAGTCCTGCACCGATCCCTTCTCGTCGGGATCACCCGAGCTCGCCCGGCTGCGCCGGCAGACCCGCTATCTCTTGCAGGGCGGTCGCGCGATGTTCCGGGCCGCGCTGTCGGTGCTGTTCGGACTGGTCGTCAACCTGCTGCTGATCGGGATCACGCTGCGCGCGATCGCCTGGGTGCTCGGCTGGTTCCTGGCCGACCAGCAGGTGGTCGTGGCCGGATACACCGAGATCCACGTCGACCTGCGCCCGCACGGCTCCTGGCACTTCATCGGGCTCTCGGTCGCCCTGCTCGCGATCAGCGCCGCGATGTTCGTGGTGGAGAAGGTCTGGGACCGCTGGGCCAGGATGCCCGACGTGGTCCGGCGGGTGCTGACGACAATCGGCAACTTCACCCTCTGGTACGGCGTGCCGGTCGCCGTACTGCTGCTCGGCGTACCGGGAGGCCTTTATCTGCTGGGGAAACTCCCCGGCGACTCGAGCCTGCCGTCGGCCTTGCTGGCGTTGGTCGACCCCACGAAACAAGGGGTGGCGTCGTTCACTGCGCTGGTCCTCGTCCTGATCGGGCTCGGCAAGTCGGTGTGGAACGGCCTCGCGGTCGAGGCGAAGGCGGCGACCGGGGTGCGCGCACGGCTGCTCGCGTTCGCGCGGACCAAGCTCGCACCTTGGTTGGCCAGCGCCATCATCGTGGTGTCGGCGGTCATCGTGCTGCTGCGCTGGACCGGTGGTTACGCGATCGACAGCTCCTACCAGGCCGACTGGAACGTCGCGCTGATCCTCGCCGCGATCGCGGTCGCGATCAAGGTGCTCACCGACGCGAACCGGACCTCGCTGCACTCCTTCTACCGGGAGCGGTTGTCGCGCGCTTTCCTGGTGAGGCGGAAGGACAACGGCGCCGCGGTCGCGCTCGAGTACCACCTGCGGTTGCGGTTCTCCGACTGGGCGACGCCACCGAACGGCGGGCCGCAGCTGGTCATCGCGGGCGTGGCGAACGTCGACGACGCGGACTTCGTACCGACCCAGCGGGACTGCGTGCCGTTCGTGTTCGATCCCGAGCAGATCGGGATCGTCGGGGACCGGTCGCTGCCGGACGGCGGGCGGCGGCAGACCGCGGACTACGAGCGGGAGGCCGACGTACTGACGCGGGAGGTGACGGTCCCGGCTGCGATGGCGATCAGTGGTGCCGCGCTGAGCCCGCTCACCGGCCGCGTGAACGCGCGGACCAGGCCGGTCCGGCTGCTGCTCGCCGTACTCAATGCGCGCCTGGGCGTGTGGCTTCCGAACCCGTATTGGAACAACCGGTCGGGACCCGCGTTCCCCGAGGTCCACGGCCTCGTCCCGAAGGTACGGCGGTACGTCGGCAGCGTGATCGACAAGCCCGGACCGTACCGGCTGCTGCGGGAGGCGATCGGGTCACCGTCGATGTACGACCGGCGGATCTACGTCACCGACGGCGGCCACTACGACAACCTCGGCCTGGTCGAGGCGCTGCGCCGCGAGCCGGCCCAGGTGATCGTGATCGACGCGTCGAACGACGCCGAGGACCGGTTCACCGCGCTGGCCGAGGCGATCGCGACCGCGCGGATGGACCACGGGATCCGGATCGACATCGACCCGTCGCCGATGATCCGCGGGTCGAAGCCGCGAGCCGACCGGGCCTGGGCGTACGGCATCGCGACGCACCCGGTGAAGGACGGCGAACAGACGCCGTACAAGACCGAGATCTTCTTCGTGAAGGCGCTCCTGGCCGGGGCGCTGGACTGGGACGTCGAGCAGTACGCCGTCGAGCACGCCGACTTCCCGCGGCGGACCACCAACGACCAGTTCTACGACGAATGGGACTTCGAGGCCTACCGTGCCCTCGGCTACGCCCTGACCCAGTCCCTCACCGACCACCACCGGGTCCGCGACCGCCTCGACGATCTGTAACACTCCGTCACCGTGACTGGATGTAACCCCCGAGGGGGGAACTCACCATGTCAACATTCAACTCACCGCCGGGGTGGCCGGCACCACCGGCACCCGACTGGCAACCACCGCCCGGCTGGCAGCCGGACCCGGCCTGGCCGCCCGCACCGCCGGGATGGAGTTTCTGGCTGAACGCGCGCGGGCTGCGGTCCCGCGGGCCGAACGGGCGGTACGGCGCCGAGCCGCCGGTGAAGCTGGTCGCGGGGTGGGTGGCCGGTGGGGTCGCGTTCCTCGTCATCCTGGCCGCGATCGGCGGGAGCAACGGCGCTTCGTCGAGTGCCGCTCCGACGGCGCCCCGCACCACCGTGACGGCGACCGTGCCCGGGCCGACCACGACGGCGACTGTCACCGTGCAGCAGACCGTTCCGGGGCCGACGGCAACGGTCACGCTGCCGCCGCTGCCGGCCAGGACCGTGACGGTGAAGGCGCCGAAGGCAACAGTCAGTGCTCCGGCGCCGTTGGTGCGGTCGACCCAGACTGCCAAGCCGAAGAGGACGACAGCACCACCTGCCGACGTGTACTACGCGAACTGCTCGGAGGTCCGGGCCGCGGGCAAGGCGCCCTTGCACACCGGGGATCCCGGCTATGCGTCGCACCTCGACCGGGATCACGACGGCGTCGCGTGCGAGTGATCACGCCGCGTTGCCTGTGGATAACCAGGGGTGTGCTGTGGACAAGGCAACGATCGCGGGTGCTGATGCACGTGCAGTCCGGCTGGTGAGCGGACGGTTGCCTGCCGCTCCGCAGCGGTGATCTGATGGGTGGCTGTGCGCCGAAACTTTACGAAAACTTAGTCGTAACCACCGGCGCGCCAGGTCGTTGATCAGTCAGACAGTTTGTGAGCAAGGGATCGCTGGGGTCCATCGCGCTGGGGAACTGGGAAGGACCGCCCGTGCACCGATTCAATCCACCACCTGAGTGGCCCGAGCCGCCGAGTGACACCTGGCGTCCGCCGCCGGGCTGGGAGCCCGACCCGGAGTGGCCGGACGCGCCGGCCGGCTGGGGCTTCTGGCTCAACCGCAGCGGCCGTCCGTCCCGCGGTCCGATCGGCGCCTACGGAGCCATCGACGCCGGCCGCCTCGAGCTGGCCACCGTCGACCCGGCCCTTGTTCTGATGCACTCCTGACAGCTACCTCCTCCTGGCCCAGGCGCAGCCGGCGGGAGGACCGGCTCCCGCATGCTTCCCAGATGCGGGAGCCGCGGTGTGTTCCGGGGAGGTGTGGCCGGGATCGGACGGAGGGCTGGCGTTCTCTTATCGTCTTCTGATGTTATGTTATCAGCGTAGATAACACTCAGTCGGGAGGCGGCACGTGGCAGGACCGGCCTGGATCGGCGTCGACCTCGGCACGCAGAGCGTGCGCGCAGTACTGGCCGACTCCGACGGTACTGTCCTGGCCCGCGCGGCCCGGCCACTGACCAGCCACCGCGACGGTGTCCGGCACGAGCAGGACCCGCGGAGCTGGCTCGACGCCGTGGACTCCAGCATCGCCGAAGTCGCACCGCACGCGGACCAGTTGGCCGGCATCGCGATCTGTTCGACCTCCGGCACAGTCCTCCTGACCGACCGTTCCGGCCGCCCGGTGACTCCCGCTCTGATGTACGACGACGCCCGCGCGGCCGACCGTCGCGTCCAGATCGTGGACGCCGACCCGGAGCGCTGGGCCACCTCGATGCAGCCCACCTGGGCGCTCCCCAAGATCCTCTCGCTGGTCGCTGACGGTTACGACCTCGCCGACCACCGCATCGTCCACAGCGCCGACTTCGTGGCTGCACACCTGGTCGGTCACCCGGTCGCCACCGACACGAGCCATGCCCTCAAGACCGGTTATGACCTGGTCGCCGACACGTGGCCGACCGCGGCCTTCGACAAACTCGGCCTGCCCCTCTCCGCCTTCCCCGAGGTCGTCCTCCCGGGCGCCGAACTCGGCCGGACTCCGGCCGGCGTCCCCGTCTACGCCGGCATGACCGACGGCTGCGCGGCCCAGATCGCCGCCGGCGCACTCGCCCCCGGCGCCTGGAACTCGGTCCTCGGTACGACGCTCGTCCTCAAGGGCGTCAGCAAGGACCTCCTCGACGACCCGACCGGCGCGGTCTACAGCCACCGCCACCCGGACGGCGGCTGGCTCCCCGGTGGGGCATCGAGCACCGGCGCGGGCGTCTTGACCGAACTGCTGCCCGGCGAAGATCTCGACGCCTTCGACCAGGCCGCGCGTGAACTAGGCCCGATCGATGCGGTCATCTACCCGCTGACCAAGACCGGTGAGCGGTTCCCGTTCGTGGCGCCGCAGGCCGAGCGGTTCACCCTCGGCGACGCCTCCGGCAAGCTGCGGACGTACGCCGCAGTCCTCCAGGGTGTGGCCTTCATCGAACGACTCGCCTTCGAGCACCTGGTCGGCCTCGGAGCCGACCCTGTTCGCTCCGTCTCTCTCACCGGCGGCGCCATCCGCAGCGGCTACTGGAACCAGCTTCGTGCCGACGTCCTCGGCGTACCCGTCGAACTCCCGGCGGCCCCGGACCCGGCGTACGGGATGGCGGTCCTCGCGGCCTCGGCCGGCGGCTCGCTGACCGAGACCGCCGGCCGGATGGTCCGGGTCGAGCGCGTCCTCGAGCCGCGACCGCAACCACTCGACACGTTGTACGGCGAGTTCGTCGCCGAGCTGGACTGGCGGGGGTACCGCGGATGAGGACGACGATCGTTCTGGCCCGGCACGGCCGGACCGCATGGCACCACGGCAACCGCTACACCGGGTCGACGGACCTGCCGATCGACGAGGTCGGCGTTCAGCAGGCGCGGTTGCTCAAGGAGTGGGCGTCCGGCTACGCGCCGGACGCTCTGTGGTCGTCCCCGATGCTGCGCGCCCGGCAGACGATCGCGCCGATCGCCGAGGCGCTCGGTCTCGAACCGACCGTCGACGCGCGGCTGCGCGAGGTCGACTTCGGTTCGGCCGAGGGCAAGATGCTGAGCGAACTTCCGCCGGTGGTCGCCAAGGCGTTCGAGCTGGACCCGGTCAAGGATCACTTCCCGGGCGGCGAGGATCCGGCCGAGGCGGCGGACCGGGTGCACGAGGTCTTCCATCAGATCGGCAAGCAGCACGAAGGCCGCAAGGTGCTGGTGCTGGCGCACAACACGCTCATCCGGTTGCTGGTGTGCCGGGTGCTCGGACTGCCGTTGAGCGAGTACCGCAGACTGCTACCTGCGCTCGGTCCCGCGGCGCTGGTGCGTTTCCGCTGGCAGGACGGCACAGTGGGTCTCGAGGCGTACAACGTTCCCGCTGTCCGAATGGAGACCCTGGCATGACATCCGATGTCGACGGTGACACCACCGAACTGAGCCGTCCCGCCCGCCGGCAGGCCGAGATCGCGGCGTACGTCGTGAAGCACGGCTCGGTCTCGGCCAACGACCTGGTCGAGGCGTTCGGGGTGAGCGTGATGACGGTGCACCGCGACCTGGACGAGCTCGAGCGGCAGGGCGTGGTGCGCAAGTACCGCGGCGGGGTCAGCGCGCAGCCGACCAGCGTCTTCGAGAGCAACGTCGCGTACCGGCTGAACACCGCGACCGCCGAGAAGGCCGCGCTGGCCCGGCACGCCCGCGCCATGATCGAGCCCGGGATGTCGGTGATGCTCGACGACTCGACCAGCGCGCTCGCGTTGGTCGACCTGTTCGAGGACATCACTCCGTTGACCGTGGCAACGAACTTCCTGCCCGCGATCAACAGGCTGACCGAGTTGCGCGACGTCACCCTGCTCGCTCTCGGCGGCCTGTACTCCGCGACCCACGACTCGTTCGGCGGGATGCCGTGCGCGGAGGCGGTCGAGGCGCTGCACACGGACCTGCTGTTCTGCTCGGTGTCGGCGGTGTCGGCGACGCACGCGTTCCACCAGGAGGAGGAGATCGTCCTGGTGAAGCGAGCGATGCTGCGGTCGGCCAGGACCAAGGTCCTGCTGGTCGACCACGGCAAACTCCAGCGCACCGCCCTGCACCGCCTCGCCCCACTCACCGACTTCGACGTCGTAGTCGTCGACGAGAAGACCCCAGACGATTTGATCCAGCCGTTGCGCGACCACGGCGCCACGGTGGAGGTCGCCAAACTCTAGGAGGGGAGCGTATGGACGTCGGAGTCGACGTTGGCACCACTATCACCAAGGCTGTCGCGTTCGACGACGACGGACGGCCGATAGCCGAGGCCTCCCGGCCGACCAGGCTGGTCCGGCCGGCGATCGGGCGATTCGAGCACGAGACGGCCGAGATCGTTGCCTCGGTCAACGAGGTGGTCAACGAGCTGGCCGGCACGGTGGGCGACCGCCCCGGCGTCCTGGCGATCACCGCCCAGGGTGACGGCCTCTGGCTCGTCGACGCGGACGGTACGGCGGTCCGCCCGGCGATCTCCTGGCTGGATGCCCGCAGCAGTGCGATCCTCGAGCGCTGGACCGGCGACGGCGTGGCCGAACGCGTCTTCCGCCGCTCCGGCAACCGGATGTTCCCGGGCGCCTCCGGTCCACTGCTGGCCGCGGTCCACGCCGAGGAGCCCGACGTCATCGAGCGCGCCGGGACAGCGGCGTACTGCAAGGACGTCGTGATGCAGCAACTCACCGGCGTCCGTGCGACCGACGTCTCGGATGCCTCCGCGCCCTTCCTCAACCCCCGCACGAACCAGTACGACGAAGAAGCCTTGAAGGCGACGGGCCTCTCGGAGCTGAGCCACTTGCTCGCGCCGGTCGAGCCCGCCGGACCCGTCGGCGAACTACGCGACGACTCCACCGGCATGGCCCGCGGCACCAGGGTCTCCTCCGGCCCCTACGACCTCCCAGCGGCGGCCGCCGGCGCCGGCGTCCAAGACCCCGGCGATGCCTTACTTACTGTCGGTACGACGCTCGCCTGCCAAGTCGTGACGCGAGAGCTCCCCGTGGACGGCGAACCGGCGGGGTTGTTCCTCGGCACCTGGACCCCCGGCGTCTGGTTGCGCGCGATGCCCGCGATGGTCGGCACCGCCGCACTCGACCGAGTCCTCGCACTCGTCGGTGCCGGCACAGACCGACTGCCCGAGCTGCTCGCCGAGAGCCCGGTCGGCGCCCAAGGCGTCACCGTGCTGCCTTACCTGTCCGAGGCCGGCGAGCGCGCGCCGTTCGTCGACACCCGGGCGCGAGGCACGATCGACGGGATCTCGCTGTCCACGACCACGGCGGACCTCGTGCGCGCAACCTGCGAAGGCATCGCGTACGCCGCTCGGCACTGTCTCGAGGCCGCCGGCTGGAGCGGCCGCGTCACAGTGTGCGGTGGTGGCGCCCGCAGTACTGAATGGACACAGATCCTGGCCGACGTGCTGAACGCGCCGCTGCACACGGCCGAGGCCGAGCAGGTCGCGGCCCGGGGTGCCGTGATCTGCGCCCGCCGCGCGGTCGACCCGGACAGCGCCGACGGCTGGATCGCCGAGACCCGTCAGGTCGATCCCGATCCCGCCCGCGCCGCGTTCTACGCCGAGGGGTACGCCCACTACCTGCGCCGGATCGAGGCAGCCCGCCCGCGCTGGTCTGACCCAGCACCAACCTTCACCTCAGGAGTTCGATGAGAACCATCACGACATTGCTTGCCGGCGACCACTTCGTGCGCAACGATCTGCTCGCCACAGCATTGTCCTCCGTCCAGAACGTCACGTTCGACTTCCGTGAGGTCACGCTGCCGTGGCCGCTGACGCCGTACGGGCGGGTGGCCGAGGTGGACGAGGCGAGCGACGCCGAGGATCAACTGATCGCGGCGTTGCCCGGAGTCGAGATCGCGGTCACCCAGATGGGCCCGTTCACCGAACGGGTCCTGGACGCCGCACCGGACCTGCGCTTCCTGGTCGTCTGCCGCGGCGGCCCGGTGAACGTGAATGTGCCCGCAGCCACCAAGCGCGGCATCATCGTCGCCTCCACCCCCGGCCGCAACGCGGTCGCCGCCGCCGAGCACGCGGTCGCGATGATGATGGGTGCCCTGCGCAACCTTCCGCGGCTGCAACGGACGCTGGAGCAGGGCGAGTGGCGCAGCGACCTCTACGCGTACGACGAGTGTGGCCTGGAGCTGGACGGGGCCACGGTCGGCCTGGTCGGGTACGGCGCGATCGGGCAGCGCGTCGCCCGGGTGATGCTTGCCTTCGGCGCCGAGGTCCTCGTGGTCGACCCGGCGATCGATCCGGCCAAGGCGCCGGCCGGCGTCGAGGTCGTCGAGTTGGACGACCTGCTGCGGCGGTCGGACGTGGTCAGCCTGCATGCGCGGCTGACCGACCAGACCCGCGGCATGATCGGTGCCGAGCAGATTGCCCTGATGCCACGAGGCGCCGTACTCGTGAACACAGCGCGTGGTGGGTTGCTCGACTACGACGCGACCGTGGACGCGCTGGAGTCGGGTCAACTCGGTGCGGCCGCCTTCGACGTCTTCCCGGTTGAGCCGGTGCCGGCCGGTGCACGCCTGCTGACAGCACCGAACGTAGTCATGACGCCACACCTCGCCGGTGCGACCAAGCAGACCGCCCTCCGCGCCGGCTCGATCGCCGCCGAATCCGTAGCGGCGTACCTGGCCGGGATCGACCCGGTAGGACTGGTCTCAGCGTAGGTAGGGAACTGGGAACTCGATGCAACTCCTAACATCCACCACCTGGACCGAGCTCCTGTTGCTGCTGGTCGCGTTCGTGCTGTCGATGGTCATCGGCATCGAGCGGCAGTTGCAGCAGAAGAGTGCGGGGATGCGGACGCATACCCTGGTCGGCACCGGGGCTGCTCTGTTCACGCTGGTGTCCGGCTTCGGCTTCGACGCCGTCCTGGGGACCGAGGTCAACCTCGATCCGTCGAGGATCGCGGCGCAGGTCGTGTCCGGCGTCGGGTTCCTCGGCGCCGGGGTGATCTTCATGCGCCGTGACGTGGTCCGCGGGCTGACCACCGCGGCGACGATCTGGATGACGGCCGCGATCGGAATGGCTTGTGGTGCGGGGATGCCGGTGCTGGCTGTGGCCGCGACCGTGCTGCACCTGGCCGCGGTCGGCCCGTTCGGCCGGCTCGGCCGCTTCCTGCCGTCGCCGGACCGCCGGCGCATCGTGACTGTTCGCTACGAGGACGGTTCCGGCGTACTGCGGGCGATCCTGGCGACCGCGACATCGATGGGTTTCGAGGCGTCGGTGCTCGGAACCGACGTGCACCGGGAGGCCGGCCGGCCGCAGGTACGGGCGTCGATGCGGTTCACCGGCCGGCCCCCGTTGCAGAATCTGGTGCTGGCGCTGGACGACCTCGACGGGGTCACCGGCGTCCGCCTGCGAGAAGACGTCGACGACTGAGTTGCCTGATCGTTGTGAAGTCAGTGAGAAAATCACATAGATTCTCTATACGTCACCATAGAACGATGATAATTTCGCGGCGTGCTTAACACTCCGCCCCTCACTGAGCTGCAGACGCTGGCCCTGCGGCTGGCCGCCGCGGCCGGCGAGGAGTTGCTGGCGCGCCAACCAGGTCTATCCATTGACGCCGTCGGTGTCGAGACCAAGTCCTCGGCCAGCGACCCGGTCAGCGCCGCGGACCGCGCCTCCGAGAAGCTGATCACCGACGGCCTCAGCGCGGCGCGGCCCGGTGACGGTCTGCTCGGCGAGGAGGGTACGGCGCGGGCCTCGGAGACCGGTCTGACCTGGGTGATCGACCCGCTGGACGGGACCGTGAACTACCTCTACGGCCGTCTCGACTGGTGTGTCTCCATCGCGGTCGAGGACGAGGCTGGTGCACTGGTCGGCGTGGTTCACCAGCCGCGCACGGGCATCACCTGGTCCGCGATCCGCGGCGAGGGCGCGTGGCGCGACGACTTCCGCCTGGGCGCACCGCGCGACGTGGTCCCGCTCGGCCCGCCGCGCGACGTCGTACTCGCGTCGGCCCTTGTGAGCACCGGCTTCTCGTACCTGCCCGAGCGTCGCGCCGAACAGGCCGACCACCTGCTGCGCGTGCTGCCCGCCGTACGGGATGTGCGCCGCGGTGGATCGGCCGCCCTCGACCTGTGCTCGGTCGCCGACGGTACGGCGGACGCCTACTACGAGCACCTCATTCAGCCCTGGGACATCGCCGCCGGCGCCCTGATCGCCCGCGAAGCGGGTGCACAGACGATCGGCGGACCCGGGACCGCACTACCGCAAGGCATCCTCGCGGCCGCGCCCTCCCTGGCTGCCGCGCTGGTCGAACTGTTAGCCCCGTCAACCCCGAGGAGGCCGGTGTGACCGCACTGGACCTGCCGGTCCGGACCCATCCGGACGAACGCGTTCTGGCCGGCGACGCCGACAACCACCGGCGCCGCAGACGCCGCCGCGAGTACGGCCTGTTCGCGCTGCTGGTGGCGCCGAACCTGATCGTGATCGCGGTCTTCGCGTACTGGCCGATCATCTACAACGCGTTCCTCAGCCTGACCGACTGGAACATGATCGCGGCCCGGCCGACGTTCGTTGGTCTGGCCAACTACGCCCGGACCCTGTCCGATCCGGCGTTCCACAAGACGCTGTGGATCACGCTCGTGTTCACCGGCCTGATCGTGGTCGGCAGCCTGGTGATCGGCCTCGCGCTGGCGTTCCTGTTCAACCTGCCGCTGAAGGGCCGGGGCGCGGTCCGGACGATGGCGTTCGCGCCGCACGTGCTGTCCGGTGCGGCGGTCGCCACGATCTGGGCGTTCATGTTCGACCCCGGCTACGGTCTGCTGCGGGCGTTGATCGAACCGCTCGGCGCCGAGCCACCGGACTGGATGAACAGCTCCGACTGGGCGCTCCCAGGACTCGTCATCGTGTACCTGTGGAAGAACGTCGGCTTCGCCGCGCTGATCTACCTGGCCGGTCTGCAGGGCCTGCCGAAGGACCTGGACGAGGCGGCCGCGATCGACGGCGCGAGTACCTGGACGAGGTTCTGGGCGATCAAGCTGCCATTGCTTGCCCCGATCACCTTCTTCCTGCTGATCACCACGGTGATCGGCACGTTCCAGGCGTTCGACGTGATCGCGGTGATGACCGGTGGTGGCCCTGGTGATGCCACCACGACGCTGAGTTGGTCGATCTACAACGAAGGCTTCCGGGCGTTCAACGCGGGCCGCGCGGCGACGCTGTCGATCATCATGTTCGTCATCCTGCTGGTCGTGACCACCGTGCAGGCCCGGGTGATGGAGAGGCGGGTGCACTACCGATGAAGACTCGAGCGATCCAGTACGTCGTACTGATCGGGGTGGCGGCCGTGTTCCTCGGCCCGCTCTACTGGCTGATCAGTACGACGGTGAAGCAGCCGGCCGAGATCTACCAGTGGCCGCCGTCGTGGTGGCCGGACCACTTCACCTGGGAGAACTTCAAGCTGGCCTGGGAAGCGGCGCCGTTCGACCGGTTCTTCCTGAACTCGACGATCACGACGGTGCTCGGCACCCTGCTCAAGGTGACGAACGCGGTGCTGACGGCGTACGCCTTCGCCTACCTGCGGTTCCCGTTCAAGAAGGTGCTGTTCTTCGGGGTGCTCGGCGCAATGATGGTGCCGGGACATGTGACGCTGCTGCCGAACTACCTGACGGTGGCGACGTTGGGGTGGATCAACACCTATGCGGGTCTGATCATCCCGGGCATCGGGTCCGCGTTCGCGACGTTCCTGATGCGCCAGCACTTCCTCACCCTGCCGACCGAGGTGACGGATGCGGCCGCGGTCGACGGGGCCGGACACCTGCGGACCCTGTGGCGCGTCGTACTGCCGATGTCGCGGCCGATGCTGGTCACGGTCGTGGTGATCACCGCCGTGGAGGAGTGGAACAACTTCGTCTGGCCGCTGATCGTGACCAACTCGGCCTCGATGCGGACGCTGCCGATCGGCCTGCTGATCCTGAAGACCGAGGAGGGCGTGGCGAGCTGGGGCACGATCATGGCCGGCACCTTGATGATGCTGGCGCCGATGCTGGTGATCTTCCTCATCGCGCAGCGCTACATCGTCGGCGGGCTCACCCAAGGAGCGTTGAAGGGATGACGATGCCCACAAACATGCGCCGCAGGATGTTCCTGGGACTCGCGGCCGGTACGACTCTGGCCGGCTGCGGCTACCGGTCCGTCGACGCGGAGTACTCGCAGCCGCCGGGTGCGGTGCCGGCGAAGTACGGCAACCGGGTCCGGGTCGTGTTCTGGACGTCGTACGGCGGCGCGAACGGCAAGGCGGTCGACAAACTCGTTGCCAAGTTCAACGACTCGCAGCAGGACGTGTACGTCGAGGTGCAGTTCCAGGGCAGCTACGACGACGTGGCCCAGAAGGTCGCGGCGGCGCTGGTCGCCAAGCAGGCACCGGACCTGGCCATCCTGTCCGACGTGACCTGGGAGCGGTTCTTCCTCAACGACGCGCTGGAGCCACTGAACAGCTACTTCACCGACGGCTTCGGACCGGCCGTGTTCCAGCAGAAGCTTTTCGGCGAGTACGTCGTGAAGGGGCAGAGCTGGGCGGTTCCGTTCGCCCGCAGTACGCCGATCCTCTACTACAACAAGGACGCGTTCGCGAAGGCCGGCCTGCCGGACCGGGCGCCGCGGACCTGGAGCGAGCTGCGGTCCTGGGGGCCGGAGCTGTCAAAGGTGCAGTCCGGTGGACGGTCCCTGCGCACGCTCGCGCTCGCCAAGGTCGACGGCGACTGGCAGTTCCAGGGCAACGTCTGGCAGTTCGGCGGCGCGTACTCCAAGGGCCTCGACGTCACCATCGACCAGGATGGTGCGGTCGCGGCCGGCGAGTGGCAGCGGCAGATGGTGCACGTGGACAAGCTGGCCTACATGGCCCACAGCCCGAGCACCGACTTCGCCAACGGGCTGGTCGCGATGATGCAGGAGTCGACCGGTGGCCTGAAGAGCATGACCAGCAAGGCGAAGTTCCCCGTCGGTGCCGGCTTCATCCCGTCCGAGGTCGCGTCCGGGCTCGCCACCGGTGGAGGCGGCATCGGGATGATGCGCAACATCTCCACCGAGCGCAAGCAGGCCGCCGCGACGTTCCTGGCCTTCCTCGCCCAGCCGGAGAACTCGGCCTTCTGGACCGCGCAGACCGGGTACCTCCCGGTGGTCGACAAGGCCCGGGAGAATCCGGATCTGAAGAAGCTGATCGCCGAGCAGCCGAACTTCGGCGTCGCGATCGCGCAGCTCACCAACGCCCGGCAGCAGGACGCCATCCGGCTCTACGGCCGGAACGCGAACGTCGCGATCTACACCGGGCTGCAGCAGATCTACGCCGACAACACGGCGGTGAAGAAGGTGTTCGGCTCGGTCGCCAAGCGGCTCGAGGCGATCGGCGACGAGGTCAGGCGACTCTACGAGGAGAAAGTTCTGTGATCATCACCGGCCACCGTGGCGCGCTCGGTACCGAACCCGAGAACACGCTGCGGTCCTTCCGGCGGGCGGTCGCCGACGGCTGCGACGAGATCGAGCTGGACCTGCGGGTCACGGCCGACGGTGAGCTCGTGATCATGCACGACGCCACCGTCGACCGGACGACCTCCGGGTCCGGCGAGATCGCCGCGCTGTCGTACGACGAGGTGCGGTCGCTCGACGCCGGTCTCGGTGAAGTGGTGCCGACGTGGGCCGAGACGACCGCCGAGATCGGCATCCGCTTCCAGGCCGAGGTGAAGGCGGTCGACGCCATTCCGCTGCTGGTCGAGTCGCTGCAGGCGGATCCGTCGCTGGCGGCGCGGACGCTGGTCACGTCGTTCCATCCGGAGATCCTGCTGGCGGTACGGCGCGCGATGCCGACCGCGTCGACCGGCCGGATCTTCGGGCGTACTCCTGCGATCTCCGACGTACTCATGCTGACGAAGGAGGCCGACGCAGGTACGGCGCTCTGCGGGATCGCCGGCCTGACCGCGGACGGTGTGGCGGAGCTCCAGGCCACGGGGCTGGAGGTCACCGCCTGGCCGGTACCGGACCAGGACACCCTGGTCCGGGCAGCGGCCCTCGGCGTCAACGGCATCACCACGGACAACCCGCACCTGCTGCGCCGCGTCCGCTAGGCCGTGTTGCCAAAGGCATTGCCCGCGCGCACCACGAAGCGTCTACTGGTCAGCTGGGATCGGTGAACGAGATCGGCTTGCCGGTGGCCTGGGCGTAGGCGATCTCCCTGCTCGTGGACTCGCCGATGTACCCGCCTGGGTTCACGACCAGAACCCGGTCAGCCAGGTCGATCTTGCGCAGGTGGAGGGCGTCCAGCGCGGTCTTCTGCTCGTTGGTGAGCAACTCGTCTGCTTCGTGATCCTCGGCGGGCCGGAAGACGCCTGGCGCGACGACGATGACACCTGCGAAGGTCAGATCACGGTTCGCCGCGCGCATCTCGTCCACGAACCGGGTGGAGCCGCAGATGCAGACAATCTCAGGTCGGTCGGGCACGGCTCAGTCCTTCGGGTCGAACGGGAGACCGTCGGTGTGCGCGTAGACATCCCAGACGGGCATACGAGCCGGCAGTTTACGCAGCGAGGTGGACACCACGCGGCTGCACCGTCGCCGGCGGGAGGCCTGGACCGCGTGGTCTGGATCACACATTCCAACGTCTGAATTTGTTCTTCCGTGGAAGAAAAATGTGTGATTGCCTATCCGCATGGGATTCAGCATCGGTGTGGTCGGCGCCGGCCAGTTCGCCCCTTCGTTCCTGCGGCTGTGGTCCGCGCACCCGGACGTGTCCGACGTGCGGCTGACCGACGTACTGCCGGAACGGACCGCCGAGATGGCGGCCAAGCAGGGCATCTCGATCACGTACCAGTCGTTCGAGGAGATGCTCGCCTCCGACGTGGACGCGGTGGCGATCTTCACCCAGCGGTGGCTGCACGGCGAGATGGCGATCCGCGCGCTGGAGGCCGGCAAGCACGTCTACTCGACCGTCCCGATGGCGATCGAGGCGGACCAGATCGCCCGCATCATCGAGCTGGTCAAGGAGACCGGCCTGACCTACATGATGGGCGAGACCAGCTTCTACTACCCGTCGTCGGTGTACTGCCGGCAGAAGCTCGCCAACGGTGAGTTCGGCCGGGTCTTCTACTCCGAGGGCGACTACGTCCACGACATGGACCTCGGCTTCTACGCGGCGTACCAGTACAGCGGCGGCGACGACTGGAAGAAGACCGCGTCGTTCCCGCCCATGCTCTACCCGACGCATGCCGTCGGCAACGTTCTCTCGGTGACCGGCCAGCACGCCACGCACGTGTCCTGTATCGGTGTGAAGGACGACCGCGGCGACGGCGTCTTCGACAAGGACGTCAGCCAGTTCGACAACGACTTCAGCAACGCCACCGCGCTGTTCAAGCTGGCCGACGGCGGAGTGATGCGGACGAACGAGATGCGCCGCGTCGGCTACCCGTCGCACATCCGGGAGTCGCGGCTGCGGGTGTTCGGCACCGAGGGGAGCTTCGAGCAACTCGCCACCACCACGGTCTGGCAGACCAAGGAGGGCGTCGAGGACATCAGCCAGCTGATGGAGACGAAGCCGAGCAGCTCTCTCGAGGATGCCGACCTCGCCAACGTCGACCCGGCACTGCGGGACGCGTTCCGGTCCGGCCTCTCCCCGGTGCACGACCGCAGCCGCCTGCCCGCCGAGTTCGACGGCATGCACAACGGCCACGAGGGTTCACACCACTTCCTCGCCGACGACTTCGTCCGCGCGGTCGCCGACAAGACCCTCCCACCCGTCAACGCCTGGGTCGCCGCCCGCTACACCCTCCCCGGCATCTACGCCCACCAGTCCGCCCTACAGGGCGGCGTACAACTAGAGATCCCCGACCACGGAACCCCCCAGCCTGAACACCCCCGGGAGCACGTCCCGTCTGCTCTCCGCACCCCGCCAGCATGCACCCCAGCAGCTCCGAGCAACCGGGGAGTACGCACCACTGGGGTGCTGTGAGCAACCCGGGAGTACGCACCACTGGGGTGCTGTGAGCAACCCGGGAGTACGCACCACTGGGGGCTGTGAGCAACCCGGGAGTACGCACCACTGGGGTGCTGTGAGCGACCCGGGAGTACGCACCACTGGGGGCTGTGAGCAACCCGGGAGCACGCACCACTGGGGTGCTGTGAGCAACCCGCGAGTACGCACCACTGGGGGCTGTGAGCAACCCGGGAGCACGCACCACTGGGGTGCTGTGAGCGACCCGCGAGTACGCACCACTGGGGGCTGTGAGCAACCCGCGAGTACGCACCACCGGGGGCTGTGAGCAACCCGCGAGTACGCAGCACTGGGGTGCTCAGAGCAACCCGGAGCACGCACCCCCGGGTGCTCCCGCACTCGCGGCCCCCGGGTGCTCCGCCCGCTCCTCCGTCGCGACCGCTTTGCGCGCTCCCACCCACCCTCCGCGCATCCCCGGTGCGATCCTGGCCGGCTCATCGCCGGTGGTGCGCGGATTCCTGCCGGCTACCGCCGGCGGCGTGCGGGCTGGTCGCGCCCACCCAGCCGGCGTGCGTCTCGCGGGAGCTTCTCCGGGAGCACACGAGTGGGCGAGCCCTCGTGTGCTGCCGCGGCAGCTCCTCCGCCGACCGTACGTGTGGAACCGCCGCGCGGCAGCTGCTTCGCCGACCGTACGGGTAGGACGACCCGCGTCCGCTCGTTCGTCGCCGCCTAGATGTACTCGGGCCGGCGCTGGACCGCGGACAGGATATGGCGACCGCGGACAGGAAATAACATGTCCGCGGTCACCACAAGCTGCCTGCGGCACGACCCTGCCACCCTGACCGCGCCGCCGTCCTGACCGCGCCGCGCTGACCGCGCCGCCGGTCGCCATGTCCTGGCCGAGTCGAGCTGGCGGGCTCGGCAGGGGGTTGGCAGCCCGCGGGTGCGCCGATCATCGGAAACTCTTCGTCGCTGGGTGCACATTTGTTTCCGAAGATCGCGATGATCGGCGCCGTCGTCGTCCAGCATCAAGAACCGGCACCCTACAACCCCGGCGACCACTACCCGCCGCCCGGACTCACAGAGCACGACCAGACCGCCACACCCCCAAGACCACAGCGCTCGCCTGTCACCAACCTCATGACCGAGTACACCTAGAGGTAGTTGCTGAGTTCGATCAGGTTGTGGTCGGGGTCGCGGAGATAGACGCTGAGGATCGGGCCGGTCGCGCCCGTGCGCTCGATCGGGCCTTGCTCGATCTCGACGCCGTGAGCGATCAGCTCCGCGCGTACCTGCTCGATCGGGTCGTCCACGATGAAACACAGATCGGCGGTGCCTGCCCCCGGATGCCGCGCCTTCGGTTCGAACTCATGTCCGACCTGATGCAGGTTGATCTTGCTCGTTCCGAAGCCGAGTGCCCGCCGCCCGCCGGTGAACGTGATCGGCTCCATCCCCAGCACCCGCTGGTAGAAGTCCACCGTCACGTCCAGATCGGCCACGGTCAGGACCAGGTGATCCAGTCGATTCACCTTCATACCCCCAACCCTATTTGTAGGATCCGGTATGGCTCTGGACTTGTTCGCCGGGATCTCGGTCAGTGACTACGCGGCCGCGGTCGACTGGTACACGAAGCTGCTGGGCGCGCCGCCGAGTTTCCTGCCGAACGACATCGAGGCGGTCTGGGAGGTCGGCGACCACCAGTTCCTGTACATCGAGGTGGTTCCCGAGCACGCCGGCCACGCTCAGCACACCCTCTTCGTCGAGGACTTCGAAGCCCGGATCCAGGCGATCTCCGACCGCGGCATCGAGCCGGCCAAGCGCGAGACCTACGAGAACGGCGTACGCCACGTCACCTACTACGACCCCGACGGCAACGAGATCTCCTACGGCGGCGCCCCACTGGAGTAACGCCGGTTGTTCAGGGTTCGTGGTCGGCGCGGTGGCGGACTAGGTCGGGGAGGAAGTTCTCCAGGTTGCCGATCTCCTCGATGTGGTGGCGGATCCAGGCTGCGAGTTTCGGGGCGGGGAACGCGCGGGTGTGCGCCATGTTGTTGAGGTACAGACCGCCCAGCAGCGTGGTGTCGCCCAGTGTGAGGCGGGTCGTGTAGCGGCTGCCGCCGTGGTACGGCTCGAACTCGTTCTCGAGCCGGACGATCGACGTACCGAGGATGCGTTTGGAGATGATCGCGAACTGCTGGTCGACCGTTTCGACTGTCACCTGGAGATCGATCAGCTTGGCGAGGTCACGGCCCAGCGCCTCCTTGATGTGCAGCCGGGCGCCCGGAGCGACCACCTTGCCGGGGGTCGTCAGCTCGTACGAGATGTGGTCCAACGGGTGCCAGACGAGGTACCGCGGCCAGACCGCCCCGGCGTACCGCATCGTCCCGGGCACGTGGCCGTACCACCAGGCGAGCATTTCCGGCGTCACCTGGTCGAGCGGCGCGTGCCGGATCGTGACGACGGTCCGCCCGCCGTGGGGTGACGTCGACACCTGCGCCGACTCCGTCGGCCGCAACGGCCACAGAACAGGCCGCGGAGCAGGGAGATCCACAGCATCCATCCCCCCGCCGTGCCCCAACCCCATCACCGCAAACCCTCAGTCTCGAACCGCGATCCGATCCACCAATTCCCACGCCAGCACACGTACGTCGACCACCGTCCGCCCCTCGAGTTCGGCCCGCAACAACCGGTGGATCCCGTCGAGGATCGTGACCCGTCCGTCCGGTCGGCGTACGACGTCCAGCGGGTGACTCAGGTCGGCCGCCATCGTCCGGTCGTACTGCTCGCGGTACCGCATCGGATCATCCGCGACCTGGTACGGCGTGACCTGGAACGGCCGGCCGTCGTACGCCCAGAATGGGAGGTCGAGATGCCCGGCGAGCTCAGACAGTGGAACGCGAAGAGTCGGCAGTTCCAGCTGGTGGAGGAGCGAGAGGTCCCAGTGAAAGTCGAGGATGTACGACGACAGCTCGGGCGGGACCTGATCCGCCAGGGGGAAGGGACGGCGGGTCACTCGTAGATCTTGCGCAGCCGGAGCGTCATCGAGTTCTCGATGTGTTGGGTCATCGCGGACTCGGCGGCGGCGGGGTCGCCGGAGGCGATGGCGTCGACCAGCGTGCGGTGTTCGGTGAGGACCTCAGGGCCGATGTCGCGGTCGTAGTGGAGGCGGAAGATGTGCAGGTGGCAGTGGGTGCGCTCGAACGCGAGCCGGACCTGCTCGCTGCCGGACAGCCCCGCGATCAGGGAGTGGAAACGGTTGTCGTGCGCGGTCAGCGACTTGTAGCCGGCGTAGTCGACCGACGTCGGCTCGACCGCGTTCGCCAGCTCGGTCCGCAGCCGGTCGCGCCCGTGGTCGTCGATCAGCTCGGCCGCCCGCCGTGCCGCCCACGGCTCCAGCAGTAGCCGGAACCGGTACAGGTCGTCGAACTCCTCCAGCGTGAGCAGCGGTGTCGCGCGGTACCCCTTGAGCGGCTCCTTGACCGCCAGTCCCTCCGACTCCAACCGCGCCAGCGCTTCCCGCACCGGTGTCGACGACACCTGGAACTCGCGCGCCAGCCCGTCGATCGAGATCCGCGCGCCGGGCCGGATGACGTGGTCCATCAGCATCGTCTTGATCGCCTCGTACACGTCGTCGGCGAGCATCTGCCGCCGGAGCAGCCGCCGGTCCTGCGGCGCCACGGTCCCGAGGGTGGGTTCCGTCATCGGCTCTCTCCGGATCCTGGTCGCGGTCTTGACCCGGCCGGTCGTCTTCGGCAGGGTGGCACTGTAATCATGCATCATGCACGATTCGACCCGGGCTAGCTACGGGAAGGCAGAAAACGAATGGTGAGGTTCGAACAGGTCGGAGTCCTGCCCGAGCCGGGGGACAACGTTGCAATCGCCTCCCGCCGGCTCGAAGCCGGGACGGAGATCGAGCTCGGCGACGCTGTGGTCGCGCTGCCACACACCGTGCTCGAAGGGCACCGCTTCGTAGTCACCCCTGTGGCTCCCGGTGAGGCGCTGACCTCCTGGAACACCCCGTTCGCCCGCGCTTCCCGCGATCTGGTCCCGGGCGACTACGTGTGTACGCCGACCAGCCTCGCGGCAGTCACCGCCCGCGGGGTCGAAGGTCTCCCGGACGAGCCGTCGGCTACGAACGAGCCGCTCGACCCGTACGAGCTGGACGAGTCCGCCCTGAACTTCGGCGCGCAGGTGACCAGCGTCGAGCAGCCCGGAACGTTCCTCGGCTACCCCCGCGAGCAGGGCCCGGCCGGCACCCGCAACCACGTCGTCCTGATGGCGACCAGTTCCCGCAGCAGTGGGTTCGTCACCGAGCTCGCCCGTCGCTTCGACGGCGCGGCCGCCGGGGACGGCGTCGTACCCGTGGCTCACACCGAGGGCGGCGAGGACGAGGCCCCGAACAATCTGCATTTCCTGCTCGCGACGCTGGCCGGCTTCACGCTGAACCCGAACGTCGGCGCCGTACTGATCGTCGACACCGAGGACGACGTGGTGTCCGGCCAGGCGATCAAGGACTTCATGGCGGAGCACGACTATCCGTCGATCAAGGTCCCGTACGCGTACTTCACCCGCAGGGCCGGCTTCGAGCACGACCTCTCCGAAGCCGGCGCGCTGGTCGAGCCGTGGCTGCCGGTCGTGGACGCCCAGCAGCGCGAGGAGGTCCCGCTCGCCGACCTCAAGATCGCCTTGCAGTGCGGTGGATCCGACGCGTTCTCGGGGATCTCCGCCAACCCGCTGGCCGGTCTGGTCGGTGCGGAAGTGATCAAGCACGGTGGCGCCGCCGTACTCGCGGAGACCGACGAGCTGATCGGCGCGGAACCCTACGTGCTGAAGAACGTCCGCGACCTCGCGACAGCTCAGCGGTTCCTTGCCACCATTCGCTCGTTCAAGGAACGCGTCGGCTGGCACGGTCACACAGCGGAGGGCAACCCGTCCGGCGGCAACGTGTACCGCGGCCTCTATAACATCGTCCTCAAGTCGATCGGCGCCGCGCGGAAGCTGCCACGCGAAGTGCGGCTGGACCACGTGATCGACTACGGCGAACCGCTGCCCGGCAACGGCTACATCTTCATGGACAGCCCCGGCAACGACCTCGAGTCGGTCGCGGGCCAGATCGGCAGCGGCTGCAACCTGATCTTCTTCACCACCGGGAATGGCTCGATCACGAACTTCCCGTTCGTGCCCACGCTGAAGTTCGTCACCACCCACGACCGGTACGAGCGCCTGCACGCCGAGATGGACGTGGACGCGGGCCGCTACCTCACCGGTACGCCGATGGCCGAGCTGACCGCGGACACCTTCGACCTGACCGTCCGCGTCGCGTCCGGCGAGCTGAGCGCGGGGGAGCGGGCAGGCCACAGTCAGGTGTCGATCTGGCGGAACTGGAAGCAGAGCGGTCCGCGCGAAGGCATCTCGATCACCACCGACGGCCGGATGAGCCGCAAGCTCGTCGACCTCCCGGCCGAGGACCGTGACGCTCCGCTGGACGGTCTTTCGCTCGCGGGTCTTGGCTCCACCGACCGGACTGCCGTACGGCTGTTGCAGGTTGACAACCGGTTGGTGCCGGAGGCCGTGGGGCTGATCCTGCCGACCAGCTTGTGCTCGGGGCAGATCGCACTCCGGCTCGCGGCGCAAGGTGAACTGGAGAAGTGGGCCGGCGACGCGGTCACGCGGATGGTCGCGCTGCCGCACACCGAGGGCTGCGGCAGCAGTGGCGGTGCTTCCGAGGAGACGTTCGCGCGCACGATGCTCGGCTATCTGCTCCACCCCAACACGCGGATGGCGCTACTGCTCGAGCACGGCTGCGAGAAGACCCACAACGACTACTTCCGGTCGCGCCTGGTCGAAGCCGGCGCCGACCCGTCCCGCTTCGGCTGGGCGAGCATCCAGGCCGACGGTGGCCTCGATGCGGTCGGCGCGAAGGTGCGCGACTGGTTCAACAGCTTCGACCTGGACGCTCCGGTCGAGCACGCCGGGACCCTCGGCGACCTCACCATCGGGTTGGAGGCGCGTGGCCCGCTGACCTCCGAGACCGCGGAGGCGCTGGCGCTGGTCGGTCGCGACATCGTCGGCTCTGGTGGATCCGTCGTCCTCTCGTCCCGCGGCGGACTGCTCGCGCACGATGTCTTCCGTCGTACGGCGTTCGGCTCTGACGCGGCCGTGGGGCCGACGATCGCGCACGGCCAGCGGTTCGCGGTGCCGGGGTGGCACGTGATGCGGATGCCTGGCACGGACTGGATGGAGACGGCGACCGGCTTCGGTGCGTCCGGCGTCCAGCAGATCCTCGCGCACGTTGCCGGCGGCACCTTGTCCGCACAGCGGTTCGTCCCGGTCGTTGAGTTCAGCAACGATCCCGAGACGGTGGCGAAGTACGGCGACGACCTCGACGCGGTGGCCACCGGCAACGCCGCGGACCAGGCCCGGATCGGTCTGGACACCATCGCTGCGGTGGCGAGCCGGCAGTTCGTTCCCAAGGCGGTTGCGTCAGGCAACGTCGGCTTCCAGATCACCCGCGGTCTCCTCGGCACCTCGATGTGAAAGGCAGCTCTATGCATTTGGTCCGTTACCAGTCCCCGGACGGTCGGCCCGTCGTCGGTGTGCGTACCGATGACACCGTGGCGCCGGTCGAAGGCGTCGGCAGCTTCGCGGAGTTGCTGCGGCTCCCGCTCGACGACCTGAAGACAGCGGTCGCCAAGCTCGGGGAGCCGGTCCCGGTCGACGGCCTGAAGTTCCTGCCGCCTCTCGACAGGCGGGGTGAGGTCTGGTGTGCGGGCGTCACCTACGAGCGGTCGCGCGGTGCCCGGATGGAGGAGAGCACCGAGCAGTCCGTGTACGACAAGGTCTACACGGCCGATCGGCCGGAGCTCTTCCAGAAGGCCCCGGCCTGGCGCGTCGTGGCCGACGGGGAGCCGGTCGGCATCCGGGTCGACTCGGGTCACGACGTACCCGAGCCCGAGCTCGCGGTCGTCGCCAACAGCCACGGCGAGATCGTCGGCTTCACGGTGTGCAACGACATGAGCTCGCGCTCGATCGAGGGCGTGAACCCGCTGTACGTGCCGCAGGCCAAGCTGTTCGCCGGTGGTTGTTCGCTGGCGGTCGGCGTCCGGCCCGCCTGGGAGGTCGCGAACCCGAAGGACCTGAGCATCGACCTGGTCATCGAGCGCGACGGCGACGAGGTGTTCGCGGGTACGACGTCCACCGCGAAGCTGGTGCGGGAGCTGCAGGATCTGATCGACGCCCTGTTCGTGCCGAACGACTTCCCGGACGGCGTGATCCTGGCGACCGGCACCGGGATCGTGCCCGAGCTGGACTTCGCGCTGGCCGAGGGCGACGTCATCACGATCACGATCGCCGAGCTCGGCACGCTGACGAATACGGTGGCCGTCGGCCGGGAACCGTTCGCGTTCCTGGCGACCGACAACCTGGAGGAGAAGCGATGATCCCGGACACCACCCCCGCCGAGCTCGAGCAGGCGCTGGCCGGCGCAGCGGCTGCCGCACCGGCGCTGGGCGCCGCGGAGCCCGCTGTACGGGCCGGGTGGATCCGCACGGTAGCGGACGCCCTCGACGCGGCGGCGGACGAACTGGTGCCGATCGCGATGCGGGAGTCGTCGCTCCCGGAGGCGCGGCTGCGGGGCGAGGTCGCGCGGAGCACCGGCCAGCTGCGGATGTTCGCCGAGGTGCTGGAAGAAGGTTCGCTGCTCGAGGTCATCATCGACACGGCGGACGCTCAGGCGAAGCCGGTACCGCGTCCGGATCTGCGCCGGGTCCTGGTGCCGCTCGGACCGGTGCTGGTGTTTGCCGCCAGCAACTTCCCGTTCGCCTTCAGTGTCTGTGGCGGTGACACCGCCTCTGCTCTGGCTGCCGGGTGTCCGGTGATCGTCAAGGCGCACCCCGGTCATCCTGAGCTGTCCGCGCGGACCGCCGACGTGATGATCGCGGCGCTGGCCTCGGCCGGTGCTCCGGCTGGTTCGTTCGGTCTGATCCAGGGCTTCGACGTCGGCGTGACCGCGCTGAAGGACCCGCGGATCACGGCGGCCGGCTTCACTGGCTCGGTCCCGGCCGGCAAGGCGCTGCACGAGATCGCGGTCACCCGGCCGGAGCCGATCCCGTTCTACGGGGAGCTCGGCAGCCTGAACCCGGTCTTCGTCACCCAGGCCGCGATCGATGCCCGGGGCAAGGACATCGCGACGGGGTACGTCGGCTCGTTCACCCTCGGCGTCGGTCAGTTCTGCACCAAGCCGGGACTGCTCTTCCTGCCCGCCGGTCATGATCTGCAGGACGAGTTGGCGTCAGCGGTCGGTGGAGTCGCCGAGGCGCCGATGCTGAACGACCGCATCAAGGACGGCTTCGGTTCAGGCCTCGACCGCCTGCAGAAGGTCGACGGCATCCGGGTCTGGGCCTCCGGTGGCGCGACGTTGCTGCAGACAACGGTCCCCGAGCTGCTC
Source organism: Kribbella sp. NPDC049227 (assembly GCF_043197265.1). NCBI lineage: Bacteria > Bacillati > Actinomycetota > Actinomycetes > Propionibacteriales > Kribbellaceae > Kribbella > Kribbella sp. NPDC049227. Next base: position 30,579 of record NZ_JBICST010000004.1, on the reverse strand, counting down.
GCGCGTCGTGACGAGATTCTCGAGGAGTGCTTCGGGCCGGTCTCGATCGTTGTCGAATACAGCGGCGTGGAGGAACTCCGCGCTGCTGTCGAGGCCTTCGAAGGCAATCTGACCGCGACGCTGCACGCCGAGTCGTCTGACACCGAGTTGGCCGCGGAGCTGCTGCCGTTGCTGACGGCAAGGGCTGGACGGGTGCTGTGGAACGGCTGGCCGACCGGTGTGGCCGTGTCGTGGGCACAGCACCACGGCGGGCCGTTCCCGTCGACCGTCGGCTCGATCCACACCAGCGTCGGCGTGACCGCGGCCCGCCGGTTCCAGCGACCGGTTGCCTACCAGGACACGCCGGATGCGGTGCTGCCCGACGTACTCAAGGATGCGAACCCGAGCGGTATCAGCCGCCGGGTGAACGGGACCGTGACTACAGGTGAGGTGTCTCGATGACCGATCTGCCACCGACCAGCGACCCGCGCGACGCCTCCGTGCCGCCGGGCAGCGGGGATCCGACGCCGGAGAAGACCGGCACGACCGGCGAGCCGGAGCGTCCCGACGCGCCGATCGGGCGGCGGAGTTTCGACCACTGGTTCGGTGAGAAGGACCGCAACGGCTTCATCCACCGGTCCTGGATGCGTGCGCAGGGCTTCTCCGACGAGGTGTTCGACGGCCGCCCGGTGATCGGCATCTGCAACACCTGGTCCGAGCTCACCCCCTGCAACGCGCACCTGCGCCGGCTGGCCGACTCGGTGAAGCGCGGCGTCTGGCAGGCCGGCGGGTTCCCGCTCGAGTTCCCGGTGATGTCGCTCGGCGAGACCATGCTCCGGCCGACCGCGATGCTGTTCCGGAACCTGCTCAGCATGGACGTCGAGGAGTCGCTGCGCGGCAACCCGATCGACGGGGCCATCCTGCTGACCGGCTGCGACAAGACCACACCGGGCTCGATCATGGGCGCCGCGAGCGTCGACCTGCCCACCCTGGTGGTGACCGGCGGTCCCATGTTGAACGGTAAATTCCGCGGCTGCGACATCGGCTCGGGTACGGCGGTCTGGCGGTTCACCCAGGACCGCAACGCCGGCCGGATGACCGAGGCCGACTACGCGGCGGCCGAGTCCGGGATGTCCCGCAGCAACGGACACTGCATGACCATGGGGACGGCGTCCACGATGGCGTGCATGGCCGAGGCGCTGGGCCTGCAGCTGACCGGTTCCGCGGCCATCCCCGCGGTCGACTCCCGCCGCTACTCGATCGCTCAGCAGGCCGGTCAGCGGATCGTCCAGATGGTCCACGAGGACCTCAAGCCGAGCGACATCCTGACCCGTGACGCCTTCGCGAACGCGGTCCGGGCGAACGCGGCGATCGGTGGCTCGACCAACGCGGTCATCCACCTGCTCGCGATCGCCGGCCGGGTCGGCGTCGACCTGACGCTGGACGACATGGACGAGTGGGCCCGCGGCGTGCCGTGGCTCGTCGACCTGCAGCCGTCCGGCAAGTACCTGATGGAGGACTTCTACTACGCCGGCGGCCTGCCCGCGGTGATGAAGGAGATCCTGCCGCTGATCAAGGCAGACGCGATCACCGTGACCGGCAAGACCATGGGCGAGAACGTCGCCAACGCGGAGCGGACCGACTGGAGTGGTCAGGAGGGTCAGCCGGCGACCGCCGTGATCAGGCCTGTCGGCGATCCGCTGGGCAGTGGCGCGGGAACCGCCGTACTGAAGGGGAATCTCGCGCCGGACGGTGCCGTGATCAAGCAGTCCGCGGCGTCCGAGCGGTTGTTGCAGCATCGCGGTAAAGCACTGGTGTTCAGCAGCATCGAGGAGTACGACAAGGCCGTCGAGGACCCGGATCTCGACGTCGACGAGGACACCGTGCTGGTGCTGCAGAACTCCGGCCCGCGGGGCTACCCGGGGATGCCCGAGGTCGGCAACATGACCATCCCGCGCAAGCTCGCCGAGATCGGTGTCGACGACATGGTGCGGATCTCGGACGCCCGGATGAGCGGTACGGCGTACGGCACCGTCGTACTGCATGTCACGCCGGAGGCGGCTGTTGGTGGGCCGTTGGCGTTGGTGCGGACCGGTGACTGGATCGAACTGGACGTGCCGGCGAGGCGGTTGCATCTGGACGTGCCGGACGAGGAGCTGGAGAAGCGGCGCGCCGACTGGCAGCCGCCGACGCCACCGACCGACCGCGGCTGGGCACGGCTGTACGTCGACCACGTGACCCAGGCCAACCAGGGCTGCGACCTGGACTTCCTCATCGGCCGGACCGGTTCGGCCGTAGCCAGGCAGAGCCACTGATGACATCCGCACAACAACCCCCGAGCGAAGCGAGAGGTTCGTCTTGGGGACCTTTCGAAGCGATCCGGGGGCTCCGGCCCACCGGTGTGATCCCGCAGGTCACGCCGATCCGCCGGTTGCTCTCGGACGTCCCGACCTCGGCAGATCCGTACGCCGAAGCGCAGGCAGCGCTCGAACCCCTGCGATCCCGCATCGCACCTGATGCGCGGATCGCCGTGACCGCGGGCAGCCGTGGCATCCACGACCTCGTCCCCGTGGTCAAGGCGGCCGTCGACTGGCTGAAGTCGGTGGGCGCCGCGCCGTTCGTCATCCCCGCGATGGGATCGCACGGCGGCGCGACCGCTGACGGTCAGAAGGAGATGCTCGCCGGGCTCGGCATCACGCCGGAATCCGTTGGCTGCCCGATCGAGGCGACCATGGAGACGGTGGTCGTCGGCACGCTGTCAGACGGCACCGAGATCCACCACGATGCGATCGCCGCCAAGGCGGACGGCGTACTCCTGGTGAACCGGGTCAAGCCGCACACCGACTTCCGCGGCCCGATCGAGAGCGGGATCGCCAAGGTCCTCGCGATCGGCCTGGGCAACCACGTCGGTGCGGCCTCGCTGCATGCCGGCGGCATCCCGTCACTCGGTGGGAACATCGAGGCGGCCGCCCGCATGGTCGTTGCGCAGGGCAAGATCCTTGGTGGGCTGGCGATCCTGGAGAACGCGCGGGAGAAGACCGCCGCGGTCGAGCTGCTCGAGCCGGACGGTATCGCTGGTGTGGCCGAGCAGGCGTTGCTGCAACGGGCCGGCGGCCTGCTCGGCCGGTTGCCGTTCGACGAGCTGGACGTGCTGGTGATCGATGAACTGGGCAAGGACAAGTCCGGGGCCGGCATGGACACGAACGTGATCGGCCGGTGCTGGGTGCACGGGATCCCCGAGTTCGAGTCGCCTTCGATCGCGACGATCAGCGTGCACTCGCTCACCCCGGCGTCGCACGGGAACGCGTCCGGTCTCGGCCTGGCCGACGTCATCCCGGCGCGTCTGCTGGAGCAGGTCGACTTTCGGGTCAGCTATGTCAACGCCCTGACGTCCGGCGCCGGGGGAGCCCGCCGCTCCCGGTTGCCGATGGTGATGGAAGACGACGAGGCCACCGTGCTCGCCGCCGCGACGATGTGCGGCCGGCGCGACTGGTCCGAGCTCCGGCTGGCCCGGATCAAGGACACCTTGTCCCCGAACGAGTTGATGGTGACGCCGGCACTGCTGACCGAGGTGAGTGACCGCTTCGACCTGGAGATCACCGGGCCGGCGCGGAACCTGACAACGGCCGGCCGGCTCGGAACCTGGAGTGACGCATGAACCTTCGCGAGGCACACGCACTGCTGGCCGATCGTGGCTTCCGCCCGGGCGGCGCGTCCGCGCGGACGTTCCCGGACGGGGCGCCGTACAAGGTGGAGATCCCTTCGTGTGAAGGGCCGCGGGTGATGACCGCGGTACTGGAGGAAGCCAAGACCCGCGGCGTACGGATCGACCGGGTGTCGCAGGGCAGCGGCGTGATGATGCTGACCGACGGCGAGATCGAGGAGATGCTCTCGCTCGGTACGTCGGCCGGAGTCGAGGTCTGTCTGTTCCTCGGCCCGCGCGGTGCGTGGGACATCGGTGGTCAGGCCAAGGTCTCCGCCGCTGTCGGCGGTGTTGCGCGGGGCAACGAGATGGTTGCCGCGTCGCTCTGTGATGCGTTCCGGGCCGTCGAGCTCGGGGTGCGGAGCCTGCTGGTCGGGGACATCGGCGTACTGGAGATCCTCGGTGAGCTGAAGGTCGACGGGTCGTTGCCGTCGGACCTGGTGCTGAAGACGTCGGTGCTGATGCCGTTGCCCAATGCCCCGACTGCTCGGTTGTACGAGCGGTTGGGCGCGACGAGCCTGAACGTGTCGACCGACCTGCCGGTGCCGGTGCTGGCGGAGATCCGGTCGGTGACATCGGTGCCGATCGACATGTACATCGAGGTCCCTGACGATCAGGGTGGGCATGTGCGGTTCTACGACGTACCGGAGATCGTCCGGGTCGCGGCGCCGGTCTATCTGAAGATGGGTCTGCGGAACGCTCCGAACATCTATCCGGTGGGTGCGCATCTCACCGGGACGGCGGAGGCGCTCGGGCGGGAACGGGTACGGCGGGCGGAGTTGATCCTGCGGCTGCTGGCCGAACAGGATGAGGCATGACGCCTGCTGATCCACTCGTCGCCCGGTTGCGTTCGTCGCTGGGCGACAAAGCGGTTGTCGACGATCCCGACGTACTGGACAGTCATCGCAATGACCACGCGACCTTCTGTACGGCCGGCGTACCGCGGCTGCTGGTGCGGCCGTCGTCGACCGCTGAGGTCTCGGAGGTTCTGAAGGCTGCTGGGTCGTTCGGTGTGCCTGTGGTGACGCAGGGAGCCCGGACCGGGTTGTCGGGTGCGGCGAATGCGGTGGACGGCTGTCTGTTGCTGTCGACCGCGCGGATGAACCAGATCCTGGAGGTCTCGGTCGAGGACCAGGTCGCCGTGGTGCAACCGGGTGTGGTGAACGCCGACCTGTCCCGGGCTGTGCTCGAGAAGGACCTCTTCTACCCGCCGGATCCGTCGTCGTGGGAAATGTCCACGGTGGGTGGCAACATCGCGACCAACGCCGGCGGGCTGTGTTGTGTGAAGTACGGCGTGACGTCGGACTTCGTGCGTGGACTGGAGGTGGTGCTCGCGTCGGGCGAGGTCGTCCGCACCGGCCGGCGGTCGGCGAAGGGCGTCGCCGGGTACGACCTGACGCGGTTGATCGTCGGATCCGAAGGCACGCTGGGCGTCGTCACCGAGGCGACGCTCGCGCTGCGGCCTGCCCCCGAAGCCTCGTTGACCGCGGCGGCTACCTTCCTGTCCATCGAGGAGGGGATCGCTGCCGCGGCGGCGGTCATGTCCTCCGGCCTCCGCCCCTCGCTGCTCGAATTCCTGGATCGTCCGACCTTGCGAGCCATCCAGGACTATCGCGACATGGGACTCCCCGCCGACGTCGGATCGATGCTGATCGCGCAGTCCGACCGCGGCCGGCGGGCCGCGGAGGACGTGGCGCGCATCGCGGCGATCTGCACCGAGCACGGCGCCATCGACGTCGCCGAGGCGTCGGACGCCGAGGAGTCCCGGATGCTTCTCGAGGCCCGTCGCCTGGTCAACGCAGCCCTCGAACCCCTCGGTGTCACTCTCATCGACGACGTCGCCGTACCGCGCTCGAAGCTGGTCGCGCTGCTCCGCGGCATCGCCGAGATCGGCACGAAGTACGACGTACTGATCTGCTGTCCCGGCCACGTCGGCGACGGCAACATGCACCCGACCGTCGTCTTCGACCGCGACGACCCCGACGCCGAAGCCCGCGCCCTGCAAGCCTTCGGCGCCGTGATGGAACTGGGCCTGTCGCTCGGCGGCACCATCACCGGCGAACACGGCATCGGCAAACTCAAACGCCACTGGCTCGCCCAGGAACTGGGCCCGGTGGGTTTGCGTCTGCAACGCGAGATCAAGGCCGTTTTCGACCCCGGCAACCTTCTGAACCCCGACAAACTCTTCCTCTGAGTCCCCCTGCCCGGAGTCGAACCAGGAACCCGGCCTTCGGAGAGCCAGGCGAGAAATCCGTCACCAGGGGGATTCGGGTACGCCGCCTGTCGGGGCGGCGTACCCGCAGCGATTACTCCTCGACCGAGACGACGCGGACCCAGTCGGAGCAGTCGGCTTCACACCAGACGTGATCGCCACGGTGGGCGATCCGATCACGCTGTACATGCCCACAGGCCAGGTGCACCCGGCGCAGCGCATGACCCTGCTTCACTGGAGCACCGGTCCTACCGCCGGGCACTCGCTTCCTGTTCCTGAGGTCGGCCATGGCCGGTCCTCCTCTCTTCTCATGTTGTTTGTTGCCCAAGGCATCCTTGTGCGTGCAGGAGACAGGATTCGAACCTGCTCAGCCCGAAGGCGACGGGATTACAGCCCGCCCCGCCTCTCCCGCGGCGGCGCTCCTACAGGTATCGGCGGACTGCTTCGCAGTACTGCCGAAATTCGTCCGGGAACCTTTCGCTCAACCGGAGTTCCTCACCGACTACGTCCCGGTGCATCGCCGCGGCGGCCAACGGCAACGTCGCCAGCACCCATCCGGACCGGGTGAGAAGGCCGACTCCCAGGTGCAGCAGGGTGCAGCCGACGTACATCGGATTGCGGCTCACGCCGTACACCCCGGTCGTCACCAGCTCGTCCGGCTCTGCGAGCTCCGTCCGTGCGGCAGCTTTCACGGCGGCCGCAACGATCAGGCTCCCGGCTCCAACCGCTGCCGATCCAGCCGCGCGCCGGCGCATCAACCGCCACGGGCGGACCTGCTCGAGCGCGATCCCGGCCGCGATCCCCGCCAGGCCGGCTTCGGGAATCGGCACATTCCGCAGCGCGGCGGTCAGACCGGCGTTCGTAGTACTTCCTCGATGGCGCGCGTGAAGGCACCCGGTTGCTCGATGTGCGGGACGTGTCCGGCCGCATCGATCACCTGCAACGGCCAGCCGAGCCGAGCCCCCGCTTCCTCCGCAAGCGCCAGCGGTACGAATCGGTCCTGCGCTCCCCAGACCAACGTTGTCGGCACGTCGATGAGCTCGTGGACCTGTTCGGTACCTGTTGCCACCAGTTGGCGCATCGTCCGCTTGACGTGTGGCATACGTGCGCGGCTCCGCGTGTAGGCGGTGAAGGCGTCGAGCCAGTCCGGGTCCCGCTCGCGGACACGGTCCAGGTTGGCGAACGCCCAGCGTTCGAACCTCTCCATGTTCCGCTCGGAAGGCCGAACCGCGAACCTGACCGCCATCACCCGAAGTCCAAGTGGCATCCGGTACGCCCCGACTCCCGGCGCACCGTAGAGCACCAACCGCTGGAGCAGCTCTCCACGTCTCCCCGCGTAGCGCGCCGCCAGCGTCCCTAGCAGTGAATGCGCGACCAAGGTCGGCGCCCCGTCACACGTCAACCGAAGCAGATCGGTGAACCATGCGTCGAACGTCGCGGTATCCAGGCGCTCAACCGGATCAGACTCGCCAAGCCCCGGTACGTCGGGAACGACGAGCCGGTGCTCCTCCGCCAACCGGGAGATCACCGGTGCCCAGTAGATCCCTCCACACTCGATTCCCCCGTGCAGCAAGACCAGCGGCGGGCCATCGCCACCGACGAGCATCGTCGTCGGAACACCGCCGACCTCGACCCGCCGCTCATCGACAGCAAGCCCTCGCAGCAACCGCGCCCTGTCATCCATGGCTCACCTCGGTACCAACCGTAGGCACTGGCTACTCGCTTCCGCTTCCGAAGAACCACGCAACCAGGTCGGCCAGGCCTGCGCAGAACCACGTACCCCGTACCGGATTCGAACCGGTGATCTTCCGGATGAGAACCGGACGTCCTGACCACTAGACCAACGGGGCCTGGCAGGGGCGGCCGGTCCATCCCGGCCGCCCCAGCGGTGAGAGTGAGATTCGAACTCACGGACCAACCGAAGCCGATCGACGGTTTAGCAAACCGCTGCCCCTACCCACAGGCGGACCTCACCTCGAACCGTGCATGACGACAGGAGGTACTCGCTGGGGCCACCCGTCGCTCGCCTGACGACGCCGGACAGATTCATCCGACGTCCACTACCTCCTGTCCTGACGTCCGCCGACCACACCGAGCCAACGCACCACGCACCTCACTACCCCAACTCCGCCACACGCTCCCCGACCCATCCTCGACCTCCCTGCCCACCGGCGGACGTCCCGTCCGCCAGATCCTCCGCGCCAACCGACGGCCCTTGGCGCCCGCTGCCGGACGTCCCGTCCGCCGCCAGATCCTCTGCGCCAACCGACGGCCCTTGGCGCCCGCTGCCGGACGTCCTGTCCGCCGGCAGATCCTTTGCGCCCGCCGGCGGACGTCCTGTCCGCCGGCAGATCCTTTGCGCCCGCCGGCGGACGTCCTGTCCGCCGGCAGATCCTTTGCGCCCGCCGGCGGACGTCCCGTCCGCCGCCAGATCCTCCGCGCCAACCGGCGGACCTTGGCGCCCGCTGCCGGATCTCCGACTCCGCCGCCCGCCGTCTCCCCTGACGACGGCGGGCGGCGCATCTTGTGGATAACCCCCACGTCCTCAGCCCTCGCACTTGTACGCTTAGTGCAAAGGAAGAGGCGCACGGCAGGCAGGCCCACGACCGCGGACCCGCCCACCGCTTCAGCCCTTCACGCAGATGACCTGCTTGAGGTGGGCGACGACCTCGACCAGGTCCGACTGGGCGGCGATGACGGACTCGATGTCCTTGTACGCCGCGGGGATCTCGTCGATCACCCCGGCGTCCTTGCGGGACTCGACCCCCGTGGTCTGCGCGACCAGGTCGTCGACCGTGTACCGGCGCTTCGCCTCGTTACGGCTCATCCGCCGGCCTGCCCCGTGCGAGGCCGAGTAGAACGACCGCTCCGACCCAAGACCGCGGACGACGTACGACCCCGTGCCCATCGACCCCGGGATCAGCCCGAGGTCCCCGCGCCCGGCCCGGATCGCACCCTTGCGGGTGACGAGCAGGTCGAGCCCGTCGATGCTCTCCTCGGCCACGTAGTTGTGGTGGCACGAGATCGGCTGCTCGAACCGCACCTCCTGCTCGAACGACTCCCGCACCGCCTGCATCACCAGCGCCAGCATCACCGCACGGTTGCCCGACGCATACCGCTGCGCCCACGTGAGGTCCCGCCGGTACGCCTCCATCTCCGGCGTACCCGACAGGAACACCGCGAGATCACGGTCCGGCAGGTCCGCGTTGTGCGGCAGGTCCCGCGCGATCCGCATGTGCCGCTCGGCGAGTTCCTTGCCGATGTTGCGGCTGCCCGAGTGCAGCATCAGCCACACGCGGTCCTCGTCGTCGAGGCAGACCTCGATGAAGTGGTTGCCGCCACCCAGCGAACCCATCTGCTTCTTCGCCTTCGACTCCCGGTCCTGCACCCCGTCGTGCAGGCTGGTGAACGACCCCCACAGCCGCTCCCACCCCCGCGGGTCCAGCCCGAGCCGCCGGATGCTCACCGGGTCCTCGTGCGCCCGGAACCCAACCGGTACGGCGGCCTCGATCCGCGAACGGATCGCCGACAGGTCATCCGGCAGGTCCGCGGCCGTCAGCGAGGTCAGGACACCTTCCATCCCGCACCCGATGTCGACCCCCACCGCGGCCGGCGACACCGCCTGGTACATCGCGATCACCGACCCGACGGTCGCACCCTTGCCGAGGTGCACATCCGGCATCACCCGGACGCCGTACACCCACGGCAGGGCCGCGATGTTCCGCAGCTGCCGCAGCGCCTGCGCACCCACCTCGTGCTCCTGCGCCCACATGAGCGTGGAGCTCTTGGCCCCGCTCAGCTCCACCGGAAACTCCACGTTCATATCCTCACCCTCCTCGTTCGTGTGCATGCGGTGGAAGTGGGACTCGAACCCACACATCCGGTGAAGGATCGACCGTTTTCGAGACGGCTGCCGGTAGGCCAACGCTCGGCTTATTCCACCTGAGAGCTGCCAGAGCAGGGCTCGAACCTGCGGGACCTCGGGTCAGAACCGAGGGTGGGTCACCGTCGCCCACCTGGCATCACGCTCCGGCGCGACACCCGGCTGGGTGTTCGCGTCAGAGCGCCAACTCGGCACGGGAAGGGATCCACGGCTGCCACAGCAGCGGCATACCGGCCTCTTCAGGCGTGCGTGAGCCCTTCTTCTCGTTGCAGGACGAGTGTGCGGCGACAGCGTTCAGCCACTCGCCGCGTCCGCCGCGCGACCGCGGAACCACGTGGTCCATCGTCGTGGCACCGGGCTTACCGCAGTAGGCGCAGGTGTACTTGTCCCGCTTCAGTACGCCGGCCCGTGTGTACTGCAGCCGGCCGGACGCGTACCGCCACTTCGTCACGACGTACCGGACGAGACGCAGTACCCGGGGGAGGGGGAATGGTCCGATGCTCGCGCCGTCGTGCGCTTCCTCGACAACGGCGACCTCCCGGACGAGCATCCGGATGGCGTGCTGGACCGACACGACATGCAGTTGCTCGTACGAGGCGTTGAGCACGATCACACCGCTCATGTGGTTCCTCCTCCCATCCAGTGTGCCCGACAGCTCGCGGTCAGGTCGGGTGATCTCGGTGTCGGTCGTGTGGTGCGGCCCCAGGGATTCGAACCCTGAACCTCCTGGTCCTAAGCCAGGCGCCTCTCCCAATTGGGCCAGAGCCGCAGGTACTGCGTTCTGTCACGTACGGCGACCGGACGGGGGTAACTGGACCCGGCCGGCCGGCGTACCTGAGGGTGTCCGGCGGGGCTCGAACCCGCTTCCTCCGGGTCCACATCCCGGCGCGTCGCCCGCTTCAGCCTCGGACACAGCACGCCCGGCAGGACTTGAACCTGCACGCTCCTGCTTCGTAGGCAGGTGCTCTCTCCGGTTGAGCCACGGGCGCTGAGCGCCCTGCGCCGGATGTGATGCGAATTTCCGTCGCAGGGCACGTTCGTGGCGCCCGCTCGGCCGGTAGCAGAGCATCCTGCGGGCGCCTGGTCCAGCTGGAGGGACTCGAACCCCCGTCGTCCTCATCCCAAATGAGGTGGCCTGGCCACTGGCCCACAGCTGGTGACGTCCCCGGGGCGTTGCGAGCCCCAGGGACGGGTGCCCGAGCTCGCCCGGCTCGTGTGAGCCGGCGGTCCGGGCGTCTTCCCCGGCGCACGGGCGGCGCCGCAGGGAAGGTCTCCCGGGCCGTCGGTGACCCGGGAGAAAATGCGATGAATGTCCAGTTGTCAATTGTTCGAGTCGGTATCCGTGAATACCGGAAAAGCATCGGTGGAAGGAATCGAACCCTCGTGACGCGGGTTTGGAATCCGGTCCGCAACCATTGCGCACCGACGTGGTGAAATGGGGCAAAAGGAAAAGAGCCGCCTGCTGCCGGTGGCCCGGCTCAGACGGCTCCTGGGATGATCTCCCGATGGAGATCACACAGGTGGGCCGCCCGGACTCGGGCTCAGTTCGGTCCCGCTGAGCTGGTGATAGAAGGCATCGATGTGCACTGATCGCAGGCACGCCGACAAAGCCATGGCATCCAACCGCCAGGCTTTCCTCGGGTTCCACTCTCGGTACACGATCACTCCTAGGTCTGTAGTCCTTGCGGGGATTAGTCTGGCGCATCCCTCACAACCACGTCAACGCATTTGCCGTTTCAATTGTTCCCACGCTATTTCCTGCCCCTTCCGACGTACCCAACCCCAGACAGGTTCCGCCGCCATCCACCGACCGCCCGACGTACCCCCACCTCCACCACTACCGACTGCAACCACCCCCTGACCGCCCACCCCGGCCCAGGCCCCTCAGCCACCCCCGCCAGGCCGCCCCCCGACCCCCTCGGCTCCTTCGATCCCTATCCGATTCGGAATCACCCCCACCCTCCCGCTACACTCTTGCCTCGGCGTCCGCGCCACCCGCCGCCTTAGCTCAGTCGGCAGAGCGTCTCACTCGTAATGAGAAGGTCGTCGGTTCGATTCCGACAGGCGGCTCAGTGAGAACCCCCAGGTCAGAGGCCACTTTCTGACCCTGGGGGTTTCTTCTTTCCCCCGCCCGTGGTGCGGGTCGTGGTGCGAGCCGGTCGTAGGCTGCGCAACGTGGCCAAGGACAAGGCGAAGCCGAAGCGTCAGCGCGGCCAGATTGAGACGTTGCCGTCCGGCTCGCTACGGATCAGCGTTTACGCCGGTCGGATCCGATCTCGAAGGACCGGGTCTACTTGAGAGACACCGTGCCGGCCGGGCCGAACGCGGAAGGTCAGGCAGAAGCGGTGCTCGCACGCTTCCGGCTGGAGGTCTACGAACGGCGCCATCCCCGGACGGACGCGACCGTCGAGCAGCTCCTGGAGCGGCACCTGGCCGACGCCAAACTCGGGTTCAAGACGAAGAAGAACTACCGCAGCCAAGCCGACAAGCACATCATTCCGTTCATCGGTCGGCAGAAGGTGCGCGCGATCGACGCCGACGTGACGGACTCGTTCTACTCCGAGTTGCGGCGGTGCCGGGACCACTGCGACCGGCAGCCCAGGACCGATCACCGAACCGATCGAGCACACGACTGCGACGAGCGTTGCAGGCCTCACGCATGCGAGCCACTCAGCGAGTCGAGCATCCTCTACATTCACCAGATCCTCAGCGGGGCATTCCGGCGCGCGGTCCGCCTGAAGTGGGTGACCATCAACCCCATTGACTTTGCCGAGCCGCCGTCGCCGCCGAAGCCGAGGCCGAGGCCGCCATCCGTGGAGGACGCCGCGGCCATCGTCAATGAAGCTTGGAAGGATCCCGATTGGGGCGCACTGATCTGGTTAACCATGGTGGCTGGCAACCGGCGAGGCGAGCTTTGCGGTATCCGTTGGAGCCACGTCGACCTCGAGAGGGGGGTTATCCATGTCCAGCGTGCGATTGGGCAGTATGGCAAGGAGACATGGGAGAAGGACACTAAGAATGAGGACGACCGACGGATCGTCCTCGATCCCGAGACCATCATGGTGCTGTCTGAACATCGAGCCCGCTGTGATCAGCGTGCACGTGAACTCGGCACCAGGCTTGCGCGCGACGCGTTCATGTTCTCCCGGGACCCATTAGGAGCGACCCACCTCAAGCCCGATTCGGTCACTCAGCGGTACAGCAGACTGGTCGCTCGACTTGGGATCGACACCTCAATCCACAAGCTCCGTACGTACAACGCAACCGAGCTGCTGTCGGCGGGCGTGGACATCCGCACGGTCGCGGGCCGCCACGGCCACGGTGGTGGTGGAGCCACGACGGGGCGGCATTACTCGGCCTGGGTATCGGAGGCCGACCAGCGTGCCGCCGGCACGGTGACACCACGGATGCCAGCTCGGCCGCGCATTGCGGACCTTCCCCCGAAAGTGGAGTTCGATCCGAAGCACCCCTTTGAGAAGCTGGCGATTGAGCTGCGCGATCGCATCTACGCTGGCACGCTAGTCATGGGGTTGCCGATTCCGTCGGTCAAGGAGATCGGCCGACAGAACGGCGTATCGCCTTCGACGGCGCAGCGTGCCGTGCAGCTGCTCAGCGAGTGGGGACTCGTCCGGGTCGAGCCCGGACGGCCGACCCTTGTCGCTCCCCGGTCAGCGGAGACTTCAGCTGTCGGCGACCCCGAGTCGCCGGTAGGTCAGCCTGCTCAGATCATCGTCGAAGCTGAAGCGATTGAGCTGGAGGTCCGCAGGCTTGGTGCCACGGTAGCCAGCCTGCATACTCAGGCCAGTCCGGGGGACACGAAGTCGCTGCACCGGCTGCTAGTTGGTGCTGTAAAACGCCACGGCTCCAAGCCTGGCGAGATCGACGACTTCGAGTTGATCGTCCGTCGACCTGGCGACAACGCGATTCTTACTACGTACGTGGCGCTCGCGCCGTGATCCGACGCAACACCAAGCGACGCGCCAGCCAGGGATTTATGTGTCCGACGGCCGTTGCCACAGGGCCGACTTCAGGCTCCGGGAATTCGTGTCTCGACCCGATCTGGCCCCCTCGTCCAGCACCATTGACTCCAGTTGGGCCCACGAACGGTCCCACGCCGTCCCTCGCGAGACTCTGCCGTCGGCGCGGGCATTCAGCACTACTGACGATCTGTTGCGCGAAGGATGACCAGCGTTTCCGACGTGCAGCAGAAGCCCACCTCTACGAAGTGCGCGCCGGTAGTGCCGGCAGCAGAGCGGCACCTTGTGGCTGCACAGCACGGGTTGTGCGTGGCCCGCCTGGTCACGTCTTGTGGGCAGCGCTGGCCAGGCTCTTCAGAGTGGCCTTCCCGATGCCTCTTCCGGGCACGACGCGCTCGGATGACGTGATAGTCGTTCGTTGCCTTCTGCAACCGAGGCTCGGCCTCGGTGCGCAGCCTTCGACATCCTGAAGTCGATCTCGCTGAGCACGGCCTCGGCCCGTGTCAGCTCCAGCCAGGTGTCCCACCGGCGACCGAGGTGGTACATCAGGCGGCTCATCGGTGGGTCTCCCACTCGGGCACGGCGTGCCGGTCGCCTGCCAAGCACCGTTCGCTTCGCCGGGAGCGGCCCTTCCGTGGTGCTGGTGCCGTGATCAGGTGCTGATCTTGAATTTCGCCGACGTCACCAGCTCGGCCAGCTGGCGGGTGGTGAACACCGGTTGCGTCAGCGACGATCGCCCCGGGTGGTCGCTGTACGGGCCTCGGCTGGGTTGAGCAGCCATACACGATCCCGCGCTATCAGCGGCTCGGTTTGGCGAGAGCCGGCTTGGCCGTGCTGCGCGCCGAACTTCCTCGGCTGGCGTGGCACACCCTCGGTGGCCACTTAGGCGAATCGCGCCAGGTCTGGGGCGAGGTCGGAGAGGGGGTGCCTGGCGGCGGGGAGCCGGCAAGTTCAATGACAGATTGCGCTGCTGTCACCTCAGTCCGCGGTTCCTCGGAGAAATTAGGCGCCGCAAGGTGGTCGCGATCAAACAGGTAGGTCGCACTGCGCAGGTGGTGTCCTGCTCAGCTGTACCTGTTGCGGTTCTTACGCCTTGTCGGCATCTGTCCCTCGCTCATCGTTTGGGTGTTATCCGCAATGTGTATGCCTTGGGTCAATCCACTGATTGAGACTCCGGTTGCAGATACGGGTCAGCTGGTCGCCCACCGTGCGAGATTCCATGGGAACTCCGGCGCATGGTGTGCAGACGTCTCGACGGGAAGCGTGCGCGGGGAGTACGACTGTCATAGGCAACGTCAATCACAATCCGCAGGCCAAGTAGCGAGGGCGAATCGCCGCAGAAGTAGCAACGCCTGGGAGTGGCCGCCGGAGGGTGCAGTCGCAGCCTGCACGGTCTGGGTGACCCGGGGGGCCGCAATGATGAACCGCACACGCAAAGTGGCCGGCGCAGCGCGCCGCAGCGAAACTAGTCACAGCCCAGTTGCGTGGTCGTCAATCGTGGACTGGGTAGTTGCAGTCGTCCCGCTCTTTGGCGTGCTGACGGCGCTCGCAGTGTGGTTTGGGTTCCAGATCGTGAGCAGCAGGGTGCTGTACTTCGGGATTGATCCGAGTGTGCTCGGATTCAGCACGGCCGACTTCGTGCTGCGTTCCGTGGCTGCGCTTCTCCGGCCGATGGTCTACCTACTGGTCGGAATTCTTGCGGTCATTTGGCTGCACGTTGGTGTGACCTGGCTGCTGCGACGAGGGGAGCATGGTGGCACTCTGCGGCGAAGACGTGGTCTGCAGACCGCCGGTGCGCTGGCGATAGTCGTCGGATCCATTCTGGTCGTTCGGGGTGCTTCGGTTTACGGAGGCGGCGTCACTAGCGACTACTCATTTGGGGCCCAATGCGAAGACGCGTCACTCGGCCACTGGTGGCGACCGTTGGTACTGCCGACTGGTGTCGTCCTTATCATCTACGGGAGTTGGCTGCTCAGACAGCTGGCGCAAGGCGCATCCGTTATCCCTCCAGCCTGGCACCGCCTGATGCACGTGGTCGCGTCCGCACTCGTGCTCGTCGGCACGTTCTGGTCGTTCTCCCTTTACGCACACGCCGCCGGAGCGCTGGAATCACACGGCTTCACGTGTCACGGCTTCGACAAGCTCGCAGGCGTCGCGATCTACAGCACCAAACCGTTAGACCTGCCAGCGGAGGACGGTCTAGAGGCATTGCAGATTGGCAACACGGCCTCGAAGTACCGCTGGCAGTACAGCGGTCTGCGGCTTCTCATCCGCAGTGACGACAGGTACTTCCTCCTGCCGAAGAACTGGCGGGGCCAGGGCGATGCCGTGATTGTCCTCGCCGACACAACTGACCTTCGTTTCGAGTTCTCACCACCGGGAGTGCTGTGATGCCAAACCGTCGATCCATGGCCCTAGCGTCCGTCTTCGCCCTGCACGTGGTCGCGCTGGGAAGTTGCAGCGACGCCGGAGGGGACCAGAGCGGCAGACAGCCAGGTCTTCCCCAGACATCGGTCGCCGCTCCCTCATCTGGTGGTCAGCCGTCTACCTCGAACCTCGCGCCGCCCACCACCGCGCTTCCTTCGGCTTCGGGGTCAGCCACTGGGGCAGGCTCGCCCACGGGGCCGTCCACGGGCCAGTCCGCGCCGACATCAGCGTCCTCTTCAGGGCTGCCCACGGCATCCGACTCGCCGGCATCGCCGACCGAGCCACCGTCCGAGCCGCCAAACTCTGGGAACGTGAAACCACCGGTTCCCGGAGGAGACGGGTTTAAACCGATTATCATCGGTGTGCCTATTGAATTCGGGGCCGTGAATGTCCTCAGCAGCCACACCAAGGACGGCTCGGTTAGCAACCCGGAAGACGATCGAGGTAACCTTGCTGTCCGAATCCTCGCAGTCGAGATTGTTTCGGATAATCCGCCGTCCCCGTTCAGCGTTCGCGCAGGTACCTGCGCGGGAGTCCTTGTCGAGGGAGCCGCGTGCCATTTCAAAGTGACGTTTAGTCCGGGCAAGGTGGGTAAGTTCACAGCGAGTGTCGGGATCGAGTGGGAGTATGCGTTCTACGCTGACACAGGCTATTGGAACGCGGCATTCGTCACAGGTGCGGCTAAGCAACTGGAAGTTGGCCGCTGATCCAAACAGTGCGCGGACAATTGGCGGTCTAGGAGGTGCTCGAATGGTGGACCTGCGGGTTAAAAGGGGCAATGATGGCGTATGAACCAGCCACTCTGGGCGGCAATGCCCCCGGTTTGAAGGGCTTCCGAGCACACCAGACGACTCGCATTGACTCCATTTCGCACCACGTTTGATCCCACGACATCCTGCCCCTTCGCCGGGACACCGCGGCGTCAGTCCCCGTTGCCCCAGACCCGAGGTAGCTTTCAGTGATGGATTCGACACCTGACGGCGCACCCGACTGGGACGCTGTGCGCCAGCTCTTGTCTTCGACGACAGACGTTGGCCGCGTGTCCGGACGTCGGCCGCTGCATGATCTTCTTCGCTGGATCAGCCGCGGCCGGCTCGGACACCGTAGAGACTGGCCAGTGATTCCCCGGCTGCCCAATCCCTGGCAGGACACGATCACCGCCGAACGCGTTGGCTGGCGTCAGCGTGCAGCCAACCTCGCAGATCCCGAAAACCGAGAGGGCGAATTCGTATTCGCCGTTGACTACCGCGTCTGCCGCCGATGCAGTCTCGGCTGGGTCGAACAGCCGTACACCATCCCGCGCTATCAGCGCATGGGCATAGCCAGCGCCGGCCTATCCGCTCTGCGCGACGAGCACCCCGGCGTGGCATGGCACACCCTCGGCGGCCACCTCGGCGACGCAAGCAAGTTCTGGTCCGCCGCCGGCGAAGGGGTGCCGGGCGCATACCGCCCGCGCGGACTGTGTAAGCACGTCCGTCCAGGAGGCTGAGTGCCGCCCACGCGGCGCCCCAGTGCCTATTACATCCGCAGTCATACCGTCGAGTTGTGGACAACTCCGCGCACCGCCAGATCTAGCCCAAACTCTTGAGGTGTCGTCAGGCCGCGACCCCGGCGCCACCGACGGGTGGAGCCGCCGCCCGCATTGCGTCGAGGTGCGAGGCCCCGCCGGCAGGCACGAGCCGCTCGCGAACACTCCAGACTCAACAGACACTGACGGCAGCAAGGTCTTGCATCGCTTTCCTAAACCATGTGCCGCAGGTTCGAATCCTGCCGGGGGCACCCACCAAACGTGCAGGTCAGGGGACGATCGGGCGCAGAGAGGCCCATGAGAGACCGGCGATCGCGGGGCCAAACGTGGGGCCGAAGTCGTGGCGACTCGTGTTGCCTGCAGTGGATACAGCTCGAAGTCGCTCCTTCCTTGTCTGTGGTGGCGGATAGCTTGGAGAGGTGGAGTTGACCTCTGGACCCGGCCGGCTGGGAGGCCGTAGGCCAGCTCGTGTCCTCGAAAGACGACGTCGGCCGCGTATCCGGCCGGCGTAGACGCGGTCGTTCTGGATTCCCTCATCGATCGAGTCCCGGCTCTAGCCTGACGCCGGGAGCTCGACAGACGGGTTCCGATCATGGACAGCGACCACCAGCCGCGGCCGACTGCTCGCCCCGCGGCCGCCGACCCGGACGGGCATCGGTCAGGTCGGGTACACCGACGGTCAGCCCGTACGATGCGTGCGACTAGCTGTAACGCCGAGCCCAGCGATCGCGATCATCTGAAGAAGGGGGAAGCATCAAGTGGACATCGTCGTAGCCATTATCAGCGGCGTGGTGAAACTGACCATCGCAATGATGCAGATCCTGGCCAAGCTCGTCATGTTCGGCATCCGCGAAACGCAGCGAGCCATCGCCCAAGCCCAACGCAACCAGGCGCGTAAGCGGTAAGCCCGGAAACACACACACCCGAATACCCAGCAACGCCCGGAACCGATGTCCGGGGTCGTTCTGTGTCTAGTTGTCCGACCAGAGGCCTCTCTGACCGACTCGACGCACTCTGTTAGACACGTTTTCATGGCGCGAACCATGGCCCGCGGGTGCCCAGTACCAGTTCCTGCCGGAACCTGCGCCGGCGATGCGTCCCCTCCCTGCCATGTTCAGCCCTCGTACGGCTCACCGCCGAAGGCTGCGGCGTATGCCGTGGCCTTGGACGGCTTGATGCCGCCTGCGACTCTCAGCAGCGCTGATCCGTTGAGGAAGTCGTACTCTGCGCCGAGCGTGGGCGCTCCTTTCAGGATTTCCTGGATATATGCCGCGCGGGCTTTGGCATCGTCGGCCGTTGGCCAGATCTCAATCGTGGCGCCGCAATCCACGCCAAGCTCGGTGCAGGTGATGGTGCGGTCATACAGGACGGAGGCGTCGGTGTAGCCGTTGGGCCGGCCGATCTTGTCGTTCGGGTCGTTGTCCTCGGTGATCTGGATGATCCGCGTGACGGTCGACACGGCTGCCTTGATGACCGTGGCATGCTGCTTCGCCGACCTAGCTACGGCTGTTGGCGAGGCACTTGATGGCGGAGGTGGCGTAGTCTGAACGTTCTCGCGCACGGTGGTCGGCGTTTGCACCACCGGTTCGCTATCGCCAGCCCCGCCACCACCACACCCCGCAATCCCCAGCAGCCCGATCACTGCCGCCGCGGTGATCGCGTTGACTCGCTTTCTCATGGTCCCCCTTCGTGCCGCGTAACGCGTGGGCGCAGGCGCTCACTCGAGACGGCTAACGGCTAATGCTTGGCAGCCACCCAACTCATTCTGCAGGCCGTCGAGGCCACAGCCGGCTCAGCAACGAGTTGATCGAGCTCGCGAAGCGGCTTGTCGAAGATGCCTTGATAATTGCTGCTCTGTCGCGACTCGGCAGTACCGACGGCAACGTCTGACTGCGGAGGAACATGTTGCCGGTAGCGTTTCGTACATCCTGGACCGAGTGACGTATGCACAAGATGGTCGCAAGCCTCGCTCGCCGGGACCATCGCCAGTCCTATCGGCCGGAGAGTTGGAGCATGTTCCAGAGGATCACGTTGTGGGCGTGCACGGCCTTCTCCTCGCCCCGGAACCGGACCTCATAGGTCTTACCGCCGGTATCGATCGCGACCGTGCTCGAGGAGGCGAACTTCCCAAAGACGTTCTTGTCGGACACGTAGGAGACTGACTTGATACGGCTATATGGAATGCTGGTCACGGCGGCCTGCTTCCCGACGAATGAGTTGTCCTGGATGACGACCCGGGTATTGGTCAGCCCAATGAACCCGGTGCTGCCGCCGGTTGCGTCGTACACCGCGACAATCGTCTCCCCCTGCAGGAGTCCTGCAGTAATCTTGTCAAGTTGATCTCGCTTGTCGAAGATGACGTTCGTCATGATCAGTCCCTCGCCGTTGGTGCGTTGTCGGTCTCGGGTCATTCAGATGCAGTCTAGGCACACCACAGGGTGGCAGTCGCCGAACGGTTCGAAGGAGACGCCAATCCGGGCCGACGGCGGAGTTTCGAGCATGGCGTGAGTATGGGCCGTTGGTCAGCTCAATCATGAACGGTCATCGCTCGAGGCCGTTGACATACTCCGCGCCTGCGGGACCGGGGCGCACGGTGGAAAGGGTGTGTGACGCAGTGACCACGGCCATTGATTGGCACTCGTAGGAACCAGCGGATTAAAAGGCTGCGCGATGGCATCGACTCTGCCATCTCTAGGCGTCGGGAGTGCCGCCGCCAGTCCGTCTGGACACGTCTGCCAGCACAGGTTGACCCCAGTTCGCGTCATGGAGCGAGCCACACCCGCGCTCAGCGGGGTCGTTGTGCCTACAGGTCGCCTGCCTGGTCGGTGCACAAGGTGTGGATCGCGGCGATGGCAACCACCTTCGCCGTCTTGATCTGCTCTGCGGACTGACGAGCCTTCGTCATGTTGTCGACAAGGAACTGCACCGAGCCGGGCTTGTCTCGGAACGCCTGGCACGTGGTGTGACCCAGCCTGACCAGCTCGGGACGCGCGAGCACGAGCTCGGGCATCTCGCCCATCACCTCAAGGACGAAGGCGGACTCCGCGGCCGCCTCCGGCGCCACCGCTGAGGTCGTGGCCGGATCGGTCGCAGGCGCGCTCGCGACGGGCGCCGGTGCCGACGGTGGTGGACGCCTGCGGTCTATCTGCCTCTCCACAAGCTGCCAGGCCGCCGGTAAGCGCGACGGTAGCGGCTGCCCACAGGACTGCCTTCATGATGAGATCCCCCACTGATGAACGGGCCACCCCTGACCCAACGTCAGATCATGCATTGCGCACCTACGCTCTGTCGAACGCCCGGCCAGGTGACGAGCCGACGGACAGCCGGCTCTACGAACTGATGCACGAATTCACCCAGCAGAACCCCGGCCAGTTTCAGATTATTGCCGTCGACCACGCCACGGCGGCGGCTGTGCCCCTCGGCGACACTGACTACACCTCCGTCGCGCATGCCAAATTTGGCTCAGCTCAGCCTGGGCGTACCGCGGGGAGCGAGCGCGCCATCTTTGCCGGCGGACGCCCCTCGGAGACGGCGAGAGCGTCAGAGTCGACAAGAGCTCGACGATTCCGGCCGCAATGGACTGGCATGTTCTCGGCTGCCGCTGTCGCCTGCAGACATGGCACAGCCGCACCGATTGAGGGCTATCGTTCCGCCATGGGAGAGCTGATTTCGGGCACTGTCGCTCAGGTCGCGGGCGGAGTTGCGCTGACCGCAGGGAGCAGAGGACTTCGGTGGCTTCGACTCGCAGGGCGATTCGAAGCAAGTTGGCTGCACCTCGCGGACGATCTCGCTGAACGCTCGCTGACAGCGCCACAAATCGCTGACGTCGAGAGTTTCCTGCGCTCACCGTCGGTTCGACCGATCCTGAGTCTCCTAGCGGTTTCCCTGCTAGGTCCGCCGGAGTCGGATACCGATAAGACGTTGGGAGTTGTCAAGACGTCCTTTGTCAAGGCCGCCGAGAAGTGGAATATCGATTCTCCGGAGAAATGGCTCAGAGCAGCCCCTCTGGTGTGGGCACGGATCGTTTCCTTGTTGGAAGATGGTCTCTCGGCTGTGAATGATGAAAAGGTGGCCGACGAGGCGTCTCAGTTTTCCAGATTCGTTGCGACGCCTCTGCGGGTTCGTCGTAAAGGCAACGAGCTAACGGCCTACGTCAGCAGAATTGCTGCACTCGCAAGTGATATTGAGCAATTGGCAGAGCTTGAGGAGCTGTATGTAGCCCTGCTGGAGCGCGTGGATAACCGCCAACCGCCTCCTATTCTGACCCACACAGATGTCGACACAGCAGCCGATTTCGCGCGCTTATATATTCCGAGGGTGGTCTACCGGGAAGATGGCGGTGAAGAGAGCTCGGAAACTCTAATGGCAAACGGCTCGCCGTATAGAGTCGTTCTCACCGGAGCTCCGGGAGCCGGGAAGACAACATTCGTCTCCCATCTCGTATACGGCTTGTCGCATGGCGAGGAGATCCCTCGCATCACTCTCGCCATACGCTGCAGGGACTATCTTCGCGAAGGTTGGTCAAGTTCCCTGACCGAGTACTTAGCCAAGATGCTCCACCGTGTGTTTGATATGCATGAAAGCGCCGCCGCGTTGCGAGGCCTGCTGCTCCTAGGGCGAATTGAGTTAATTGTTGACGGGCTTGACGAGATCGCCAACATCTCTACCCGCGTGGAAATGGTTGAACGCATCGAAGGGCTATGTCGAGCATATCCGTCAACTTCAATTCTTGTGACCTCTCGTGAAATTGGCTATCAGCGGGCAGCGCTGGATAAGCGAATCTTCCAACACTACAAGCTCAAGGAATTTACGGAAGCACAGGTTGCGGACTATGCAGCCCGTTGGTTCTCGCTAGTCGAGCGGCCAGAGCTCACCGAACCCTTCATTGTCGAGTCGCAGACCGTCACGGATCTCAGGAGTAATCCGCTTCTATTATCACTCCTCTGCATCCTGTATCGCGCCAGAGGATCGATTCCACGTAAGCGCCGCGATATCTATGGGAAATGCGCTGAGCTCCTCTTCATTAGATGGGACGCGCATCGCGGGATATCGCAAACCGAAGATATGCCTGCCTACGGTCAACGGTTGATGCAAGAGATCGCCCGGTGGGTCTATAAATCTAAAGCGGCTCAGGCTGGACTTGAAGAGAAGGTGATCGTTAAGGCGATCGGCCGCTATCTCGCCGATATTGCCGGGATCGACGAGTTGGAGGCGAAGACTCGCGCCGCTGACTTCCTAGAATTCTGCGCGGGCCGGGCCTGGCTGCTCGCAAAGATCGGTACAAGCGAGCACGGTGAGCGAATATTCGGCTTCTCACACAGGACTTTCCTAGAATATTTCACGGCTGAATCGTTATGTCGTGCGGCGACCAACGCGAAGGCTGTCGCCAAAGACATCACTGCAGCATTTCGCGCCGACCCTACCTCGGTCTTACCGGAGCTTATGATTCAAGCATACGACGACAAGGAAGACGGGGGAGGCTGGCGAGTATTCGAGGAAGTCTGCGAAAGAAGCGAGAACAGTGCGCTGCCAATTCGCCTGATCGATGGCACGCTGCTTCCGCAGCGTAGTCGGGAGCGGGCTTTCAACATGCTGTGTGACGATTGGTCCTCACGTCGCAGGATTAGCCTTGAAACGTTCGTAGCTCTACTGAATCTTAACCCGGATGCTCGATCGCACTTCACTTCCGAGTACCTGGTCGACAATCGCGTTGCGCAGAGGATGTTCATCGATGGGTGGGCGACTCTGGAACTTACTGACCAAGCAGGATGGTTCCGTGACGAATGGGGTTCACAAGCGCGCAGGATGCAGGAGGTAGCCGCTTCAACGGCGAGTAGTTTCGGCCCGGAATCGACAGCCTTGTCCTGGTTGGCGCTCTCAGGGCAAGTGAACGAGCCGGCCAGGTTTACACCGTCCGGACTTATCGTCGCTAAGGGACAGTTCGGAATCTGCTTAGGAGCCGTATGGTGGACTATTGAGCATCATCTTCTCGGTGCGCCGACGACGGACACTCAGCTGAACCTTCTTCAGCGATGGATTCAGGCCGTTGCAGCTGGCAATGCTGTCGATATCCTGTCTGAAGGCGTGTTCCGCCGTCTTCTGACGGACAGACTCGATCGAGTCGGCCCCCATGATGGGGTGTGGACTTGTGAGTCCAGCGTGGTCAGAGAAGCACTGCTTGCGTCGCTGTTAATATGTAGTGAGACAGTCCTGCCGCCAGCGAGCCTTGGGCCGATCGTAAGCGCATGTTACGGGTTTGATGTCGGTCAACTTGTCTTACGGCGGCGCGCGCCTAGAAGGAAAAGGAACCTGAAGGATCTCGACGAGTCGATCCCGGGCTGGGTAAAGTCATGGTGCTTGGAAAAGATAAGTTTGGTTTACACGGGGCGGGGTCCGGTGTGGGATCCGGCCAGGGGCGGCTGGGTCGCCGATGAGGGTTTGCAGAAGCCTTCATCGCACGCGGGCGGTCCCGAGGACCTGGACGAGTGGGAAGAATCCAATCTGACCGAGAGCGACATGGACCGGCTTGCTGACCGTGCTGCGCGCGATCTGGATCCGCGTGCAGAGGGCGATGCCGAGGAATATCTCCAGTCCGAGATTGACAACGCCGGCCTACCTGACGATGACGCCGCCGAGGGCTAACTGGTTTCATGCGAGACGCAGTCGGAGGCAAAGGTTCAGAAGGAGCTCGACAGGCTGACCCGCCTGATCTGGAACCCGGTGCTGGGCCGCCTGTATGAGCGCGGAGGGACGCGAAGGGCGCCGAACGTTGGTCCATCGCGTAGGCCCCGCCAGATACCTACCTGAGCGATTAACGGCGACTTATGACGGGCAATCTGGGTCACATGGCGGGATGACACCTACCATGTCTGGGACCGTCTGTTAGGTCGCTTGCCGGCCCATGCTCGACGGTGAGGGACAGGTCGAGCCAACGGCGTTTGCGCACCAGTTGGCCAGGGTGGCGTCGTCATGCCGCTTCGTGCGGGGATAGCGTGCACCGTCGGGATCAGCCCGCTCTACCTCGCGGACGTGATCGATCAGCCTTGCTGGGCCAACCTTGTCCAGCATGTCCAGGTATTCGGGCTTATCTGGACACTTTCGGGGCCTATGGGTCCGTTCGCGGCTGCTGGAAATTCCTTGGCTACTCGTGTCCCGGGCGTGTCGCGTTAGTTGTCAATGCGCATGAGCTGATCGGCGAGGGCGCAGAGCGCCGCTGTTCTGCGGTGGCATTCGTCGGGGTCACGGTCTGCGAACGCGGAATGGTGCCATGGTCCGTCGGGAGACAGGAACCGGTGGGCGCGGTTGGTGCCGAGCTTCTCGTCGAGGTGCAGAAGCGACCCGATGGCCCGGTCCTGGTCGTAGTGGCAGTCGGTCCTGGGCAGGTAGTGCTCCAAGTAGGCCGCAAGGATGTCGGCGTCCTCTGGCTGCTCGAACCGGGCGAGGGCAAAGCAGTATCCCTGGCCGGCGTAGGTGAGCTGGCTCTCAAGGAGCAGTTTGCCGAGGATCTGCCGGAACTTGACGCGCCGGTCAAGGCCTATGAGCCAGGCCGCAGTGAGCCGGGCGCGCCATTCACTGGAGAGCAGCTTCTCGAGGTCTTCGTCGCTGATCTGGCGTGCGTCCTCGGCCAGGGCTCCGCCGAAGGCCTCGCGGTCGGGTTCGTTCTCCTGCAGGAAGTTGGCGTTCAGGAGCTTCAGGTAGCGCGACTCACCTGGCTGGTCGACGGCCCAAATCACGTAGCGGCGAATGGTATCGACGATTTCAGGGTCGTGGGGCGACCGAATGGTCATGTGGACATTCTTACCTTGGACGCGGGCTGGTGGCCAAGCGCGGTGATGTCACTCATCAGCCTCCTCCGGTTCTTCGAGTTCGCCCAGGAGCGCACGAACCCGTTCGGCGGTGCGCTGGTGCCGTTCGACCTCGCGGGCCCAGCCGCGGGCTTCGGCGTCGGCGGCGAGTTGCTGTTCGACGCAGAGCCGTTCGCGGAGCCGTGGCGCGTACTTGGTCGTGGTGAGGAACTTCGGGCAGGTCAGGTAGAGGTCACACTCGCATGGGCCTTCCTGCGGCAGTCGGAGGCAGTGGCCGAGTTCGAATTCGGTCTTGTAGAAGTTGGTCTTCAGCCAGTCCAGCGATTCCTGGTCGAGGCGGCCGGCGCGGATGACGTCGGCTTGCGCGCCGGCGAGGAGCGCGCCGGGCTGGAGGACGGCCTGGTAGTCGGCGAGCACGACCGGGTCGGAGATGTGGGCGTAGGTCATCGACATGCCGGCGCTGGCGTGGCCGAGGATTTTCATGATTGTGAGGGTCTTGGCGCCCTTCTCGGCGAGCTGGGTGCCGAGGGTGTGCCGGAACCGGTGCGGGTGGACCTGTGGTTTTCCGTCGGTGCTGAGGAGA
Source organism: Kribbella sp. NPDC049227 (assembly GCF_043197265.1). NCBI lineage: Bacteria > Bacillati > Actinomycetota > Actinomycetes > Propionibacteriales > Kribbellaceae > Kribbella > Kribbella sp. NPDC049227. The sequence goes on along the minus strand of NZ_JBICST010000004.1, from coordinate 4,482 downwards.
CCGAGCTGGGCGCAGGCCTGTTTGAGCGGTGCGGCGAACAGGTAGTCGGGGCTGGCGAGCCGGCCGTTGTGGAGGAACAGCCGGCGAACCGGCCGGGCGAGATCGGGGTCGTAGACGCCTCGGTCGGGCTGCTGGTGGCGGATGGCGGCGAGGGCCTGGATCGCGTCGGCGGCCTCTTGATGGATGGGGACGCTGCGTTCCTTGCGGGACTTGCCCGCGGCCAGGCGCAGGCGGGGCGTGCCGTCGGGGTAGGCGTCGAGGCAGTCGAGGTGCAGTTTGCGGATCTCGGTGCGCCGGGCGCCGCTCCAGCGCGCGATCAGCAGGGCGCAGCGTTGCAGCAGGCAGTCCAACTGTCGGATCTGTTCCATCAGCGGCTCGAGTTCGTGGGTGGGGATGTAGCGCGGGACCCGGGTGACGGTTCGTGGCACGTCGGCCGGGGTGAGCGGTGGCCGGACGGGGACGTCGTCCCATTCGGCCTGGGTTGCGTTGCGGAAGAACCTGGTGATCTGCCAGACGATGATGCGCTGGTAGCCGGGGGAGAGTTCTTCGGTGGGGTGCTTGACCTTGCGCTGGTGCTGCAGCCAGGCCAGGAAGTCCAGCAGGTCGGCGCGTTTGAGTTCGGCGAGGCTGTCCACGGCGGGCCGGGTCTCGGCGAGCCAGGCCGACAGTCGGCGGAGCGCCTGCCGGGTCTGCTCTACGGATGCGGGCCGGTCGAACAGGGCCCGCTCGGCGAGGTAGCGGTCCATCACCGCGAAGACGCGCGGCAGTGTGCTCAGCGGCTTCCGGGGTCTGGTGGCGTTCCGCTGGGGCAGGCGGTCGATGACGCCGGCGTGGAACATGGTCACGCCGGTCTGGAACGCCCAGGTGCCCCAGACCCTGGGTGCCGTTTCGAGTTTGTTGTCGTCGAGCGCGTCGTGGATGCCGGGGATCTGGTCGACCGTGCGGATCGCGTCGCGGAGCTGCTCGACGTCGTCGATGGTGATTGTGGACAGGTCCGGGTCGGCCCGGTGCAGGACCAGCCGGGAGACCGTCCAGTGCGTGCGGTGTCGGCAGTCCTTGAAGCCCAGCCCGAGCTCGGCCGATCGCTCAAGGAGCGCGTCGGTCTGCGCGACCAGCGGCAGGCCGAGGTCGTCGGCGATCGCCCAGGGCTTGAGCACGCCGATGCCCAGCAGCCAGCCCCAGTCGAGCCGCAGCCGGCCGGTCAGGCCGAGGTAGATGAGGTACTGCCGTGCGTTGACGTTGATCCAGCCGGCGGTGACGTCGTGCTCGGGTCCGGGTTGGCTTCGGCGGCTCTGCCGCTCGTTGTTGCGCCACCCGAGCCGCTCCCGCAGCGGGAGCTGCAGCCAGGCCTCCAGGTCGGGATAGCGGGCGACGAACCGGCGTTGCTTGAGCAGCAGGCGCTGGCGTCGGTCGGCGGACCAGCTGGTTCGGGTGAGGAAGGCCGCGTACTCGTCGTCGGGGCAGTGGGCCGGGATCTTGCCGGGGCGGGGGTGCTGTGATGGCAGCGGAGCGACGTTACTCACGAGCCGTCCCCGTCCCGGTGCTGGTCCACGGCGCGCTGGTAGTCGGCGAGCACCTCGGGGTCGCTGATCCGGGTGTAGATCTTGGTGGAGTCCGGGCTGGCGTGTCCGAGCCGGGTCATCAGGGTCAGGTCGCGCATGCCGCCTTCAGACATGCGGGTGGCGTGGGTGTGCCGCAGGCTGTGCGGTGTCAGCCAGGCGTCGCGAACCCCGGCGCGCTCGGCGGCCCGGGCGAACATCCGCACCAGGCCGTCGTAGCTGAGCGGCTCGCAGCGTCGCTTGCCGCGGCCGCCGACCAGGAACACCAGGGTCGTGTCGGCGTCCTGGGGGCGCTCGCGCAGCACGTAGTCGTTGACGGCCGGCAGCGCCCGGCCTTCCAGCAGGTCGACCACGCGATCGCGGCGGGACTTCTGCCGCACGCCTCGCGGATGGTCGTCGCGCCACCGCACGGTGATCCGGCGGCGGCCGTAGGAGATGTCCTCCAGGTGCAGGCCCAGGGCCTCGCCCGGCCGAAGCCCACCCTCGTGCATGAGTTCCAGCAGGGCCCCGTCGCGTCGGGTGCGCATCACCAAGATGAGGGCGCGGTAGGTGTCGTCGGAGATCGGTCGGGGCAGCGGCTCGGTGGTCTTGACTCGCAGGCTGCGCCGGATCGGACGCTGCTTGCCGGAGGTCAGCAGTGGTGGCTTCCAGCGATCCGGAACCCGCGCCGAGGCCAGATCGGTCTGCTTGAGCACGGGGTTCTCCGGACCGTGGTAGCGCTCGGTGGTGATCAGGAACTCGTAGAACGACGAGACCGCGCCGAGGATCCGGTTGCAGGTCCGCGGCGCCAGCAGCCGCCCACCGGCCGTCGTCGCCGACAGGTCCAGCCGTTGGGCCCGACGCGCCGACGGCATTCGGCGCAACGACGCGAGGAACTCGACCGCGCGAGCCGGCGTGAACTCGTCAACCGTCAGGTCCTGGTCGGTCAGGAACAGCATCAGCTTCTGCAGGTCGTAGGCGTAGGCCCGGACCGTGTTCGGAGAGAACCGCCGCACCGTCAGCGTCCTGAGGAACTCACAGACCTCCGACACCTCGTTGCCATCGGCATCGAGCAACAGGACCGCTGGCTCACCAGGATCCGAGTCCGTCACCTTCACAACACGCATGGCCGGAACGTAGTGCATCCGGCGCGACGATTCCGGACGCCAGAACGGTCGCCAACGAGCGGACAGCACGCAGATTGTCCAGATAACGGTGTGGCACACCTGCGCAAGACGAGCTGCCCGGACCTGAACCGATGGACCCGGCCGAAGGCGTGGTGCGAGGGCTGCGGCCAGCTGGTGCGGGCAATGCAGGCCTGGAAGAAGCCTGAACGGACCTGGGGCCGCTACCGCGCTCAGTACGTGTGGCGCTGCCCGAACGTCGCCTGCCGTAACCAGGTCGTGGAGCCGGGCTGGCTTCCGGCGGCAGCGGCGATCGACTGGAGCCTGACCGGCGTACGGATCGGAGACCGGGCCCGGCCGCTGGCCGACAAGACCATGTCCCGCATCCGCGCCGGACTCGAGCGGTACGTGAGGCCGGAGTTGCTGGTGCCGGTCGAGGGCCGCGACGGCAAGAGCGCCGCTCCGCTGTCGGAGGCGATGCGCACTATGACGACCCGCAACGAGACCGGCCTGCTGGTCCCGCGGGCGGTACCTGGAACGAGACCGCGACGACGCTGGCGGAGGTGATGCGGACCAGGACCACGCGTGAGTCCGAGGCGCTGGTGGTGCCGCTGCGCAACAACAACACCACGAAGAAGGCGACCGACCCGTTCGACACGTTCGCTGCCGCAGGCAACCACCACGGACTGCTGATGCCCTACTACGGCAACGCCACCAACCGCGCCACGAGCGAGCCGCACGGCACGTTCACCACCCGCGACCGGTACGCCCTGGTCATGCGCAACAACGGCACCCGCTCCACCGGCGCAGAGATGTGCACACCCGCCACCGAGACACTGCGGACCCTCACCACCGCCGGACACCAGTCAGTGCTAGAGCCGCAGACCGTCGCCGTTGAAGACTGCCTGTTCCGGATGCTGGAGCCCCACGAGGTCGCGGCCGGAATGGCGTTCACCGACGGATACGTGGTGCTGGGCAACAAGCGCGAGAAGGTCCGCCAGCTCGGCAACGCCGTCACCCCACCCGCCGCACGCGACCTCATCGCCGCCGTCGCCGAATCCCTCGGACACGACCTCACCGAACTCACCGCCTGACCGGACCGCAGTCGGCCGGACCTCGGTGGAAGGTCCGGCCCCTCGGCCGCCCGGCCGCTGACACGTAACCGTCAACCAAAGGGAGATCCCATGATGCTGTCCGCACCCCCCCGACGACAACGACCCGTACCTGGCCGAGTTGCCGCCGATCGTGGTCCTGACCCGACGATTCGACCACCAACGCGGCGCCGACTGGCCCGGGAACCGTAGCCTGGTCATCGAGGCCCGCCGCCACAGCGACGACAATCGCGTCTTCTCGCTGGGCTTCCCACCTGTGTGGGTCACTGACGGGATCGACGTCGAGATGGACGAAGGCCGCTGGCCGGCCGACGAGTTCCTCGCCTGGATCGACGCCGTACGACCCCACCTCATCGAGGCCGCCGCCCGCGCGACCGCGGTCAAGAACGCATCCATCGACACGAGCAGGAGCGAGTGAACCGATGACGATCAAGGTCCGGCTGTCCGGAGAACCCGACGAAATCACCCGCCTCGTGGACCACCTGCGCGACCACTTCGAGGTCGCGGGCAGCGACCGTGCCTACCCCAACCGCGGCTCCTTCGGCGTCCGCGTCTACCTCGAACTGCGCGAACACACCAACCGGAGCGCGCGGCAACGAGTGCGCACCGAACGAGTCCTCCCCGACCGCCGAGAGGTTGAACCGTGAGCACTTCCCCGCTGCGTCGGGCGGTCAGCGACCCCGAGCACCAGGTGCTGAGCCGGGCAGC